>QBVD01000047.1 GCA_003058525.1 gamma proteobacterium symbiont of Ctena orbiculata | reverse complement strand
TGCTGGGACTATTTTTTTGTCCAGCAAGGCAGAATGAGCGAGGTGTAGTTATGCTACATGAGCGAGTGATAACGCCGCTGGGCGGAAAAATAGCCCCAGCCCTTCGGGTTGCGCCTGAAAAAGCGCCACTCGGCGTTGCTCGTCGTTCATTTGGAATCACCAAACCTCTCTCCTCGCGCCTTGAGTGGCGCTTTTTCAGGCGCAACAGGGCCAATTGGATTAGTGTTAACAGGCCCTAATATATCACGTGAAAAGCTGTTCCTCTTTCTATCCGGCTGGTTGGGTGGCCCCGATCTCTATGTAGAGAAGTATGGTCATCCCAGGCTGCGTGCCAGGCATCTTCCTTTCAGTATCGGTATCGAGGAACGAGATCAGTGGATCTATTGTATGCGGGAGGCGCTGTCGGCAATGGATCTGGATGCAAAGCTGCAGGAAGAGCTCAACCAGGCATTCTTCAGAACGGCTGATTTCATGCGTAACCGGGATGAAGAAGTGCGGGATACGCCCTTCAGGATTATCTCTTCCGGCAAGACCCAGTGACAAGACGAGCGCTCAAAAGCAAGCTGTTGAAGTCAGGTATAACATAGATATTAATAAATCGTCTTACACGCGCATCCTACAGCTTAATCCAACCAGATTCCCTTCTCTGCAAACCACTCCTTGTCAATGCGCCATTCGACCCTATCGATATCTTCCCGGTCAACTACAAGTTTGCGCACTTTTGACTGGACTGCCGCAAGCTCCTTCTGTGCCGTGATAAGCTTGGGATCTTGATCGCTCAGGTTTTTCAGGCTCGGCTTTATGAGGCCGATAAACTTTACGGCAGGCATAGTGCTCGACCTGGGGGAGGAGATAATTGCAGTCGTGCCCCTGATCTGCATCGCCCTGAAGGGGTAGGGGTAGGACGATATCAGGGGGTCCCGCTGCAACATGTCATCGATCTCACCTAGGCGAAAGTCCAGTGTCAGCAGCCACGCCAGTAGTATACCTAAGCAGATGCTGGCGAGAACGGCTGCGTAGATTTTTGTGCCACGATCCAAACTCATTGCAGGTCCTCAAATCGGCATGAGGGTACAGGCAGGGTTTACAAGGGTGCAATGACAATCCTCAGTAGACGGATAATGTTATAGATTTCTACTAAGGCGACAGATTGATAATCAAAGATACCGCTGGTACTGAGCGGCGTGATAGTAGAACTCAGGTATTAAAAAAGATGGGTGAGGGGGTCCGATTTGAACCCGCCTCACCCCAGGTTCTTGAGCCGTTTATTCCGCTATGAATGACTGGACCTGACCCATCGAATGGACGGAAGGACGATGCCTTTGAATCATCCTTGGCAGTCTGTTCAGTGCTGACTCGGCATCGACAGCAGTGGAAAAGTTACCGTAAATCATCGCATATTGTTGTCTGTTATTGCCCTTCACAGGCAAGTACGCAAGGTCTTTTTTCAGGTGGCTGTGATAACGCTCCGCCAGTTTGTAGATTTCTTGCTTGTCACTCAGTGTGGCAATATGAATAGTATGGTTAGTGCCCGGCTGCTTGGCGATCCATGCGGAACCGTGAATGGTGTTGTCACTACCGAATGTCTGATGTGGGCGCATATTGGTGACACGCCCATCTAGGGTGTCCACCTGGTCGCCAATTGTAATCAGTCGGTCGTTAATATCGGATATTTCACTCTGTATGGCGCTATCCGTTTCGGCTGTCTGATTACTGAGTTGGCTCAGCTGAGAATCGGTCGCGGCAAGATGGGTATTGGTCGTGACAATATCCGATTGCAGTGCTGTGTTGGTTTGTGTCTCAGAGCGCCAGTTGGCATATTCAGTGCCCATGAAGACGAGCAGGCCGAGAACGAGCAGTACAATCATCCCCCCCAGGATGCGGAAATGGCGCTTTTCCAACATTATCAGGGATACCAATGCCCTGGCGCCTTTTTCAACACGCTCCTGAAGATCGGTGATTTGCTCACTATGCTCTTCCGTACGGGCCCGAAGATCATCTATCGCATCAGAAAGCTCAGAGCTGCGTTTATTCAATATAGTTGTTGATCTCGAGAGCTCTCTGCTCTTCTTGGTCAGATCCCCTGCTGTACCCTCAACCTCGGTTACTCGTTTCTCTAATGCCTGATCCACTGCCTGCAATTTAAGCAGGCGGGCCTGGTTGGATTTGATTTCATCCTGCGCCTTAGTCAGGTCATTGCTGATTTCATCGCTCTTGTCAGCCAGGTCTTGATCCCGCTCTTTGCTGTGCTTGGCCAGGCTGTCAATTTCAGCCACCAGTGCACTTTCGAGCTCTTGCAGCATTTTGGCGTTGTCTTTGATACTCTTATTCAGCATCTGAGTGGTCTGCTTCGATTTTTTCGCCAGCTCATCGGTATGGGCCAGCAGGGACTGGTAGCCATCGCTTAGCAATCCAATATCGCTGTCCGACTTTTCACTGACCTGATTGATCTGCTTTGAGACGGTCTTGATATCCTTGCTGATGGTGGCGGACTTCTCAGACAGGGATTTGTAGGCATCATCGAGTGAACCAAGTTGCTGGTAGGTCTCGGAGACCTTGGTCGTCAGATCGCTACCCTTGTCGCTCAGGTGTGAGAGGCTGGTCTTTACACTGCGATTGGTCTTGCTCAACTGACTTCTGAGGTCATCCAGGTCAGAGTCGATTTTACCAATCTTGTTGTTGAGCTCATTCGGTAATGCTGCAGAGGGAGCTCTATCCTCTAAATCAATCAGGTTCTCTTTCTGTTCGGTATCTTTAGCTGTGTCGGTGGTGACGGATTGTTTGGTTGCTTGAGATCTTTTGGCCATTAAAATTACCCCTTTTTCTTTGCGCAGGTCGCGCAATGGTCCAATACGAACAAGAATCCTTAAGAAACGTTAAATTAGCATATTATAATATATAAGGATAATTTGATTTCTTAGGGGGAGCTGAATAAAGCGATAGAAAGCTGTGTAATTGTATGAATTTAAAGAAAATTAATTAGGCTTTACTGGATAGGAAGAGGGAGCGACAACAACATATCAAGAGTAGATTATTCAACTAGAAAGGCTCTCAGGATTTAACAAAGTCTATTGGCTGGAGTGTTTAATGTCCGTATAGCCTGTTGTGGCAGACTTCTTTTCCGTGAATCCGGGGTAATCCTCGACACGCCAGCGCTGTTCTTCATGATCACTCTCGTCAACGAAACGCAGTTTTGACCAGGATGCCAGGCTGACGATGAAAACGAGGATTAAAACAACTGCCACATTCTTCGGGGTGAACATCTGATTATTCTCCAATCAACCCCCATTCAATAATAAATAAAGTGATGGAATGAGGTGTAATATGGAGTTTACTCCAGACATCGCGATTTCCATGGGCCAATATCACGCAATCTTAATAGGGTTTGTCGGGCTGGTTTTGTTGAGCAGCACATCGCTGCGCACAGAGGCCGGTTTGAATATGGATTTGTCGATCCAGAGGTTGAGTGCGACGGGCTGGGTCATGGAAGAGGTCAATTTAGACCTTAACCTGGAGAGTGGCCAACAATTGACCGTTCACATGACGGCCGCCTCTTTGATACATGATGCTCTGCCGGGGAAGATCGAAGGTATTCGTCTGGACTGTCCTCTTCAAACTGTTCAGCATACCTATCACTGTCATGACGGTCGATTGAGTATCAGTACTTCCCCCTATGGACCACAGGAACTTCGTGTGAGCGGGGAGTTTATCGACAGCGAGCGGCTAAAGCTCAAGGCTCAAGGTTTCAAGTTGGCGAGTGGCAGGATCAGTGTCGAACTCGAGCTGAAGGAAGGCAGTTGGGAGATGGTATTCAAGGGTAAAGATCTGAAACTCGACGCCTTGCGCAAAGAGTTTGCTGCCAAGTTTCTGCCATCGGATTCCGAACTGTCAGGTCGCGCGCAAATCACTGCACAGGTTGCAGGCAATCAATCCCAGCCTGAGCACATTAATATGGACATCCGGGTATCCAAATTTTCATATGCAGATGCCGAAGGACTTCACGTTGCGGAAGATGGACGGTTCCGACTGGATCTCAAAGCCAAACGAAAGGGGAGCGACTGGGTGGGGAGTAGCGGTTTCATACTCACCGGCGGCCAGTTTTATGCGGATCCATTCTATGTGGAAGTACTCGAGGAGCCATTGTCACTCCAACTGCAGGGGCGTTGGAAACCCGCAGCGCAAGTCGTGCAGGTCGATGAGGCAATGGTCAAGGTACCCCGGGTAATGGAATCACGGGGCAGGATTGAGATCGATACGTCGAAAATGGCGATATTGCAGGCGGATATAGATCTGCAAAGTGATAATGTCGATAGCCTGTACCGTGTCTTTCTGCAGCCGATGCTGATCGGCACCATGGCGGATGATGTGGAGGCAGGCGGAATTCTGCACTCGCGGATTGGGCTCAAGAATGGACAGCTGCAAACACTGCATGCCGACCTCAAGGATGTAAACCTGGATGACAGGCGAGGCCTGTTCGCATTGTATGACATCAATGGCAGCCTGGCATGGGGTAGAGAGAAAAACCCCGCAAAATCACACATAAGGATAGAAGGCGGTCAGCTCTATCGTATCGATTTTGGCGCGCTGGATATTCACGCCCATGCGCAACAGGGAGAGGTGGCGTTGGAAGCGCCTGTAGAGATCCCGTTGATGCTCGGCTTCCTCCATATCGATAAACTTCATCTCCTGGATCTGCTGGGCGATGCTCCCAGGTGGACCACCAGTGCTCAATTCAGGGATATCTCACTTGGAGCACTCGCCGAGGCCTTTGAGTGGCCACCCATGGAGGGGACGCTGCAGGGTACGATTCCAAATGTTCGCTATCATCAGAAAAGGCTGGAGATGGACGGGGAACTGGTCGTTGATGTGTTTGGCGGCAAGATCAGCGTGGATGAACTGCTTATCGAGGAGCCCCTCGGAAGGGTTCCGGAGCTTTCGGCGAATATGCATTTGCGGGGGCTGGATCTTGCCCGGATTACACAAACCTTCTCCTTTGGACATATAGAAGGTGGCCTCGAGGGTGAGATTGCGGATCTGCGTCTTGCCAGTTGGGAACCCATCGCCTTTAATGCGCGCTTTAACACGCCTGAAAAAGACCGGACACCTCATCGAATCAGTCAGCGGGCGGTGGATAACCTGACTGCCTTGGGCAATGGTGTAGGCAGTGGCCTGTCGAGTACATTTCTCGGGTTTTTCAAGGAATTTCGATATGACCGTATAGAGTTGCAGGCTAAACTGAACGGCAATGTGGCGGAGCTGGACGGGATGAAACACCCGGATGGCGGTTATTACATCGTCAAAGGGTCCGGCCTGCCGAGGATCGACGTGATTGCGAGAAATCGCCAGGTGGCCTGGAAGACGCTGTTGGAACGCCTGAAGAGTATCCGTGTCGAAGGAATGGAAGTCAGGTAGCGGCAATCGGGCTATGTGGGATGGATGTTGAGCTTTTCTCCGTGTCAATTATAGTCATACTCATGATTTGAAAACATTAACAGCCGATTTAACGAATTAAGGAATGTAACAATGTTGAAGCGCTTTATTGGTTATCCCTTCATGGCCCTGGGCCTGGTGGCCTGTGTCACGATCAATATCTATTTTCCGGCGGCTGCCGCGGAAGAGGCCGCGCGCACCATTGTACGCGACGTACTGGGTGAAGAGGCGAAGTCTGACCAGCAGAAGAGCGTACCCAAAGAGGAATCGAAGAAGGATGATCAACAGTCGCTGCAGGAAATACTCCAATCCACATTCTCCAATACCCTGGGTGGGATTCTCGATTTCATGGTGCCAACCGCACAGGCGGCCACACCTGATATCGATATAGACTCCCCGGCAATTCGCAAACTGCGCGCATCGATGTCGAGCCGGCAGAGCGGATTGGCGGCCCATTACCGGGCAGGCGCACTGGGATTCACCAATAACGGACTGGTGGCTGTACGGGATCTGAAACTGATACCGCTGCGTGAACGCAATAAGGTGAAGAAAATGGTCGCGGATGAAAATGGCGACCGTAAGGCCCTGTACGCCGAGATCGCACGTGCCAATGGGCAGCCGCAGTGGGAAAAAAATATCCGTGACACGTTTTCCCGGGTGTGGGTGGAAGAGGCGCCTAAAGGGTATTGGTACCAGGACGGGAAGGGAAAATGGCGGCAAAAATAGAACAGAAGAGAATTTGAATGCCTATAAACACATTGATACGGGTGATAACAGGCCCTAAGAGGTCCTAATAGCCGTGTTACAAGAGAGAACTCAAATAGAGTTTGCCAGCCTTTCCGATGCTGTCGAAATCGGTGTATTGTCCAAGAACGAAATCGAGTATGGGCTGGGCTGGAGGTACACACCAAAAAAAATCACCGAACTCATACGACACAGAAGTAAAAATGTAGTGGTGGCCAGATCAGGCTCCACCTTGGTGGGTTTTGGGATTATGACCTACTACGAACATCAGGCCAATCTGGATCTGCTTGCGGTTAAGCGTAATTACCGGCGCATGAAAATTGGCAGCGATATTGTGCGATGGCTGGAGAAGGTGGCTTTAACCTCCGGTGCGTTTAATGTGTTTGTTCAGGTAAGAGAGCAAAACAAAGGTGCTATACAGTTCTATGAGGCGCTGGGTTACTCAGTGATTGAAACAGATACGCGATATTACAGCGGTGTCGAGACTGGGGTTGTCATGGCAAGGGGTTTGAAAAGCATGATTGTTTAGCTGGGCCCATATTCACTCTTTAGCCATACGCTCTCTGAGCGAGCAATGTCCTGATGACGAAGTGATGATTCAAACAACGGAAATTCTTTGAGTTTTTCTGTGGCGCCATTGATATTCCCGGATTACTCAAGTGACATTGCTTTCCCTAGAAACTCTGTGAGTAGTCGATCAGCCTCAGGGATTGGCGGAGCCTCGTTGAGGTACCTAGGCTTCAATTTGGGCATGACTTCGTAAAGCCTGTACTGGAGTTGAAAACTTCGGATAGCACTCTGCTAATGTGTTCAATGTTATCTTGTGTTGGCCCTAACCCGGTATCGCGGGTTTCTTCAGCAGCCAGATCAAGGAGTCTCGCGGCGATCAAAAGGCGTTTATTGATTTATTCCAAAGCTGCCATTTCCTTACCACCCTAATGATGTCTTCAGTAGGACAGAGGTGTTAGCTCATAGCTCGGAAGTGTCTACCGTACCGTGGGAACTCCACAGTTAGATTGAGGTGTCTACTTTTTCGGGGGAATCTCCTGCGTCCGGTGAAAGGCTGTTATTAGGTTAATCATTTCCAGTAGATCCTTAGAAAGGCCAGGAGCCCTAGGCCTACGATAAACCCGAATAAGGATATAATTTGCCATATTTCAAATGAACCAGGCCCGGCTAATCCTGTTGTGGTAACCACTTCTGACGGACTGACAATCATTTGCACTGGTGCTTTTGCAGCAAAATAAAAACACAAAAGAGCCCCAAGCAATATAATTGAGGATAATGCGATTTTTGTTTTCATTTTACCTTAGATTCGAATAGCTTTCATTTTTTGCCATGGAATCAGTTAGATTTATCGTTAAAATTACCCGCGCGGTTCTTTGCTTCGTCAGAATTTGTTGGATAAGCGTCTTCATCACACACTCTTCTGCACCCGTATAACCTAGAATTCCACCCCATTACTATAACAGCGTAGGTTGCTGACCAAAATATTAGTGGCGCCACATATGAAATTGTGGAGTCAATGCTATTGCATAAGCCTAATTCTAGACAGTTAGTTGATACTGACATTCTAACCATGACGCTAATTAATGCTGTAATCAGGATAATGTATGTAAATATAACGAGCACTCTTTTAATGGCTCGAGGATATATGTAACCTATTTCATTATCTCTTTCTTCTAGTGCTTCATTTGATGCAAGATTGTCAGTTGACTTGTGAACCACAATCGATTGAGAAAGCAGGTCATGTATTGCTTGATGACGTCTTGTTGTCAATATAAAAATTAGCGAAGGAATACCGAGTAGAACTTTTAGAATAAATCTGAAAATTGCATGAAAAATGGTTATGTATCTATCTTCATTTACATGCCTTACTTTGATGCCAATTATATGATGACCAATTGTTCCTCCTGTGGTTGCAACAAGCAATGGCTCCATGCTTAATGCTGGTCCCAATGAAAGTAAACCTCTAATAAAATCACTATCAATGGAATATATACCTACAATGAAAACAGATACAAATAGCACAATAGGTGTAATTACAGAATCTATAAGTACTGCCTGAATGCGTCTTAATAACCTTGGGTACACCAATTTCTCACTAATTAATGATTAACGACTGAATTGAACGGGGCGCGGTAGCGTGGCCGGCCTCAAAGTGGTGTACTCGAATGATTTGTTAGATTCTTGTTTTATCATGAAGCTCCTTGAATATCCTTTCTTTCCTGGACCAGAACAGTAAATAAAAACAATACCCTATCGATATTCCTGAAGCCGTAGCGAATGTGTTCAATAACAGGCCAATACGGAGCCCCATATTGTATGAAAGCTGGTTTTTCATTTCTACAAGTTTGATATCGCTCTCTGTTAGTGCTCGACCAACATTCATATCAGATGAAATTGAGTTCGTGAGTCCATGGACTCTTTCGACCAGCGCCACGTGCGACAGGTATGCAGATACGCCAAAGATAACACTAACTAATGCATAAAAAGCCGCTCTTTTCTTGCGCTGTTCATAATTTCTAATGATTTTCCCTGCGTATTCGATGTCTGATGTCATTTTAACCAACACTAGCAAGTGCGTATGTATAACGATGAAGCTCACCTGCCGACGTAGGATGTCGGGTAGGGCGCCGTGTTAGGGCGGCGTTAAAATTGATGCGTTGCGACTGAAACAAAACATTTTCCCCTTGTCTTTGTTTCTTCTAAACTTTCTGGAAGCACTTGGAATATTTCCTCTATTTTTTCATCATCTTGTGTACTTGGTCTACCTGCAGTGCATACACTAATGTATCTTCTTGCTCTATCCCACGCCTCTTCATTTAGGTTTTTCAACACATCTTCTACTTCCACTAAAACTCTATCTATGTCGCTGTACTGTACTATCAAGTTACCCGCGAATCCTGGTAGCCTTTCTGCCACTTTCGGAAGTAGCGCGTAGTAAAGGACTGAAATTGGCGTTGTACCTCC
>QBVD01000108.1 GCA_003058525.1 gamma proteobacterium symbiont of Ctena orbiculata | reverse complement strand
AATGGCACCAGATTATCGGCGATCCTACCCTGGCTGACGCCATTCTGGATCGCCTGGTACACAATGCTTACAAGATAAACCTGAAAGGTGAATCCATGCGAAAAAACAAAGCCAAGTTGACACCATCTACCGAGTCTGAGTAACAATACACAAAACCCGCGTCGCTGACGCTCCGATGGCCGGCAGCTTTCCCGAGTTCAGGTGGCAGCTTTCAGAGAGAATCGGTGGCAGGTTTGGTGAGAATACGCAATTTGTTCGGCCGACCTGGTTCACCACGAGCCGGCGCATTACGGACGCCAACTATCGTCGCACATCAGTTTCCAGGTTTCATCTGGCTAACGCCAGTAAAAAGGTACTCTCTCACACAAAATTCGGCGGCAGCATCGTTGGCATCATGCAGGAGGACTTCAACGCAGCCATGGAAGCTTCCAAACAGGGTGTACTTATCGTTGGTCCTCCGGAGATTGCCGCCCAGGTTGCGGAAAAGATCCGTGAAGCCGTGATTTTCTCGCTTAAAGACAAACAGATGGACGTATCTACATGCCTCGATCAGGCTAATCAGTCGGGTCAATTACACCGAATCAATGTCAACGTACTGGAGCCAGGGGCCTGGACTAAAGTCTATCGCTCGATAATGGAGACCATAGGTCTTAAACTACCACAATGGATGGATTAAAGGATACATCGAATGATGTGATAGCCGCTTCAGATGGTCATTGACGCAACTTACCTCAGTTAGCGTGTTGCTTTCTTATTGCCTTCTTCTTTATGAAGTATTTCAGACTGCCGTGACGGTTGTCCTTCCTGGCCTTCCGGATAAGCATATCCAATGTAATGTCATGTTCCGTCACATTTGACAGCTCCCTAAATAAGGGATCACTACACTCCTTTTGATTATATCGCTCCATCATTCAAGACTCCTTGATAGCGCATTGCGTTTTGCGCTGTTGGTAAAAAGGTGGCAGGCCTGAGGTTTATATTATTAGGGGTAACCAATTTCAATGCATGCATCAAATTGGCGCAAGCCTGAATAAAATATCGATTTACATACGATTACTTATGGACTGTATACTAATATCATCCATGATGATGCGATACCTATCACGTAATAACTACTGTTACCTGAATATCTGTATCAGGCATGAACCCACCCTTCTCGATAAGCCTGTGCCGACAGGGCCGGCCTGAATCACCGGGTGCTTATTTACAGCAGAGCTTGGCCCATGACAGATTCTCGAGGTGATGGGTCAAAACACATGAATCATCCATGAAGAGAGGTTTATGTGTATATCCTAGATAATAGACTTAAGTATATTAAATTATACTGAAACATACAGAGCAGTTAATTGGGGGCATGTGATGGCACGCGTAAAAATCGTTAAACCGGATAGGGTCGATGATCCAATCATCCAGGAGATCTTCAGTTGGGTTACCGATATGGAAGGCGCAGTACCCAATCATTTTTACGTTGAGATGAATTTTCCGGAGTATTTGAAGGCCAAGCTTGGTTCAACCAAAGTACTATGGCAATTGGGTGAATTGACTTTGCCGGAAATCCAGCATATCGGGATTTTGGTTTCCAAGGCCAATGGCTGCCCCTATTGTACAGCAGCTTTCTGTACCATCTTAAATTACGGTTTGAAAACAGAAGAAGACTATGTCAAAGCCTTGGCTGAAGAGGGTCTTGATATGGTGGAGGATAGCCGCCTGAGAATCATACTTAACGTCGCACTCAAGGCCAACAACGACCCGAAGTCTGTATCCGACGATGACCTGGATAGTCTACGTGATACCGGATTAAGTGACAAAGGCATCGTGCAGTTGATTCATTTGGTGAGTGATTTCTCCTCCTACAACCGGTTGAATCTGGCGCTTCAGACAGATTATGACTATCGGGATATGTGGCGAACGATCGCATTCGGTTGGGACCCGGAATCTGGCGAGCCGGCTGGCGACAATACCAGAGGAACGTAAAAGGGTACATGATCGTGATAGAGATTTAACCGTCGATCGTCTACGTCCAGCCTGCTGGTCTGACGGTCATCTCACGCCCGATGGAAGATTGTTGTCACATCACACATTGTCTCTCTATCACTCAGGAATCATATGTCTATTGTTATGGAAATCGGATCGAGAGAAACTAAACAAGGACAGTCACTATTTTTTCATCGAGGCACGGATCATTTTAGTTTGGATCCATTACGATGCCGGATATATGTCAGCGAACCGTTCCTTCATCGTTTCAGCCTTGAACTCGGGGAGGCGTTCATATATGTCCAGATAACTGGCAAAACGGTCGTAAATCTTCAATATCCTACGACCGCTAGTTTGGGCGAAACTACGATGGCAATTTTTCGCTCTACAGCTAGTCACTGACCGATTCACTCGATACACTGGGAAGGATGGCCTTTACCCCAAATACAGTTGTATCTTACCACATGTTTATCCAAAGGAATCATGCGTTCTACATCAATTACCTGATCGATACCTTTCGTTGTCTCAATTTTAACTTCTGCGTTCGCCTCTTCCGGTTGTTTGCTTATGCGATAGTCAAAGTAGTAATTCAGTTTGATAAAGCCACCCGATGTAATTGCCAGATTATTGATTTCGTTTCCCTCCCAGGTGCTCACGCATTTTGAGCTTTTACACGACGCATAATCAAACACATCAATTCGGCTGATTGGAAGATTTTCTTCATCTATGGACACTCTTAACTCAATAGCATCAATAACTAATTTATTGCTCTGCCTGTTGGCAAGACCAACCATGATAAAAGGATTGCTGTACGCACCCAAATGAGTGAAATCGATATCAGCCTTAAGCATCGAATTTTTTGCAAGGATCACTTGCTGCGAGATGGAATAAGAGGCCTCGACAATCTCCTTCTCTCTGGGTATCCAATCAGTTTCAGTGGTGCATGGAATCTTGGAATCAATATCGGTGCAAGACTCCGCCAACAAAGAAAGCACTGCGATAACTAATACATTTTGCAACTTCATTGCACAGAACCATCCCGCCGATCAGCATCAGTTGTGTCTATTGTCCCATCTCCGTCGTCATCGTTATCGATATTGTCCAAAATCCCATCGCCATCGGTATCGACGTTATGCGCGTCTATTTGATTAATTGCTCCTGCGGAAAAGTAGCCATGATTAAGCCTATTTCCACTTAGCGCGTCGGCACCAGGCCAATCATCACCTCGCGCCACATCCAATCCGACAAAGTCAATTATCGTATGAGCCCAGCTATTGCTGTTTACATACCCATTACCTTCTTGCAATTGTTGGGTTGCACTTGGGAATCTAATATATAGGGAAGCTTCTGTTGTTGCGTAGTTTTGTACAGCTGTAATTATATCTTCTATTATTTGGGTATCGGACCGTGGTGGAGCATTAGTGTTTGGACTGCACAAGCTGCTGGTTACGGAAAAGTCGGGGCTCCAAAAAGATGTAAACTGACCTGGATTATAAAACTCTCGGGTAGCTTGATAATCAGCATTATTAAATGGCTGTGCAATCAGCCGACCACCAATGTTTTGAGCACCTATCACAAAGCCCAAGGTTCCATTGCCCAGGTCTCGTAGAGTCATACTGTAGCTTCCAATGTTGTACGATCTCCCGGCAAAGTCTATGGGATTGTCTGGGACAAGGACCAAATATTTGTGCCGACCTACGAAAACACCATCTAAATCCCGGTCAAACATAAAGACATCTAGTCCATATGGATCAATATATTTAACTGGATTCGATAAAGCATAAGCGTAAGTATTAAGCCCGCCATTGAGCCCAATCGGATCACTGGTCAGGTATCTGCCGGTGTTCGGATCGTATTCCCGCTGGTAGTTGTAATAGGTCCCGGATTCTTGGTCTTCATACTGTCCTCTTTGTGCCTATTTATTTTAGTTGTCTTATTCTAGCCTTTATTGTTTTATTGGTGACTGTCCCTATTTATTTTTATTCGTATTTATTCCTATCTGCCAGGGCAGGGCAATTTAGAGTGGATGTACATGTAGTTGTTTCCCTTATACCTTTATACTATTGCTATCCCCGTTTATAACAAATCCCTCTATAATCTTCTAGATTCAAAACATATACATATTGTTCAGAAAATAATACTGCTATTATTTTTTGATTTTCTATTTTATTGATTTGATTAACATTAAGCACTTCATTATTAGACACAAGCACCAATTCAGGCATGGATGAATCACCAAACTCATAATAATTTTTACTAGCATTCTCTATATCGATTTTTTTTCTTTTGATTATATTTTTCCCTTGTGGCGTCATAACAAAGAAATAATCATTTATATAGCCATAGCCTTGTTTAGCAAAGTTAAGTGAAAAATCAATTTCCTGTGATTTTATTGTTGATAAAATTTCAACAACCTCGTTATTATTTTTAGTTGTTGATAAATATAAACGAAGAGAGGTTATGAAACGAGCTTCATGATCCTCCCATACATATTTAGGTAAATATCTATTTATATTACTAATAACAACCATACCCATTAACACAAGAAACAGTAATGCAATAGATATAACAATGAGATTCATATATCTAGATTTCATTCATTCTAAGTATACCATTACTTAACTACAACAAACACAAAGATGCTAGTTATACATGCATATTATTTATCAGTACTGATCTAGCAACCATATCAAGGACCACCTACACTCGCCGCGCTTGGCGATTGTACATCAACTGTAACAGTTACCCTGGTACTGGCTCCAGAGCCATCATTTAGCATATATGTAAATGTATCTGTACCAGTGAATCCAGCTGGGGGAGTATACACAAGTGTAGAACCCCAGAAGATGCTTCTTTCAATTGTACCTCCATTCGTAGAGGTTACGTCAAACGAACTTAACTCGATATCACCACCATCCGGGTCTGTATCGTTATCCAGCACATCTATACTTACTGACTCTCCAATATCTGTAACCGCAGAATCAGGCCCTCCAACCGGGGAAACATTCGGTCCAAGCAATGGATCCCTAATGCCCGGCTCCAGTATATTTGATGAGTTAGTTAATACTGAAGTATTTACAAAAGTACTCGTGTACCCCTCAGCCACTAAAGCAGAATAAAAATGATAAGGATTTGTTAGCTCTACTGGTAATGGATCATAACCTGCCTCTATACGCACCGGCCCTCTACCACTAGGTAAATCGAGATTGAATCCCAGTAATAATCCTTCTGCAATATCAATTGCTGTCGTAGTGCAATGATTGACTGGAGTATAGTTTGGAACATTAAATCTAAACATATCCATTCTGACAGTACCAAGATTATACTGAAGCTCAGTTATATCAAATTCAAACAAATGAGCGTTACCATACAGATTCCAGTCGGCCGTACCAGGCTGAAGCCCTACCAGAAACGCTAGTTCTTTTGAGACACCGCCATCCGGCCCAAAGCTAATTGCATGTGTGATAATTCCATTATTATCAACAGCATATATAAATGTGTGCCCTGTATCTCTTCCACCATTAATATTTAGTACATCGTGAGCATCAACTGCAGTGGCCGGCGGTAATTCAATTCCGATTACTAGTCGATGTAATCCTAATGGATCTATATACGATAGTGGACTTCCACCTACATAAGCATAGGTATTCAGCCCACCATTTAATCCGAAAGGATCGCTGGTGAGATAACGCCCTACATTTGGATCATAATCTCTTTTATAATTGTAATAAGTCCTACTCTCCTTGTCTTCATACTGTCCGGGCAGCCTGAGATTGAGAGCGATCTTTTGTTTTTCTATCTTGATCAAACCAAATGGACTGTAATCCGCCGACCAGACGATCTGCTGATCTTCGTCGGTAACCGCCCTCGGTGCGCCCAGGTGATCGGTATGAATCGCATAGGCGGTCTTACCTTCAAATTTCAGGATCGGTCGATGCTGCTGATAGAGGTATTGCGCGGTGATCTGGCCACTGTCATCGACCTCGGCCGTCAGCTGATGACCATCGTAGAGGTAGTAGGTCACCTTGGGTCGCTTTGAATTTGTGTAGACGACCTTCTTGATCCGCTCCCCAAAGCGGTTGTAGGCGTATTCCGCCACGAATGTCTTTTTATCTGGTTGCTTGGGATCAACCCGATAGAGTCTCACCGGCCTCTGATGGGCGTCGTATTCATAACGGCGTTCACCGATCTGTTCGGGACTGCCTGAGGGGTTGTATCGGTAGTGTTGGGTCTCTTCGTTCTGCTGACTCAGCAGCCGATTGCCCTTGCCCAGATCAGGATAGTGGTTTTCCTGGGTGGCAGTGTTACCTGCTTGGTCAGTATGTTGTTTTTGTGTGCGGTTACCCAGACTGTCGTAGTCATAGCGATAGCTGCCCAGTTTTGTCTCGGCCCGGGTCAGTCGGCCAAACAGGTCGTAATCGTAGCTTTGCAGCATACCGTTGTAGTCGATACCGGTGATTCGGCCCTGTTCGTCGTATTGATAACTGAGCTTGAGCCGGCGGCTGTGGTCGATGGCGGTGACCCGGCCCAACTTGTCGTGGTGTCGGGTTTCTCGCAGGCCGTTGCCGAAAGTGAGACCGGTAGTGCCATCGCTTACGTCCTGGTCGATCTCGCCCACCAGCGGAGTCTCTTTCAGTCCCAACAGGCTCTTTTGTGTAATGGCCCGCAGTTGACCCTTTTGGTTACCGTCCCGGTAATAGTGATAGCTCAGGACCTGGCCGTCCGGCAGGGTCTTCTGGCTCAGCTTGCCTTGTGCGTTGTAAGCATATTGGGTAATGAACCGATGGCCGTCGATATGACGACTGTGCTGGATCAGGCGGCCCTGGTCATCGTAGCCAAAGCCCTCGTGGCTGGTGTCATCGGTGAGCTGGGCCAGACGGCCGGTGTTGGGATCGTAATCCAGGCTGGTGGTGCCGCTGGGGCTGGTCTCTTCAATGAGGCGATTGGCGGCATCGTAGCGATAGCCTGTAGTGAGGCCTTGGGCATCGATCTTTTGGATGCGGTTGCCGGCGTTGTCGTAGGCATAACGGACCTCCCCGGTGTCGGGGTGGTGTTGGCGGATAAGGTTGCCGAAGTCATCTTTGATGATCTGGGTGGTGTTTTCTCGGGGATCGGTCAGTCCACTTGCCCGGCCATTCTCGTCATAGTGAAGCTGGGTGACCCGGTTGCCCGGCTGCGTGATGGCCAGCAGTTGGCCGAGGCCGTTGTAGTCGAGCGCCGTGGCATAACCTTGGGGATCTTCTACTTCGGTGAGGCGGCCCGCCTCGTCATAGCGGTATTGAGTTTGACCCCGCGGGGTCTGACGGGCGCTAAGCCGGCCTTGGGCATCATAGAGATAACTCACGGTGGCCAGGAGCTGACCTTGGGCATCCTTGAGGCGGTGTTGGGTGAGGCGCCCTTCGTTGTCGAGCTCTTGTTGGAGTTGGTTGCCTGCGCTGTCGGTGAGACCGGTGGCCCGGCCGGCCTCATCGTAGTTAAGTCTTATCTGTTTACCATCGGGATCAGTGATGGCGGTGAGGTTGCCGATGGCGTCGTAGCCATATTTAACCGTCTGTTGGCCCTGGGTCACTCGGGTGACCTTGCCCCGGTGATTGTATTCAAGGGTCAGTTTGGCCTGGCCGCTGCTTTGAACCTGCTGGGGACGGCCATAGGCATCGTACTGGGTGACCCGCAGGGTGCGTCCGTCGGGGGTCTTGAGTTGACTCAGGCGTTGCTGATTGTCGTAGCTGAGGTTTATGTGGTCTTCCACATCCTCGCGAGGGCCGTCGATGACAGTAAGGTTTCCGCTTTCGTTGTAGTCGAGGCGGGCGGTGCGTTGGATGGGGCTGTAACTGCCGTCGGCCTCGGGCCTGTAACCCTGCTCGGTGAGCTGGGTGGGCTGACCTTGGCGGTTGTACCTGTTATCCAGTCGATGCTCCCCCTGGGGATTGATGCTGGGACGGATCACCGCGCTGGGTTTTAAGTCTATTTCATTGGCATATTCGTAACGGGCCAGGGTTTGTGGGGGCTGCCCTGCCACTTCACGGGTGACGAGAGTGGTTCTTCCCTGTTCATCGTATTCATAGTGCTTGGTGGTGCCGTCCTTGGTGGCCATCTCGATCAGTTGCAGCTGCTCGTTGTAGCGGTAGCTGACATCCCCCCGGCCGCAGCTGGAACAGCCGGGACCCTGGATGGCGGTGACCAGGGCCACGCCGTTTCTGATCTCGGTGGTGTAGGTGCTGACCTTGCCCTGGCTGTCGGTGACTTGGGTCTCGCCGGGGGTGCTGAAGTCGAGGCTGACCTGGCCTACCTGGTCGGCATGGGTGGAGAGGACCGCCCGGTCCTGCTCGTCATATTCCCAGCTGGCGTAACGGATGCCCCGCTCGTCGGTGATGCCGGTGAGGTTGTGGCGGTCGTGGGGGTCTTCATAATGATAGATCCGCGTCGTGCCCTCATGCCGGGTGACCTGTTGCAGATTGCCGACGTCGTCGTAGCGGTAACGGGTCTCCTTGCCACTGGGATCATACATGGCCTTGAGGCGCCCGTTGGGGTAGTGATCCAGGCTCAGCTCCCGCCCTTGGGGATCGCGCACCAGGAACAGTTTTCCCCGGGGGTTATAGAAGAGGCGCAAGGTTTGGCCGGTGGCCAGGACGATGCGTTGCAGTTGGCCTTGGGGGCTGAACTGGAGTTGCCGCCCGTCGCGCCAGTGCCAGGTGAGCTGGGTTTGGTTGATCCGCAGCCAGCCGTCGCTGATGCGGGGGGCGACAAATTGGTCGGGGGTGTCGCTGGGTTGGAAGTGGATCACCCGGCCGTCACTCTGGCGCAGGCGGTAGCCGTCGCCGTCTGGTTTGAGACTCAGGTCGTAGCTGTGGCTCCAGCCGTGGCCCAGGGGACCGCTATAGTCGCTGTGGCTGTTGTAGTGACGCTTGAACAGCAGGCCCAGGGTGCCGGGCAGCGGAGTCAGGTCGGCTTCCTGCTGGTATTTGTTGCCGGTGACCACATGGATCGGGTTGCCGGTGTGGCTGCTGGCGATGCCGCTGCTTTGGGATGTCGGGCTAAAGGTCTCATCCTCAGCGGTCGCTGGATTTTCACAAACTGCCGGACCTTGATCATCACCATCGATGAGTGAAAGGAGGTCGTCTCCATCACTGATCGGTGGGAGATCTTCACCATCGTTGCCATCGTCATTTTCGTTTTCTTGGTTATCCCCCGTTGATGGGGAGTCCGGGTCATCCGTATCGCTATCATCGCCGCCCTGCCCCTCGTCATCATCCGGGGTGGCGCCGCCGTTCTGCGGATCGTCCTCGGTTGATGGCGGCGTACCGCCACCCCCCGGCGGTATCATGTGGACATTGTTGTCGTCACGCCAGGCATCCGACTGCATGCGGACCGTCGCCACCGAGGTGATCGGCAGACGGCGGGCGTTGTAGTAGTGGATGTGCTCAGGATCGACCAGGCGCATCACCGCCGGGATCACCCGATCCATCAGCGGCACCTTGAGTTGATAGCCGTAG
>QBVD01000107.1 GCA_003058525.1 gamma proteobacterium symbiont of Ctena orbiculata | reverse complement strand
GGCAAGGTGTTCGGCGAAGGCGGTGCTGCGCAACTGTTAGGCGTTAAACCCACCACCCTGGCTTCGCGTATGAAACGACTGGGTATCAAGAAACCGAAACAGCGGAGTCCTGGCAGACCGTTATAATAGTAAGGGATACCTGCGCCTTCGAACCCTCCGATGCGATGGCCAGACCATTGAGTATGAGCTATGCTTCAAATAAGAAAGAGGAGACAGCTGATAAACTTCCCTCCCGTCGCAGTTATCCGGTAATTGTTGTTGAATCAATCGCCTGAAATGGAGTAGCCACTCCAGGACCGCGAAACTGTTCGACAACGGCCCTGTTATCGATGCGACCGAAGTGATCACAGAGGTCAAATCTCTCCCGTATAACCAATCGGATACATGTATGCACGACTCCAATATCAAACAATACCAATAGACACGATTCACCTGGCGACCTGCCTGCGGGATGGATTCCTAGCGCTTGCCATGTCTCAGATCGGTTTGAGGTGAATGATGAAACAGATACAACCTTTTGTGAACCCTCTGCTGGTGACGCTGCCGGTCACCACACACAACATGTTATCGCTGCCCCCCTCTGCTCCTGAATACCATGACGCTGAACCTGGTTACTTGCAAATAGAATTAAGCGACGCAGCTGGTGGGGTCTAATGGGCGACATTATAAAAAAAATAGAAATCACAGAGAAGCTCGCTGAAACCAGATTCACAGAGGTCTGCCGCGGGCGCCAGCTCGAACACGAGGGGCCGGTTATTCTCAAAATCCTGAAGCCGGAAGCAAACACGGCGGAAGTTGCTTCCCGCTTCAGGCACGAGTTTGAGATCACATCCGCTTTGAACATCCCCGGCGTTGTCAAGACCATTGGATTGGAAGAAGAAAATGGCGGGCTTATGATGGTGATGGAGGATGTCGGCGGCACATCCCTTGACCGCTTGCTTGTGCAATCACCCCTGAAGCTTGCTGAATCGCTTGAGCTGGCGATCACCCTTGCGGAAATCCTCGGATCTCTTCACAGCCAGGACGTCATCCATAAGAATATCGATCCTGCAAATATAGTAATCAATCCCGAAACCAGGGTTGTCAACCTCATCGATTTTGCAACTTCAACAAAACTACTCCACGAGACTCAGAAAATCAGACATCCTGAAAAAATTGAAGGAGCGCTTGAGTATATATCTCCAGAACAGACAGGTCGCATGAACCGCAAAATCGATTATAGAACCGACCTTTACTCCCTGGGTGTTGTTATCTATAGCATACTATCCGGCAGGCCTCCCTTTCAGAGTTCCGATCCCATGGAGCTGATACATTGCCATATCGCTCAACAACCGGAACCTTTGAGCAAGGTCAATCCGACAATACCGGAAGTGCTCTCAAGGATTGTAGACAAACTACTCTCAAAGGCTTCTGAGGATCGCTATCAAAGTGCGTATGGATTGAAAACCGACCTGGAGATTGCTTTAACTCAACTAAAAGAAACCGGCCGCATTCAATCCTTTGAGATTGGAAAAAGTGATGTTTTGATGAGATTTCAGATTCCGGAAAAGTTATACGGAAGGGAGAATGAGATTGAAACATTAATGAAAGGATTTACCGCGGTTAGCCGCGGCAACAAAGATAAGATGCTAATGACGGTTTCCGGCCATCCCGGGATCGGAAAATCCGTACTTGTCAATGAAATACATAAACCACTGGTTCAGGAACGAGGCTATTTTATATCGGGTAAATTTGATCAGTTAAATCGCGACGTACCTTATAGCGCCATCATAGAAGCTTTCCAGAACCTGATAAACCAAATTCTCACAGAGAGCTCAAGCAAACTCAATAGTTGGAAATTTCAGTTATTAGAGGCCCTTGATCCTTACGGCAAGGTAATCATCGACGTCATCCCCGAACTGGAACTCATTATAGATAGACAACCGGCCATACCCTCACTGCCACCAATCGAATCGCAAAACAGATTCAATCAGCTATTCTCCAAATTTATCAATGTGTTTGCAAAAGAGGACCACCCCCTTGTTATCTTTCTGGATGACCTGCAGTGGGGAGACATGGCCTCTTTTAATCTGCTGAAATTACTGCTCACAAGCACTGAGTTACATCATTTCCTGATACTTGGAGCATATCGCGATAACGAGGTCGGCGCCTCTCACTCCTTGATTATTACACTTGAAGAAATTGAAAAGGCCGGCACCGCAATCGAGAAAATCGTTCTAAATCCATTATCAAGGAGAGACATCCTGCAATTAACAATGGACACATTTCATTGCCATCCAAGATCCGCCGCCTCATTGGTTAAATTGTTGAACAGCAAGACGAACGGAAATCCTTTTTTTGTCATTCAGTTTTTAAAAACGCTTCACAGTGAAAAATTAGTCTATTTCAATCAGAACGACCAAAAGTGGCAATGGGATATAGACGAAATCAAAAAACAGGGGCTTACGGAAAATGTCGTTGAGTTGTTGGCAAACAGTATCAGAAAGTATCCAAAGAATGTTCAGCAGACACTTAAATTTGCCGCAAGCATTGGCAACAATTTTGATCTGAAAACCCTTTCAATCGTCACAAGCGCACAACAAGCAACTATCGCCAGTGAACTCGATTCCCCAATCCGTGACGGATTGATTTACCCGACCAGCGATGCTTACAAGGTGGTCGCCGAGAGTATGACAAACGAACAAATTGAATCGTCAATCAAAGAACATATAACCTACAGATTCCAGCATGACCGCATACAACAAGCAGCATATTCGCTTATTCCAAAAGAAAACAGAAATTCAATCCATTACCTGATCGGAAAACATATCTTACTGAATACTCAAAAACAGGATATTGAAAATAATCTATTTGATATTGTCGGCCACCTCAATCAGGGCAGCGACCTTATTCAGTTAAAAAGAGAGAAAATTGACCTGGCCAAATTGAACTTGAGGGCCGGCATAAAAGCGAAAAAATCATCCGCCTATCACCAATCAGCTGACTTTCTCAACCACGGAACTCGTTTATTACCTGTCGATGCCTGGGAAAACCACTATTCTCTTGCCCTAGAATTATACAAACACAGAGCACAAGCGCAGTTTTTAAGCGGAAACATTGAACAATCGGAAAAAGATATACATTTCCTGCTTGAGAAAGCAGCTGATCGATATGACAAAGCTGAAGCTTACTTGATAATAATTATTCAATTCGCCCAGCTTGGTGATTATAAAAAGAGCTTTGATCTTGGTTTGGAGTGTCTGCAATTGTTCAATTATACATTACCGGACATCAGCACACCAGAAAAGAGTCAGCTGGCAATGGACCTCGCGGTCAAGAGATTTCATCATTTGATGAAAAACAGAAAATTCTCTGACTTGTA
Organism: gamma proteobacterium symbiont of Ctena orbiculata; assembly: GCA_003058525.1. Classification (GTDB taxonomy): domain Bacteria; phylum Pseudomonadota; class Gammaproteobacteria; order Chromatiales; family Chromatiaceae; genus Thiodiazotropha. Next base: position 6,411 of record QBVD01000107.1, on the reverse strand, counting down.
TGATCTGCCTGATACCCAGGACAAAGACAAGAGTTATTTGATCAGAATTCTTTCAAACTTAAGCGATGCCACCTACATCTCCCTACCACCAATGTTCCCTTACGTAATTTTTGATATCGTCAATAACTCCATAGAATATGGATACAATAATTTCTCCGCAGTTGGATTCTGTTGGTTTCCAGTAATAACGACCTTGGTTCTGCAAGACTATAACTTAGGGTATGAGTCAGGGCAGTTGAGCCTGGCCTTGAATGAGCGTTATGACAATCAACAAATTAAATCACTGACGACCTTTATCGCTTCGATTTTTACCATACATTGGATGTTTCACAGCAAGGAGGTACTCAAGATATTGCACCAGGCATTCAAGGCCGGTATCGAAAATGGCGAGTATACATATTCCGGATATGCAAGAGTCATGATTCCTAAGACAATCCTGGCTGTCGGCGATCAAATTGCCAAGGCCAGCGAGGAAAATGAACGGAGCCTTGAATTTTTAAACAAAACCAATTCAATTTTTGCAGACGAAGAAAAATTCTTTAGGGAATTCCTAAATAACCTTAGCAACACGAAAGAGTTTAAAACAAATTTCGATTGCGCGGAGTTCACTGAAAGCGAATATCTCGAAAAATGGCAGCAAGCTTCTTTCGGACACGGCCTGGGCTATTACGTCTCTTATAAATCACAAATCTGCTTTTTGTTCGAAGAATACGAGGAAGCCTATACTGTCGGATCAGAACGGCAAGAGTGGTTGCAATTTATCGCAACGCTTTTTGAAGAAACCGTTTGTTTGTTCTATCACACTCTATCAGCATTTGCCATTGTTAATGAATGTGATAAAAAAAAGAAACAGGGAGTGCTAGAAACGATAAAAGAAAACACTAAAAAATTCTCCCTTTGGGCTAAGCAATGTCCAGAAAATTTTGAGCATAAGTTCCTCCTGATTCAAGCCGAACAAGCCCGAATCGATCGTAATATTACACAAGCGATGGACCTTTATGACAAAGCCATAGAATCGGCTATGGAGAATAGATATATAAATAACGTAGCTCTTGCCAATGAACTGGCCGGGAAGTTTTATCTGGCCAATCAAAAAGATAAAATCGCTAAAATATATTTCAAGGAAGCACAACATTTTTATTACAAATGGGGAGCCCTGGCAAAAGTCACCCATCTGGAGCAGAAATATCCACAATTTTCCAGAAAGCGGATAGAAGAAGAAATATCGATTACAGACGAAAGCTCAACCACTTCCGCTACCATACCGTCAGCGAAGTTCGCCCTTGACTACGAATCCATCATCAAATCCACACAGACTCTATCCAGTGAAGTTGTTTTGTCACAACTGCTGGAAAAGTTAATGGCCATTATCATTGAAAATGCAGGGGCTCAGCGAGGTTTCTTTATCTTAAACAGAGAGGGTGACCTTAGTGTCGAGATAATAGCATCCGTCAAACCACACACGATATCAAAAGTCGATTCTCTGAAACTGGATCAACTCAAGAATCTATGTGTAGGCATCGTGACCTATGTCAACAGAACAGGGAAAAGTGTGATACTCAACGATGCAACCCTTGACGGGGATTACACTACAGATCGCTATATTCAAAATAACAGAATAAAATCTGTTTTGTGCAGCCCCATACACAACCAAGGGCGCCTCATCGGCATCATCTATTTGGAAAATAATCTCAGTGCCGGGGCCTTTACCTCAGATCGCATAGAATTACTCAATATTTTGTCCTCTCAGGCAGCCATTTCCATTGAAAACGCCCACCTCTATGAAGGCCTCAAAGAGCGCATGGAAGGTACTGTCGCCCTGTTGAGAATCAACCAGATGTCTGAGGAGACCATCCAGGAAATCATGGCGTATACCCTTGACGAAGCCATTCGCCTCACCGGTAGCAGGCTAGGCTACCTGGGGTTTGTAAACGAAGATGAGACCTCCATGAGTGTTTGGATATGGTCCAATAGGGCCAAACCAAAATACACCATTTCCCGGGCACCGCTGCATTATCCACTGACAGCGTACAGCCTGTGGCGGGAGGCTATCAGCCAGCGCCGTCCCATCATCAGCAACGACCACAAGCCTGCCAGTCAGTGGAATAATGACACACCGGAAGGTCATTTCCGCCTCACCCGTCATATCAATCTGCCTGTCTTCATCAGCGGGAATCTAGTGCTGCTGGCTGGCATCGGTAACAAGGAGACGGCGTATAACGAAACCGATGTCCAACAACTCACACTGATGATGGAGAGCATGTGGCGCATGACTGAACGCAAGCGTGCCACGGATGAACTGCGTCTTACATCGGAACGACTGCAACTCGCCACACGCGCCGCGGGAGTTGGCGTATGGGACTGGGATGTGGTCAAAAACGAACTGAAAATGGATGATTCGATGTATAAACTGTACGGCATTCGGAAGGAAGACTTCGGCGGCGCCTATGACGCATGGGCGCGTACCCTCCATCCCGAGGATAAAAGCTATGCGGAAGGAGAGATTCAAGCCGCGTTGCGCGGTGAACACGAATACGCACCTGAATTCCGTATTCTCAGACCTGATGGTTCCATCCGCCATATCAAAGCGGACTCGAAGACAATCATGGACGATGACGGCAAGCCACTGCGCATGATTGGCACCAATATCGATATCACCGAACGCAAACTGTCGGAACAAGAGATGCGGCAATACAAGGATCATTTGGAAGAGACGGTGCAGCAACGGACAGAAGAGTTGTTACTGGCGCGGGACGCCGCAGAAGATGCGAATAAGGCTAAGAGCACCTTTCTCACGAATATGAGCCATGAGCTGCGCACTCCGCTCAACGCGATTCTCGGCTTCTCCCAGCTGATGCGCAGGGACAAGGCCTTGAATTCCAGCCAGCGCGATAACCTGGAGATCATCAACAACAGCGGCAAATACCTGCTCAAACTGATCAACGATGTGCTGGAGATCGCCAAGATTGAGGCGGGCAAGCTGCAGCTGAAGATCGCCACTTTCGACCTGCATGAACTGGTGCGCGAGGTGATGGAAATGATGCTGCTGCGGGCGCAACAGAAGGAACTGCAACTGACCCTGGATCAGGCATTGGATCTCCCTCGCTACGTCAGCGGCGACGAGGCACGCATGCGGCAGATTCTGGTCAACCTGGTGAGTAACGCGGTGAAGTTCACTGATAAAGGCAGCGTTACCGTCCGTCTGCACACACTGAAATCTACACACCACCTGTTCATAGAGGTCGAAGACACCGGCCCCGGTATCAGTGAAGTGGATCAGAAAAGTCTGTTCAAACCCTTTGTACAACTTCCTACGGGGAGTAACAAAGGCGGCACCGGTCTGGGACTAACCATCGTGCATCAGTTTGTGCAACTGATGGACGGCAAGATCTCGGTAAAGAGCAGACCAGGCAAGGGAACACGCTTCCGCGTCGAACTACCCATGCAAGAGGCCCATAAGGCCAAAGCACCAGACCTGGCTGAAGAAAAGCAGCTGCGTGTCGTCGGATTGGAGCCGGGGCAACCGACCTATCGCATTCTTAATGTCGAAGATCAGCCGGAGAACCGTCTACTTCTGCACAGACTGCTCGAACCGCTAGGCTTTGAATTGCATGAGGCGGTCAACGGAGAGGAGGCGGTTGCCCAATTCGATCAATGGCATCCCCAGCTGATCTTCATGGATATCCGTATGCCGGTCATGGACGGACTGGAGGCGACCCGGCGGATCAAGGCCAGCGATGCGGGCGCACAACCCTGCATTGTCGCCATCACCGCCCATGCGTTGGAGGAGGAGCGCAGGGAGATCCTTGCGGCAGGGTGTGACGACTTCATCCGTAAGCCCTATACGGAGACCGATCTATTGGATGCCCTGGTGCGCCATCTGGACGTTCGCTTCATCTACTCGGAAGAACCGGTGAAGGAGGCGGCTTCCACCGCCGAGGTGCAATTGGATGAGGCCGCCTTGGCCGATCTGCCCAACGAACTGCTGAACAATTTGGAACAGGCGCTGGTCCGGCTCGACAGCGATGCGGTAAACCGGGTCATCGACGAAATACGCCCCCGCGCTCCCTCGGTGGCGCAGGCTCTGTTCTCCGCGGCCAGGGATTTCCAGTTCGGCAAGATTCTGCAGTTGATCCACACGGATGTCGAACACCAGCCCAACCACCAGCCTGGATCTTCACCCCGTGACGCAGGGGAGCAGTGAAGGTGTAGTCACCCAAACACCCAAGCCAGTTTCAACAGATCTATTCAGTACTGCCCCAACCCCATCTCGATATAGCCGGTGGGACAGACCTCTTTGCAGATATGACAGCCGACACACTTACCGTAGTCGGTCTCCACATAGCGGCCCATCACGCGTTCACCCTTTTTAACGCGGGTAACGGCATCCTGCGGACAGTAGATGACGCAGTTGTCGCACTCGAAGCAGAAACCGCAACTCATGCAGCGTTTCGACTCGGTGACCGCCGTCTCCTCGTTGAGGCCGTTGAAGCGCTCGATCATGCTGCCTAACACATTGGATACATTCACATCCAGCTCATCCCGGGCATTCAACGGCTGGTATGCAAAGTGCCCCGTGAACATGGCATTTGTCTTCACCACGTCTGCATCGGCGCGATTCTCGAAGTTGTGAACAGACCAGTTGGCGCTGTTGGTGCCCCAGGTCTCACCATGATTGTACTCTTCCGGCGATAGATCTTTCTGCGCCAGCTCCTGGAGAAGATCGAAGTGGTGACCTTCCACTTTCGGGCGGTCGCCGACCGCTTCGCCAAGCAGAAAGCTGTGTATGCCCTGCACGGCAATGGAGGCTTGGCCGATGGCGGTTGTCAATAGGTGCGGATTAACAGCATCGCCGCCTACGAAATGGCCGCTCTTTCCTTTGACTTGCATGCTTCGATCGGCATCGATCAGGTTCCAGTCGTTGGCAATACCATCGATACCTTCGTAGTCACCGGTCTGTCCTGTTGCCGCGACAATCAATCTGCACTCGATTTCGAAGGGCTCGCCATTGGCTTCCATCTTGCCGGAGGACCAGTCAACCGGTTGCACTTTCAAGGCACAGGCATGGCCCTGGTCATCCAGCATGACCTGGAGGGGGGCCAGGCTGTCATGGACCTCCACTCCTTCGGCGATACAGGCCTCCAGTTCATGCTTGGTGCAGGGGGCCTTGGTGATGGGACGTCGATAGACCAACCAGCAATCGGAATCGCTGCGCTTGGTTATCTGCTCATCGCGCTGGCTGCCGGATCCGTCAAACACAGCCTGTGGGCACTCCGCGGCATCCAGTTCGGCCACTTCCCCGATACGCTTGGCCACTGCTGCCACATCCATAGCGGTGTCGCCACCACCAATCACCAGGATACGACCATCGAGATATTTCAGAGAACCATCGTTGAAGGCCTTCAGGAAGGTCATCCCATCCACGCAGTTGGGGGCCTCGCCGCCTTCGACGCGCAGCGGCTTGCCCACCACGGTGCCGACGCTCCAGAAGATGGCGTGGTATTCTTTGTCCAGGGCTTCGACCTTAACCTCCCGCCCCACACGGGTATTCAGTTTCACATCGATACCACCCACATCGAGGATTCGCTGGATCTCATGTTCCAGCACATCCCGGGGAATACGGTAGCCGGGAATACCGAATACCATCTGCCCCCCCAGGGCGTTGTGTTCCTCAAAGATGGTGGACCGGTGACCGAGACGACGCAGAAACAACGCCGCTGCCAGGCCGGCGGGACCACCGCCGATAATCGCCACCCGCTTTCCGGAGTCGGCTTCCGGCTTGCTGAAGGCAAGATTATTCTGGCGCGCCCAATCCCCAATATATTGCTCGATGGAGTTGATGCCGACACTACCGTCCAGGCTGTTACGGTTACAACCCTCCTGGCAGGGTGCCGGACATACGCGCCCCATGATCGCCGGGAAGGGATTGGCCAATGTCATACGCTCGAAGGCGTACTGCTGCCAGGGCTTGTCGCCCTCGGGTTTGTCCAGTCCGCGCACGATGGATAACCAACCACGAATATCGTGCCCTGAAGGGCAGGCATTTTGACATGGCGGCGTGCGCTGGATATAGGTCGGACAGATGTAAGACTCCCCCTGGCTTACGACATCCCTATTCCAGTCGTAAGGTTGGTCGTCGCCATCCGCATAACGTCGATATGTTGGGTCGGTATCACTCATTCTTTATTCACTCCATGCATAACCGCATTGCCTATAATTCTCACTCTACGATTCCGTCGGAAATTGGTTCACAGTCTACCCGATCAAGTTAAGCAAAAGTTTTTTAAAAGTGACTTAAAGGGGACGTGTAACCGATCACCTTTTACTAGATTAAGGGTGGAATTAGCAACTTATGCCACACATTTTCCCTAATCAGAGACAGAAATAATTCGATGTAAATCAGGAATAACT
>QBVD01000032.1 GCA_003058525.1 gamma proteobacterium symbiont of Ctena orbiculata | reverse complement strand
ATCATCAGCCAGTTACCAACGGATCAATGGTACCAATCCATTGGGGATAACACTCTGGCGGATGCCATATTGGATCGCCTCATGCACAACGCTCATCGAATCAAGCTGAAAGGAGAATCCATGCGGAAATTACAATCAGAAATTGACTGATCGTGAACACCTGAGTTAAAAAGACACTGAACCCAATGCGTGGTCAGGGAAGGTGTTCACGATCACCAGAATCAGCGTTCATGATCAGCAGAATACGCAGCATATCGGATCAATCAAAAATCTGAATCCGGACTCATGACCTGAGGCCATTTCGGGGTAGAATAGGCAGCTATGGAAGCCCCCTTTGTTCATCTTCGCGTTCACTCCGAGTACTCACTGGTAGATGGCCTGGTACGTGTCAAACCCCTGGTCAAACAGGTGGCCGAGACAGGAATGCCGGCAGTGGCCCTGACCGATCAGTCAAACCTCTTCGCTCTTGTTCGATTTTATCAGGCCGCCCTGGCCGCCGGGATCAAACCGATTGCCGGTGTCGACGCCTGGATTCGCAATCCTGAGGATATCAATACACCCTTCCGTCTGGTGTTGTTGGTGCAGAACCAGGCGGGCTACATGAATCTGACGCGTCTGGTATCACGCAGCTACCGAGAGGGCCAGCACCTTGGGCGTCCATTGATGGAGCGGGAATGGCTGAATGGCAACACGGATGGGCTGATAGCCCTCTCCGCGGGTCGCCAGGGGGATGTGGGCCGTGCCCTGCTGGCCGGCAACCAGGCAGAGGCGGAGCGGCTGCTCAGTCAATGGTTGGAGCTGTTTGGTGACCGCTATTATCTGGAGCTGCATCGCACAGGCCGTGACGATGAGGAACGCTGTCTGCATGACAGTGTCGTCCTGGCAGCCGATTACGGTGTTCCCGTGGTGGCCACCAATGATGTGCATTTCCTGCAAGCGGAGGATTTCGATGCCCACGAGGTGCGGGTCTGTATTCATGAGGGCCGCACCCTCGATGATCCGAGACGGCCGAGAAATTACGGCCAGCAGCAATATCTTCGTACCCCGGAAGAGATGGCGGAGCTGTTTTCCGATATTCCGGAGGCGCTGCAGAATACGGTGGAAATCGCCAAACGCTGTACCATCGAACTGACTTTGGGTAAAAACTATCTCCCCGATTTTCCCATTCCCGAGGGAATGACCATCGAGGAGTTTCTGGCGGCCGAATCCCGTAAGGGGCTGGAGTGGCGGCTGCACTCCACCTTCGATACCCAGTGCGCCGACTTTCCACAACAGAGAAAGATCTACGACGATCGTCTGCAGGTGGAGCTGGATGTCATCAACACAATGGGTTTTCCCGGCTACTTTCTTATCGTTGCCGACTTTATCCGTTGGGCCAAGGACAATGACATTCCGGTGGGCCCCGGTCGTGGCTCGGGTGCGGGTTCGCTGGTCGCCTATGCCCTGAAGATCACCGATCTCGATCCCATCGAGCACGAGCTGCTGTTTGAGCGCTTTCTCAATCCGGAGCGTGTCTCCATGCCCGATTTCGATGTCGATTTCTGCATGGATAAACGCGATCAGGTGATCGATTACGTGGCCCAACGCTATGGACGCGATTCGGTATCCCAAATCATTACCTACGGTTCAATGGCGGCCAAGGCGGTGGTGCGTGACGTGGGCCGGGTGCTGGGCCATCCCTACGGCTTCACCGACCGGGTGGCGAAGATGATCCCCTTCGAGATCGGCATGACCCTCGACAAGGCGCTGGTGGAGAGCGACGATCTGAAACAGGCCTACGCCAGCGATGATGAGGTGAGTGAACTCATCGACATGGCGAAGAAGCTGGAGGGTTGCGCCAGGAATGCGGGCAAGCATGCCGGCGGCGTGGTCATCTCGCCCGGGTTGTTGACCGATTTCACACCCCTCTACTGTGAGGCCAACGGAGAGGGACTGGTTACCCAGTTCGATAAGGATGATGTGGAGAAGGTCGGCCTGGTGAAATTCGATTTTCTCGGTCTGCGCACCCTGACCATTGTCGACTGGGCATTGAAGACGGTGAATGGGGAACGCGCCAGGCAGGGCGAGGAGCCGGTCGAAATCAATGCCATTGCCATGGATGACGAGGTTTCCTTCAAATTACTCAAGAGTGCCGAGACCACAGCCGTATTCCAGTTGGAATCCCGCGGTATGAAGGAGCTGATCAAAAAGCTCCAACCCGATTGCTTCGAGGATATCACCGCCCTGGTGGCGCTATTTCGCCCGGGTCCCCTGCAATCAGGCATGGTGGACGACTTCATCAACCGTAAACATGGCCGGGCCAAGGTCTCCTACCCGCACCCGGATCTGGAACCGATCCTGAAACCGACCTACGGCGTCATTCTTTATCAGGAACAGGTCATGCAGATCGCCCAGGTGTTGGCGGGCTATTCCCTTGGGGGAGCGGATCTGCTGCGCCGGGCCATGGGCAAGAAGAAGCCGGAGGAGATGGCGAAACAGGGTGAGATCTTTCGCAAGGGCGCCGTGGAGCGGGGGGTTGAGGAGGAGACCGCTACCTATATCTTCGACCTGATGGAGAAGTTTGCCGGGTACGGTTTCAATAAATCCCACTCCGCCGCCTATGCTTTGGTCTCCTACCAGACCATGTGGCTGAAGGCGCACTATCCAGCTGCCTTCATGGCCGCGGTCTGCTCCGCCGACATGGACAATACCGACAAGGTGGTGTCGTTGATCGAAGAGTGTCGGCGCATGCGGCTCAGGGTCGAGGCGCCCCAGGTCAACCTGTCGGAGTATAAGTTTACCGCTACCGATAAAAAGACCGTGGTCTATGGTCTCGGTGCCATCAAGGGGGTGGGTGAGGCAGCCATCGAGGCGGTGATCGATGAACGCAACAGCAACGGTCCCTACCAGGATATCTTCGAATTCTGTCGCCGTATCGATCTGCGCAAGGTCAACCGGCGGGTAATCGAGTCGCTGATCCGTGCCGGCGCTCTCGACGGGCTCGGTGCCAATCGCGCCACTCTGATGATGCAGCTGCCGCTGGCGTTGAAGCTGGCCGAACAGCACAGCGCTATGCAGGCAGTGGGTCAGAACGACCTCTTCGGTATGGGAGATCCGCAACCGGAGGAGGCCAGCCATGCCCAGGTGATACCCAAGGATGTGGATGAATGGGAGGAGCAGCAGCGCCTGCAGGGTGAAAAAGAGACCCTCGGTCTCTACCTTACCGGCCATCCCATCGACCGCTATGCAGAGGAGCTGAGCCATATCAGCAGCAGCCGTATCGGCGATCTCAGCCTCGATGGAACGCCGCAACCGGGTCAACGACGTCGCGGTGTACCGGTGGTGGTGACAGGTCTGGTAGTCAGCGCCAGCCACCGGCAGACCCAACGGGGTCGCATGGGTACCCTGGTATTGGACGATCGTAGCGGACGTATCGAATGTACCCTCTTCAGCGAAGTCTATGAACAGCATCGGGATCTGATCGCTGCGGATAATATACTGGTGGTTTCGGGCAGCCTGAACTACGATGAATTCCGCGGCGGACTCAGCATCCGTGCCGACAATCTGCTGACCTTCGAGCAGGCACGGTCACACTATGCCGGTCTGCTGAACGTCAGAGTCTCGCGCAACGGTCTCCAGGTGGCCGGGTTCAGCGAGCAGTTGCAACAGATTCTTTCTCCCTTCCGTGGGGGGACCACCGGGATACGGCTGCACTACCAGACAAATGATGCCTGTGGCGACATCCAACTGGGCAAGGAGTGGCAGGTTACCCCCTCCGATGAGCTATTGCGCCGGCTTGAACAGTTCTTAGGCCCCGGTTCGGTGCGAGTCGCTTACCGTCACTCTCAGCAATCGGGCAGCGCTGTGGGCAGTCGACAGGCAGCCCACTGATTTAAGGCCTGTTAACCCTCATCCAATAGACCTTGGGGGGTTATGCCCGAAAAAGCGCTACTTGGCGTTGCTCGTCGTTCATTTGAAATCACCAAACTTCTCTCCTCGCGCCTTGATCGGCGCTTTTTCAGGTGCAACAGGACCGATTGGATGAGTGTTAACAGGCTCAAACACTGTTGCACTTGGTTGTAGCCTGCGATGTTCGCTGTTTCCACAATCTGAGGCTGTCCTAACTAATATGAATCCGGTATATTTCGTGTATGGATCTGAATTTTCTAGAATTTGAACAACCTATCGCCGAACTCGAAGCGAAGATCGAAGAGCTCCGCCTGGTCGGTACCGACAACGAGATCAACATCCAGGATGAGATCGCCCGGCTGGAGAACAAGTGTCAGACGTTGACCGAATCGATCTTCTCCAATCTCAAGCCGTGGGATATCTCGCAACTGTCGCGTCATCCCCAGCGGCCCTATGTGCTCGACTATATCGACCGCATCTTCGATGAGTTCCATGAGCTGCACGGTGACCGGGCCTTTGCCGACGATCATGCCATTGTTGGTGGTGTGGCGCGCCTCGAAGGGCGTCCGGTGATGGTGATCGGCCATCAGAAGGGCAGAGACACCAAGGACAAACTCTTTCGTAACTTTGGCATGCCCCGTCCCGAGGGTTATCGCAAGGCATTGCGTCTGATGGAACTGGCGGAGCGTTTCAAGCTGCCTATCATGACCTTCATCGACACCCCGGGCGCCTATCCCGGTGTCGGCGCCGAAGAGCGGGGGCAGAGCGAGGCCATTGCCCGCAATCTCAAAGTGATGTCGGGTCTGCGTACACCGATCATCTGTACTGTGATCGGGGAGGGTGGATCCGGTGGCGCACTGGCGGTCGGTGTCGGCGACCGCATCCTGATGCTGCAATACAGCACCTACTCGGTGATCTCCCCCGAGGGATGCGCCTCGATTCTCTGGAAGAGTGCGGAAAAGGCGCCTCTGGCCGCCGAAGCCATGGCGATCACCTCGGACCGGCTCAAGGAGTTGGGGCTGATCGACGAGATCGTGCCGGAACCCTTGGGCGGTGCCCATCGCGACATCGAAACAATGGCCAAGAACCTCAAACATGCACTGGTGGAAGGGATGGACAACATCACCAGCATGGCCATCGACAAACTGCTCGACACCCGTTATCAGCGGCTCATGCAGTATGGCCAGTTTTCCGGAGACTGACTGTAGGAATGCCTTGTGAACCTCACGGCCGCACGGCTGTTTGAGATACTCAGGCAACTGCCAGGCGCATCCTGTTGCCATATTGCCCTCAGTGGCGGACTCGATTCCTGCGTTCTGCTCAATCTGCTCGCTGAGCTCAGGTCCCAGCTCCCCTATGACCTTCATGCAATCCATGTCCACCATGGACTGCAGCGCCAGGCCGATAGCTGGCAAACCCACTGTGAAAGATTGTGCCAGGGCTATGACATTCCTCTGGAGACCATCCGGTTGACGCTCAACGTGAACAGTGGTGAAAGTTTGGAGGCAGTGGCCAGGGAGGCCCGCTACCGGGCAATGGCGGAACAGATGGGGGAGGGGGACCTGTTGCTGACGGCCCAGCACCTTGACGATCAGGCGGAGACACTCCTGTTACAACTGATGCGTGGCAGCGGCCCCGCCGGGCTTGCTTCGATGCCGCCCCTGACCCACTTCGGCCCCGGTTGGCTGGCACGGCCGCTGCTGACATTTTCCCGCGAGTCGTTGGAAGCGTATGCCGGACATCATAATCTAAGCTGGCAGGAGGATCCCTCGAACAGGGACCAGCGTTTCGATCGAAACTTCATTCGCCACCAGGTCATGCCATTACTCCGTTCCCGCTGGCCGGCAGCCGCCACTACCCTGTCAAGGGCGGCTCGCTTTAGCGGTGAACTATTGATGCTGGTGAGAGAAGAGGCGGAGGAAGACCTGGCCAAGGCCCGCTCAAAAGATGGCGATACCCTTTCAATCGCGGCATTGAAGCAATTAAATTCCGTTCGACTCAGAAATCTGTTGCGTCACTGGGTCAGCGCCACAGGCGCACCCCTGCCCAGTTCGAAAAAACTTGCCCGCATCGAGCGCGAGGCTGTGCATGGTCGTATCGATGCAGCGCCGCTGATTACCTGGGAGGATTGGGAGGTGCGTCGTTATCGCGACCGGCTTTATCTCTGTCGCGCCCGAGTTATAGACCTCCCCAACCAGCCCCTGATCTGGTCCAATGGTGACGAGCTGGTCTTGCCGGAAGGTCTGGGCCGGTTGATTGCCAGACCCGGTGAAGATGGGATCTCAGCGGCTCGTTGGCGACAAGGTGAAGTTGAAGTGCGTTTTCGCCGGGGTGGCGAGCGGTGCAAGGTATCTGGACGGCCCGGTCACCGATCTCTAAAAAAGTTGTTCCAGGAGTGGGGGGTGCCGCCTTGGGAACGTGAATATATACCGCTAGTCTATTTGGATGGGGAACTGACGGTAATACCGGGGCGTTGTATCTGTAATACGACACATGTTCATCCCGGAGAGCAAACAGTTGTCATTGAATGGGAAAGTGAATCGAATTGGCTTTAATGTAAATTGTAATAAAGCCGTACACGGTGTCTAAAACTTATAAACCTGAGTGCGATATTGTTGAAGGCTGTAATTCAAGCCGTATACTGATTGTGCAAAATCTGTGAAGTATGGTGCAATTTGGAGTTGGTGATGTTGTCGCGCCTATATTTTTTTACAACGCGTAATACGTCTGATTACACTTAGGGCCAATTGGACTAGTGTTAACAGGCCCTAATACTGTTTGCATCTAATTGATGCAGGATTCATATACATCAATCTGAGTACCTGCAGGATATGGTGATTTAGTTGTCAGACTGAGCTGTAAGGTTATGAAATTTTCCAAGGATTTAGTATGGCAATAAGAAGTCATGTCGGAATACTTAAAAAAGGAAAATCCTTCTGGAATAAATGGAGATTGGAACAAAGACATATAATACCTGACTTGTCATATTCACAATTAACTATTGGTGATTATGCAGGATATGATCTGTCAGGCTGTAATTTTCGAGGAACGAATGCCAGTAATTCGAATTTTGCAAATGCGAATCTCAAAGACAGTAACTTTTCAAGTTCGATTTTGAATCAATGCAAATTTGATGGAGCTGATTGTAAAGGTGCAAATTTTTTATTTTCTGATCTGAGTCAATCATCATTAAAAGGTTCTAATTTAGCGGAGACGAATTTTAATGGCGCTTTTTTGATTAATGTGGATCTGACTGATGCAGTGTTCTGGCAAACAAACCTCGGTGCTGTTGTGTTGACGGGAGCTGTTGGGCTAAACAGTTGCCGTCATGGAGGGCCATCTATTATCGATCATAGGACTGTTAAGACAATGTTGGCATCAGGTAGTTACAATCATGAGTTTTTGCAGAAGTGCGGTGTACCGGAAGAGTTAATAAAGTACATGTCGACTTGTATCGAGAAACCCCGGGAATACATGTCATGTTTTATCAGTTATTCACATTTCGATCATCAGTTCGCAAAAAATCTTTATGACGCGCTAACATCCTATGGTGTCAAGTGCTGGTTTGATGAGCATGAGATGATTGGCGGTCAAAGTATTCTAAAAGGAGTACATGAAGGAATTAGGTTTGGTGAAAGGATTATCTTGTGCTGTTCAAAGTCATCATTGTCGGAGAGTATTTGGGTAAGTAGAGAACTAGATAAGGCAATAGAGAAAGAGGAAAATCTATGGAGGCGGAATAAAACTGACGAATCTGTCATAATTCCTGTGAAATTGGATGACTATCTCTTTGAATGGGAAAGTGAGAGGGCATCGTTTTTGACATCACGTTACGCTATTGACTTCATTGGTTGGGAGAGGAACAGATCAAAATTCAAAAATCAAGTCGAGAGTCTATTAAAAGCACTGTTGAGAAATAAGCACACTATCCATAGCCAGACTTCATAAGGAAGTGTTACGGAAATGACTGTTTACATAAGTTGATGTGATTGAATGATCATCAGTTATTGATGCCAAGATCGGGGACTGTTACGCAAACAAGAAATCGAATAGTCATATTTATGGGCGGATATGACCTACATTACCTGAAAGTTTGGCTGACGGAGGCAATACATGAAGATCCTGGCGGTTGTTGATCTTTCTGAATCGACGGCGAATATAGTGGAAAAGGCAGAAGAGTTAGCAATTGCGCTGCTCGCAAAACTATGGCTATTGCATGTTGCAGAGCCGGAACCTGACTTTGTTGGGTACGATGTGGGGCCGCAATCGGTTCGAGATACGCTTTCACAGAAATTCCACGACCAACACAGACAGCTACAAGAGATCGCCGAACGTATGCGTGGGAATGGCATTGACGCAACTGCACTTCTTTTCCAGGGATCAACGGTTGAAACCATTCTGCACGAGGCCTCCAGGCTTGATGTGGATATGATTGTCATAGGATCTCATGGGCGAGGCGCCATGTATCATCTGCTTATGGGGAGTGTTACGGAAGGAGTTCTTCATGCGGCAAAATGCCCGATCCTTGTTGTTCCGACGCATAACCGGAAATAACGCCGGCAAGTTTGAATGAACGCAAAACCCGGGACCTATGGCCTGGTGCTGCAGGTAGATACGGGTACTGTTGTGCAGGTGGGACGTTGGGGCGCCATCGACATAAGACCCGGCTGCTATATCTACGTTGGCAGTGCATTCGGGCCTGGCGGTGTGCTGGCGCGGGTCTCGAGACATTGCCGGAAAATGAAGTCGAAGCATTGGCATATCGACTATCTGCGTGAGATAGCAGCACTTGATTCGGTCTGGTACAGCCAGAGGCAGACTCGCCTTGAGCACCGATGGGCAAAGGCGCTGGCAACTTGGGGCAATACAGAACCGGTCCACGGTTTCGGCTGCAGCGACTGCAGCTGCGATTCGCATCTCTTCTATTGCAAAAAGCCCCCGACCTTGTCCGGATTTTCCAACATAGTTGGATGCTCGGTTAAATCATGGTCCTGCGATGAGACCGGTTAGCTGGGGCAGATTGGATAAGTGTCAGTGCAGGAAGTTAAACATCCTATTGCGGTAACGCTTTACCAGATCGCCCTGTCCGCCCAATAACTCGAAGATCCGCAGCATCTCTTTCTGGGCGGCATTGTCGCCATAACTGCGATCCTTCTGCAACAGGGTCATGAGTAACTCCAGTGCCCCTTCGTAATCGTTTTCCATGACCTTGTGGGACGCCAGCATGTGGATGGCCTCGCTGTCAGCCGGATTCTCCTGCAGGCGCTTTTCGAGCTCCTCGGTTGGCGGGCTGTCGGCCGTCGCCCGGTCGATTTCGATCCGCGCCAGCATGGAGGCCACTTCTGGCTTGTTCCGCTCCTCAATGGGCAGGGCTCTGAGCAGTTGCTCGGCTTCGTCCAATTTGCCCGTGGTGGCCATATAGCGGGCGTAGGAAATTTTGACCCGCGGGCTTTCAGGATCGATCTCACTGGCCTGTTTGAGCAGGGTGCCGGCACCCTCGGCATCCCCCTGAAGCAGCATGGCATCCGCCTGGGCCAACAGAGCGTCGGACTCACGGGGTATGTGCTTGTCGAGAAAACTGCGGATCTCCGCTTCCGGCAACGCCCCCATGAATTCATCCACCACCTGTCCCTGGTGGAACAGCTTGACACTGGGAATGCTGCGGACCTGGAAATGGGCGGCCAGTTGTTGCTCCTGCTCGGTATTGACCTTCGCCACCAGGAATTTTCCCTGATATTCATCGGCCAGTTTTGCCAACGTAGGCATCAGAGTCTTACAGGGATTACACCACTCGGCCCAGAAATCGACCAGCACAGGAACGTGCATGGAGTTCTCCAGCACCAACTGCTGAAAACGGTCCGTCGTGACATCAAAGACAAAGGATTGGTCCGCCATACTGTGAATGCTCCTGTGTGTCAGCCCATAAAGGGCGCATTATACTGAATTCAGATAGAAATGGTGGACTTGAAATCTCTATTGTTGCACCCCATTTAATGGAAAATTCAGAGCATTGGAATCAGTATCATGAGTGAAGCCCTACATATCGTCTGCCCCCATTGTGACGGCATCAACCGGGTTCCAGCCGACCGGTTGCGGGATGGGGCGAAATGCGGCAAATGCCACCAGTCACTATTCGCCGGCCAACCCCTGGCATTGGACGAAGGACGATTTCAACGCCACGCACAGAAAAGCGACATCCCCCTGCTCATCGATTTCTGGGCTCCCTGGTGTGGACCCTGCCAAATGATGGCTCCCGCCTTCGAACAGGCGGCCGCTCAGCTTGAGCCGGCAGTGAGGTTGGTCAAGGTCAACACGGAAGAGGCTCAACAGCTGGGGGCCCGCTTCGGCATCCGCAGTATTCCCACACTGATGCTGATGCACGGTGGCAGAGAGGTTGCCCGCCAGGCGGGGGCGATGGATCAGGGGGGTATAGTAAATTGGACCCGTCAACATCTCACGGGATAGCTGGCTGTATTGGATTAGTGTTAACAGGTCCTAAGTTGTATGCTGTGCTTTTTGGCAGTGCTTGATACGAGGTATACAATGGCGGACGGTCCAGAAAACGCCAGGAAAGGATTCTTCGCCAAGCTGAAATCTGCATTTTCTCAGGCCTCCCAATACACGGAGCATCGACTGCAGGAGAGTTTTCTGCTACGAGGCGGCAGTATCCGTGTTCCCTATGAAGATATCCCGATTGAAATTGAATTTGGGAATGATTTTAGGCTTCTGCTCTATGCTGAGCAGTCAGTGCATGGAAATAACCTACAGGAGCAACCCGGATTTCTGCTCATCAATCCGGAACACTATTTCAAAGAGATCAGTGGATTTCTTCGTCTGAGCAAAGGCGATCATCTTATTCTTGGGTATGAGGATGATCTGCAGAAGCGTATCTTCAAGTATCCACGTAACTTGGCTAAACGTCAGCTCTCGATTATCCATGACGGCGATGCATTATTGTTTAAAGACCTGGAAGCCGATAAGGGAACTCGGTTGATCCCGTTATTGAATGAGAAAGAGAAGAACAGGGCCAACAGAAGACGGTTGGCGAATCTCCAGGAGATACGTCGTATCTTCGGTGGCCCCATCCAACTGCTGCCCCCCGAGGAGGCGTTGGCGGATCTCAAGGCTGTTAATGAAATACTGGAAAAAGAGCCTTTGCGACCGAGAGACGATCGGGGAATGCCTGGCGGTGTGGTAGAACTGCCAAAAAAGATGATACCTGTCATTCTAGGCGACCTACATGCTCAGGTGGATAATCTGCTCACTATACTGAGCCATAATGAATTTCTCGAAATGATGGGTGACGGAAAGGCAGCGATGGTCTTTTTGGGCGATGCGGTCCATTCGGAAATGGACGGCAAGCTGGCGGAAATGGAGAGTTCACTACTGATCATGGATCTGATCTTTCGACTCAAGTTGTGGTTTCCTCAGCAGGTATTCTATGTGCGCGGCAACCACGACAGTTTTTCTGAAGAGATCGGTAAGGATGGCGTACCGCAAGGATTGCTGTGGGCCAAGGAGGTGAAACGTGTTCGCGGTGAGGCCTACAAAAAGGCAATGGAATATTTTTATGAGCTGCTCCCCTATGTTGCGGTATCGAAAGATTATGTGGCCTGTCATGCGGCACCGCCGAAGAGCAAGGTGACAATGGATATGCTGGTAAACGTACACAGCTATCCCAGCCTGATGGAGGAGTTGACCTGTAACAGGCTGTACAGGCCGAATCGACTGGCTGGTTATACCAAAGGCGACGTGAAACGCTTCCGGAGTTCACTCAGCTTGAAACCGGATGCAGAGCTTTTTGTCGGACATACCCCTTTAACCCGACACGATACTCTGTGGCACAACGTTGGAGGCATTGACCATCACGATGTCGTATTCAGTGGTAATCTTCCCTGGATCGGCCTGTTCACCAGCGTCGCAGGACATATGATTCCGATTCGATATCGTAGCGAACCGCTGTTGTCGGTACTTAATGAACTCCGGGATAGCGATGATTAATCCGAGGTCTTATCTCAATATGCTTAGTTTGTTTCATGAGTAGGCAGAGTGATCTTTCGAAAGCGGCCAAGTCGCTTAAAGAGGGGCCTGTCATCTATCAGTCGGAAGATTCTCTGCTCGATGAGGATCGAGTGAAAAAGGACCTCACCCTGGCTGAACTTAACCATATCTTCAAGCTTTATCTGGCAAAAAAAAGTTCACGCCTCTCGGACCTGTCCATTCTGGGACAGTTCTCCGTGATTTTCAACGATAGCCGCATGGCGGAATGGCATAGCTTCAATAAGCGTCAACAGAACGATGCACTCTCGGAGCTGGTGATATTGCCTGAAGTTTACAATGAACTGATCGGTAAGATCGGTGAAACCGCGGGGGATGCACAGATAATAAGCTCGATCGTCAAGGATGCCTATCAGAATTCAATAGATAGCTTTTCTCATGCCGCCTATATACAACAGAAGTATACAAGCAGATTTCCTGGTTTTAAGGTCATTCTCTATCTCGATCAGAAAAGGAAGCATACCGTATTGTTGGTTGTTGATAATGGCTACGGTAAGAATGTCGCCAAGCCAAAAAAATCATACTTGGGTGAGGATATGGAAAACAGCTTGTCCAACAGGATCATCGAGTGGTGCATCAACAAATTCGATAAAAGCGAAGATATAGTGGACCGCAGGATCGCCTATACCGGTGGCCAGGGTATGGCCTTGAAAAAAATCAAGATAGAATTGGATCTGGACGTCAATGTGCACTATCTGACTACTGGGGCGGTATTTGAGTTGCAGCTGACCAATTTTTTCTGAACGATGAATAAACGAATAAAAGGGGGAGGTCTATTTGGCAATATTCAACGATCAATACGCCTTGCCAAACACTTGTTAACACGCTCTTACCCCCATTCCGAAGGTAGACAACATGACATTGAGTCATCGGCGCCATCAACGACGCCGATTCCAGAGGAGCATCTTCAATCCCCCGATGACTCTGTTGGAAGCCACCTCAGATGTATTGTGCTCTCCGATACTGACAACACCTTAGCCCCGGTTAAAAACACATTAGGTTACGCTGCACTCCTCAATGATCGGGGTGAGCTGACGGATGATATGAACGGTGTCGTTATATTCCACACAGGCGACCTGGTGGATAAAAAAAGGCCTGATCCCTCGGTTGTGGACTTCTGGCGGGAGGCTCGGCGACAAGCGGAGATGAAAGGTGGACGTGTAAAGATAATAGTCGGTAACCATGAGCAGGAGGTCTGGCGAAAAATCGCTGCCGGCAAGAAAATCGGTCTGGGAAAGGATCATTTGGAGAGTTTAAGGAAATTCATCGAATCGCTGGACCTGTTTTATCTGGAGAGAGGAATTCTTTTTATTCATGGTTATCCGACACTGGAGTTTTTACGTACATTGCAACACTACGGTGAGGTGACGAAAAATAACCTGAATCAATTTAATTCGGACCACTATAAGAAAGCCTTTAAAAGCCCTGAAGCAATGCAGCTATACGCCTATACACGAGATAATAAACAGAGGAATTACCTGCTATATGATGTTAAGGATGCGGCACAATATTATAAGAAGCATGGGAAATCGATAGATATGCTTTTCAAGGCGCTAAAAATAAAAATTGTTATCCACGGACACAGGCCGCAGCGTTCAGGTACGCAGATTGACTATGAATTCAGGAAATGGCTGCCGAATGTAAGAATGATCGGCAACGATACAATGGTGAGGCGTAAGGGATTGGGTGCAACCGTGGTTCGGTCGTGCGCAGACGGGAAAACCGATATTCTGTTCATCAATACCAAAAACAAGTCTAAAAAACAGCGTAAAATCGTATCTGAATATCTTGCTGCCAATCAGAGTGAATTTTCAGCAGAGATCCAATAACTATCAGGGGTGTTTTCTCCACCAGGGTTGCTTTGCATTGATGAACTCCTCCCAACGATCATCGAACGTGTCCAGCATTTCATAATATTGACGCGTACGCCAGCCGACCAGGCCTCCGGCATACTCCAGAACTTCATGGTTGTCCTCATCTTCCATCATGATATCCAGAAGATGCTTCATGACCGATACATCGTTCAAGATGCCCAGTAGATCCTGCAATCTTTTCATGTGGCGTATAAAATCATCCAATCCTTTCAATACCGGAATGAAAAATTCGGCTGCATAACGTAATTTTTTACATTCGATACGCAGCTTATGCATCTCGTGCGCTGATTCCTTATTCACATGGCTGCCGGCTTCCAATACGCCTCGTTCCAGGCTGTCCAGCAACTTACGGGAAAAGGGGACAATATTGGTTGATAAGTTGTTTCGGTGTTTAGCCTTCAATTCAGCCTGTTCCCACTCCTTACCGTCGATCCATTTAGGGAAATTGTCTTTGAAGTGTTTGTATTGGTCGCTGTCGAGCATGGTGTTGACTTGCAGGTATGCCTGTTCCCTGTGCTGGTGGGCGATTTGGGTAACCCCCTCTTCCCCCCGAAGCGGCAGTTTGCCTCGTATCGCACCAAGTCCTTCATCGATGAAGACATCCAGGTCCCGCGCCATCCCCAACTGACTGGCAAGGTCTCGTAATTCGTTGGACCAGGGTTTACTGACTTTGCGAGGAATGGCTGTACGAAAGGCCGACAGGGCTGAACGCATCCGTCTGAACGCGACCCGTGTTTGGTGTACACCCTCAATGTCGTCCCAGGAACGTGCACTCTGTTCCCATGCAAGCAGATAATTGTAATTATGTTTGAGAATGATCTGGAGAGCTTCGCTGACGGATTGATCAGTATTAATGGGTGCAGGCGATTTGTTTTTTTTTGTCATTTCTAAAAAACCATTTAGTGAGCAGGTTTCATTCTAAGGTGCGGTTATGAAGCAGCCGGGCAACGGCATTATGCTCAAAAGCTGACTTTAGCAGAAAAAATCAGATTAGGTAGTAAATTGTGGATGACGTCCAGGTTGTCAAAAAATGTGTAACGTGAGTACGGTTCACACAACAGAGGAATAATCATCAAGCAGCTACAGAGCAATATCAGGGCAGGGGAATATGATGGGTGAAATGTAAGGTCCGGCCACATTGATCGATGCCATATGCGCCGAACGCGTAACATGGGTTTATCGACGGGTTGGATGGAGAGCAATACGTAACTGCGGTATGATGCTGACTGATCGATTTGCTCTTGATGACCTCGATTAGTACCGGAGATTGTATTGGCTAACTCACTACAGGATCAGCTGCTCAAGGCCGGCTTGACTGACAAGAACAAAGTCAACAAGGCGAAAAAGGCAAAACAACGCAAGGAGAAAGAGCAGCGGCATCGCAAGCAGAAAGCGGAAGACGAAGCCGTGCGTTGGGCAAAACAGGCGAAAGCCAAGGATGTCGAACGGGATCGTGCGCTGAATCAGAAAAAGAATGAGCAGGCGAAGCAAAAAGCGATTGCCGCCCAGATCAGGCAGTTGATTGAGATGAATCGTCTTCCGTTGGAGGAGGGCGAGGTGGTTTACCATTTCGATGACGAAGCCAAGGTGCGGCGGATTTTTATCACAGACGAGATTCATGGCCAACTGATCGGCGGGCGGCTGGCGATTGTCAAAATAGATGATCGCTATGACGTCATCCCTGCCGCAGTGGCAGACAAAATCAGTATGAGAAACCGTAATTGTATCGTTGTACGCAATGATCGTGAACAGCAGGATGATAGCGACGATCCCTATGCTGACTATATCGTGCCCGACGATTTGATGTGGTGATGGCCACTGGTGCTGATTGCCGGTAAATCGAAGTTGTAGCTGTGAAAAAACCGCTCGATTCTTGCCCTGGTTCTGCCCGATTCGCCAGCCGATTGGATTTTTCAAAATTGACTTCTCAATACCACTGCGTTTAATGTGGACTTAAACAGCAGGGAAGATACCAGGCTTTTTTCATGACGAAGCCCTGACAGAAACAGAATTAACAGGGCGCAGGAAATCGTTTCACTTCTTTGTAACGAGGGCCAATGATGTGGTGGATGCAACAACTGCCGAGGAGCTTGCTCCGAGGTTGACGCTAACCCGTGAGCACATCGTGGAGATCGTCAGCGACTCTGGTGAAGGCGCACAAAAAGCCGGCCAGACCTTTGGCACGGTATCCGCTCGAATGGGCAATGGTGTCTGGACGGTGGAGATCATTCCCGCCGAGATCCAACCCCCAGCTCGCTCACCGGCCGGCGCCAGCGGTATTCGAATTCGTCTGGCATCACATGCGGTTACCAATATGGGCGACGAAGCCGATATTGTGGTCGCCTTCAACGAACAGGTTCTCTATTCGCGTATTGTCAACGGCGCTTACAAGGAGGGTACCCAAGTGCTGTTGGAGGATAAATGGCGCGACGACAGCGTGCCTGAAATCCGTGAGCAGTATGCGAAGGCGGTTGCCGAGTTTCGTAGAAACGGCCTGATCGTTCACGAATTGCCGATTGAAACGGCCTGTCTGGAGATTACGCCGAATCCCCGGCGTGGTAAGAATATGTTCGTGCTGGGGATGTTGTGCCGTATCTATTCGCGGGATGTGGAAATTGCCAAAGGCGAGATCGCCACCACCTTCAAACGCAAGGGCGACAAGGTGATCGATATGAATCACCGCTTGTTCGATGCCGGTTACCGATTTGCCGCAGAGAAACTGGATTTGAGTTACCAGGTTCCAGCACAGCCGGCAGAGGACAGGGAGGGGAAGCGTTATATCGTCACCAATGGGAATACAGCATTGGGGCTCGGGGTGATGGCATCCGGTATGGAACTGGTTTCCATGTACCCGATCACGCCGGCAACCTCGGCATCCCACTATCTGGCGGATGTCTATCATGAGGTTGGGGGCTTTGTGCATCAGGCCGAGGATGAGATAGCCGCCGCCGGTTTCGCCATTGGATCCTCGTTTGCCGGAAAGACCGCCTGTACCATCACCTCAGGACCGGGACTGGCCCTAAAGACAGAGATGCTGGCATTGGCGGTGATGGCGGAACTCCCCCTGGTAGTGTGTGTCGTGCAGCGCGGTGGCCCATCCACCGGTCTGCCCACCAAGGTAGAGCAGGGTGATTTGCTGGCTGCGCTTTTCGGGGAACCTGGCGATGCACCCAAGGTGGTGATCGCCGCAGCCACGATTGAGGAGTGCCTGCATTTTGTGGTGATGTCGCGACGGCTTGCCGAGGCGTTCCGAACCCCGGTGATACTGCTGACAGATGCGAATCTGGCAACCGGGGTTCAACCCTACCACAGACCGGAGCCAAGCCTGGACTGGATGGCGCCGCCTATCGATCAATCGGACTGGGATGAGCATATTCCTCCCTACAATTGGGATTCGGAGAGTGGGCTCTCCCCTCGACCCGTACCGGGTATGCCGGGTGGCCAGTACATCCTCACCGGCCTTGCCCACACCAACCACAGCAAGGTGGCCTACGATTCCGATTCAAATCAACACGGTGCGAATATGCGCAGTCGGAAATTTGCCGCCCTGGCCAGTACCCTGAAGCCACCCGTCGTGCACGGCGATGATTCAGGCGATCTGCTGGTGGTTGGGTGGGGGTCAACCCTTGGCGCCATTGAGGAGGCGGTGGATCGTGCGCGCGCTGACGGCCATCAAGTCTCTTCCCTGCATCTTCGCTTTATTTTACCCATGGAGCCCGGGCTGAAAGAGATCTTCAAGGGTTTTCGCAAAGTGATGACGGTGGAGATCAACTACAGCGATGATCCCGGTTCACCGCTGATTACCGACGAGACACGCCGTTATGCCCAACTGGCCCTGCTGTTACGCGCCCATACCCTGATCGATATCGATTGCTGGTCGGTGGTATATGGACACCCGCTGCAGCCGGGAATGATCAAGAATGAACTCGTAAAAAGACTCGAAGCAATGCAAGGAGAGGGCTGATGTTCGGATTGAAAGCTGACTGGTCACTCGAAGTCTTTGAGCGCTATTTCACCATGGGCGACTATGCGGGCGGCGAGGCCCGATGGTGTCCCGGCTGTGGTGATCATGCGGTGCTGACAGCCGCACAAAAGGTCTTGCGTGACGAGCAGCAGCGGCCGGAGATGTCTGTATGTGTTTCCGGTATCGGCTGCTCCAGCCGTATGCCCCATTATCTCGGCACATTCGGTTTTCATGGCCTGCATGGGCGTGCGCTGCCCGTTGCCTGCGGCATCAAGGCCAGACGGCCTGAACTGGATGTGTGGGTGGCGACGGGCGACGGTGATTGTTTTTCTATCGGCACCGCTCATTGGATCCATGCTCTGCGCTACAACATGGATATGACTCTGATGGTGTTTGACAATGCCATCTACGGCTTGACCAAGGCCCAGACATCTCCCACCAGCCCCCATGGCTTCAAGACCAACACCCATCCTTTCGGCGCCATACTGGAGCCGCATAATCCGTTAACGGTAACGCTGGGTGTTACCAACGTCTCTTTCGTGGCACAGGTGGCCGACTGGAATCCCCCTTTACTCTACGAAACATTAAAAGCCGCATACCGACACAAAGGGACTGGGTTTGTGCGCATTATTCAGCGTTGCCCGGTGTATGCGGACAGTTTTTCAAAAGAGCTGCAGCAGAACCCGGACCGGTTCCTGCTGTTGCAGCATCAGCGGGGAATTCCAGTGGACAAGAGTGTCAGCCGTCAATTCCCCAATCAGATGGAACACGACCCCTCGGATCTTGCCCGGGCCTTCCAACTCGCTGCAGACACCGCGAGACTGCCGTTGGGACTGCTCTACCATAACCCGGATGCCCAGTGTTACGAGGATCTGTCGAGTCAGGGTGTGGAGATGACGCCTGAGAAAAGGCTGGAGGGCTTCAACGCAGTGTTGGACCGAATCACTATCTGATCACGAAATCGGGAAAGCTTGACGAACTCCTGATCGCAACGAGAGTTTTTCTGAAATGACAACGACAAAAAAGGCCGCAGAGGAGCAATCAACCCAGTTGCCCAGCAATGAATCGGGGCGGGTGCCATCCTTGCCGACGGCAGTCAAGGATGCCCGGGCAACCCGTGAATTGATGTTTCTTCTGCGCCATTTCCACCTGGGTGACCCTGCGGCCAAGGCGCAGTTGGAGTCGATTGGCGACGACTATCTCCCAGCCTTGCTCGATCCCTATCGCGATACGTCCAGGCTACGCTATGACTACCCCCTGTTCCTTTTTCCTCCCAATACCGAAGAGACCTATCAGACAGCCGAAGAACTTGCCTGCCCCCTTGTGCAATGGCTTCAGGAGGCAGTGGCCGCCAATGCACCGGAGGAGGAGAAGGCACGGATTCTGAAACACCATCTGCCCTGGCTGGAACACCATATTCGCAATCTGTTGCAGCAGCGCGAAGGACCGGTGGATGCCGGAGCGACATTGGCGGAGTCCTGCATCGCGCTACAGACGCATCTCGGTCTCGATGATCAGGAGAGAAAGAGACTGGAAGATGACCTGAACCTGTTGCTGCAGTCTGTGCCGGAGGGCGCCCAGCTGTTGGGTTATGGCCGCTATCCCTCACTCCATCTTCTGATTCATGCGGTACGCAGTCAGTTTCTCCACATGCAACAACGTTTTCAGGAGCGAATCGATGTCTCCATACGCGGCCTGAAGGAGCTCCTCGAAGTCGAATGGATCAAATCCGATGAGTCGATTGAACCCAAGATGGCCCGAGACAGCGTCGGCCTTGGCGGTGAACGCTTCGACCCCGAGATACTCTCCGCGGTGATGGATCATTCCCGGGGCACCCGGTCTATTTCAGAGGAGCGGCGTGAGCGTATCGAACATGCGCTGGAGATCATGCAAGGCTGGCATCCCGACCCGGTGCTGGTCCGTTTCCTGCACATTGGCACGCTTACCGATCCCTGGCTTCAGGAGGTCGATTTCTGCCAGGAGATCACCGATCATGATCCCTGCGCCAAAGCGATGGAAATATTCGATCGTGAGGCTGAGAAGCTGACCTCGATCTACAGTGCGGTGCGTATCGCACAGCTGGAGATCGACGCTATCTACAACCCGGAGATTCACGACCCCTGGTTCGCCAATTTCAGCTGGGAGGCCTTTTCACAAGAAGAGCTGCGAATGGTGCCCTCGGTGATTGCGTTGGGATCGGCCGATCAGGTGGCCGGCGAGGGATTGCGTACCTTTTCCCGACTGCTCAGCTCGGGGCGGCCTGTACAGATTCTGATCCGGGTGTTGGCGCATGCCGATCCTGGTGCCGGTCTCGATGGCGATCCACTCAAGAGTTACCGGACCGAATTGAGTTATCTGGGCATCAGTCATCGTCAAGCCGTTGTCGACCAGTCTTCCGCTGCCCGGCATCAGCACCTGTTGAAGTGCTACCTGATGGCTTTGGATGCCACCCGCACCAGCCTGCATGTCATCAATACGGGCATGCGTCCACCCGGCAGACTGCTTCCGCTGAATGCCTGGTTGGTGGCCGGCGCTGCCATCGAAAGCCGGGCCCACCCCTTTTTCCGTATCAACCCGGAGGCTGGCGATTCGGCAGCTGTGCGGATGGACTTCAGCGGTAATCCCCAGGCTGATCGGGACTGGCCTTTGCACCCGTTTCAGTACCTGGATGACAACGGCAATAGTGTCACCACTGAACTGGCATTCACCTTTGCCGACCATGCCCTGCTGATCGAGCGTCTACGAGATCACTTCCGACTGATCCCGGCCGGTTGCGATTCAGACGGACTGTTATCGATACAGGACTATCTGGCCATGAGTCCGGAGGATGCCTATAGACGCGTGCCGTTTGTCTGGGCCATCGACGGCAACGCCATGCTGCACCGTGTGGTGATCTCAAGAGAACTCGCACTGGCTTGCCGTGACCGCCTCAACTATTGGCACACCCTGCAGGAGATGGCGGGCGTGCGCAACCGTTATGTCGATATGGCGGTGGAAAAAACCCGGGCGGAGGAACGTGAGCTAGCCAGCAATGAGCTGGATCGCGTACAGGCTGCACATGCCGAAGAGGTGGAGCGGGTGAGAAACGAAGCTGCCGGCGAGGCCATGCAGCGACTCACGGATGTGTTGCTTGGCCTGGATGTCGAGGGGGGATTGCGTCCCGGTGACATACCCTCCGGGTCTGTCGCCATGGTCAGTGATGAAGTGATGCCTGAACAGCAGAGCGAGGAAGCCGAGGAGAGCGGGTCACCCGAAGAAGAGCAGGAGAACCTGAGTTTTGATGACCCCTGGATCGATACCCCCCTTTGCACCAGTTGCAATGACTGCCTGCCGATCAACCCGCAGCTGTTTATCTATAACGACGAAAAGCAGGCCATGCTCGGGGATCTCGGCAATGCCACTTTTGCTCAGCTGGTGCAGGCGGCTGAACTCTGTCCGGCGAAATGCATCCATCCTGGGAAGCCCCTCAATCACGATGAGCCCGATCTGGACTCATTGATTGAACGAGCGGCGCCGTTCAACCAATGAACAGCTTTGTTATCGCACCCGCTATCATGACCGGTATCGGTCTGGTTTTTGCGGTTATCCTGGCGGTGGCCTACAGATTTCTGAAAGTGCAGGAGGATCCCCGGATCGAAGAGACCGAAGATCTGCTGCCCGGTTCAAATTGCGGTGCCTGTGGGCAACCGGGCTGCCATGCTTTTGCCGAGCAGTTGGTGCAACTCACCACATCACCGAGCAAGTGCACTGTCGCAAGCCAGGAGACGATCGATGCCGTGGCTGAACTGCTGGATGTGGATCCGGGGCAGCAAGAGAAGCGGGTGGCGCGACTGCATTGTGCCGGGGGGAAAGGCCAGGCATACCAGATCGCCGAATACAGGGGATTCGAAAGCTGTCTTGCGGCATCCGTGGTTTCCGGCGGCGGCAAAGGTTGTTCCTGGGGATGTTTCGGCCTCGGTGACTGTCAGCGAGCCTGCAGCTTCAATGCGATCAATACCAATTCAAACGGGCTGCCTGTGGTCGATATCGAGCACTGTACCGCCTGTGGTGATTGTGTGGATGTCTGTCCAAGGGATCTGTTCGAGCTGGTGCCGTTGAGCCAGCATCTTTTCGTACAATGCATGGCGCCCCTTGCCGGTGATATGGCAGTGGCGCTCTGCACCACGGCGTGTGATGCCTGTGAGCGCTGTGTAGCGGATGCGGCACCCGGTCTGATTCATATGAAGGATAACCTGCCGGTCGTGGACTATTCAGGGGGTGGACCGGCCCATCCTGCGGCGACCTACCGCTGTCCTACCGGTGCCATTCAATGGTTGGAAGGGGGGCAGTTTGCAAACCAGGCCCCTTCACGGATTCAGAGTGAGAACCGTTATGCCCGACTTGGTTAATTCGGCTTTACGGTTATTGAAGCGCCTGCTTGGGACGCCCTCGCGCACCCAGGGCCCCTATGCGGGCAACAGCACATTGTTGGACGGCAATACGGCCGTATCTGTATTGGAAGCGGGAATCAGTGAAGGGGCCGGGCTGGGGGCGTCCTACCCGGCACTGACAGCTGATCTGGCCTGGCGCAGTGAACTGAATCAGCAACGGTTGAATTTCCTGGGTTCACCGGTCAGCATGCAGTCAACAGAAGGGGCGCGTGGGGCGCTGGCTGCGAGCATCGGTATGTCAATGAGCGGTATACGGGCAACCAGTTTTTTATCCGGGCCCGATCTGGCTTGCAGCAGTGACCTGTTGACCATCGCCGCCGGCCGCAGGCTGCCGTTGGTCATACACCTCACTGCACGCAGTCTTGCCGGTCATGCACCGGCGCTGGGCAGTGGTCATGAAGCTTTTCATCTGGCAGCCGATTCCGGCTGTTTCCAGTTGATTGCAGCGAATGTCCAGGAGGCTGTGGATTTCTCCCTGATCGTGCGACGCGCAGCCGAGCAGTCACTGATGCCTGGCCTGGTCGTTATGGATGGTGAGCAGACGGCGCTGGCACTGCAGGAGGTCAGCCTGCCGCCTCCGGGCTTGGTGGAGCGCTATCTGGGACGACCGGATGATCTGATTGCATCCCCGACTGCGGCACAGCAGTTGTTGCTGGGTGAGTCGCGCCGGCGGATAATCCGTTGGCATAATCCTGACCGGCCTGTCATGCTGGGCGGGCTTCAGGCCTCGGAGGTGTGGGGGCAGGCCAAAGCGTCGGGGCGTGTCTTCTTTGACGATGCCCTATCGGATTGCCTTGATGACGCCTTTGTTGTTTTTTCCGAACAGACGGGTCGGCGACATCGATCACTTTCAGCTTACCGGGTTGATGACGCCAAACTGATTCTGGTGGCGCAGGGTGCTGCAATAGAGGTCCTCGAGGCAGTGGCAGACTACCTGCGTGCCAGCGACCGTTTGAAGGTTGGTGTGTTGGGTGTGCGCTGTCTGCGTCCCTTCCCCGCTAAAGAGATAGCACGCTGTCTCGCAGGCGGCGCCAGTGTTTGCGTACTGGAGCGCATGGATGTCCCGCTGGCGACAGACCCGCCATTGATGAGAGAGGTGCGTGGTGCGTTTGACCATGCCGCGGAAAACCATCGGTTCGGGCTCGAAGCACATCCGGGCTATCCATCGATAAGCGATAAACAGCGCCCCAGGTTTCTCTCAGCCATATATGGGTTGGGTGGGCTTCCCCTGCGCGGTTCGGATCTGGCTTCACTGTGCAGAAACCTGGATAGGATCAAACAGCAGCAGGTCTATCTGGGCATCAACTTTTCCCAAACATCCAGCGACTATCCGAAACGACAGGTCTTGTTGGACCGTTTACGCCGCAGCTATCCGGGGCTCGAGTCGATGGGACTCTACGATGAGGCAGTCTCACCCGACCTGCGTCCTGAAGGCGCCCTGACGCTGGCACTGCACCGGTTGTCGGGAGTAGCCGGAGAGGGATTGATGGTGGAAACGGCCGCCTTCCTGCATCGAATCTTCGATGGTGGCGTGCGTAGCCGACCGGCGTTGTTCAGCAAATCCTGGAGCGGTGTCTGTAGCGATCGGATCAGCTTCTGCAGTGATGAACTTAGAGATCCCGGAGACGACACCCCGGTGGATCTATCGATACTGGTGACAACCACCGGCATGCAGCGGTTGATGCCGCACCATGGCCTGGCGAAGGGAGGAACACTGCTTGTGCAGAGCGCGCTTCCCGATGAATCGGTTTGGACGCAGCTGCCCAGGGCGGCACGCTCCCACATCAGGGAAAGCGGGATACGCCTGTTTAGAGTGGCCCCGACAGAGGAATCCGAGTCCCTGCCGAATGAATATCTGTTAGGTGCTGTTTCCGCCGTATTGATCAAGACTGAGCGGTTGACGACGACACCACGTCGGTTGCTGAGTCTGCGTGAAGAGCTGTTGGGAGAGTCAGTGGCCGATGTCGATGCCTGTTTGCAGCATTTCGAAGGGGGCATGAATCAGGTCAGGGAGATCAGCCTGAAACGTCTTCCTCTGGTTCCGGCGCGCTCGATTTCGGATGTCGATGATGAGGTGCCGGCCCTGGTTCGTCGATTGGGAAGCCTGGATGATGCCTATGACAGTCTGCCCCGGTTCTGGGACCAGGTCGGGGTATTGTATAAACAGGGCAAGAGCGGTGAACTGGCGCCTGATCCCTATCTGGCAGTGGGGGCCGTACCCCCCTGGTCAGCGGGATTTCGTGATTTGAGCAGGTTTCGCAAGCAACTGCCGCAATTCAATCCGCTGTTATGCACCGGATGCGGCGACTGCTGGTGCGCCTGTCCCGATTCAGCCATCAAGGTCGTCTCGATTTCTCCCGCGCGCCTGATGGATGCCGCAATCCGTCACAGTGGTGTCGAGGCGCTCAGACCGGTGGCCTCGAAACTCGCTGCCGGTATTAGTTCGTTATGTCGACAGCAGGAGAAGCCCTATTCCACATTGGAAGAGATGCTTGTCGTCAGTTATGACGGGATCAAAGAGAAACTGCCCTTTCCTCAAGACCGCAAACAAGCGATTGCGCAGGGTATTGAACAATTACAAAGTGACATGGGCAGTCTGCAGATTGCCGTCACCAACCCGATGTTCAATGAACCCGAAACAGCGAACAGGGGGAGTGGTGAATTATTGGCGCTGGCCGTGGAGCCGGATGGTTGCAAGGGTTGCGGAATCTGTATTCAAGCCTGTGCAGAGCAAGCGCTGCAGCTCGTACCGCAAGCTACGCAATCTCTCTCCCGAGCACGCCGGATTCAGAAGGCATGGCATGGGTTGCCCGACAGTGAGCTGAATACAATTCGCAGGCTGGCAGAGGATCCGCAAGTCGGTGTGGCGGCCGCTGCCCATCTGGCGCACTGCGCAGGGCTGGCGATGGCCGGTGGTGATGGCGTGGAACCTGGATGCGGGGCGAAATTGGCGTTGCGTCTGGCCCTTGCCATTGTCGAGGCTCAGCAGACACCGCGGTTTGAATCGTTTCTGCAACAGGTCGAGACAACCCGGGAAAAGATCACCGGATCGATTCGCAGTCTATTGGCGGATGCCCTTCCTGCCGATGACCTGGATGCACTCTCACGTGGCCTGGAAAAGAGCGGCGCGAGGCAGGCTGATATGAGCAGCCTGATCGGTGAAGTGGAGGATGCCATCACCAATCAGGTGGATGCAGCCCGATTACGCCGCCTGGTGGATCTGGCGCGTGACCTGATCGATCTCACCTGGCGGCTCAGCAGTGGACGTCAGGAAATGGGACGCGCCAGGGTAAGCATTGTGCTTTCTCCAGGTTCAGTGGTCAGCTGGGCCGGTGGTTTTCCTCACAATCCTTTCTCGACACCAGTCACACTCGATGCCACCGGTGACGGCGCGCAGTTGGCCGCCGGTCTGCTGGAGGGCCAACTGCGGCAGGCGACGGAAGGCTTCGTGCTGATGCGTAAGGCGCGTGCGGAGTTGGAGCAGTCTGCGGATGCGGCGCGCCTCTGGTCCGATCTCGAGACAATGACCTGGCGTGATCTCGATGATGAAGAGAGAGCATTGTGTCCAACCCTGCTGCTGGTGGGCGACAGCGGTCAGTTGGCTGGTCACGGACTGGGTCAGCTTGTCCGGGTTTTGGGCGATGAACTGCCGATTAAAACAGTATTGCTCGCCGATCTGGATCTGGGGCTTGCAGAACGGACGGGCCTGGAGTCGCCGCTGACCTCAGTGGATGACGTGGCTATCGATTTGGCGCTGCTGTCGCTTGTTCAGCGGGAGACATTTATTGCCCAGACCTCAATCAGTGATAGGGAGCATTTTGCAGAATGCATCCAGTCTGCCTTGGCCCACAGGGGTCCGGCGCTGGTGCACTTGCATGCCCCGAGCCCCTCACGTCACGGTTTCGCACCCGATCAGACACTGTATCGTGCCCGGACTGCAGTGATCAGCCGACTCTTCCCCCTGTTCCGATACGATCCGCAAGCGGAAGGTGTATTCGGTTCCCGGATCAGCCTGGATGGTAATCCGGCGCTTACGGAGCCGTGGGAAAAAGATGCCGGGCTGGGGGTGTATACACCTGTCGATTGGGCACTCGGCGAGACGCGCTTCAGTGGCTATTTCTCACCACTCAATCGTGACGAGGAAGCCGTAAGGCTTGCAGAGTATCTCGATCTGTCAGCCGGGGAGAGAGAAGAGAAGTCGGTTTACGTTGAACTGAACCGGCAGGGGGATGAGGTCCAGCGTTTCAGTATAGACAGGCATTTGCTGGAGATCACCGAGAAGCGGCAACGGACATGGCGCATGCTGCAGGAGTTGGCGGGACTGGTGACGCCGTTTACCGCACAGGTACGCGGGGAGGCGGAAGCAGCCGTGGCTGCAGAGCATCAAGAGGCGCTGCAGATACAGGCGGATAAGTATGAACAACGTATCAGTGACCTGACCAATCAACTCCAACAGGAGACCCGCAAAGCGATGCATGAGCGTCTGATGAGGCTTGCCGGGTATAGGGAACCGGTACAGTAAACACGATATGCCAGTGCTCTCCACACTGTTCAAACGCAGCTTCTCACACGGTATTCACCCGCAGGAATACAAACACCGGACCGCCTCCCTGCATACCCAGAGAATGCCTTTTGTAGAGCGCTACATATTGCCTTTGCACCAGCACTTGGGAGCACCCGCGAAGGCGGTGGTGGAGGCAGGGCAACAGGTAGGGCGAGGTCAACTGATTGCCGAGCCTGGGGCATTCGTATCCGCCAGTCTGCACAGTCCGGTCACCGGCCGGGTCAAGGCCATTGGAAGACGGCGTTTTCCCGGCGGACGATATGAACAGGCCATCGAGATCGAAGCCGATCTGTATGCCACCCAGCGCCTCGATGTTGAGCAGCCGCCCGACTGGCGGGGACTGTCGCTGGAGGATTTAGTCTCCGTTATTCAACGGACGGGTATCGTGGGTCTGGGAGGGGCTTCGCTTCCCGCGCATGTCAAATACTCTTTGCGTGAAGGTGTGAAGATCGAACACCTGATTGCCAATGGCGCCGAGTGTGAACCTTATCTGACCAACGATCATAGAATCATGGTGGAGCGTCCTGAGGCGTTACTGCGGGGCGTCGAGATTCTGCACACCCTGTTGGGGGCCGAGGAGTCCATTCTCGGGATCGAACTCAACAAGCCGGACGCCATCGCGGCCCTGGATAGGCGTATCCCCTCCGACAAGCCGTTTCGTGTAGCTCCCCTGAGGGTCAAATACCCACAGGGGGATTCCAAAATGATGATCAAATCCCTGCTGAATGTAGAGATACCCAAGGGACTGCATGCGGCGGACATGGGTATCATCATGAACAATGTCAGCACCCTTGTCGCTATCGCTGACTATTTCGAGTCCGGCATGCCCTATATCGACCGTATGGTGACGGTATCAGGGCCCGGTATTGAATATCCCGCCAACCTGATCGTCCCACTGGGCACCCCCGTCCGGGAGGTGCTTCGATTCTGCGGCGGGCTCAAGGAGGATACCAAAGAGGTGCTCATGGGGGGACCCATGATGGGTACTCCCATTGCCAGTCTGGATGCGCCGATCATCAAATCCAGCTCCGGAATACTGGCCTTTACCGCGGAACAGACAGCTCGTCCGAAGGAGTATCCCTGCATACGCTGTGGCAGGTGTGTGGAGGCATGCCCCTATTTTCTCAATCCGTCCAAACTGGCCCGTCTTGCCAGAGCGCGTCAGTTCGATCAGATCAAACAGGCCAATGTCACCGAGTGTGTGGAGTGTGGCTCCTGCACCTACTCCTGCCCCTCGGGTATCCCCATCGTGCAACTGATACGCAGCGCTAAAAGCGAGTTGCGCGGAAAGCGGGGCAGGCACTGATGAACGACAAGGATCCGAGATTACTGGTGCAGCCATCCCCCCTGTTGAAACAGGAGATGACAACCGCTCAGACCATGAAGGATCTGCTGTATGCGTTGTTGCCAGCCACTCTGGCTGGAATTTGGCTGTTCGGTCTGGGTGCGCTTCTGGTTATTGTGGCGAGTGTCCTGGGGGCGGTGCTTACAGAATGGCTCTTCTCCCCGGGAGACCAGCGATGGCAGCGACTGCTGGATGGCAGCGGCGTGCTGACGGGTCTGTTGCTGGGCCTGACCCTGCCCCCCGCGTTACCGCTGTGGATGGCTTTTCTCGGTGGGGTAGTTTCCATTGGTATAGGCAAGGTGATCTGGGGTGGACTGGGACACAATCTGTTCAATCCGGCCCTGGTCGGGCGGGCCTTTCTGCTTGCGACCTTCCCGAATGCCATGACGACCTGGAGTGTCCAGGCAAGTGGAGAAGGCTTTCTGTTGTGGTATCCCTCCAACTTTGCACTGCCATTCATGCAACCCCACTACGATGCGGTATCCGCAGCCACACCCCTGGGATTGATGAAATTCGAGCAGCAGCCGACCCCGCTGGTCGATTTGGCATTGGGTAATAGCGCAGGCTGTATCGGCGAGACCAGTGGGGTGTTGTTGCTGGCGGGAGGGATCTATCTGCTGTTGCGTAGAGATATCGACTGGCGTATCCCGGTGGGTATCATGCTTTCGGCTGCACTCTTTTCGGGTGTGCTTTACGCCATCGATACAGTTCGGTATCCGGATCCTTTATTCACCCTGTTATCCGGGGGATTGTTGCTGGCGGCTTTCTATATGGCGACCGACCCGGTTACCTCCCCCCTGACGCCGCGCGGCGCCTGGATCTTCGCCATAGGTATCGGACTGCTGGTTGTACTGATCCGGCTTTTCGGCGGCTTTCCCGAGGGGGTTATGTACGCCATCTTGTTGATGAATGCGGCCACGCCACTGATCGACCGCTATACTCAGCCCCGCGTGTTCGGCAAGGAGTGACATTCAGTTGAATCAGCAGAGCCGACAACAGATGAAGGTCAGCGAACCCGGATCCACCCGTTTGGTGGCGACACTTGGCTTTGCGGGACTGCTATCCGGCCTGATCATCGTCTCCGTATTTGAAGCCACCCTGCCCACTATTACCGCCTATAAGGCGAAAGTTCTGCAGGAGGCGGTATTCAAAGTGTTGCCCGGCTCCACGCAACTGCAGCGATTGGTCTACCGGGATGGTCGATTGACGCCGGTGGAAGAGGTCGGGAAGGGTGAGGAATTCGTCTTCGGCGGTCAAGATGCGCAGGGTGTGCTGGTGGGGTATGCCATTCCCGGTTCAGGTCCCGGTTTCCAGGACACCATTCGATTGCTCTATGGCTATCAGCCCAAGCAGCGCAGGGTGGTTGGCATGGAGATACTCGAGAGCCGGGAAACGCCGGGTCTGGGTGACAAGATCTACAAAGATGCCGAGTTCGTTTCGAATTTCGATGCCTTATCCGTCGAACCGGAAATAGTGACCGTGAAGCGAGGCGCTAAAGCAGCGCCGAACGAGGTTGATGCCATCACCGGTGCGACTATCTCCTCCAAGGCGGTGGTGCGGATTATCAACCAGACGAACCAACAGTGGTTACAGCGTTTCTAGGATTATTGTTCAAACAGGGTGAAGAGCATGCCTGAGAAAAAACAAGACGCTTATCAGGAGTTCATCAAGGGGCTTTGGCGCGACAACCCGGTTTTTGTTCAAGTGCTGGGTATGTGTCCCATGCTTGCAGTCACCAACTCTGCGATGAATGCACTGGTTATGGGAGGGGCGACTTTTTTTGTTCTGGTGGCCTCGAGTTTTTTCGTTTCATCATTGAAAGACTGGATACCCAAACAGGTACGTATCTCCACGTATATCATTATCATCGCCACTTTTGTCACCGTCACCGACTTTACCCTTGAGGCGCTGATGCCAAAGGTCCACAAAGAGCTGGGGGCCTTCATACCCTTGATCGTGGCCAACTGCATGATCCTGGGACGGCAGGAGGCCTTTGCTGCTCGCAACTCGGTACGTTTCGCCGTGGTGGATGCGCTGGGCATGGCCAGTGGTTTCCTGTTCGCCCTGTTCTCCCTGGGTGCGGTTCGTGAGTTACTGGGAGAGGGAGCGTTGTTCGGATTCAAACTCTTCAGTGAGGACTTCGAACCCTGGGTGATCATGATCCTGCCGCCCGGCGGTTTCATCACCTTGGGCCTTTTATTGCTTTTTTTCAACTGGCTGAAAGAGCGTAAGGACAGACTGGCGCAACAACTGGATCAGATGGAGATTGAAGTACCATGAACGAACTTGTGTGGATTTTCATCAGCGCCCTGCTAATCAACAATTTTGTATTGGCCTATTTTCTCGGCTTGTGTCCTTTTCTGGGGGTATCGCAGCGATTGGAAACCGCTTTCCGATTGGGCTTGGCCACCATATTCGTGATGCTGATTACCGCATTGTGCGCCTGGCTGCTCAATACCTATATTCTGATTTATGCACCTTATCTAAGGTTGATCAGTTTTATCGTGGTGATTGCCAGCACGGTTCAATTCATCGAGATGGTGATAAAAAAGCTGAGTCCGGCTCTGTTCAAGGCATTGGGGATATTCCTGCCCTTGATCACCACCAACTGCGCGATTCTCGGTCTGGCCATCTTCGCCACCAACAAAGGGTATGGGTTCATACAGGGTATGACCTATGCTTTGGGAGCAGGGTTGGGTTTTACGCTTGCTCTGGTGCTGATGGCCGGATTGCGGGAGGAGACCGAGCTGGCTGAAGTGCCTCGACTGATTAAAGGGACTGCCATGAACCTGATTATTGCCGGAATTCTCTCCATGGCATTCATGGGATTTGCCGGCCTGTTCAGTGCGGCATGACCATGTGGATACACGTGTTCGCCATATTGGGATTAGTGGCCTTGTGTGCAGGCTGGGTGGTATTTCAATTGTGGTTGAACAGGCTGGATCCTGAGAGAGAAGCGTCCTCGGACAACTGCTCAGGATGTGGTTCCTGCGCTCATTCCACGTCGAGCGAGACAGAGCTGGACTGACATCAAGGATCAGGATTCATCCCGCTCCATTTTTAGATCAAACCAACAATTGTGCAGTTGATGGGCTATTGTTTCAGATGAGCATCGTCTCATTTCGATGAGAGGTGTAGGGCCGGCATGCCGATTCAGGGACAGTATAAAAAAGCAGATACACAATAGTGGACGTCAGATGCCGGTATGGCTCAGTGTGAGGAGGCATTTGAAATTAATGACGACCAAACAATCCGATCATGATAACGATCAACAGCAGCGGGCTGAAGCCAAACCGGGCTCGAGCGATGGTCAGTTTAAGGAGATCATGTGCTGGAAAGATCCCTTTAAGGTCTGTAAATGCGAGCATGCGCAGCAGGGCGTCTATTGTGGCCGCTTCCCCATTCCCACGGATTAGTGATAACAGGCCCTAATATCCTATGATCACGTCATTCCGGCGCATGCCGGAATCCAGGGAGGTGGTATGGAGAGACAACCGTAGGTGGAAGTTAAAGACGATTGTAGCGCTGAACCCATACTGGCGGTATTTGTATCCGGAGCTGATTTGACGAGCAGTATTCTTTGCTGAAAGACAGATGGTCGACAATCGAGTGGAGCATCTGGATTCCGGCCTGCGCCGGAATGACGGGATCAGTGAAGTCTACCCACAAATTCTTCGGAGGATCCTTTTTTTAAAGAGGCCACGCCACTGTTGCGTCACCGTCTCTGGCGGATGCCAACAATACCAAGTCGCCATGAGGAGGAGTCGCTATGGGTGCCGGTGTTATACCCTTCTCTGTACATGAAGATGATGTCTGTTTCCTGTTTCAATCAACTTTCAGTGGCCGCAAGACAGGCTATCTGATCGATTTTGGCGGTGGCCTGGGTGAAGGCGAGAGTTTCAGACAGACCGCAGTCAGGGAATTCGTCGAGGAGACGGAAACCATGTATTTCTCCGACGATCTGCAACAGGCGAGCCGGAATGCCGAAAAGGTCGATCATCAGATTCCAATTGTGGACGCCTTGTTCGAAAAAACCCTTTCTGACCATCCCGATTGGTGGTGCAACAGGGCGTCAGGCAGCCGGCTGCAGCCTAAAAAGTGGAGAACCTACTTCATTGAATTTCCATACCGGGACATCCAAGCGCTGAATCGTGAATGGCAGCAGGACTCGGTGGGCAGATTCAAGAAAAGACGTGAGCTGTCATGGTTGGCTTCCACTGAATTGCTTGCCCTCTACGCGAACAGGCCGGGTCGTCTATGGAAGCGTGTGCGCCAGTTGGAAAGTGCGCCGGCTCTTATTCGATCGATTGTGGAAACCAAGCTTGGGGATAGCTAGTCCCGCCGGCAGGGTGCCGGGCGGTATTGTACAGTGTGATCGGCAGAAATTGTGTGAATGGGTCTTGACACAAATCAATACCGTTATATTATAAATCGCTCATTTTCTAGTGATGTTTAATAAGGACAAACGCAGGGACTACCCAAGGTTGGGCCGTCCAATGCGAAATTGGTATGGATACCGGACTCAGTACGCTCATTGCCATCGCGCGCTTCCACCAGCTGCCCGCCGAACCCGAGCAGATAGCCCACCAGTTCGGTAAACCCGGTCTTCCCTTTACCGATAGCGAAATGCTACAGGCGGCCAAGGCCCTCACCCTGAAGACCAGGCGCCTGAAGCCTTCATTGGCTGATCTGGATAACAGCGTATTACCGGCGATTGCGAAGCTTAAGGATGGCAGCTATGTCATTCTCGCCCGAATCGCCAAAGCGGATCCGAACGGGGACCGGCAGCCGGCAGAAACCGGTGTATTGGTGCACGATCTTCGTGAAAGCAGCCCGAAGAGTATGGCGTTGGAGGCCTTCGATGCCATCTGGTCAGGCGAACTGATCCTGTTGGCCAGAAGGCAGGGCTTGGGCGAGAGTCTGCAACAAAAGTTCGACATCTCCTGGTTCATCCCCGCCCTGGTCAAATACAGGAAGCTCTTCGCCGAGGTTTTGATCGCCTCTTTTTTCCTCCAGCTCTTTGCCCTGGTTACGCCGCTCTTCTTTCAGGTGGTGATGGACAAGGTGCTTGTGCATCGCGGGTTCACTACCCTGGACGTACTGGCGGTGGGTTTCTTTGTCCTGGTGGTCTTCGATGCCCTGATGGGCGGTATCCGCAACTACCTGTTCAGCCACACCACCAATCGGGTGGATGTCACCCTGGGTTCCCGGCTCTATAATCATTTGATGGCCTTGCCGATGGCCTATTTCGAGTCACGCCAGGTGGGGCAGAATGTGGCCCGGGTGAGGGAACTCGACACCATCCGCAACTTCATCACCGGCACCGCCCTGACTCTGGTCATCGATCTCTTTTTCGTCTTCGTCTTCCTCGCGGTGATGTGGTACTACAGTCCCACCCTGACCTGGATCGTGTTGGCGACCATACCTTTGTATGTGGTGTTATCTATCTTTATC
Source organism: gamma proteobacterium symbiont of Ctena orbiculata (assembly GCA_003058525.1). Classification (GTDB taxonomy): domain Bacteria; phylum Pseudomonadota; class Gammaproteobacteria; order Chromatiales; family Chromatiaceae; genus Thiodiazotropha. The sequence continues at coordinate 79,887 of QBVD01000032.1, read as the reverse complement.
ACCCCCATCCTGCGTCACCGCCTCAACGACAAGTTCAAGCATGGAGCGGCCAACACCGCCTTTCTCACCGAATCGATCACCGGTATCGGAACCGTCAAGTCGATGGCGGTGGAACCGCAGATGCAGCGAAAACTGGAGGACCACCTCGCCAATTATGTCCACGCCTCGTTCCGCAGCCAGAACCTCAACAATGTGGCCAACCAGGTGGCGGGGCTGATCAACAAGCTGATGACCCTCGGCATCATCTGGTGGGGCGCCCACCTGGTGATCGCCAACGAACTCACCGTCGGTCAACTAGTGGCCTTCAACATGCTGGCGGGGCGGGTCAGCAGCCCGATCCTCAAACTGGTGCAACTGTGGCAGGATTTCCAGCAGGCCGGTATCTCACTGGCCCGGTTGGGCGACATCCTGAATACCCCACGGGAGCCCGGCTTCAATCCCAACCGCTCCCGGTTGCCGGCCTTGAAGGGTGAAGTGTCCCTGGAGCATCTCCGTTTTCGTTACCGTCCCGACGGTCCGGTCATCCTCGACGATCTCAACCTGCGCTGCCGGCCGGGGGAGGTGATCGGCATCGTCGGCCGTTCCGGCTCCGGTAAGAGCACCATCACAAAACTGATTCAAAGGCTCTACATCCCCGAGTCGGGGCGGGTGCTCATCGACGGCGTCGATCTCTCCATGATCGACACAACCTGGCTGCGCCAGCAGATCGGCGTGGTGTTGCAGGAGAACTTCCTCTTCAACCGCACCATCCGGGAGAACATCGCTCTGGCCAACCCGGCATTGCCGATGGAACAGGTCATCCATACGGCGAAACTCTCCGGCGCCCATGAGTTCATCGTCGACATGCCCGAAGGCTACGACACCTTAGTGGGTGAACAGGGCAGCAACCTATCCGGCGGACAACGGCAACGCCTCGCCATCGCCCGGGCGTTGATCGGTAATCCAAGGTTACTGATCTTCGACGAGGCCACCAGCGCCCTGGACTATGAATCGGAACGACTGATCCAGGACAACATGGCGGCAATCTGCCGGGGTCGCACCGTGTTCATCATCGCCCACCGCCTCAGCACAGTCAGGCAGTGCGACCGCATCATCGTATTGGAGAAGGGGCGCATAGTTGAGCAAGGGGATCACGAAGGCCTGCTCAAGGCGAACGGCTACTATGCCAAACTGCACAGTTATCAGAATCATACACCTGTGTTGCGCCAGGTACCCCAAAGAAACGAAAAGCAAGACCCGGTAGTAGGAACAAAAAACACAACCGTGGATGAAGGGGGAAAAGGTATACCTATAAAGCCGAGTGCAGATAACAGGCAGGGTGTCGTCAGCGACGCAACAGAGATAGAAGAGGTCGATGAAAGCTGGGCGATTGAAATGCTCGAGGCGCTTGAGAGGGAAGATAGGGAGAATGAAAACAGAGCAAAGCAGTAGACTGAATATATCTATTATTCATGACAGCTGTTCATACAAGGAATTTGGTTTGAAGCAATGAATGGATTGTTCGACAGATTCAAGGATGCCTGGATCAACCGGCATGCAATGGGCGACAGTGGAAAAAGCCGTGAGTTGAGCGCCTTTCTTCCCGCTGCACTGGAGATAGAGGCGACCCCGCCCAATCCCATCACCCAATGGCTGGCGAGAAGCATTGTGGTGTTACTCATATTGTTTCTGCTATGGGCGCTGTTTGGCGAGGTCAATATCGTTGCCAGTGCGCAGGGTAAGATTCTGCCCGGTTCACGGGTGAAAGTCGTTCAGCCTTTGTAAAAAGGGCGTCATCAAGAAAATTTTTGTCAATGAGGGCGAATATGTCACCAGAGGTGAAGCGTTGATCGAGCTTGACGGAACCCGGACAAGCGCCGATGAAAACAGACTGAACAGCGAACTGGCTAATGCAAAGATGAAGCTTACAGTCAATGAGGTATTGTTGAAAAGACTAAGTAATGAAGATGATCAAAACGAACAGTCGGAGACAGTCAAACTCGAATCGGAAAAATGGTCACATAGCTTTACTGATGAGCAAGCGCACTTCAAAAATTTACTGCACGAGAAGTGGCGGCAATATCAGGCAAGAATTTCCACATTAGTCAGTGCCCGTGAAGCGGCGGATGCGGAATATGAGGCGACAAAAATAGAAATAGCGAAACTGAAGAAGACGCTGCCGATTATTACTAAAAGGACCAAGATTATCAGGGGGCTCTACGACAAAAAGTTCGCCTCTGAAACAGAATACCTGCAACTTGAACAGGAACGAATTGAGCAATCTCACCAACTGGGATCAGAAAAACAACGATTGAGTCAGCTCCAAGCCACCAGAAACCAGACGCAGCAGCAAATAGATACCCTGCAAGCCGAGACCAAGGCAGGTGTTTTGGCAGAGATCACGGAAAACCGGCGTGAAATAGCCGCATTTCAAGAAGAGCTGGTTAAAGCAAGGGATATAAACGAACGACAGATTCTCTATGCGCCGGTATCGGGTCAAGTGCAGGAACTGGCGGTGAACACCGAGGGTGGCGTGGTAACCGAGGCGGAGCCCTTGATGAAGATCGTGCCGGATGAAGCGTCACTGGTTGTCGAGGTGTTTCTCGAAAACAAGGATATCGGTTTCGTCGAAAAAAATATGCCGGCGGAAGTGAAGATTCATACCTTTCCGTTTACCAAGTATGGCATTGTCGAGGCTAATGTTGAGAATATCTCGGATGACGCCATATTTGATGAGAAGCGTGGTTTTACCTACAGCATGTTGTTAGCGATGAAAAAGAAGACCATAGATGTCGATGGCAGAGAGGTGCGATTGATGCCGGGTATGGAAGTGACGGCGGAGATCAAAACTGGAGAGCGGCGGTTGATTGAGTACTTTTTAGCGCCGTTATTGAGGCATGGGCAGGAGAGTTTGAGGGAAAGGTAGATAAGAAAATTGTTTGGTTTATTCATTAGATTATATACATGAAATGGACTAAAAAAACATGAGCGAAATGTTAATTCAGGAAGCGCAGTAACAGGAATATCCAATATGTATGCTGTTAAAATGAATATAATCGGAGTGGTATAGGCAAGAGGTTGAGGGCTTATGAATTTATGTAAGATTGAGTATTTAGCCTTATCACTGCTATTTATAGCTTATCATGTATTTGCGGATGGCATGAATGGTGAATTCAAGGGTACGAGGTTCTATCCAAAAGCACAGGCATACATGGTTGTCAATGCGAAGTTTGATGATTTGGATAAGGTTCCAGTAGATGTCCGGGGAGTTCCTGCAATACTTCGGGGATCAAAAATATATTTCACGGAAAATTATTTTACTCTTAAGGATATCAACTCAGGTTCAACGATAGTTGTCAGCTCGTGTTTTGAGCAAGTAGGTAGCAGTCTTATTGTAAAGCCGGCGGGACGTCTGGCGGATTATATGGGTAAACAATTGATATTAAATAATGTGGATGAACATTGGTTGATGACATACGGTGATAGGCTTCAGATGAAATTGAAGCAAATTCCACTTCCGGATGATTTTGATAGTACAAAAAAGCGATTCGATCTATCTCATAACCTATTTCTAAGTAAAAGTTACGGCCGCTATAGTGATTGCAAACCTGACAAGGTAGAGGGTATCCAGCTCAATAACAAAAATATCAAACTGATTTACGAAGACTTAGGGCAGGAGGAAGTCATTGAGGATGGAATGCTTGATCCTGACACACCTATTAGATCAGGCTCAATGTCCTATGAAAACAAGATCACGCTTGATGAGACAATAACGATAGGTAGCTGTCAAGGCAGTCTTCTGCTCTGGAGATATGCAATGGGTAAATATGATTCCTATCGGAATGAAAAAAGTTATTTCTATCTGATAAGTATACTGGTAGGGAAGCGTGAGTCAGAGAAGAAATATTGCCATAAAATAAAAGATCTAAAAAAGGTGTATATGGAAAATATTTCCGAACCATATGATGTTATTGGAAAGCCGGGAGGGCCTAAATTCAGATTTAGCCGGTGGGTAGGCGATTATGGTGTGGTAGTGCGTCATGGCAGGTCTAAAAGAGACTTCTTTATTACTGGAATTGACTCGGACATCTTGCGGATAAGAGAAATACCCTTTGATACAGAGACAAAATGATCTGTGACAGGATAGGTATATTTATGGTGATAACTGCATTTCGTTACAGCAAATTGGGAGTAACTCAAAATGATTGGGGACACCCAAATGTATATTGCCAAATCAGTGCACCTTAGCTTTAAGCTGGGTACAGCTATGAGTGTTCAGTTCATCAAAGGCGATCAGGCACGATCGCTAACGCATAATAATCAACAACAATCAAATTCAAGTGTCGGGAGTATTTTATGGTAGTCGGTTTTATCATTCTTATCGGACTGATTGTCTATCTGGTCATTTCAGCAGTAATGATCTTTCTGGGTGTTCGCTACGCGAGGAAAAAAGGCATTCCCGGCTGGAAAGGTGGCGTGATAACAGCGGTTGTAATGTATCTATTGATGTTTTGGGATTTCATCCCCTTCCATGTTGCGCACAAATACTACTGCGCGACGGAAGGGGGTTTTACGCTCAACAAGACACTTGAGGAGTGGAAGGCGGAGAATCCTGGGGTGGCGGAAACTCTGACTTACAAGCGATCGAGTGACTACACGAAGTCTAGTAACAAGCGAAAGTACGTCCTGAATCAGCGTTTTTCTTGGGATATTGTTACGACAAAGCATTTTCTTGGGATACGTAAGAATAACAATCATATTATTGATACAGGAACGGGAGAGATATTAGCGCAGTATGTCGATTTCAGTTCGGGACAGAATTCACATGATCCCAACGAGTTTAGGGATTTTAAATTTTGGATATATACAAGATCATGTGAAAAGGATGGTAATAAAATAAATCGATCACAGTTCTATAAGTTTGAAAGTCAAGTTGAAATGCTAGGGAGTGGTGAAAAATGAATACAGATTCGTATATTTATGCATTACTATCTGAGGCAGCGTATGCCGATTTAGATGGTGTAGAAACTTCGGGACAATTAGAAACAGCTTTAGTCAACATTAATGGCGAAGTCGACCCAGACAAAGGCTTCTCCCCAACCCAAGCTGCAGACTTCGTCAGCCACTGGCGAGTAGCCCACCATCTCCCCAACACCTCGACCGGTTTTTCCGCCACCATCTTCGAAAGCCTCGATAACCCGGGTGAGTATGTATTCGCCATTCGCGGTACTGAACCGGCCCATTGGCTCACTGATGTAGTGCTCACAGATATCGCCGACATCGGCGCAGACGGCATTGCGCTGAATCAGGCGATCGATCTCTACAACTACTACCAACGGCTGATCACGCCCAGTGGCGACGCCCCGCAATACGCGCTCTACGAAGGCATTCTGCCGCCGCCGCAAGGGGTCACGGAATTCATCCAGCTCGATGAAGGCAGCGGCGCTGTATCCGCACCGAGATACCGGTATCTTATCAGCGCCGACCCGGCCTCCGGTCTCGGAGTGATCCCCGTCAGCGCTTCGACAATCGATCTCACCGGCCATTCCCTTGGTGGCCATCTGGCCTTGATCATGTCCCGACTCGATCCCAACCGGGTGGGTGAGGTCTATACATACAATGCGCCGGGTTTCGATACCGATATAATCGGCAGTGACGACACCGAATGGTTTTTTCGGGCGATGGCGCAAATTGAAACGAATGAGACGGGCATGACCACGGTTGGTGGTTTCCCTGTTACCCACGTAAACAACTACGTCGTACCGGAGGATGTGATATCCGATATTGGCACGCTACCAGGTGGTACAATCCAACACTTTTCGGAAATCAACACCACCACTCCTGTACATATAGCCGTTTCATCCCATTCGATATCAAATGTGTCCAATGCGCTTGCTATCTACAATATCCTGGCGGCACTTGATCCCAATGCAAGCTTGCCCAGTCTAACTTCAATCCTGGATGCTGCGTCAAACCAAGGAGAAGAGAGTCTCGAAAAAGTCGTCTATTCGTTATCAGAGTTATTGATAAATCCCATCGATGTACCTATCGATGAACGTGAGCCGCTCTATCAAGCCATCCATGCCATCGAAACCGAACTCTTTGTCGATCGCACCGTAGCCAACCCGCAACTCAAGCCCATCTATCAAAACCTCGAAGTCGAATCCTTAGCCAATCTCACCCAAGACCAAATCGTTGCCCATGCAAACAGCGATGTCGCCTACCGTTATGCCTTGACCCACCTCAATCCCTTTGCCATTACCGGACGTGAATCGCTCTACGACGATCACAATCAAAACGATGAATTGGAACTATACGACCCGGCCACCCAGGCCGGCGAACTGTCACAAGCCTACCTGCAGGACCGAACCCACTATCTGCGGGCGAGCATGCAAAGAAACGAGTGGGACGTACAGCATCTGACTGCTGCCACTGGTGACGGTGAACTCTATTGGGATGCCGATGCGGGCCAGTTCATGTCAACCCCGGAAGTGGGCACGACCTTCGGTGTAGATACCGACAATCTCGTTCACTACCGCTTTGGCGGCGACGGCGATGAAAGGAATGGTGAACTTGATGGCGGAACCAGAGACGACCTGATTTACGGTGGTGGCGGCAACGATACCCTGAACGGCAATGCAGGCGACGACTATCTCGAAGGCAACGCCGGGATCGATGCGCTTGATGGCGATACAGGAGACGATGCCCTCTGGGGAGGCATGGACAACGATAACCTGGGTGGTGGCATCGATCGTGATCTGCTGATCGGAGGCGGGGGCGGGGATACCCTGTCCGGCGGTGCGGGGCATGATGTGCTGTCGGGGGACCACGGCTGGGTCGATGACGTGCGTGGGGTGGTTGATCTGCGGGACGACGGGACATTGGATGTGCTGCGCGGCGGGGCCGGGGACGATCTCTATTTCGCCGGGGCGGGGGATGTCATCCGCGACAGCGACGGCCGGGGCAGCGTCTGCGTCAGCATGACCCTGCCCAGCGGCGAGACGCGCTATATTCAACTGGGGCTCTATCCGATCCGTGGCGGGGTGTCCGGCCACTTCACCGAATACAACGCCTACTACGGGGTGGAGATAGCGTACCAGTTAAACAGCGACGGCTCGTTGCTGATCAACAATTCGGTAAGGATTGAAAACTACAGCCTGGGCGATCTCAATCTGGGCCTGGGCTACAACTCCGGCCTGTGGTATCGCTACGACAGCTATTGGTGGGACTGGTTCACCGAAGGGCCGGGCAACACCATCATTGCCAGCCAGCCGGAGGAGTACTACGCCAGCTATGATGTGCCCTGGGAGTTCCCGGCGGCTGTACTGAGCGAAGCGAGGCGGATGAACAGCCAGTTCATACCCATTTCCTGGGAGATCGGCGTCGCGGAAGAATCGCCGTACACGGTGATCGATGGCGGCGATGAGGACGACGTGATCATCGGCGAGGGGGATGACGACCATATCCGGGGACGGGACGGGAACGACGACCTGGATGGCGGCGAGGGTGAGGATTGGCTGGCCGGCGACAATGGCGACGATGATCTGGACGGTGGGCTGGGCCATGACCGGCTGGATGGGGGCCGTGGCCGAGACCGTCTCCGGGGCGATGCCGGGGACGACAGGCTCAACGGCGGAGACGGCGATGACGACCTCGAAGGCGGCGCGGGACAGGATGCCTTGGATGGAGGCGATGGCGATGATCTTCTGCGCGGCGGCCAGGGCGATGGCGACCTGCTCAAGGGGGGTGTCGGCAACGACACCTATCTGTTCGGCGCGGGGGACGGCAATACCCTGGTCAACAACTTCGACGCCATGCATGAAAGCGAGGACAGGCTTCGGTTTCTCCCCGGAATCGAGCCGGACGATGTCCAGGTCGGCCGCGCCGGCGACAACCTGCTGCTGACGACAGGCGGCGGCGAGTCTGTCACCGTGCTCGACTACTTTCTGAACGGGGGAGATAGCCCCTATGCCCTCGATGGAATCGAGTTTGCCAACGGCGTGGTGTGGGATGTGTTGCAGGTTATCGAGCTGCTGCGGCCGAGCGGGGATGCCGACGACCTGATCCAAGGCACGGCAGCGGATGATCTGCTGGAGGGTCATGGTGGCCATGATCGAATTCAGGGCGGTGAAGGTAACGATACCCTGATGGGCGGTGAAGGCAACGACGAACTCCACGGCGATGCGGGTAACGACGAACTGCTGGGCGACACGGGTGACGACCGCCTCCACGGTGGCGCGGGGGATGACCGGCTGCGAGGTGGCGAGGGACGGGATGAACTCAGCGGCGGGGGTGGCAGTGATACCTATCTCTACGGGCTGGGCGACGAGGATTTGATCATCCGCAACCAGGACAGCAGCGAAGGGCGGCGCGACGTGTTGCACTTTTTAGAGGGCATTGCGCCTTCAGACCTGGTGGTCCGGCGCTTTGCGAATGCCCTTGTCCTGGATATAGCAGAGCGGGCGGAAAGCGTTACCGTGGTGAACTTTTTCCAAGATGACGGCATGAGCGGCGATTCCCTGGACTCCATCCTATTCGCCGACGGCACCGAGTGGGATCTGGACCATATCCTGGCGCAGGTGCAGGTGGCGACGGCGGGGGACGACCGGCTGTATGGCTACGCCGGCGATGACAGCCTGGATGGGCTGCAAGGCAACGACTATCTGGTCGGTTATGCGGGCGATGATCTCCTCATGGGGGGCGAAGGGCGTGACTATATTCTGGGCGGCGCGGGCAACGACACCTTGCGGGGCGAAACGATGGATGGCGGGGCCGGGGCGGATACCTATCTCTATGGTGTGGGCGACGGTCAGGTTCACATAAGCAATTGGGGATCCCAATCGCCCAGCCAGGACAGGCTGAGGTTTCTCGAGGGTATCGGCCCCGAGGACGTTGTGGTCAAGCGGGGAGGCAGTAATCTGTATCTCAGTATCGGTGACGAGGGGCAGGTCATTGTTGATGGTTTCTTTGCAATCGATGATGGCGCAGTCTCCCATACCAACTTTCTTGCCGAGGTGGCGTTTCAGGATGGCACGCGATGGGATGCCGAGACCCTGCGCCAGTATGCCCAACAGGCGACCGAAGCGGGCGAGGAACTGCATGGCGGCGCCGGCGATGACAACCTGGATGGCTTGGGAGGTGATGATCATCTCTACGGTTATGGGGGAGACGATAGGCTGACAGGCGGCGTGGGTGACGATGGTCTTGCCGGTGGGGACGGAAACGACACATTGACGGGTAATGAAGGGGATGATTTTCTCTCCGGTGGCGATGGAGCCGATCTGCATCATGGGGGTATGGGCAATGACTACCTTACTGGAGGGAGAGGCAGCGATCATCTCGATGGTGGCGCCGGCAGTGACGAAATCTGGGGAGGTGAGGATGACGATATATTGAGAGGCGGACCGGGCATGGATAGGCTGCATGGTGGTCCGGGGAACGACACTTATGTTTTTGCGGCTGGTGACGGATCTGACAGCATCGGCCGTCAATTTGTCAGTCGGCATTTAGAAAGCAATGCGGGTGATCGCCTGTTGCTGCATGATATCGATCCGCACGATGTCTCTTCGTCGTTTCGCCCCTCGCTTGATCGTCTCATGTTAACTGTAAACTCCACGGGTGAGAGCCTGCTGATCAGCGACTATTTTCGCGATCAGGTCAACGGCGAGCACGCCTTGAACTACATCGAGTTCGATGACGGAACCCGGTGGGACTTCGCTTATGTCAGGGAAGCCGTGCTGTTGGGGACCAATGGGGATGATGTGCTCAACTCGTTTGACGAGAGTAGTGTCCTGAATGGTCTGAGTGGAGATGACAGGCTGACAGGTGGTGATGGTGATGACAGTCTCTCAGGAGACGGGGGGAATGACACATTGATCGGTAATCAGGGGAATGACAGCCTGTGGGGAGGCGCCGGTACCGATTCCATCCATGGCGGTGATGGAGACGACCAGCTTTGGGGAGGCACCGGTGATGGAGACACGCTAACCGGGGGCAATGGAAGCGATACCTATTTCTTTACCGCAGGTGATGGTAATACCACGATTGACAATTATGATTCTACGGCCCACGTAATTTCAGTGAGTGCTCAGGATCGGTTGATTCTCGAAGGTGTCTCTCCCGAAGAAGTGATAGTGCGCCGCTCTCCCGATGCGGAAGGCGATCTTTTACTAAGGCTGACCAGTAGCAACGAGGTCATAACGCTACACCGTTTTTTCTATCCCTCTGGTGAGCTGAATCGGCCACTGCAGCATATCGAGTTCAGCAATGGCATTGTCTGGGATTTGGAAACAATCATGGCAATGTCGCTAGAGGGAACGGAGGGTGACGATACGCTGTTGGCCTACAATGGGAGTAACACAAACATTGAAGGATTGGGCGGAAACGATCTGCTGCGGGGAGCGAACGGTGACGACATGCTTTCGGGAGGTGATGGCGATGACATACTCTTCGGTGCCGAGGGCAATGACACGCTGCAAGGCGGCGTCGGCCATGATCAACTGAACGGCGAGGCCGGTAACGACATTCTGACCGGGGGGGCGGGGGAAGACATCCTGTATGGCGGCGCGGGTAGCGATATCTACCGTTTTAGCGCAGGGAGCGGAAACGACATCATCAGAAACGTCAATGACCGGTCGGAACAAGATGCCTATGACAGGATCGAATTGCTGGGTGGGATCACGCCGTCAGAGGTTGGACTTGTCCGGGAGGGAAGTGACCTGGCTCTGGTCTATGCGGGATCGAGAACCCTCATCGAGGATTTCTTTCAAAGCCTCGAGCATAACTGGATCGATGCCATCCATTTCGAAGACGGAACAGTTTGGAGTAACGAGCATATCCGGGCACAATTGCTGCTGGGCGGGGAGGGCGATGATGTACTAGAGGGATTTACAACCGACGATACGCTTTCCGGTGGAGATGGAAATGATACCCTGTACGGTGCCCTGGGTAATGATACTCTAAGTGGCGACACAGGCAGCGACAGCCTCTACGGTGAGCAAGGCAATGATATTCTCGATGGCGGTGATGGTGATGATCTCATCGAGGGAGGTCTGGGTAACGATACGATTCTTGGAGGAGCGGGAAACGACTATCTTGCAGGGGGTGGTGATTCGGATATTTACCGTTTTCAGTCGGGGCACGGTCAGGACACTATCGACGACCTTATTGGCAGCAACACTATCGAGTTCACAGACTTGGCCTCTACCGATGTGCGGGTGCAACGTGTCGATGACGATCTGGTAATTACCAATCCAAGCAACACGGATCAGGTAACCGTGACTGGCCAGTTCGATGGCGCAGACAGCACCAGTCAAAACAATAGTATCCAGTCCATCAGCTTCTCCGACGGTGTCACCCGGACCGTTGCGGAGCTGTTAGCACAATCCAACATCGGCACCGCCGGAGACGACGATATACAAGGCAACGACAGCGCGGAAACCATCGATGGCCTTGCCGGCAATGACACGATTCAAACGTTCGGCGGTGACGATAACATTCAAGGAGGGGATGGATTCGACCAGATCGATGGGGGTAGTGGTAACGATACCCTGGCCGGTGGATCGGGAGACGATACCCTCGATGGAAGCACCGGTGATGATCTGCTTGATGGCGGTGCGGGGAACGATCTGCTCTATGGTGATGGCGACATAGACTACTACGGACCGGGACGCAGCTATGTTGAGACCGCTCACGACCAGTTATTTGGCGGCGATGGAGATGATCGTCTCTATGGTGGCAGCCGCTATGAATTGGATGCCTTTAGAGATGAGAATTTTGATCATCTGCATGGTGGTCCTGGAAACGATTACCTGTATGGTCAAGGAGAGCTCTATGGCGGTGATGGCAACGACGAACTGATTGGCTACGGCACCATCGATGGCGGTGACGGTAACGACAGCATCCGGCTAGGAACCGACGGTAGCCTCGATACGACTCACATCAGTGGTGGTAGAGGTGATGATAGTCTAGCGGGCGGCCACATCGCTGTCACATTCAATTTTAATCTGGGGGATGGTGTTGATGTATTAAATCACTATCTATGGGACTACTCGGCCTCAGCCATGCAACAGGATGTCATTGCCTTTGGTGATGGGATTACCCAGGCGGATGTCCGTTTCGAACAACAACAAAACACTCTCATCGTATATTACGGTAGCGGCAACGATCAGATCACAATCACCGATTGGTTCATCAGCCAGGGACGGGGTAAAACCCTGAGATTTGAGTTTTCCGATGGCAGTGTGATTACCGATATCGATCAGTTAACGGTCACTATGGGTACTGCCGGGAACGATACCCTACAAGGAACAGAGTCGAATGATACCATCCAGGCCGGTGATGGAAACGATCAGGTTTGGGGCCGAGGTGGCAACGATGAGATCCGCGGTGACGGCGGAGAAGATTATCTGGCCGGCGAGGCAGGCGACGATACCCTCATTGGCGCTGCTGGTGATGACAATCTTGCAGGTGGTGAGGGAAATGATCGTCTTGTTGGCGGAGACCAGAATGACCAACTGAATGGTGACCTGGGAAGTGATCATCTTGAAGGTGGTGGTGGCGATGATATCTATGTTTATAGCGCCGGGAGCGGGATGGACGTCATCGACAATACGGGCGGTGGCGTGGATTGGCTCTATTTTACCGATGTTACTAGCGACCGGCTCAGTTTCAGCCAGGATGGGGATGATTTGATTGTATCGATAGATGGTGATCCAGCACAATCGATACGGATTTTAAGCCACTTTCTGGGTGGTGAAAGTGAGATTGACTATATTCAGCCAAGTGGTAGTGCCGCTCTCACGGCCAGTGATGTTTCGGCATTGTTGGCGGACCAATCCGGCGGAGATACGGGTTCCGGGGATACCGATAACAGTAGCGGTGGCGACGGTTCGACTGGAAGCGGTGACACAGGGGCCGATCAAGTCACTCCGCCACAGCCCGGTGGTGATGACACACTGGTCGGCTCAGGGGCAGACGAGTCCCTGATCGCTGGAGCGGGTAATGACAGCCTGGGTGGCGGTTTCGGCAACGACCGCCTCCTAGGCGGCGAGGGCGACGACATCTACATCTATACCGGCGGCCAGGACAACCTGGAGGAGACAGCGGGTATCGACCGCCTGCGTTTTGAAAACGGTATAACCTTCGGTCAGGTCGCTTCCGGCCTGCTCAAGTCTGGTGACGACCTGGTCTTGCGGGTCAATGGCGGCCCGGACCAGATCACCCTGCGCAACTTCTTCCTGGGTGGCGATCATCTGGTTGAGACTATCGAGTTCGCCACAGGCGGCGCGTTGACGGCAGAGCAGATCTTCGGCGCCTTTGGTCTTGCCATGCCGGCTGAGACGAGTGACTTTGTACAAAACATCGATGGGACTTCTGCCAGCGACGGTGTATTAAGCGGCGGTGACCAGGCTGATTTGATCGCCGGCTACAACGGTGACGACGCCTTGGTCGGTGGTGCCGGGGATGATCGCCTTGAAGGGGGCAATGGCGCCGATACGCTTACGGGGGGCGCCGGCAACGATCAACTTGTGGGCGGAAGAGGCAACGATACCTATATCTTCAACGCGGGTGATGGTCAGGACATCATCGACAATCAGGGTGGCGGGCTTGATACCCTGCGCTTCGAGGGTATCGATTTCTATCAGGTGGCCAGTGGTTTGATGCGCTCGGGGAATAACCTGATTCTGCGGGTGAGTGGCGGCAGTGATCAGGTGACCTTGCGGGACTATTTTAAAGGGGGTGATCAGGCAGTCGACCGGATTGTCTTTACCAGCGGTGGTGAGCTTACCTCCGCCCAGCTCTTTGGTGTCTTCGGTGTGACCGATCCCGATCCGGCCGGTTCTCCCAACTATTCCGGTTTACCGGACGAACGTAACTACGGCACGATAACGTTGGGTGGTGCGGGCAATGACAACTACCTGGCCGGATCCGACGCCGACTTCATCGATGCCGGAGCGGGTGACGATCTGCTCGACGGTGGTGTGGGCAACGACTACCTGATCGGCGGGTATGGCAGCGACACCTATCTGGTTGGTGCGGCTTCGGGTCATGACATCATCAACAATCATGATGCCGATGATACGGGGAGCGATACCCTGCATTTCGAGACGGCTGCCATTGAGGATCTCTGGTTCAACCGCGAAGGCAATGATCTGTTGATTACCCAGGCAGGTACGGATGACCGGGTGACACTGGCCCATTGGTACGATCTGCCGGCCAACGAGGTTGACAGGATCGAGGCTGCAGGATCGGTGTTGCTCAACAATCAAGTGGATCAATTGGTCGCTGCCATGGCAGCCTACGATGTACCTGCGGGCGTGGGTAATGTGATACCGCAGGATGTAAAAGATAATCTACAGCCGGTATTGGCTGAAAATTGGCAGGCGATTACTTAGTGCTGACGGGCCAGAAGAACACAGGTAAATGGATCTTTTACACCATAGTTGAGTGGAGAACGGCACCTGACTTTTATGATCGAAGACCGTAAAAAGCCAGGTGATCGCTTATAAATTTTTACTATTGCAGATAAGTGAAAGATATTGGTGTCATTATGGATATCGATTAGTAAATAGGGTTGAGTCATGCCAAAGGTTAGCGCGAAATGGCAGATTACGCTTCCAATCAGTCAATGCGAGGCGCTTGGAATAGAACCAGGTGGCGAGGTAGAGAGTTTTATTGCTGACGGTCTGTTGACAATTATCAAGAAACGTAAGGGCTCCGCTAAGGGGCTATTGAAATCAATTCGTGTAAATCGCGATATGACGGATGAAGACTCTTTGCAAAGTGCATTGAAGTGATAGCAGTCGATACTAATGCAATACTACGCTGCCTACTTGAAGATGGTGCCGGTCAATTTGTCATTGCGGCAAGATTGATTACAGGTAAGCGCCCTGTATTGGTCACAGATGCTGTGTTGGTGGAGTTGATTTGGACGCTGAGAGGAAAAAAGTATCAGCTCAAAAAGCCCGATGCAATTGCCGTCATTCTGGCCCTTATTCATGAGCCCAATATCAGGTTCGAGGATGGACAAGTGGTATGGATGGCATTGAACGGCTACCGCAAATCTAAGCCTGTCAACAGTAAAGAAGCGGATTTTGCCGATGCACTGATCGTCAATAAGGCCAAATCCATAGCAGTCAGCAAGAAGCAGCGGTATCAAGGGAGCTATACCTTCGATACGGCTGCACAGTCATTGCCCGGGGCCAAGGCCCCGATAGGATAGACAGCCTCCTTTCCCATCAGTACAATACCCGCTCAACTATTTCGGGTGTTCTCCTCGATCGACACGCCCGGAACCTACTGATTTACGCATACATTGGGGCAGGCACTTCGTGACCTGCCCCTTTTTGCACGCCTGTAGTGGAGAGACTCTTGAGAAAACCCGCAATTCTGGTCCTGGAGGATGGCAGCCGGTTCAGGGGCGAAGCCATCGGCGCCGAGGGTGAGACCGTCGGCGAAGTGGTTTTCAATACGGCGATGACCGGTTATCAGGAGATTCTGACCGATCCCTCCTATCGCCAGCAGATCGTTACCCTGACCTATCCCCATATCGGCAACACCGGCATCAACCAGGAGGATGAGGAGTCCACCCAGATCCATGCCGCCGGCCTGGTGATACGGGACCTGCCGCTGATCACCAGCAATTGGCGCTCCGAGGAGTCCCTCGAGCACTACCTGCAGCGTCACGGTATCATCGCCATTGCCGGCATCGATACCCGCAAGCTGACCCGTATCCTGCGGGAGAAGGGCGCTCAAAACGGCGCAATCATAGCGGGAGACAATATCGATCCCGCCAAGGGACTGGAGTTGGCCAAGGGATTCCCCGGGCTGAAAGGTATGGACTTGGCAAAAGAAGTCACTACCTCATTACCCTATGAATGGGCTCAGGGCTCCTGGTCGCTGGAAGAGGGCCATCCCGAGGCGCCCCATCCGATCGACGAGAAGCTGCCGTATCATGTAGTGGCTTACGATTACGGTATCAAGCGCAATATCCTGCGTATGTTGGTCGACAGGGAGTGCCGCGTCACCGTGGTGCCGGCACAGATGCCGGCGGAAGATGTTCTGGCGTTGCAGCCCGATGGGGTCTTTCTCTCCAATGGACCGGGTGATCCGGAGCCCTGCGACTACGCCATCGATGCCATCGGCAAGATCGTCGATACAGGCATGCCTGTGTTCGGCATCTGTTTGGGGCACCAGTTGCTGGCATTGGCCTCCGGCGCCAAGACCATGAAGATGAAATTCGGCCATCACGGCGCCAACCATCCGGTGCAGGATCTGGAGCAGGGCACGGTGATGATCAGCAGCCAGAACCACGGTTTTGCGGTGGACGAGCAGAGCCTCCCCGATCACCTGACCGCCACCCATCGGTCCCTGTTCGATGGCACGCTGCAGGGCATTCATCGCAGCGACAAACCCGCCTTCAGCTTCCAGGGCCATCCGGAAGCCAGCCCGGGACCCCATGACGTGGCGCCGGTATTCGATCATTTTATCGATTTGATGAAAGAAAGAGATTCAAGCCGCGAATAGACGCTAATCACCGCAAATGGACACAAATAGTACGAAAAGGATTTCGGAACGGGTTATTGGATGCGCCTACACCGTCGGTAATGAGTTGGGACCGGGATTTCTAGAGAGTGTTATATGAGAAAGCACTATGTGTAGAAATGGTTAGGAATGGTCTCGAGGTAGAGCGACAGAAACAGTTGAACGTTACCTATAAAGGGGAAGTTGTTGGGAAGTACTTTGCAGATATTCTTGTTGAAAATTGCCTGTTGCTTGAGGTGAAGGCGGTTGCAAGATTGTCACTAGAACATAAGGCACAAGTCATCAATTATTTAAAGGCAACAGATTTAACTGTTTCGCTGCTCATAAATTTCGGAACACCCAGAACCGAAAATAAACGTATCGTCTGGCGGCATGACGATTCAAAAGTGATTTAGCGAAAATTTGCGGTGATTAGCGTCCATTTGCGGCTAATTTGAGGTTCGACGGTAGATAAATGCCAAAACGTACAGACATAAATAGCATCATGATCATAGGCGCCGGTCCGATCGTTATCGGACAGGCGTGTGAATTCGACTACTCCGGGGCACAGGCGTGTAAAGCGTTGCGGGAGGAGGGTTTCCGGGTGGTACTGGTGAACTCCAACCCGGCGACGATCATGACCGATCCGGACATGGCGGATGCGATCTATATCGAACCGATCACCTGGAAGACCCTCGAGCGCATCATCGAAAAGGAGCGGCCGGATGTCCTGCTGCCCACCATGGGCGGGCAGACCGCGCTCAACTCGGCCCTCGACCTGGTGCGCGAAGGGGTGTTGGAGAAGTACGGTGTGGAGATGATCGGCGCCTCGCGGGAGGCCATCGACAAGGCGGAAGACCGGGACCTGTTCCGCCAGGCGATGCGCAAGATCGGCCTCGACATGCCCCGTTCCGCCATCGCCCACAGCATGGAGGAGGCGCAGCAGGTTCAGGCCCAGATCGGCTTCCCCACCATCATCCGTCCCTCTTTCACGATGGGCGGCAGCGGCGGCGGCATCGCCTATAATCCGGATGAGTTCGAGGAGATCTGCGAGCGCGGCCTCGACCTTTCGCCCACCAACGAATTGCTGATCGAGGAGTCGATTCTCGGTTGGAAAGAGTATGAGATGGAGGTGGTGCGGGATCGCAACGACAACTGCATCATCATCTGCTCCATCGAGAACCTGGACCCCATGGGAGTGCATACCGGCGACTCCATCACCGTGGCCCCGGCCCAGACCCTGACCGATAAGGAGTACCAGATCATGCGCGACGCCTCGCTGGCGGTGTTGCGCGAGATCGGCGTGGAGACCGGTGGCTCCAACGTCCAGTTCGCGATCAATCCGGAGAATGGGCGCATGATCATCATCGAGATGAATCCCCGGGTCTCCCGCTCCTCCGCGCTGGCCTCCAAGGCCACCGGTTTCCCTATCGCCAAGGTGGCGGCCAAGCTGGCGGTGGGCTACACCCTGGACGAACTGCAGAACGAGATCACCGGCGGCGCCACCCCGGCCTCCTTCGAGCCCAGCATCGACTATGTGGTGACCAAGGTACCCCGTTTCGCCTTCGAGAAATTTCCCCTGGCCGACGATCGTCTGACCACGCAGATGAAGTCGGTGGGCGAGGTGATGGCCATTGGCCGCACCTTCCAGGAGTCGCTGCAGAAGGCGCTGCGTGGCCTGGAGACAGGGAAATACGGTCTCAACGAGATCCTCGATCTCAACGAAGAGGATGTGCGCAACACCCTGGTCAGGGAGATCCGCCTGCCCGGTCCCGAGCGGCTCTGGTATGTGGCCGAGTGCTTCCGCTTCGGCATGAGTCTGGAAGAGATCTTCGAGATATGCGCCATCGACCCCTGGTTCCTGGTGCAGATCGAGGAGCTTGTGAATATCGAACGCGAACTCTCCGGTCAGGGGCTGGAGGCACTGGACGGTGAGCGGCTGCGCTTTCTCAAGCGTAAGGGATTCGCCGACCGGCGTATCGCCGAGCTGGTTGACAGCAGTGAGGCGGAGATCCGTCAGCGGCGTCACGATGCCGGCATCCGGCCGGTCTTCAAACGGGTCGATACCTGCGCCGCCGAATTTGCCACCAGTACCGCCTATATGTATTCCACTTATGAGGAAGAGTGCGAGGCCGAACCCTCGAAGCGGAAAAAGATCATGGTCCTGGGTGGCGGGCCCAACCGTATCGGACAGGGTATTGAATTCGACTACTGTTGTGTCCACGCGGCCTTTGCGATGCGCGACGACGGCTATGAAACGATCATGGTCAACTGTAACCCGGAGACGGTCTCCACCGATTACGACACCTCCGACCGGCTCTATTTCGAGCCCCTCACCCTGGAGGATGTGCTGGAAGTCATCCACAAGGAACAACCCGCCGGCGTGATCGTGCAGTATGGCGGCCAGACCCCGCTCAAGCTGGCCAATGACCTGGAGGCGGCGGGTGCGCCGATCATCGGCACCAGCCCCGACTCGATCGATCTCGCTGAGGATCGCGAGCGTTTTCAGCAACTGGTGGAAAAGCTCAACCTCAGGCAGCCGCCCAACAGGACGGCAAGAGATACCGAGAGCGCGGTGCAACTGGCCGATGAGATCGGCTATCCCCTGGTGGTGCGCCCCTCTTATGTACTGGGCGGCCGGGCCATGGAGATCGTCTATAACGAGAACGAACTGCGGCGCTACATGCGCGAGGCGGTGAGTGTCTCAAACGATTCGCCGGTACTGCTGGATCGGTTTCTGGACGACGCCATCGAGGTCGATATCGACGCCATCAGTGACGGCAAGGAAGTGCTCATCGGCGGCATCATGGAACATATCGAACAGGCGGGCGTCCACTCGGGGGACTCTGCATGCTCACTGCCCCCCTACACCCTGTCGGCGGCGGTACAGGATCGTATGCGGGAACAGATGCGCAAGATGGCCCTGGAACTGAAGGTAATCGGGCTGATGAACGCACAGTTTGCGATCAAGGATGACATGATCTATCTGTTGGAAGTCAATCCCCGTGCCTCACGCACCGTGCCGTTCGTCTCCAAGGCGACCGGTGTGCAATTGGCGAAGGTCGCCGCCCGCTGCATGGCGGGAACATCCCTCAAGGACCAGGGCATAACAAAAGAGGTGATTCCGGAGAACTATTTCGTCAAAGAGGCGGTCTTCCCCTTTGTGAAATTTCCCGGTGTGGATACCGTACTCGGACCCGAGATGAAATCCACCGGTGAAGTGATGGGGGTCGGCAGAACCTTCGGTGAGGCCTACAATAAGTCGATTATGGGCGCCGGCTCCGTGCTTCCCCAGGGAGGGCGGGCGCTGTTGAGTGTACGTAACGCCGACAAGGCGAGGGCCGTGCAGGTGGCGCAGGATCTGATCGATCTGGGTTTTACCCTGATGGCTACCGGGGGCACCTGTAAGGCGATTCAGGATGCCGGACTTGAATGCGCGCGGATCAACAAGGTGATGGAGGGTAGACCGCATATCGTCGACTCCATCAAGAACCAGGAAGTCAGTTTTATCGTGAATACCACAGAAGGCGCCCAGGCGATTGCCGACTCGGCGGAGATACGCCGCACCGCGCTGCAATACAAGGTCAGCTATACCACCACAATATCCGGTGCCGAAGCGACCTGTCTGGCGCTGAAACAGCTGGATGATCTGAACGTCAACCGACTGCAGGACCTGCATCAATAGATGCATGTAGAAAAAAAGTAAACAAGCCGCAAATAGACGCTAATCACCACCAATTAATGCAAACATAAGACACTTGAGGGTTACGGGAAATAGATTGCTTGTAATCAAACCTTATCAAATGGATAGTGAGAGATTTCATAGCGCCTATAAACTGATTGCCACTGAAACAGCCTAGTTTAATTGACATTTGCGTTAATTCGCGTTCATTTGCGGATTGAGTATTAACAGTATTTTCTGATAGAGAAAGACAGGATTACAGAGGATAGATCCGATGAGTAAGGTACCGTTGACAGCCAAAGGCGCTGCAAAACTGCAAGAGGAACTGAAGCAGTTGAAAATCGTCGAGCGGCCGAAAGTCATCAAAGCTATTGCGGAAGCGAGAGCGCACGGCGATCTGAAGGAGAATGCGGAGTATCATGCCGCCCGTGAACAGCAGGGTTTCGTCGAGGGACGTATAAAGGATATCGAAGGCAAACTCTCCCATGCCCAGATCATCGATGTGACAAAACTGGATGCCGGCGGGAAGGTGGTATTCGGTGCAACGGTTGTGGTGTTGGAGCTGGACAATGACGAGGAGTTTACCTATCAGATAGTCGGCGATGACGAAGCCGACATCAAGCATGGCCTGGTCTCTATCAGTTCGCCAATCGCACGTGCACTGATCGGCAAGCAGGAGGGGGATGATGTATTCCTCGAGACTCCGGGCGGGCCGAGGGAGTTCGAGATTCTGGAAGTGAGATACGAGTAATAATTAACAATTCAAAATCAAACCACGATTCTGTTCTTCTTTTTCTTTGGATTGGGGCGATAGAAGATAGCCACCCGGCCAATGATCTGTACCAGTTCCGCTGACAGGCGTGCTACGATTTCGCCGCTGAGTACTTTCCGATCCTCCTTGTCGGCACCCGCCAGTTTGATCTTGATCAGCTCATGGGTGTTGAGTGTGGTGTCGATTTCTTTGAGCACATTTTCACTCAGGCCGTGCTGACCTATGATGACCACTGGCTTGAGGTCGTGGGCGAGTTTTTTCAATGAGCGGTTTTGCGCGGCTGTAAGCGGCATGGCGGACATCTTGTTATGAATGGGGAGGCGGATTCTATATCTTTTCCCCGTCGAGTGGAACATTGAGGCTGGATTAGTGTTAAAGGTTTCTAAGAGAAAAGCAGGCCGCAAATGGACGCGAATCACCGCAAATATGCGCAAATTAAAAAACAAAAGCTTATGAAATCCGGCGATTGAAATAGGCCAAATCCTGATTATTCTCTAAAAGTCGAGAAAAGGGTTCACCAAGCAATCAACATCTCTCAATGCCAGGTATGCTCTTCGCTATATTAAGCGTACATTTGCAGTGATTCGCGTTCATTTGCTGCTCTAAAATAATAGGTTTTAAGGAATAGGATTCTGTTAAATTATCCAATCCATGCAATTTGATGTGAAATGAACGCCAATTATCATCTAACCTGTAGGTTATGCAGTCATTAAGGACTCAGCAGTCTCATGAAGCGCAGTAAAAGTAGTCGCCAATGGCTGGACCGTCATTTCAAAGACGAATATGTAAAGCGGGCGCAAAAGGCGGGTTATCGTTCCCGGGCTGCATTTAAGTTACTGGAAATCCAGCAAAAAGATAATATTTTCAAGCCAGGCATGAAGGTTGTGGATCTGGGTGCCGCCCCTGGTGGGTGGTGTCAGGTGGCCCGGGATCTGGTAGGGCAGAAGGGGCACATCGTGGCGATGGATATACTGCCAATGGAGCCCATGGCCGGTGTGGAGTTTATTCAGGGGGATTTTCGTGAAACGAAGCCACTTGAAGAACTGGAAAAAACCCTGGATGGGGAGGCCGTGGACCTTGTAATTTCAGATATGGCGCCCAATGTTACAGGTATAGCGAGCGTTGATCAGCCAAGGGCTATCTATCTTTGCGAGCTGGCCCTTGATTTTGCTCGCGAAGTGTTAAAGCCAGGCGGCTGTTTTGTCGTTAAGATATTCCAGGGAGAGGGATTCGACACTTACCTGAAGGCGCTTCGTCACGATTTTAAGCGGGTGGTGAGCCGTAAACCCAGCTCATCGCGGGCCAAAAGCCGTGAGGTCTATCTGGTAGCGGGGAACTTTAAGATGGTGTACCGTACCAACCAGTAAGTCCAAAAAATCAGTAATTTGCACAGATAATTAGGGTTTTTTAAGGGTATTATTGACAAATCGGCCGTGCCGGATGGTGTAAAGCCATCCCCCGATCTGCAAATGCCGATATGGAAGATTTAGATCCCGCACTACGACGGGATTGATAAAGAGGTTTTTTGATTTTGAACGACATGGCAAAAAATTTGATTCTCTGGGTAGTGATCGCCATCGTTTTGATGACGGTATTCAATAATTTCTCGACTACCCAGCCGAAGGCGCAACCAATGAACTATTCCGAGTTCATTGTCAATGTGAAATCGGGGCAGGTGAAAGAGGTCGAGTTCAGCGGTAATGGGCGTGATATTACCGGTACATTGACTTCAGGGCAGCGCTTCTCCACCTACAGTCCGGGTGACGACATGCTGGTCAGTGACCTGCTCAATAGCAATGTTGAGATTAAGGCAAATCCGCCGGAGAAACCCTCTCTGTTGATGAATATTCTGATCAACTGGTTTCCGCTGTTCGTACTGATCGGTCTGTGGATATTTTTCATGCGTCAAATGCAGGGTGGTGGGGCTGGCCGTGGCGCCATGTCATTCGGTAAGAGCAAGGCTCGGATGTTGAGTGAGGACCAGGTCAAGGTGACCTTCAACGATGTGGCGGGTGTCGAGGAGGCCAAGGAAGAGGTATCCGAGATGGTCGACTTCCTGCGTGATCCCTCAAAATTCCAGAAACTCGGCGGCAAGATCCCCAAAGGTGTGTTGATGGTCGGTTCCCCCGGTACCGGTAAGACCCTGCTTGCCAAGGCGATCGCCGGTGAGGCCAAGGTACCGTTTTTCACTATCTCGGGTTCAGACTTCGTGGAGATGTTCGTGGGTGTCGGTGCCTCCCGGGTGCGCGATATGTTCGAACAGGCCAAGAAGCATGCGCCCTGCATCATTTTTATCGACGAGATCGATGCCGTGGGACGGCATCGTGGCGCCGGGCTCGGCGGCGGTCATGATGAGCGCGAGCAGACCCTGAACCAACTGCTGGTGGAGATGGATGGTTTCGAGGGTAATGAAGGGGTTATCGTGATTGCTGCGACCAACCGTCCGGACGTGTTGGATCCGGCGTTGCTGCGCCCGGGCCGATTCGACCGCCAGGTGGTGGTGCCCCTGCCCGATGTGCGCGGACGTGAACAGATTCTCAAGGTCCATCTGCGCAAGGTGGCTGCATCCGAAGATGTGAAGCCCGCCATCATTGCCCGTGGTACACCCGGTTTCTCCGGCGCCGATCTGGCCAATCTGGTTAATGAGGCCGCCCTGTTTGCCGCCCGCGCCAACAAGACCCTGGTCGGCATGGAGGAGATGGAGAAGGCGAAAGACAAAATCATGATGGGCACGGAGCGCCGTACCATGGTGATGAGTGAAGACGAGAAGAAACTGACCGCCTATCATGAGTCGGGTCATGCCATCGTCGGCCGCCTGGTGCCGTCTCACGATCCGGTCTACAAAGTGAGCATCATCCCCCGTGGTAGAGCACTCGGCGTTACCATGTTTCTCCCTGAGGCTGATCGTTACAGCTACAGTAAAGAGCATCTGGAGAGTCAGATCTCCAGTCTGTTCGGTGGGCGTATCGCCGAAGAGCTGATCTTCGGAATCGACAAGGTCACCACCGGCGCCTCCAACGATATCAAGCGTGCCACCGATCTGGCGCGCAACATGGTCACTAAATGGGGCCTGTCGGAACGCCTCGGACCGCTGATGTACAGTGAGGAGGAAGAGGAAGTCTTTCTCGGACGTTCGGTGACCCAGCACAAAAATGTATCCGACGATACGGCGCATACCATCGATGAGGAGATCCGTAGTTTTATCGACCGCAACTATGAGCGCGCCGAGAAGATACTCGACGAGAATCTGGAAAAGCTCCATGTCATGGCCAAGGCGTTGATGAAATACGAGACCATCGATACGCAGCAGATCGACGACATCATGTCGGGCAAGACGCCACGACCGCCAAAGGATTGGGATGAGGGCGATATCGGGTCTGATGATGATACTCGTCCGTCCGGTGAGTCACCCTCTTCAGATGATGTATCAGGGACCATCGGCGGCCCCGCCGGTCAGCATTGATACAGCTGTTTCTCATTGATTCTCGATTGTGCAGGAAAAAAACTTGACCTGGGCTCGCCCCAGGTCATGGGTATTCTCAACCTGACCCCCGACTCATTTTCCGATGGCGGGCAATACCTGAATCCTGATGTGTCTTTAGAACACGCCCTGCGCATGGTGGAGGAGGGTGCTGCTATTATCGATATTGGCGGGGAGTCCACCCGCCCCGGTGCGCAGCCTGTATCGGTAGAAGAAGAACTCGATCGTGTCATTCCCATTATAGAAAGGCTGGTACAGGCCATTCCTGTGCCGATCTCCATCGATACCAATAAGCCACTGGTGATGCGTGAAGCGGTCACTGCCGGTGCCGGCATGATCAATGACGTCATGGCGCTGCAGGAGCCCGGTGCACTGGAGGCGGCGGCCGAGATAGCAGTTCCGGTCTGCCTCATGCACATGCAGGGGAAACCGAGAACCATGCAGGATGCACCCCACTATGGGAATGTGGTGGAAGAGGTCAAGCGATTCCTGCGACAGCGTTTGGAAGCAGGCGAAGCAGCAGGTATCGCGCGCCACAATATGATTGTCGACCCGGGGTTTGGATTCGGTAAGACACTTGAGCATAATCTGATTCTGCTGAAAGAACTGCAGGCGTTGGACGAAATCGCAGCCCCGGTATTGGTGGGAATTTCAAGGAAATCGATGATCGGGTCGATACTCGGGAATCTGCCCGTGAACGAACGACTCATGGGGAGTGTCGCGGCGGCAGTGGTTGCCGTTATGGGAGGCGCCGCTATTATCAGGGTACATGATGTGCGTGAAACGGTTGACGCACTCAAGGTGGTGTCAGCGGTCAGATCCGCCATATAGCTAATCGAGGATGGTTTAGTGAGTCGGAAATATTTTGGAACAGACGGGGTACGCGGGCGATTCGGTGACGGGCCGATTACGCCTGAATTTGTGCTGAAGCTAGGCTGGGCCGTGGGTAGGGTTCTGGGTACAGAGGCCAAAAGCAGGGTGCTGATCGGAAAAGATACACGCATCTCCGGCTACTTGTTGGAATCGGCGCTCGAGGCCGGTCTGACGGCGGCCGGGGTGAACATCACCTT
Source organism: gamma proteobacterium symbiont of Ctena orbiculata (assembly GCA_003058525.1). Classification (GTDB taxonomy): domain Bacteria; phylum Pseudomonadota; class Gammaproteobacteria; order Chromatiales; family Chromatiaceae; genus Thiodiazotropha. Next base: position 54,379 of record QBVD01000032.1, on the reverse strand, counting down.
GTTGGGCCCCATGCCGACCCCCAGTGTTGCCTATCTGACCCGTACCCTACATGCCCAGGCGGGAGTCGTCATCAGTGCCTCTCATAATCCCTATCAGGATAATGGCATCAAATTCTTTTCGGCCGAGGGCCTCAAACTCCCGGATGAGCTTGAGACCGCAATCGAGGCGGAGATGGAGAAGCCATTGGTGACAGTCGACTCATCCGACCTTGGCAGGGCGGAGAAGATGGCGGCAGAGGGTCGCTACATCGAATTCTGCAAAAGCACGATTCCCCTCAAGACCCGCTTCAAAGGCATGAAAATCGTGGTCGATTGCGCCAATGGAGCTACCTATAACATCGCTCCCTATGTCTTCGATGAGATGGGTGCGGATGTGATTGCCATCGGAAATCAACCCAACGGATTCAATATCAATGATGGCGTCGGATCGACATATCCCGAACACTTGAAAAGAGCGGTGTTGGAGCATAAAGCGGACCTGGGCATCGCCCTGGATGGCGATGGCGATCGACTGATCATGGTGGATGATCAGGGCAATGAGGTGGATGGTGATGAAATCCTCTATATCATCGCCTGTTCCAGGATGAGGCATGGTGTGCTCAAGGGTGCGGTTGTCGGTACCCTGATGAGTAATCTCGGACTCGAACATGCGCTGAGGGAACATGGGGTGGTTTTCGAGCGGACCCAGGTGGGGGATCGCTACATCATGGAACGCCTCACCGAAAAAGGCTGGGTGCTCGGCGGCGAACAGTCGGGGCACATCATCTGCCTTGACCGCACGACCACCGGCGACGGGATTATTGCCGCCCTGCAGGTATTGGAAGAGATGTACGCGACAAACAGTACCTTGCGTGAGTTGTGTGCCGGTATGAGCAAATACCCGCAAAAACTGACAAATGTCCATCTCGGCAGCCGAAACCCGCAAGAGATCATGGATTCGGAACGGGTGAGACGATCGGTTCGTGAAGCTGAGGTCGAAATGGGCAGCAGTGGGCGAGTTCTGCTCAGGCCCTCGGGTACGGAGCCACTGATACGTGTCATGGTGGAGGGGAATGACGGGACAAAGGTTGACGACCTGTCGGACCATATCGCCGCCACGGTGAAGGAACTGGTCACCAGCGAGTAAGAAGTGCGAAGCTGAGCGGGTTCGCCATCGATTGAGATTGATTTCAAACCCATTGACCGTTAAGCTAGCGCGCTTTCTTTTGATCGCAGGAGTGAAGGCATGCGTAGACCACTGGTTGCCGGAAACTGGAAGATGAACGGTTCTCTCGAGAGTGTTCGCAGCTTGCTTGACGGCATCAGTCGTGGTGTCGGTGATGTCAAGAGTGCAGAGGTGGCGGTCTGTCCACCCTATATCTACATACCTGAGGTGGAGAAACTGCTTTCGGGCAGCGATATCGCTTGGGGCGGCCAGGATCTGTCGACAGAGTCGTCCGGCGCCTATACCGGTGAGATTGCCGCCTCCATGCTCAACGATTTCGGATGCAAATATGTCATTGTGGGGCACTCCGAGCGTCGCACCTACCATGCCGAGAGCGATCAACTGGTGGCAAAGAAATACGCAGTGGCGCGTGCTGCCGGATTGGTACCCATCCTCTGCATCGGCGAGACGCTTGAGGAACGGGAAGCTGGCACCACAAACGAAGTCGTGGCCCGACAGCTCGATGCAGTGATTGCGCTTGAGGGTGTCGATGCACTGGCTGACGGTGTTATCGCCTATGAGCCGGTTTGGGCCATAGGCACCGGGAAGACGGCTACCCCCGATCAGGCGCAGGAGGTGCATGCGTTCATTCGTTCCCGGGTGGCTGAGAAGAGCAGTGAAGTCGCGGAAGGGTTGCGTATACTCTATGGTGGCTCCATGAAGCCTGGTAACGCCGCGGAATTGATCGGGAAGCCCGATATCGATGGCGGTTTGATCGGGGGAGCCTCCCTGACGGCCGAGGATTTCCTGGGTATCTGTACCGCAGCGGATTGAATTCGTGATAACAGGCCCTATTAGGACATTAAGCAAATGCAAACTATATTGACCGTGTTTCATATCTTCCTGGCCGTTGGCCTGGTGGGATTGATCCTGATACAGCACGGGAAAGGTGCGGACATGGGAGCTGCCTTCGGCAGTGGTGCCTCGGGTACGGTATTTGGTGCCAAGGGGTCCGCCTCGTTTCTGACCCGGACAACAGCCCTGCTGGCGACCCTGTTTTTTATCACCAGTATGGTGATGGCCTATTTTGCTTCCCAGAGAAACGAACAGGTCGGTGTCATGGAGGCACTGGATCAGGCGCCTGCAGTTCAGGTGGAGGAGGTTCAGCAGAGCGACATACCGCCTGTGCCGGTAGAGAGCGACATACCCGCTATTGTTCCGCCGGCTGAGGAGGCGACGCCTGCGATCGAGGCTGTGCCACCGGTCGAGCCGGCTGAGACGACCTCACAAACCGAGGCTGCCGCAACTGCCGAGGAGTCGAAGGAGCAGCTTAAGGAGTAAGTGTCGATTAGATTTTTGCCGATGTGGTGGAATTGGTAGACACGCTATCTTGAGGGGGTAGTGGCGAAAGCCGTGCCGGTTCAAATCCGGCCATCGGTACCAACAATGAAACGGTATTGGGTTATTTCTACCCAATACCGTTTTTTTATGGGTGCAAAAGTATAATAACTAATTGAATTTATTGGGGATATCACTTTTCCTGCTACTTGACACGATAATGCGGCAAAGGATAGACTGCGGGCCTTCCCTGGAATTCGCTTAAAAATATAATGATTGAACGACACGAGGGGGCAGCACACTGATGCTCGAAAACTATCTACCCATCTTGATATTTCTCTCAGTAGCCTTTGTGATGGGTGGTGTTGTAATAGCACTCGGTTTTCTGTTGGGTACAAGAAAACCCGATGACGAAAAACTCTCTCCCTATGAATGTGGATTCGAGGCATTCGAGAATTCACGCATGAAATTCGATGTGCGTTACTACCTGGTTGCCATCCTGTTCATCATCTTCGATCTTGAGATCGCCTTCCTCTTTCCCTGGGCTGTGGTATTGGATCAGATCGGTATGGTCGGATTCATCGCCATGATGATTTTTCTCGTCATTCTGGTCATAGGCTTCATTTATGAGTGGAAGAAGGGAGCCTTGGAGTGGGAATAATCGGCCCGGAATCAGGAGAGTATTCACGACTGTTTGTGGAGGTGGATAGTGGGAATTGAGGGTATTCTGGAGAAGGGAGTCATTACCACTTCTGCAGATAAATTGATCAACTGGGCACGCACCGGTTCGATGTGGCCGATGACTTTCGGCCTGGCATGCTGCGCGGTGGAGATGATGCATGCCGCGGCTGCACGGTACGACATGGATCGTTTCGGCATCATATTCCGGCCCAGCCCCCGGCAGTCAGACGTGATGATTGTAGCGGGCACCCTGGTCAATAAAATGGCCCCCGCTCTGCGCAAGGTCTACGATCAGATGGCAGAGCCTCGTTGGGTCATCTCTATGGGTTCGTGCGCCAACGGAGGTGGTTACTACCACTACTCCTACTCCGTCGTAAGGGGCTGTGACCGGGTGGTCCCGGTCGATATTTACGTACCGGGTTGTCCGCCTACCGCCGAAGCACTGCTGTATGGCGTGCTCCAACTTCAGGACAAGATTCGCCGTACCAGTACCATTGCACGCTAAGGTGGAGATAACATGAGCAGCAGTGCACAGAACGGGATGCATGATCGCCTTGACCGGCTGGCGGAGGATCTTACCCGCGCATTTGAAGAGACAGGCTGCAGCGTGGAACGCAGCTGTGGCGAAGTGACTCTGGTGGTTCCGGCAGATCAGCTGAGCGATGTGGCGTTACGACTCAGGGATGATCAGCAGTTCGGTTTTGAGGAGTTGATCGACGTCTGCGGTGTCGACTATTCCACTTATGGTCAATCCGAATGGCAAACCGACAGCGCCCCCAATAGCGGATTCGGACGAGGTGTGACTCCGCTGGGAGAGTTGGAGTCGATGGAGTCGAATCGTTTTGCGGCCGTCTATCATCTGCTCTCCATCAGCCAAAACACACGATTGCGTTTGCGGGTATTTGTCGATACCGAACAACCGATCGTCACCTCTGTAGTCCCAGTGTGGCAGAGTGCGGATTGGTTTGAACGAGAGGCATTCGATCTCTACGGCATTCTGTTCGACGGTCACCCCGATCTGCGACGAATTCTTACCGACTACGGCTTTATCGGTCATCCATTCCGCAAGGACTTCCCGCTTATCGGCCAGGTGGAGATGCGCTATGACCCGAATCTGAAGCGTGTCATTTACGAGCCTGTGAGCATCGACCCGCGTACTCTGGTACCGCGAGTGACACGAGAGGACAACCGCTATCTCGATGAGGATAGCGCCATGCAGGATGCCAGCGATGCCTGAGATCCATAACTACACCCTCAATTTCGGCCCTCAGCACCCCGCGGCCCACGGCGTTCTGCGCCTGGTGCTGGAGATGGATGGGGAAGTGATCGAACGCGCCGACCCGCATGTTGGTCTACTCCATCGCGCCACCGAGAAATTGGCCGAGAGCAAGCCCTACAATCAAAGCATTCCCTACATGGACCGCCTCGATTATGTATCGATGATGTGTAACGAGCACGGATATGTCAGGGCGATTGAAAAGCTGCTGGGTATAGAGGCGCCTGTACGCGCGCAATATATTCGTACCATGTTCGACGAGATAACGCGCGTCCTCAATCATCTGATGTGGCTGGGCACCCATGCCCTGGATGTCGGGGCCATGACCGTTTTCCTGTATGCCTTTCGTGAGCGAGAGGATCTGTTCGACTGTTACGAAGCGGTGTCCGGCGCACGTATGCATGCGGCCTACTACAGACCGGGTGGTGTCTATCGGGATCTGCCGGATCAAATGCCCCAATACCAGGCCAGTCAGTGGGTTACCGGACGCGACGTAGAGATAAGAAATGAGGCCCGGCAGGGATCGGTACTCGATTTCATCGAAGACTTCAGCAACCGTTTCCCTGGGCTGGTGGATGAGTACGAAACTCTGCTGACCGACAACCGTATCTGGAAACAGCGTACAGTGGGCATCGCTGTCGTCTCGCCGGAACGGGCGATGCAACTCGGTTTTACCGGCCCCATGCTGCGTGGATCAGGTGTGGCCTGGGACCTCCGCAAAAAGCAGTCCTACGCCGCCTACGATCAGGTGGATTTCGATATCCCTGTGGGGAAAAACGGTGACTGTTACGACCGTTACCTGGTGCGGATCGAGGAGATGCGTCAATCCAACCGTATCATCAAACAGTGCATCGATTGGTTACGGGCCAATCCGGGTCCGGTGATGCTGGATGACAACAAGATCGTCGCACCCTCAAGGAATGACATGAAGGAGGACATGGAAGGACTGATACACCACTTCAAGCTTTTCACTGAGGGCTACTGCCCACCCGTAGGCGAGGCGTATGCGGCGGTCGAGGCGCCCAAAGGGGAGTTCGGTTGTTACATCATCTCCGATGGCGCCAACAAACCCTATCGCCTGAAGATACGCGCACCTGGATTTCCCCATCTTGCGGCCATGGATGAGATGGTCAAGGGGCACATGTTGGCCGATGTGGTCGCGGTAATCGGCACCATGGATGTGGTGTTCGGTGAAATAGATCGTTAAGAAAGAAAAACCATGACGACAGCAACTGCAAATGAAAAAAAGGGACTCTTCACCCCTGAAATCCGGGCGGAGATAGACCGTTGGATCGCCAAATACCCGGCGGAGTGGAAACAGTCCGCCGTAATGGGTGCGTTGATGGTGGTGCAGGACAGTAATGGTGGCTGGCTTACCACGGAGTTGATGGACCAGATCGCGACTTACCTGGATATGCCGCCGATCGCCGTCTATGAAGTGGCAACCTTCTACTCGATGTACGAGCTCAAACCGGTGGGCAAGCACAAGATCTGTGTTTGCACCAATGTCTCATGCATGACCAACAAATCGGATTTGATCGTGGAGCACCTGGAGAAGAAGCTCGGTATCGGTTTCGGCGAGGTGACTGAGGATGGCCTTTTCTCTCTCAAAGAGGTGGAGTGCCTGGGTGCCTGCGGAGGCGCGCCGATGATGCAGATCGGCAGGCAATATTATGAAAACCTGACCCCGGAGATCGTCGATGCGATCCTGGAAGGCCTGGAGTAAATCGGATGGCCAACGAAGTCTGTTTAAGAACTCTGGATCTCGAACGCCCCTGGCTGCTTGAGCAGTACCAGAGTCGCGGCGGCTACGAGATGCTTAAGAAGATCCTCACCGAGAAGACGGCCCCTGAAGCGATTATCGATGAGGTCAAGAAATCGGGATTGCGAGGACGCGGTGGTGCGGGATTCCCTACCGGACTGAAGTGGAGTTTCATCTCGCGCAATGCGCCTGGTCAGAAATATGTTGTCTGCAATTCGGATGAGGGTGAGCCCGGTACCTTCAAGGATCGGGATATTCTGCGCTACAACCCCCACCAATTGATTGAAGGGATGGTTATCGCCGGTTATGCCATCGGTGCGGCCCGTGGATACAACTACATCCGTGGCGAGTTCTGGGAGCCCTACGAGCGTTTCGAGCAGGCCCTGGAAGAGGCGCGCAAAGCAGGTTATCTGGGTAAGGATCTGCTGGGATCCGGATTTGACTTCGAATTGCATACCCATCTGGGTGCCGGCGCCTATATCTGCGGCGAGGAGACGGCCCTGCTGGAGTCCATCGAAGGCAAGAAGGGTCAACCCCGTTACAAACCCCCATTCCCGGCCCATTTTGGTCTCTATGGCTGCCCCACCATCATCAACAATACCGAGAGTCTGGCCTCGATTCCGATGATCATGGAGAAGGGTGGTGAGTGGTTCGCCGACATCGGAGTGAAAAACAGCGGTGGCTCAAAGCTGTTCTCCATCTCCGGCAATATCAATAATCCGGGTGTATTCGAGATTCCCATGGGTACGCCTTTCTCTGAACTGCTGGCGATGGCCGGTGGCATGAAGGATGGGCGCAAGATCAAGGCGGTCATACCAGGCGGATCCTCCGCCCCGGTTATTCCGGGTGATCAGATGATGGAACTGACCATGGATTATGACGCCATCGCCGGTGCGGGTTCGATGCTCGGTTCCGGTGCCGTCATCGTTCTGGATGATACCAACTGTATGGTCAAGATCCTGGAGCGCATGTCCTATTTCTACCACGAAGAGTCTTGCGGCCAATGCACACCCTGCCGGGAAGGCACGGGCTGGCTCTATCGGATTGTGCATCGTATCGAAACCGGCCAGGGCCGCCAGGAGGATCTGGATCTGCTGGATGACGTGGCGGATAAGATCAGCGGCAAAACAATCTGCGCCCTGGGCGATGCGGCGGCGATGCCGGTACAGGGAATGTTGCGCCATTTTCGGCATGAATTTCAGCATCACATCGATCATAAGCGTTGCATGGTCGGGCTCGGCTGAGGTCTTGAAGAGATAGAACACGAAGATGACAGATTCTACAGTCACCATTGAAGTAGACGGCCAAGCGTTGCAGGCAGAGGCCGGCAGCATGCTCATCGATGTCACCGATGCGGCAGGTATCCGTATTCCGCGGTTTTGCTACCACAAGAAGCTCTCTGTTTCAGCCAACTGCCGGATGTGTCTGGTCGAGGTGGAGAAGGTGCCGAAGCCATTACCGGCCTGTGCGACGCCGGTCGCTGACGGCATGAAGGTCTACACCCGTTCCCCCAAGGCGCTGGCCGCCCAAAAGGGGACCATGGAATTTCTGCTCATCAACCACCCGCTGGACTGCCCGATCTGTGATCAGGGCGGCGAGTGTGAACTACAGGACGTCGCTATCGGTTACGGCCGGGACGTCTCCCGCTATAGCGAGGGCAAACGTGTCGTGGCGGATAAGAATATCGGGCCGTTGATCGCCACCGATATGACCCGTTGTATCCATTGTACCCGTTGTGTGCGTTTCGGTGACGAGATTGCGGGTATTCGTGAGATGGGGGCCACCGGTCGGGGAGAACACACCGTCATCGGTACCTACATCGAGAAAAGTGTGGATTCTGAACTCTCCGGCAACGTCATCGACCTCTGCCCGGTAGGCGCGCTGACCTCCAAGCCGTTCCGTTTCAATGCGCGGGCCTGGGAGTTGACCCAGGTGGATGCCATAGCCCCTCACGACAGCCTGGGCTCGAATATCAATCTGCATCTGCGTGGCAACAAGGTCATGCGGGTACACCCCAGGGACAATGAGTCGATCAATGAAACCTGGATTTCCGATCGAGACCGTTTCAGCTACGAGGGGCTCTACAGCAGCGACCGTCTGACCGCGCCGATGATCAAGAAGGATGGCGAATGGAAGGATGTGAGTTGGGATATGGCGCTCGAGATGGCTGCGGCGAGTCTGGGGGAGATCAATACGGCCGATCAGATCGGTGCGTTGATTTCACCCACTGCGACCCTGGAAGAGCTCTATCTGACACAGAAACTGATGAACGGAATGGGTTGCAACAATATCGACAGCCGTTTGCGCCAAGGTGATTTCCGCCTCGACAACAGTCTCAAACAGGTCAACTGGCTGGGTATGAAGATCGGTGAAATCGACAGTCTGGACGCCGCTCTCGTGGTAGGCGGCAACCTGCGCAAGGAGCAACCGATCCTGGCTCATCGCCTGCGCAAGGCTGCGTTGGCCGGCGCTGATATTCATCTCATCACGCCACAACAGCTGGAACTCAATTTCAAATCCCGGCAATCGATATGCGCGCCGGGTGAAATGGTCAAACGCCTGGCGGCGGTGGCCAAGGCTGCCGGTGTCAAAGAGGGCGGCGCGATCGGAAGGCTGCTCGACACGGCCGATGCGGATGAGTTCGCCAAGGCGGCTGCCGAGGGACTTAAAGACGGTGATACATCAGCCGTGATGCTGGGGGCCATGGCTCAATCGCATCCCGACTTCTCCCTGTTATATTCACTCGCGGCCAGCCTGGCAGAGGCCACCGGCGCCAAGCTGTCGATCGTGCCGGCCGCGGTCAACAGTGTTGGTGCGCAGCTGGCCGGCGCAGTCCCCTACCTGCAGGCGGGCGGCAAACCGGCACAGAGTACCGGCCTGGATGCGTTAGGCATGCTTCAGCAGCCACGCAGAGGTTATCTGTTGCTGGGCGTTGAGCCCGGTATGGATTTCTATAACGGCGCACTCTCGCAAACGGCATTGCAGAGCGCAGATACAGTAGTGGCCATCAGTGCCTATCGCAGCCCTGAACTGGAAGCCTGTTGCGATATCCTGTTGCCGATGGCGATATTCACCGAGACTTCCGGCACCTATGTGAATGCCGAAGGTGCCTGGCAACAGTGCCGGGGGGCGGTCAAACCCCAGGGTGAGGCGCGACCCGGATGGAAGATACTTCGTGTCCTGGGCAATTTACTGAATCAACAGGGATTCGATTATACCGATCCCGGCGAGATCGGTGATGAGCTGCGTCTCCTGTGTGAGGATGTGTCGCTGGATAACAAGATCTCTCAAACAACGGATCTGGAACCAAGACTCGGCATGGATGGTCTGCAGCGTGGCGGTGATACGCCGCTCTATGCAACCGATCCCCTGGTACGCCGGGCAACGGCACTGCAGCAGACCAAGGATGCCGGCGAGGCGGTGATTCGGCTGCATCCGATAGAGGCCGAACGCCAGGGTCTCAACTCCGCAGAAAACGCATTGATCAAGCAGAACGGCTACCAGGCAACACTCCCTGTGGCATTGGACGATTCAATTCCACAGGGGTGTGTGTGGATCTCCACAGGATTGAGGGATACCTCAATGCTTGGCCAACCCTTTGGTGAAGTGACAGTGGAGAAGGCATAACCGATGGAATTCTTTATCAGCCTCTGGGGATCCCTTCCCGCCGAACTGCAGTATCTGATCTGGACCTTGATCAAGATTATCGTCATCATCGCGCCGATAATGCTGTCGGTCGCCTACTTTACCTATGCCGAGCGCAAGATCATCGGTTATATGCAGGTTCGCATCGGCCCCAATCGTGTTGGTCCGAAGGGTTGGTTGCAACCGATCGCTGATGCGGTGAAGTTGATGTTCAAGGAGATCGTGATCCCGGCAAAGGCCAATAAACTGCTGTTTGTTATTGCGCCTGCAATTACCCTCGGACCGGCATTGGCCGCCTGGGCGGTTTTTCCCTTTGATGAAGAGCTGGTGCTGGCGGATATCAATGCCGGGCTGCTCTATATCCTGGCGCTGACCTCGGTCGGTGTGTATGGCGTCATCATTGCCGGGTGGGCGTCCAACTCGAAATATGCTTTTCTCGGCGCGCTGCGTTCATCGGCACAGATCGTCTCCTATGAGATCGCCATGGGTTTCGCCCTGGTCGGTGTCTTGGTGGCCGCCGGCAGCCTTAATCTGGGTGATATCGTCAGGGCTCAGGAGGGGGGGATCTTCTCCTGGTTCTGGTTGCCGCTGCTGCCCCTGTTCGGTGTCTATGTGATCTCCGGTGTTGCCGAGACCAATCGCGCACCCTTTGATGTGGCGGAGGGTGAATCGGAGATCGTCGCCGGTTTCCACGTCGAATATTCCGGCATGGTATTCGCGGTATTCTTTCTCGCTGAATATGCCAACATGATCCTGATCTCCGCACTGACGGCAGTCATGTTTCTTGGTGGCTGGCTCTCACCCTTCCATGGCTGGCCGCTGCTCGGTCCGTTGTTCGACTGGGTGCCGGGATTTGTCTGGCTGGTGATGAAGACGGCCATTTTCATGTTTCTTTTTCTCTGGTTGCGTGCCACCTTTCCCCGCTATCGCTATGACCAGATCATGCGCCTCGGATGGAAGGTGTTCATTCCGATAACCATTGTCTGGATTGCTGTTGTAGGTCTCGCTGTGGTCTATCAAATGCCCTGGTGGTTCGACTGAGGAGCCCTGCTATGAAAGTGCTTTCAAACTATCTTAAGAGCCTTTTCCTGCTGGAGCTGTTTCGTGGCTTGAGTGTCACCGGACGCTATCTGTTCCGTAAAAAGTTCACTGTGATGTATCCGGAAGAGAAGGCGCCGGTCTCACCCAGATTTCGTGGTCTTCATGCGTTGCGCCGCTATCCAAGCGGCGAGGAGCGCTGCATTGCCTGCAAATTGTGTGAGGCGACCTGTCCGGCGCTGGCCATCACCATAGAGGCCGAACCGAGGGAAGACGGCTCACGGCGCACGACCCGTTACGACATCGACCTGTTTAAGTGTATCTACTGCGGCTATTGCCAGGAGGCCTGTCCGGTGGATGCCATTGTCGAGACCCGCATCTACGAGTACCACTTCGAGAATCGCGGTGAAAATATAATGACCAAAGAGAAGTTACTGGCGGTGGGCGATAAATACGAGGCGCAGATTGCCGCCGATATCGAGGCCCAGTCGAAGTATCGCTAATTGACAGGCAACCTTTGAAACAGACAAGGGAAACCCAATAAATGACACTTGAAAAGCTGATTTTCTATGCCCTCTCTGCGGTGATCATCGCTGCAGCGATGATGGTTGTGACCCGGCGTAATCCTGTTCATTCAGCCCTGTTCCTGATTCTTGCGTTCGTCGCCTGCAGCGGCATCTGGCTGCTTGCGGAGGCGGAGTTTCTCGCCATCGTCCTGGTCCTGGTCTACGTGGGGGCGGTAATGGTGCTGTTCCTCTTCGTACTGATGATGCTGGATATCGACCTTGCTGTCTTGCGCGCGGGATTCATCAAGATGCTGCCGCTGGGTGTGATCATGGCGATCGCCATGGCTGCGGAACTGATACTGATCGTCGGCCCCGACAATTTCGGCCTGGAACAATATGCCGCACCGGCCAGGCATGCGGCGGATTACAGCAATACGGAGGAGCTGGGTAGCGTGCTCTATACGGTCTATATGTATCCGTTCGAGATTGCCGCGGTGATTCTGCTGGTCGCCATTATCGCTGCCATCGGCCTGACGATGCGTAAGCGACCCGACACTAAGTATCTCGATCCCGCCACCCAGGTGGTGGTCAAGCGCGATGACCGGGTACGGATGGTCTCCATGGATGCTGAAAAGGGATGATGTAGACATGATTGCACTTTCCGACTATCTCATTCTCGGCGCCATCCTGTTCGCAATCAGCATCGCGGGGATCTTCATCAACCGTAAGAACGTTATCGTTCTGTTGATGTGCGTGGAGCTGATGCTGTTGGCGGTGAACATCAACTTTGTCGCCTTCTCCCATTTTCTCGGTGATACCGCCGGACAGGTTTTTGTCTTCTTTATCCTCACTGTGGCCGCTGCCGAGGCTGCTATCGGCCTGGCCATTCTGGTGGTGCTGTTCCGCAGCAAGCGGAGCATCAATGTTGAGGATATGGATGTATTGAGAGGGTAGGGATTTATCAGTCCGCAAATGAACGCTAATAAACGCAAATGGTTTTTAAGTGTTTCATTTTCGGGACTTGGCTTAAAAGAGAACGAGTTTGAACACTAGGTATATTGGTTCGCTGGATGATATGTCAGATGCATTAACAATATTAGTGTTTATTTGCGTTCATTTGCGGACTTTTTAAAAAGAAACGGTTATGGAAAATATCTATCTGACAATTGTGCTGGCGCCGTTGGTGGGTGCCATCATAGCCGGCTTTTTCGGTGGTTCCATCGGTCGCGGCTGGTCTCATTGGGTGACGAGCACGGGCGTTGGCATCTCGACGTTGCTCTCGCTCTATGTGCTCAAGGGCTTCATGTTCGACGATGCCGAAATCTTCAACGGTTCCGTCTACACCTGGATGGTAAGCGACGGTATCAACATGGAGGTGGGTTTCCTGGTGGATCAGCTGACCGCAGTGATGATCAGCGTGGTGACCTTCGTCTCCTTCTGTGTCCATATCTACACCATCGGCTACATGGCCGACGACGCGCACAACTGGCCCAAGACAAGCCTGGCGGGGCGCAACTCCTATCAGCGCTTCTTCAGCTACATTTCACTGTTTACCTTCTCCATGCTGATGCTGGTCATGTCCAACAACTTTCTGCAGCTGTTCTTCGGTTGGGAAGCGGTGGGCCTGGTCTCCTATCTGCTGATCGGTTTCTGGTCGGTGCGGCCGACGGCGATCTTCGCCAACCTGAAGGCCTTTTTGGTCAACCGGGTGGGTGATTTCGGTTTCATTCTCGGCATTGCCGCCATCGCCATGTACACCAACAGCCTCGATTATGCCGAGGTCTTTGCCAAGGCACCGGGCCTGGCCGATACCCAGATCCAGATCTGGGGCGACAGCAACTGGTCGTTGATGTCGGTGATCGGTATCCTCCTGTTCATCGGGGCTATGGGCAAATCCGCGCAGGTACCGCTGCATGTGTGGCTGCCCGACTCGATGGAGGGCCCGACCCCGATCTCCGCCCTGATCCATGCCGCGACTATGGTGACCGCCGGTATCTTTATGGTGGCACGCATGTCACCCCTGTATGAGCTTTCGGAGACGGCGCTCAGCTTCGTGCTGGTGATCGGCGCCACAACCGCCTTCTTCACCGGTCTGATCGGTATCGTGCAGAATGACATCAAGCGCGTGGTGGCCTATTCGACCCTATCCCAGCTGGGTTACATGATGGTCGCCCTGGGGGCCTCTGCCTACGCCGCCGGTATCTTCCACCTGATGACCCACGCCTTCTTCAAGGCACTGCTCTTCCTCGCCGCCGGTTCGGTTATTATCGGCATGCACCATGACCAGGATATCCGCAACATGGGCGGTGTGCGCAAATATATGCCGATCACCTACTGGACATCGTTACTGGGATCCCTGGCGCTGATCGGTTTTCCATTCTTTTCCGGTTTCTTCTCCAAGGACGCCATCATCGAGGCGGTACACCACTCAACCATCGGTGGCTCAAGCTATGCCTATGTGTTGGTGCTGGCCGGTGTCTTTGTAACCGCCCTCTACAGCTTCCGCATGTTCTTCCTGGTCTTCCATGGCGAGGGTCCCCGGGACGAGCACGCCAAGGCGCATCTGCACGAATCGCCCAAGGTGGTGACGATACCGCTGATCCTGCTGGCTATTCCCTCGGTGATCCTCGGTTACCTGACTATCGATCCGATGCTGTTTGGCGACTGGTTCAAGGATGTGTTCCATGTTCTGCCTGAGCACGATACGCTGGCCGCGGTACAGGCGGTAGTCCACAGCGGCAATGGCATGCTGGCGCATACTTATGCGAGTCCTGCCTTCTATCTGGCCATGGCCGGCTTGGGTTTGGCCTTTTACATCTATATGTTGAATCCGGCATGGGCGGATAAGATCAAATCGATCGCGGCGCCCCTGTATACCCTACTGGACAAGAAATACTGGTTCGACGAGGCCTATCAGGTGGTTTTCGCTGCCGGCAGCCGCGGACTGGGCAAGTTTCTCTGGCTGGTGGGTGATCGCGGTCTTATCGACGGACTGGCGGTGAACGGTTCCGCCTACTCGGTGGGTTGGCTCGCTTCGGTGGTACGCCATCTGCAAAGCGGCTATCTCTACCACTATGCCATTGCCATGATTCTGGGTCTGCTGTTGTTGCTGACCTGGTTTGTATTCTTGTAAAGGATCTTTAGCATGATTGCCGATTGGCCTATCTTAAGTCTTACGGTCTGGCTTCCGATCATCGGAGGTTTCATGGTGCTCGCCAGTGGCGATCGTGAGGCGAACGCAACCAAGTGGACCGCCCTGATTATCGCTATCCTGACCTTTATCGTCAGTCTTCCGCTCTGGTTCGCCTTCGACAGTTCGACCTCGGCGATGCAGTTCGTGGAGCGGGTGCCCTGGATACCCTCATTCGATGTAGAGTACTACATGGGCATTGACGGCATCTCCATGCCGCTGATCATCCTCACCACTTTCATTACCCCGCTGGTGGTCATCGCCGGTTGGGAGGTGATCAAGTATCGTCCTTCACAATACATGGCCGCCTTCCTGATCATGGAGGGGGTGATGGTGGGCGTCTTCTCGGCCCTGGATGCAATGCTTTTCTACGTTTTCTGGGAAGCCATGCTGATTCCGATGTTTCTCATCATCGGCATCTGGGGTGGCGCCAACCGGGTCTACGCCACCATCAAGTTCTTCCTCTATACCTTTCTCGGTTCTGTGTTCATGCTGGTCGCCCTGATCTACATGTACTTCCAGTCGGGCAGCTTCGATATCCTCGGCTTCCATACCCTTAAACTGAACCTGACCGAGCAAATCCTGATCTTCATCGCTTTCCTCCTGGCGTTTGCGGTAAAGGTGCCGATGTGGCCTGTTCACACCTGGCTGCCGGATGCCCATGTGGAGGCCCCGACCGGTGGATCGGTGGTCCTGGCGGCGATCATGTTGAAGATCGGCGGCTACGGCTTCCTGCGCTTCAGTCTGCCGATCACCCCCGACGCCAGCCACACATTGGATTGGCTCATCATAGGCATGTCCTTGATTGCGGTGGTCTACATCGGCTTCGTCGCCCTGATCCAGCAGGATATGAAGAAATTGATCGCCTATTCGTCGATTGCCCACATGGGTTTCGTCACCCTGGGCTTCTTCATCGTCTTCATCATCAGCCAGAACAACGCGGGCAGCGGCGCCGCCCTGGGCATGGAAGGCGGCATGGTGCAGATGATCTCCCACGGTTTCATCTCGGCGGCCCTGTTCCTCTGTGTCGGAGTGCTCTACGATCGACTGCATAGCCGCGAGATCAAGGATTACGGTGGTGTGGTGAACACCATGCCGGTGTTCGGCGCCTTCATGGTCTTCTTCGCCATGGCCAATGCGGGACTGCCGGGCACCTCCGGTTTCGTCGGCGAGTTCATGGTCATCCTGGCCAGTTTCCGTGCCGATTTCTGGTATGCCTTCCTTGCGGCCACCACCCTGATTATCGGTGCCGCCTACACTCTGTGGATGGTCAAGCGGGTGGTCTTCGGCGATGTCACCAACGAGGGCGTGGCGGCGTTGGAGGATATGAATCAACGTGAATATATCGTGCTGGGTACTCTGGCGGCGGCAGTGCTGCTGTTGGGTCTGTGGCCGGCACCCCTGGTTGAGGTAATGGATGCCTCCGTCAATAACCTGCTGCAGCATATCGCAGTGTCGAAACTTTAACTGGCGGAGCCCGACTCGGTAGCGTTCAAATGCAATTCGATACAACACAACTGATCCCGGTACTGCCGGAAATATCTCTGCTGACCCTGGCCTGTGTGGTGCTGGTGGTCGATTTGTTCATCCGCGAGAGCCAGCGCATCGTCAGTTACGGTATCACCCAGGTGGGCCTGATGATCACCGCGGCCGTTACCTTGCTCGTCTCCCAGCCGGGTACCCAGATCATTTTTGACGGCAGCTACATACGCGATCCGATGAGCGATCTGTTGAAGCTGGGGATACTGGTTATCAGCTTTCTTGCCTTTCTCTACGCAAAGGACTATCTGCGCGACCGGGATCTGTTCAAGGGCGAATTCTATACCCTGGGCCTGTTCGCGGTGCTGGGCATGATGATCATGACCTCCGCCAACAGTTTCCTGACCATCTATCTGGGCCTGGAACTGCTGGCGCTCTGTCTCTATGCCCTGGTGGCCTTCAACAGAAATTCACCCCATGGCGCCGAGGCGGCCATGAAGTACTTTGTCCTGGGCGCACTCGCCTCCGGCATGTTGCTGTATGGTATATCGATGATCTACGGCGCCACCGGCACGCTCCGCTTTGACGAGTTGGCGCAGTTGGTGGATAAGGGCGACCTGAATCAACTGGTGATGGTGTTCGGTATTGTTTTCCTGGTGATCGGTCTGGCCTTCAAACTGGGTGCGGTTCCTTTCCATATGTGGGTGCCCGATATCTATCACGGTGCGCCTACCGCGGTTACCCTGTTTATCGGCAGCGCGCCAAAGATTGCCGCTTTCGCTCTGGCGATGCGCCTGCTGGTGGATGGTTTGGCCGATCTGCACGCCGGCTGGGAGGGCTGGCAGGGGATGCTGATCATCCTCTCGGTTCTCTCCATGGGCATCGGGAATCTGATCGCCATCGCCCAGACCAATATCAAACGTATGCTGGCCTATTCCACCATCTCTCATGTGGGTTTTATCCTGCTCGGAATCCTGGCAGGTACCAAAGAGGGTTATACTGCGGCGATGTTCTATACCCTGGTCTATGCGCTGATGTCGGCTGGCGGCTTCGGTGTGGTGATCGCGCTTAGCCGCAAGGGCTTCGAGGCGGAGAACCTGGATGACTTCAAGGGGCTCAATCAGCGTAACCCCTGGTTTGCCGGTATGATGCTGCTGTTGATGTTCTCCATGGCGGGAGTGCCTCCCACCGTTGGTTTCTTCGCCAAGCTGTTTGTGCTCGACGCCGTAGTCTCGGTCAATCTGACCTGGCTGGCCGTGGTGGGGGTTTTCTTTTCCATTATCGGGGCTTTCTATTACATCCGGGTCATCAAGCTGATCTATTTCGACGAGCCGTTGGATGAATCGCCGCTGACGGTGGGTATGGATACTCAAGTTGTGCTTTCCCTGAATGGTCTGGCGATGCTGATTCTAGGCCTGTTTCCGGCCGGATTACTCTCGCTCTGCAGCAGCGCAATCGGCAACTGAGTTTTCTGCTGTAAAGGACTTGTCATCCGGCTGCAAGACGGGTAGTATGCCCCCTCCTTGATGCGGGGTGGAGCAGTCTGGTAGCTCGTCGGGCTCATAACCCGAAGGTCGTTGGTTCAAATCCAGCCCCCGCTACCAAATGAAAAACAGGAAAGCCAGGTACTTACGAGTGCCTGGCTTTTTTATTTCTTTCGATCCATCTTCTATTGCCTTGCTGTGGCCCAATTTTGGCCATCTGTAGCCCATGACATAGTCGCGCCCTCTCAAAAAGTGAAGGATTTGATCTTCGGTCTCAGTAGAGAACAAGGTGTTGTAAACTGCCCGTTGTTTATGGATTTTCACGTTCACTCATCCCGTCTCTCCACCAGCTCAGGATCGGCAGTGATTTCTCGGTAGATCTCGATTCTCGCATCCTCTTCAACTGTCGCATCCAGTTTGGTCACCTTGCCGAAGATACCTACCTTCTGCTTATCCAGATCGATTTCCGGAAACTGCTCCAGCATACCGGAGTGCTCGATTGCTTCGAGTACCGTGCTGCCGTCCGGTACTTCAAGTTTCAGCCAGACCTGTTTGAATCGGTCGGCATAGGCGACGCCGATATTCATGTCAGTGACCTTTAGGTAGGTGTGGCCGTAGCCGAATCTTTCGGTGTTGTTACACGCTTCTGACGATAGTTCAGAATTCTATCCACGAGCCGCTTGCCGGCCAGCAGGAACCCAAGTACAACAAAGCCACCGGGAGGCAGGATGATCAACAGGAATCCTTTGTAGTCCGGGATCAGCGTCAACTCCATGAATGAAGCCCAGTGACCGAGCAACAGGACGGCATTGGCAAACAGGGTCCCACTACCGAGCACTTCTCTCGCCGCGCCCAGTATCACCAGCACCATGGTGAAGCCGGCGCCCATCATCAAGCCGTCAAACAGGGAAGGGAGTATGCTGTTGCGCGATGCGAAGGATTCGGCCCGCCCCAGGATGGCGCAGTTGGTGACAATCAGAGGGATGAACAGTCCCAACACCTTGTGCAGATCGTGCATCCAGGCATTCATGAACATATCCACCAGGGTAACCAGGACGGCGATGATCAACACGAAGACCGGGATACGTACCTGGGGGGTGATGATGCCCCTGAACAGGGAGATCAGAAGACCGGAGGCGATCATCACCACCGTGGAGGCCAGGCCCATGCCAAGTCCATTGCTTGCGGTGCCCGTGACGGCGAGCAAGGGACAAAGCCCCAGTGCCTGGGCAAAGACAATGTTGTTATCCCAGATACCGTCTTTGGCGATACGTCCGTAGTCACTGCTCATTGTTGTTTACTCCGTTGCGGGTGACGGTGTCGGTGTTGATCACGGGTGGCTGGCGTAGTGCAGCGTTGTTCTCCCGGTAGAAGACCAGCCCGTCTTCAATCGCCTTCAGAACAGCACGGGGCGTGATGGTTGCACCGCTGAAGGCGTCGAACTGACCGCCGTCTTTATTCACTCTCCACTTTTCCCGTGGAGGATTGCCGAGGGAGAGTCCGTTGAACGCTAAAATCCAGTTATCTTTCTCCACCTCGATCTTGTCACCCAGTCCCGGGGTTTCGGTGTGGGAGAGCACGCGAACGCCTAGCACTTTTCCCTGGGCATCCAGCCCCATGATCAGGCGAATCTCACCAGCATAGCCCTGGCCGCTGATTTCGTAGGCCATTGTTGTCACCTGGTTACCGCGGGTTCCCCGGTAGACGGACAGCGGCTTACCATTGGGGCGTTCCAGTGTCAGGGGATTCTCCAACAGGTTGTTATCGTAGTTATCAGCCGGTAAGACTTCGTTGAGTGACGCAAGCATGTCTTCTCTCTGGCGTTCGGCAATGACGTCCTTGGTGGCCATGTTGCCGGCTACCAGAAGTGCCGTGGCCAGGGTGGAGAATCCGCCCAACAGCATCGCCTGGTAGCCGATGCGTTTACGGTACTGGGGTTCGACTGGCGTACCCATTAGGATTCGCCTCCCTTTTCCGCATAACTCAGAGGCTCGCCTTTGCTGTCGCGGCCGTAGATACGGGGCTTGAAATAGTGATCGATCAAAGGCGTGCAGGCGTTCATCAGCATCACCGCGAAAGCCACACCCTCCGGGTAGCCGGCAAAGGTACGGATGATGTAGACCAGTAAACCGCAGCCGGTCCCGAAGATCAGCTGGCCCCGGATCGAGGTTGGTGAGGTGACCAGGTCAGTGGCGATAAAAAAAGCGCCGAGAATGGCTGCACCTGACAACAGGTGAGTCAGCGGGCCTAGATAGGTGTCGGGGTCGATCAGGTGAAATACACCTGCACAGAGGGCGAGGGTGCCGAGCATTGCGAGAGGAATATGCCAGGTGATGACACGTTTGTAGAGCAAAAAAAGGCCGCCAAGCAGGAGCAGTAGCGCCGATGTCTCACCCATGCTGCCCGCTGCCGTACCGGTTGTGAGTTGCCAGAGCGTGTCTGTGCCGCCAGCGACATCTGTAATACTGAGCCCCCTACTCAATTCTGTTTTGTAATGGCCCAGCGCGGTCGCACTGCTGATGGCGTCCAGTTGGCCGGAGTTGCCAAATGTGATGCCAAGGCTATCCAGGAATCCCGGTGCCTGGGTGGAAAATAGCGGGATAGGTGGATTGAACAGAGTCATCTCCAGGGGGAAGGAGATCAGCAGTGCGACCCGTGCCACCATGGCCGGATTGAACAGATTCTGCCCGATGCCACCAAAAATCTGCTTGCCCACGATAATGGCGAGTAGCACCCCCACCACGCCGATCCACCAGGGTGCCCAGGGTGGCAGGGTCATGGCCAGCAACCAGCCGGTGAGCAGGGCGGAGCCATCGAGTAGAAAGGGTCGGGATGGGCGTCCGGAGATCCGCAGAGAGATCGCCTCTGCGACGATTGCTGCGATCAGAGTGGTAACAAACAGGAAGATGGCCGGCCAGCCAAACAGGTAGAGACTGAACAACGTAGCAGGCAGCAGCGCCAGCATCACCAGCCCCATGGTGCGGCTGATGCTCGACTTGGCATGGGTATAGGGTCCCGAAATCAGTGGTGCTTCGTTCATGCCCGAGCCTCTTTCGCAGCGGTCGCCTCAGCCTCTTGTTTCTTCTTGGCTTCCATCTCCTTCTTGCGCTTCATCATCGCTTCGCGTTTCGCCTTCTTGATGGCTTCCATACGTTGGCTTCGGGCCTCGGCAAGCCGTTTGGTCTCGCCCTGTTTGTGCTGCATGCGTTGTCGCGACGCCAGTTCGCCCTTTGCATAGTTGAAGTACTGCACAAGGGGAATATGGGAGGGGCAGACATAGGCGCAGGAACCGCAGGTAATGCAGTCGAGCAGGCCGAGATTGACGGAGTTGTCGAGACTGCCAGCGCGGATGTTGGCTGCCATCTCCAAAGGCACCAGGCCGCAAGGGCAGGCCTGTACGCAGCTCGCACAACGGATGCAGGGCATCTCGGGCGCGGCCTGGATCTCGTCTTGTGTGAGTGCTAGAAGTCCGTTGCTTCCCTTGACCACGGGTACGCGGATGCTGGGCAGGGGTTGCCCCATCATTGGGCCGCCGCTGATCAGCCTGGCCGGTTCTTGCTTATATCCGCCACAGTGCTCTATGAGATTCTCCAGAGGGGTTCCCAATGGGACGCGAAGGTTGCGTGGCTGATTGATGGCATTGCCGCTGACGGTCACTACCCGGGAGATCAGGGGGCAGCCATTACGCAGGGCTTCATGGACGGCCAGGGCGGTCGCCACGTTGTGCACCACGATACCGATGTCGGCGGTGAGCCCCCTCGCCGGTGTCTCCTTTCCGATGAGGGTCTGTACGAGATGTTTTTCCGATCCCATGGGATAGCGGGTCGGCAATCCCACCAGGGTGATATTAGGGTGTGCCTGCGCTCCCTCTGCAATGGCGGCTTGGGCTTCGGGTTTGTTGTTCTCAATCGCGAACAGTATCTGTTCCACGCCAAGGGCTCTGGCCATCAGCGCCACGCCATCGAGTATCTCTGCCGGTTGTTCACGCATCAGGCGGTCATCGCAGGTCAGGTAGGGTTCGCATTCGGCACCATTGATAACCAGTGTGTGAAGCTCGTAACGTTTGCGCAGGTTCAGCTTCACCGCCGAGGGAAAGGTCGCGCCGCCCATACCGACGATCCCCGCCTCCGATACACGTCTTGAGATCTCATCGGGTGAGAGGGTCAACGGTTCTTTGACAGGCTGAGTGTTATCACACCATTCGTCTTTTCCATCGGGTTTCAAGGTGACGGTTCTGACCGACAATCCCGAGGCGTGGTGTGCAGGATATCCACCCACGCCCATGATGCGCCCGGAGGTGGGGGCATGTACCGGCGCGGAGATGACACCCTGACTTCTGGCAAGCAGCTGTCCCTTCTTCACTGTCTCGCCGCGCCGTACCATGGGAACGGCTGCTGCGCCTATGTGCTGCTGCAACGGAATATGCAGCAACTCCGGCATCGGCAGGTTTTCAATCGGCTGTTCTTCACTTAGCAACTTGCGGTCGTCAGGGTGAACGCCGCCGCGAATCTTGAACAGTTTTGTAAATACAGTGGCACCCATATCAAGCCGCCTTGGATGGTTCAGGCCAATACCAGGTTTGTAACGTTGGTTTGATTGCACGCATCTCGATGCACTCGGTGGGGCATACGTCGACACACTTCTCGCAACCGGTACAGGCATCGGAAAACACGGCATGTATCTGCTTGGGGCCGCCCAGAA
Organism: gamma proteobacterium symbiont of Ctena orbiculata; assembly: GCA_003058525.1. GTDB lineage: Bacteria > Pseudomonadota > Gammaproteobacteria > Chromatiales > Chromatiaceae > Thiodiazotropha. The sequence goes on along the minus strand of QBVD01000032.1, from coordinate 32,135 downwards.
TGGCGTCGGTGGGGCAGCGTTTGAAACACTTGGTACACCCGATGCAGAAGTTTTCGTATACGAAAGCGATCATGGGTTGCTTCTCATCCACGTCGGAAAGATCCACACTGACTCCCAGTTTCTCTGCCAGTGACTCCACCAACGCCTTGCCGCCGGGAGGACATAGGGTCACTGGTGCTTCACCGTTGGCCACTGCTTCTGCTGCAGGTGTACAGCCGGGGTAACCGCACTGGCCACACTGGGATCCGGGAAGAAGCTCCTCGATCGCGCCAACCAGGGGATTGCCCTCCACCGCCAAGTACCTGGCTGCAACACCCAGCATGGTTCCCATGACGATTCCCAATGCGGTGACGATCAATATTGCTGCGGTCATGTAGCCAGCACTCCTTATTTCGTTGTCAATCCGGCAAATCCCATAAATGCCAGGGACATCAGGCCGGCGACGACATAGGCAATAGGTGCGCCTGCAAATGCCGCAGGGACATTGGCCAGGGCCAGCCGCTCACGCAGGCCGGCAAACATCACCAGCACCAGGGTGAAGCCGATGGCGGAGCCGAAGCCGTAGAGCAGGCTTTCAAGAAAGCTGTTCTCCTGCTGCACGTTGAGCAACGCAACACCGAGTACCGCGCAGTTGGTGGTAATCAGCGGCAGAAAGATGCCAAGCACTTGGTAGAGGGCAGGTGAAGTTTTTCGTACAGCCATTTCAGTAAACTGGACCACCACCGCGATCACCAGGATGAAGGTCAGGATGCGCAGGAAACCCAGATCCAGGGGCGTGAGGATGTAGTGCTCCAACAACCAGCCTGCGAAGGCGGCCAGGGTCAGCACAAAGGTGGTAGCCAGTCCCATGCCCAGGGCGGAATCGAGTTTGTTCGATACGCCCATCAGGGGACAGAGCCCAAGGAACTTGACCAGTACCACGTTGTTGACCAGCGCGGTGGAGAGAATGATGAGAAAGTATTCCATTTGATCCATCGTCAACGGTTTAGATGGATTTCATTCAACAAGAAATATGCCAAACCCTGTCCAGATTTATATGGATAGCCATTTCTCGCATCAGATTGGGTTTTCTATGGCACTGAAAAGAAAGATGAATTCTTCTTGATCGGCGCAATGCCCAGTGCTGTCGCAGGCTGCGCTAAACGCTTGGTATGTTCTTGGGAGTCGACGGATTTGTCGTTTTTCCTACAGTTATCGATTTCCTGTTTGTCGCATTGCCTACAGGGTCCCGTCGTAAGCCTGTGACTCTCCCGCCATCAGACCACTTCCAGGCATGGTATGGGATTTGCACATGAGAGACATGTTCAATATTTTCTCTCTTTTTTCAGGTGAGAGTCGGTCATGAGCCAGCGAAATACCACCCTAGCCAATGGCGAAATCATCGATGTCATCAGTCGTTTTTTGGAGTCCCCGCCGGAAGGGACGCCTGATGAGATCATCGAGGCGTTCGACTTGGCGGGAACTCGGGAATTTCTGCCCCCGAAACTCTTTCTGGAGACCGTCGAACAGGCTCCGGTGGCGATCTCCATCACTGATTCAACGGCCCGTATTCTCTATGTAAATTCGGCATTTGAGCGTTTGTCCGGCTATCTGCGTGACGAATTGATCGGTCAGAATGAGTCTGTGCTTTCCAGTAAATCGACCCCTATCTCCGTGTACCAGGATCTTTGGGAAACCATCAAGGATAAGCGGGTTTGGAACGGCACGCTGGTCAATCACAGGAAGAATCGCGAAGAGTACCTGGCGGAACTCATCATCTCTCCGGTACTTAGTGCCAGTGGGCAAATTGCCTATTACCTCGGTATGCACCGGAATATTACAGAGCTGCACCAACTTGAACAGCGCCTCAAGTTTCAGAAGGAACTGACGGAGGCCGCACTGAATGCCGTGCCGATGGTGGTTGCCATGGTGGATGCTGAGCGTAAGGTGCTCATGGATAATCACGCCTACAAGGTTCTGCTTGGGGACTTCAGGGGAGTGGAGCCGGCGACTCTCTTTCTGGATGCTCTGGAACAACAACTCGGGTTTGACCTGAGCAATGTCTGTCAGGTCGGTAAGGGATTTGGCAATATCGATGTGAGGCTCGACCCGCCAGGGGGGACTTCGCCCCGCTGGTTCGCCTGTTCCGGTGTGCGGGTGGCAGAACTGGATGAAGCGGCCAACAACTACTTTAAACCCACCGGCACATCCCGCTGCTGTCTGTTGCTGATCGCCAACGAGGTAACTTCCAGTCGCCGTCGTATCAATGAAGCGCGGCTCAATATGATTCGCGCCAACATGGCCGAGCAGCAGATGGTGCAGACCATGCGGGAGGCGATATCCGGTGCAATCTTCAAGCTTCAGGTGCCGTTGAATGTGATCAAGGCAGCTATCTCCATGCCGGATGGAGGTAGCGCGAAAAACAGCCTGCGTGAAGTGCTGCAGCAGGCGCTGGAGAGTGGAAACGAGGCAATGGACAGTCTTCATGGTTCCCTGCCGAGTCCTACCCTGGAACAGACTTCTACGGTGAATATCAACGAGATCGTTCACGAGGTTATCAAGCTGTCGACAGACAAGTTGCTCGCGACAGGCGTGGTAGTGGATTGGAGACCGACAGCTGTTCTGCCGTCTGTGGTGGGTAGGGCCAACGCGCTGCGGGGACTGTTTAAATACCTGGTCGACAATGCGATCGAGGCGGTAAACGAGGCGGGAAGGCCTTATCGGGAGGTACGTCTGGAGACACGAGAAGAGAATCATGAACTGGTTGTCGAAGTGATGGATAACGGGTCGGGGATAAAGCAAAGCCAGCGCATCAAGGCATTCGAGCCTTTCTTCTGTGGATGGACCCATGCCGGTGAACACGCGGGGATGGGATTGACCATGGCCCAGGAGGTAGCGATTGGTCACGGCGGATCTGTCGAGATCGATGCCGATTTCCTGGGCGGCAGTCGTCTATTCGTCAGGCTCCCCGTCACGGGTGCGGAAGGCGGCTGAAGTCATGGTTCCGAGAGATGAAAACATACCGGAGGCCGAGAACCGGTACAGCACGATACTTGAAAGTGAATTGGAGAGCCTCTACCTGGTTAGCCAGGTATTGAGCCGTTCGCTCGATTTTCGCGATACCCTGGCCGAGGTGCTTAAGGTGCTCAATGATACTTCCGGCATGCGTCACGGTATGATCTGCCTGCTCGATGCAGATAGCGGCGACCTGCTGGTTACTGCGCTTCATGAAAATCCACAGCCACTGAATGCGATCCGCTATAAACCGGGAGAAGGCGTCGTGGGCGCTATCATGGAGAGCGGCGATCCCCTGGTTGTCGAACGGATCTCTGAGGAGGATAGGTTTTTAGACCGCCTTGGTGTTTATGATTCCGACCTGTCGTTCATTGGTGTGCCGGTAACGATTGGCGAGATGTCAGCGGGTGTGTTGGCAGCCCAGCCTCTTGTTGGCAGCGGGGCGCTGGTGATGCATAAGCGTTTTCTGCAGATGGTGGCCAATCTCATCGGACAGAGTGTGCGACTCGCACGCAAGGTCGAGGACGAGCAGCGGGCCATCAAAAGCGAACGCGACTCACTGCGTCGCAAGGTACGCGGCGAACACGGTTTTTCCAATATGGTCGGTCATACCACCAGCATGCGCCTGGTGTTCGACCAGGTCAGGCAGGTGGCCAAATGGAATACCACAGTACTTATCCGCGGCGAGTCCGGCACCGGTAAGGAACTGATCGCCAATGCGATTCACTACAATTCGCCTCGCTCAAACGGTCCGTTCATCAAACTCAACTGTGCAGCCTTACCGGATACTTTGCTGGAGTCTGAACTCTTCGGTCATGAGAAGGGGGCATTTACCGGGGCAGTGAGCCAGCGCAAGGGGCGCTTCGAACAGGCCCATGGCGGCACTATTTTTCTCGATGAGATTGGGGAGATCTCGCCTGCATTTCAGGCAAAACTGCTGAGGGTGCTGCAGGAGGGGGAGTTTGAACGGGTGGGTGGTGTCAAGACCCAGGTGGTGGATGTCCGTGTTGTGGCCGCCACCAACAAGAATCTGGAGTCGGAAGTTCAGGAGGGTAATTTTCGTGAAGACCTCTACTATCGTCTCAACGTAATGCCCATCAATACGCCGCCGCTCAGGGAGCGCAGCGAAGATGTTCCTGACCTGGCCCGTTTCCTGGTTTCCAAAATTGCCAAGAGCCAGGGACGTGAGTTGGAGGTGGAGGACTCGGCCCTGGGTCCGCTCATGCGTTACGACTGGCCCGGCAATGTGCGTGAACTGGAGAACTGTCTTGAACGTGCGGCTGTAATGAGTATTGACGGTAAGATCGATAAAAACGCAATCAACCTAACCGGACTGCAGGGAAGTCCTGCCCAGGCGGTGACACTCTCCACTGCCAATCGTGTCGATATCGATGATCCGGAACTGGACGAACGAGAGCGTGTTATCGCAGCGCTTGAACAGGCCGGATGGGTGCAGGCCAAGGCGGCACGCCTGTTGGGTATGACCCCCCGTCAGATCGGCTATCGAATCCAGACCCTCAATATCAGAGTCAGGCAGATCTGACACTTTCAAATCGCAGGCGTAGCAGGCGCTGCGCCTGCAAATTTTAAAAGTCGCACACCTTACACAACCCCTCAATTGTTTTGTCGGCTACCTTACATTCGTTCCGCCTGTAATTATTTAGATATATAAAACAATATCTTATGTGTTGAAAGATATTAGGCACGCCCTTTGCAGTATAGCCTCTATACCCAGTTATCGACCCCTTACGGGGCGCTGTTTTGGAGATGTGGTGATGGAGTTGACAGTAATTGGCCAGAATGCGGAAGGGGGGTGCAGTTCGTCGGGCTGCGGCAGTAGCGGTGATCAGCTTTCGCACCTGCCGGATCACATCCGCGACAAGGTCAAGGATCACCCATGCTACTCGGAAGATGCCCACCACCACTTTGCCCGCATGCACGTGGCGGTGGCGCCGGCCTGCAATATCCAGTGCCACTACTGCAACCGCAAGTACGACTGCTCCAATGAGTCGCGTCCCGGCGTGGTCTCAGAACTGCTCACGCCTGACCAGGCGGTGAAAAAGGTAATGGCGGTTGCCGCCAATATCCCGCAGATGACGGTACTCGGCATCGCCGGTCCCGGCGATCCGCTGGCTAATCCGGCGCGTACCTTCGAAACCTTCAGGCAGCTCACGGAGAAGGCGCCCGACATCAAGCTCTGCGTCTCCACCAACGGCCTTTCACTGCCGGAACAGGTAGACGAACTGTGCAAGCACAATATCGATCACGTCACCATCACCATCAACTGCGTCGACCCCGACGTAGGCGCCAAGATCTATCCCTGGATTTTCTGGAACAACCGCCGGATTCACGGTCGCAAGGGCGCCAGAATCCTGATCGAGCAGCAGCAGAAGGGGCTGCAGATGCTCACCGAACGCGGCATCCTGGTCAAGGTGAACTCGGTGATGATTCCCGGTGTCAACGATGAGCATCTGGAGGCGGTGAGCAAGATCGTCAAGGAGAAGGGCGCGTTTCTGCATAACGTGATGCCGCTGATCGCCGAGGAGGAACACGGTACCTTCTACGGGGTCATGGGACAGCGCGGACCCACCCATGACGAGTTGCAGGTGCTGCAGGACAAATGCGCCGGCGACATGAACATGATGCGCCACTGCCGCCAGTGTCGTGCCGATGCTGTCGGCATGCTGGGCGAAGACCGGGGCGACGAGTTCACCATGGACAAGGTCGAAGAGATGCAGATCGACTACGAAGCGGCCATGGAGAAACGTGCGGCGTACCAGGAGACGGCACTCGCGACCCTGGAGGCGCTACGCAGTCATACCGGCGAATCCTTTGTCTCGCTCTCCTCCATCAAGACCCTGAAGAGAGAGACGCGACCCGTATTGATGGCGGTGGCTACATCCGGTGGCGGTGTCATCAACCAGCACTTCGGTCACGCCAGGGAGTTCCTCATTTATGAGGCTTCAATGACCGACGTGCGCTTCATCGGTCATCGCAAGGTGGAACTCTACTGCAGTGGTGGGGATACCTGCGGTGATGCCGAGACCACACTGCAAAAGATCATTCGTACCCTCGACGGTTGTGAGGCGGTGCTCTGTTCCAAGATCGGCTACGAGCCTTGGGAGCAGCTGGAGGGGGCAGGTATCCAGCCCAACGGTGAGCACGCCATGGAGCCCATCGAGGATGCGGTGGCTACGGTCTACGCGGAGATGGTGGAGAAGGGGCTGCCGGAGAAGTATGCCGCCAAAACCAGGATACAGGCCAGTGCCTGAGGAGTTCGAAAATGGCATACGAAATTATCGAAAGCTGTGTCAACTGTTGGGCCTGCGAACCGCTCTGTCCCAGCAAGGCAATCCACGAAGCCCGGCCGCACTTCCTGATCGATGCGAAGAAGTGCACCGAGTGCGAAGGTGACTATGCCGATCCCCAGTGCGTGAGTGTTTGTCCCATTGAAGGGGCGATTCTCAACCCGTTCGGCAATGCGGCCAACCCGCCGGGATCACTGACCGGCATACCACCGGAACGCATGGCCGAGGTCATGGCCGAGATCCGGGCAAGATGACAGGAGGCGTGACAATGGACATCGTAGTTCGACCACCGTACCGGGCGACGGACAGGCAGCAAGCGTTGCAGATCCTGGCTCATCGTTGCTTAAGTCGCATGGTCCGTAGCTGCCGTAAACCGGCAACCCCAAGTAAACCCAAAGGCGTGCACATCCCCGATCGGCTCTGGCGTCGGCAGTCTGCCCTTTACATGTGTCTGCAGGAGAGCAGGAGCAAGGCGGAACCATGAGCCAGCTGATCTTCTACGAAAAGCCGGGGTGTATCGCTAACCGGAAGCAAAAGGTGCTACTGGAGGGCTACGGCCACCAGCTTGATGTTCGCGACCTGTTGAGTGAGTCCTGGACCAGGGACTCCCTGCGGCCGTACTTTTCCAATACGCCAGTCGCGGCATGGTTCAACCGGAGTGCGCCGCAGCTGAAGGAGGGCTGGTTCAACATCCATGAACTGGATGAGGTGCAGGCACTCTCCCTAATGATTGTCGAGCCGATATTGATACGGCGTCCACTGATGCAGCTAGGCGAGCTTAAACAGGCGGGTTTCGCTGATGGGCCGGTACTGGCTGCACTGGATATCCACCTGGACCCGGAAGCGGATCTCCAGTCCTGTCCCATGAAGAGAGCTGGCCCCGTGTGTGAGGCCTCGGCATGAACAGCCAGATCGACGTATCCACCCACAGTGATGCCGTGGAGTTTGCCGACGGCGTCTACTGGATCGGTGCGCTCGATCCCACGCTGCGTACGTTCGACATTATTCTCAGTACCGCAAACGGCACCACCTACAACGCCTATCTGGTAAAGGGCAGCGATGGGGTGGCGGTGATCGATACGGTAAAGGAGAACTTCAGCGGTGAGTTCTTTGCACGGCTGGAGTCCGAAGTCGACTACAGCGAAATCAAAGCGATCGTGCTCAATCACCTGGAGCCTGACCATACCGGTGCACTGCCCGAACTGATGCGCCGCGCACCCCAGGCCAAGCTCTATATTTCCCAACGCGCCACATCCATGCTCAAGGCGTTGCTGAAACCGACGACGGGAGCGTTCGAATACACCACCGTCAATACTGGCGATACGGTAGCGCTGGGCGATCGCACACTTCGCTTCCTGCATACCCCTTTCCTGCACTGGCCCGATACCCAGTGCACCTACCTGGAAGAGGAGGCGATACTCTTCTCCGGTGATGTGTTCGGCTGCCACTACTGCGACAAGCGGCTGTTCAACGACCAGGTCGGCGACTTTCGCTTCTCGTTCGACTACTACTATGCGCACATCATGCGTCCGTTCAAAAAGCATGTCATGGACGCACTCAAACTGATCGAACCGCTCAAGCTGAAACATATCGCACCGACCCATGGGCCGATTCTGCGTGAGCGGCCCCGGCGCTATGTCACCCACTACCGGGAGTTCTCCACCTCGAGCCTCGCCGCGGAGATCGGCAGCAGCGACCAGTCGATGATCATCTTTTATATGAGCTCCTACGGCAACACCGCGCGTATGGCAGAAGAGATTGCCGAGGGCGCCAGTGATATCGACGGTGTGAGGGTTTCTCTCTATGACCTTGAAGGTGGGGAGACAGATCCTTTCGTGGATCTCATCGAAGAGGCCGATGCACTGCTGTTCGGCTCCCCCACCATCAATGGTGACGCGGTCAAGCCGGTGTGGGACCTGCTCTCGTCTCTGGCGGTTGTCAATCTCAAGGGCAAGCTGGGTGCGGCCTTCGGCTCCTATGGCTGGAGTGGTGAGGCGGTGCGAATGATAGAGGACCGCATGCGCGGATTGAAGATGCACATCCCCAAAGAGGGATTGAGAGTCAAGTTGATTCCGACAAAGGAGGAGTTGAAGGCTTGCCGTTCATTCGGTCTGCAGATCGCAGAGGTGTTAACCGGCAAAAGCCGTGAAAAGAGTGTTATCGAATTCGCTGATCTTGGATAGGCCCGTTTTGGGCAGACAGGAAATTTGCGAAGTGCACAGTATGACCGCCCGGCAACGCCAGGCATTCAACATAGACAGCAAGGTGAAAGAGTATGGCTAAGGCAAAAATATCATTTACCGACATCAAACAGACGGTCAATGTCCCGGCGGGCACCCGTGTCATCGAAGTCTCGGAAAAGATCGGCGCAGGCATCATCTATGGATGCCGTGAAGGTGATTGCGGTACCTGCATGATGCACGTGGAAGAGGGTTGGAACAACCTGACCGAACCTTCCGTGCTGGAAGAGAAAGTGCTGAAGGAGAACATGGCGAGCCGCCATGATCGTCTGGCCTGCCAGGCCCAGATTATCGGCGACTGTAAAGTGAAACCGGCCTGAACGAAGAGGAGAGTTCGATGCCACTGATTACATTTTCAAACTCCGAATACAAGGACAAGACGGTCTACGCCGTAGCAGGCAGCTTTACAGAGACTGTATTGAAGATCGCCAAGACCAACAAAATACCCATCAACTTCGATTGCGGCGACGGTAATTGCGGCAGCTGTGCGATCCAGGTGACCTACCTCGACGACAAGGCACCCATGGGCTACCACCTGGAAGAGAAAGAGAAGCAGGTGCTGCGTGAACTGGGCAAGATCAGCAAGGATGAATTGGAACAGTTGATCGTGGATGACCTGCCCAGCAAATGGCGCCTGGCCTGTCAGTTCATCCCCAGGGATGAAGATATCGTCGTCGAGTACGAGGCTGTGTGATGGCTTTTGCGGCCTTGGCACTAGAGAGCTCCCAAACTGCGTATGCCAGGCTGATGGCCGCGCGCCGGGGGGGGGCGGTGGAGGAGACCCTGGCGCGTATTCTGGCCTCCTGGATGGCTGGCGAGGGTGCCATGCCTGTATGGCTGGGTATGGATGAGCGTGAATTCAGGCGCATGATGCAACACCATTTTCCGAACTTGGATACGTGCGAAATGCTAGGTATCGGTTCTGAACTCGATTCGGAGCGTGGGGCAGAGATGGATGATCTGCGCAAACTGCTGTTGGCATCCCGTACCACTCACAGCCAGTCGGAAACCTGGATGACCGATATTGTCATTGCAGGATGTCTGGGAAGCGATCACCTCTGGCAGGATCTCGGGCTCTGGGAGCGATCGGATTTGACCCGGTTGATGCTTGAAAATTTCCGTCCCTTGGCCATTCGAAATACCCAGGACATGAAGTGGAAGAAATTCCTCTACAAGCAGTTGTGTGAGACTGAAGGCATCTACACTTGTCGCGCACCCAGTTGTGAGGTCTGTGCCGACTATGTGGCCTGCTTCGGGCCTGAAGTCTAATCCATATGTTTGCCTCCGGTCTCGCAACGCATCATCTAGTGGGAAAAGAGATAACACTGGAACAACGTGCATTGGGGGCCTACCTTGGGCTTGCGGTCGGTGATGCTCTGGGTGCCACGACCGAGTTTCTCACTCCCAGGGAGATCAGGGAGAAGTACGGTGTTCACAACAGGATTTGCGGTGGCGGCTGGCTGCATCTGAAACCCGGTCAGGTGACCGATGATACCGAGATGAGCCTGGCATTGGGTCAATCCATTATCGATAACGGTGGAGTTGAGGCCAAAGCGGTCGCAGAAGCGTTCAGTCAATGGATGCGCGGCAAGCCGGTGGATATCGGCAACACCGTCAGGCGGGGAATCGTCCACTACCGCAACAGCGGAGAAACTTCGGTCCCTGAAAACGAGTTCGATGCGGGGAACGGCGCCTGTATGCGATCATTGCCGGTGGCCATTACCTATTGGAATGCCGGGTGGGATGAACTTGTCGCTGCATCGCGTACCCAGTCCCATATTACCCACCATAACCGCCAGGCCGATGCAGGCACCGAAGCGCTTCTGCAAATGCTGCGCATGGTTTTCAAGAACGTGTCGAAACAGTCGCTGTTCGATATCGCAAATGGCTTGGTGGAAAATCACCGCGTTTACCGCTTTGACCGCGGACAGGTAGAAAACCCGAGCGGATGGATAGTTGAAACCCTGCAGGCGGTATTTCAGTCCTTTTTCAATCACGATGATTTTGAGTCGGTCCTGGTCGACGTCGTCAACCGGGGAGGGGATGCCGATACCACCGGTGCCATTGCCGGCATGTTGGCCGGTGCGTTCTACGGTGTCGATGCGATACCCGGTTACTGGTTAAAGGCTTTGAACGAGGATGTGAGAGTTGCATGTCAAAGTCAGACCTTTGCGCTTCTGGCATTGGTGGACAGGTCCGGCTAATTCCGACCCACAAGGGCGGTATCCCAATGAGAATTCCGGGTTGAATGTTCAACAGTCAATTCGATTCGGATGTTGTTCTGATTTTGAAATGTGCTGCCAGCGCGCTGTCCATGGTTTGTGCATGCAGGTCGAACCAGCCTGGCAGGTGGTCTTTGACATAGGCGCGTGGAAGCAGCGAATTTCCCTGGGTCACTCGCGATAGCATTCGGTTCAGATCGCCCAGGATGCGTTCATGCTCCCCCATGTGTTCGCTTATGGCGGGAAAGCCGCTTTCCTGCATCAGTTCGTTCTCGGCCTTGAAGTGGGCATTGGTGTGTGCCACGAGCTGCTCGAATAGGGTTTTGAACGCTTCCCTGTCAGCACTGCCCAGCTTGTTGACCAACTCGATGAACTCGAGATGGGTCTTATCCATCGAATCGATCTCGAGGCAATAGCGCGGGTTGTCAGGGTCGATGAGAAGCGTCATGTGATTATCCCTGCGATCAATGGATGACAGCCTTTCTGTAAGTTTTCCTGCCGATAGGTAATCATCTTTTCCAACTTTCTGGTCACGTAACTGCTGTACTCATCGATATTCTCGTAGTCATAGTCGATGGCCAGTGATGCAAGCTGATCCATCAGTTGTCGAAGCTGTTCGATCTCATGCACTCCTCGCCCGCAGGTAAGACAGCGAAGCTCATTGTCGCGACAAGCGTTGTTGCCCTGGCAGGGTATGAACTTCCCCATGCTCAGGCTGCTCCTTCGGTAAAAGTTCCGGCAGCCGCTGCAAGAAGATCCTCCACATCAGATTCGATGATCTCGATGCCGAGACGTTTGCAGAAACGGCGCTCTTTGTCATTCGGCGCCGGGATCAATGCCCAACCCTTGGGTTCAGATGCGGCGTAGATCATGTCTGACAGCACCATGCGTTCGGTGTCGCGGGTCATGCGCAGACCGATGAAGAGGTACTGCTTGCCGATGCGATGCTTCTTGACGAAATCGGGTATGGCGAATCCACCCATCAGTTCGGTGATGTAATCAACGTAATCCGCATCCGAGGCGATGTAGGTCGGATCAGGTTTGGGACTGCCCATGGGTTTGAACAGTATGGGAAGGCTGGTATCGACTGCATCCTGGTCAATCTCATTTTCGGAGTAGGTTTCCCCGTCGTAGTGATGGATGCGGAAACGGTAATCCGTACCGCCCACGCGGGCCATGCCGCGTATCAGGGTATGTGGCGTATCGGCGTAGCTGTCCTGAAGCTGGGTGTCGCGATTGATATCGATGACATAGGATGGCTTGATGCCTGCCAACCAATCGTGAATCGGCGCGCGGGTCCACTGGGTCGTACCGTAGGTGGTTTCCAGGAAACGGTGCAGTGCGGTGCGCCCTCGTTTCAGTTCGACATCCATGGCAGCTCGCGGAAATTCGTACATGAGTCGCGGTGCCATCGATTTGCCGTTATTCATGGCAAGGATCAGGCTGTCACTGTCTGCAGGGATCGGTTCACCGGTTTCAACATTGCTCGCGCTTTTCAGGGCGCCTGGACCTAGATAGGGCACGATCTTACCGGCGGCAATACCACTGGCCAGTGCCTGCAAACTTGTCTCGGGCATTTTCGAGCTCCTTTGATCGATGGTTGCCACTATCCGGTGCAAGAGCCAGGCCAAGTGAAGAAAGGCTATGGAAACATCAGGTTATACGGGGTTGAGTGTGTAAGATTTCTGACAATTGTTGGATTGTTGTCGATTTGTCACGCCCCCGCTTCAGCTGCTGCTTTTTATCACTGAATAACCTGGTTGGCATGAATGGTCAGAGAGGATTGCTGTTATATGTTATGTAAACAGAGGTGCCAGGTGAGGGAGTCAGTCACTTACGAGGTGGCTGATCAATTCATCCATTTTCCTAATGGAATCTGGGTTTCCAGGGTGAGGCAAAAGCGGATAGTCAGATCTTATTAAAAATGTTGAGAATATTTTGTCTCCTATCGGGTGCCAAATAACTTGGGAGCGATTTTTCTACCGAACAACCGCTCCGCGTTTTGATAGGCTATTTTCTTGGCCGATTCGGTGGTTAAATGCGCCAGCCATTTCCGGTTGATAGCTATCAAATGATCATAATCCTCCCATTGGTCGTTGATCCAGGTGTCGGATCCCACCATAAACCGCTCTGCAAACCGTTCCAAAAGTTGTCGCCACTCCTCATTGATCCCTCCGGCATTAATCAAGATATCCGTTTCCCGATATGATGTGTCGGCGTAAAGGGTCGGGTAGCGGGACATCATCTCCTCAACAACGCTGGCCGGTTCAGTCATGCCGGCATGGGCCCAGATGATGGTGAGATCGGGACTTAAGCTATAAAGATAATCGATAGGCTCGTGACCAGAATGCACATGTAACGGGATCTTCTTATTAAGTGCCAGGGCGATAATGCTCTTCATCAATGGCTCATCGGCTGGGTCGACCCGATGTAAATGAAATTCGCCTATGCCTTCGTGGGGGTACTCTGTCACCCGTTTTTCGATGAACTCTCCGACTCCTTCCCACTTCGTCCAATTGGAGGGACCGAAATGATCATTATAAGGCCGCATCTCCGGTACGATTCGCTTCGGTGCGTACTCCCACAATTTAATCGTACCTTCATCGGGTGATGAGGATACCAACGCCATGGCAACGCCGTTGTTGTCCATCATGGATAAAATCACATTGGGTGGAAATGGCATCCAGGCGGATCGTTTGTAATGCATATGCGCATCAAAAAGCGGCAGTTCCTCAGCCCCTTTTCCGATGATGTTGCGGTCATCTCCTGCAATGGTCAATCCCGGCGCGTGCAGCAGGACGAAGGCAAAAAGATATAAAAAAGCTTGCATCTGTGTCATCGATGATCATTCCCTTTAGTGACCAAGTTCTGGAATACTGTCGGGTGTTCTGTGACGCCCACTTGGCTATCGACTTGGTTGCCGGCCCGATCACCGCCGTACTGGCGAGCATGGCGTTATATTTCAGGCCGATCACAATGGTGATTTTGGGCTAATAGCCCGGCTCCCACTAGAACACCGGTACCGCATACATAGAAGCATAGACAGTGAGGCTTGTTACGGTAATCGGTTTTAGCGGTAGCGGACCACACGATTGTTACCGGAATCAGACAGCCACAGATCCATCCCAAGCACTTCAACACCTTGGTGTCGTGAACTTTTCCGGACCGTGCCCGGGGTGACCGTTGCCCAGTATGAGTGGCATGCTTCCATTTGGCGAAATGAACTTGATCTGGTGGTTATTCTTGTCCGCTGCGATAAACGTACCGTCTGCGAGCAGGTCCATATAGCGCACACCATCAAAGTGGTACGACTCGCGCGACAGCTCTTGCTTGATCGCGAGAAAACCCAAAGCATCTAGCAATTCCCTGAATATTAGAATTGCTAGGTGATATTGATTTTCCTTAACGATCCCATAAGCCAAGTACGCCAAACAGGTGCTTCTGTGTCTAGGATCCAATAATTTGCATATGAATAATTGAGATAGCAAAGTCAAATACACCGTTCTGTCAGAATCAGACTGACGAGTATGTGGAAAATTTTCCCAATATTTCATGCAAATGTCATCTCTCAGTCAATCGCTCGAAACAGCGTGGTATTACCTTCTCATTCACTTCATTTTGATTTCTTAACATGACCATTTGAGGAGCACTGAGAATGAATTTTACAAACCATGCCATTATGGTTGCCCTAGCGTCTACCCTAACTGCCCCGGCATTAGTTATCGCAGACGATGACAAGAAACGCGATTTCGGCATGAAAGTTGAGCGAATGCTCATGGACAAATCCGAAAAGCTGTTTGGCGTCAAAAAACCGCTTAAATCCTCCGCTGAAGGGACTGTTGTCCGTGAACCTGGTCAGCGTGCCAGAGATCTCGTAAAGCTGGCTGGCGGGCTCAGAGCAACCATTCTGACGCGTGACGCCGGCAACAAAGCGGACATGTTTTCATTTTGGCCGGAAGAGGAAGATCCTACTCATGCCATTTTCTGTATCGAAGGTGGTGATGAAGTCATTGGCCAGTTTCCGAATGGCCGTGACAAACTGAATCCATCGGTACAGGCGATAGACCTTTATACCGGTTCTGTTACCACTTTGTTACGCGGCATGAATAGATGCGATGGCATTCGCACCACCCCTTGGGGGACGGTATTGGCGACTGAGGAAACCGGTAATGGACAGGCTTACGAGATAATCGACCCACTGAATTTCGAGAACCATACCGTAACGGATCGCGAAAACGGAATGATTGTCGATATGGCCGGCTACAGTTCTGATAAGGTCGTAAAGCGTGATGCACTGCCGACTATGGCATGGGAAGGTCTCACCGTACTGGATTCAGGGGTCGTTATCGGAGGTGATGAACTGCGCCCGGGTGATTGGGATCTGAAAGGGGATGGTGGAGACGATCCCGATGTGGATGGGGGGGCCATTTTCAAGTTTGTTCCTGAAGTTCCTGCAACAGGGAGTCTAATCAGTCAATTAAGCCAGTCTCCATTGGTTGCAGGCGCCGTATACGCCTTTCGCGCCTCATGTCGTGAAGGCACAAGTAGTTCGTTCAACGTCAATTACGGCCAAGGTTGCGAGATCGGCAATGGCTCCTGGATTGAAGTAGAAGCATCCAATGCTCGTCGCGATGCCAACAATTTCGGTGCTACCGGTTACTATCGTCCGGAAGATCTGCACAAAGATCCAACCTATATCGGAGAGGGAGTACGCTTCTGCTGGGCAAACACCGGACGTGAAGCTGCGCAAAACTATGGTGAAGTCATTTGCGGTATCGACTCTGATCCCCTTTTGGCTGATGAAACTGAGGCCTCTGTTGTCGTGAATCGATTTATCGAAGGCGATGCCGACTTTAATTCACTCGATAATCTGGCGTTCCAGCCAATCACAGGTAATCTGTACGTGATCGAAGACCATGGCAACGGCGATATATTCGCATGCCTGCCTGATGGTGGTGATCGTGATATCAAGTCTGACGGTTGTGTAAAAATATTGTCAGTCAAAGATCAATCAGCTGAACCCACAGGTTTTGAGTTTACCGCCGATGGCAGAATGGCTATTGTGGCAGTACAGCACTCTGACGATGATTTCATGCCGGAATACGATGATTACCCAACTGATGACATCCTCGTTATTACCGGGTTCAAAGTAAAAGCCGATAAGTATGATGACTAAATAGCCAAAACAAACATTGTTGGCATTAAAGGGGCCGCAATCGCGGCCCTTTTTCGTTCAAAAATGTAATCGACAACTGATCATTATTAATTGACTTGGCCTCATTAAACAGCTGTCTTCACTTAGGGCCTGTTAACACTAATCCAATACGCCCTGCTGGGGCTTTTTTTGTGCCCAGCAAGGCAGAATGAGCGAGGTGTAGTCATTCTACATGAGCGAATGATAACGCCGCTGGGGGCGAAAACAGCTCCAGCCCTTCAGGCACAACAGGGCGTATTGGATTAGTGTTAACAGGCCTTAGTACTAAATATTTTTAAATTAAGTACTTTTTGGCTGAAATAATTTGCGGTTAGCAATAGATCGTGATTGGTGGACTTGGCAGCATCAATAGCATGATATTTATCTTAATGTCCGCTATTGACTGCCATAAAAGACTTGATCCTGGTATCGCGACTGTGCAGAAAGAAAAAGATGTTCTACGGTAAGATTCGGATAGTTCTCTATATCTTTCTCCAAGCCGTGTAGCTACCCAGGTACTTGGTAGCGATACTTCGAAAAAATACCTGTCCACTTCTTGAATCAAACACGATATCAATTCACATTCTGAATGCGATATGAGCCATAATGCCATCTCGCTAAGAACGGGTGTAAGAAATACAGGCTAGAGTAAACTCACCTTAACTTCGTAAACACCACCAATCACCAGGTACTCCTCTTCACCCTTCAGGGCATTGGGTAGCAGTCCGGGAAAATAGAGTAGCTTTGTGAGCGGCACTTTGACCTCTAGGATATAGTCGCCGAACTCGTCTGCCCGTTCCCGGTTGCTGCTGAAAGAATTGATGTTGTTCAGCGTTAGGATATAAACGTCCTTGGCGGGCTGGTGCAGTATTTCGTGTTCATCGATACGGTTGACGCCCCGGTAGAGGGTGACGTGGTGCTCACCACGATATTGCCTGGTCACTTCGTATTGACAGTAGCTGTAGAGTAGGTCGAGTTGTGACTCCAGGGCATTGGTGTTGTAGAGCCCTTTGGCTCGGGCCGACAGGTAGGCGTGGTAGTTGTCTTCCGCGCCAACTCCCAACGGCCCCCTGTGATTCAGGGGCAACAGCCCGAAACGTGATTCGACCCAGCTCTTAAGCACGGCGGCCTCCTTGCCGTCGGCATTGAACAACCAACCACGCAGTATGCGAAGGTAGTCTGCCTTGCCTCTTTTAATGCCGCGCTTATGTTCATCGAATCCCGCCTCGTCGAGATTGTCCAGCAGAAAGCCCGAACGCATATAGTCCATGAAATGTTCGGCCCGGGTATCGGCCTCCGTAACCGGATCGAGACTCTCGAACAGAGCGGCATGCAGTTGCTCCACGCCATCCAGGTGTAGTTGTGTGGGGTGGTGCTGGAAGGTGAGGCTGCCAAGAATCACCGGGGGCAGGTTGCAGTGGTTGATGGGTAGGCGCGCATGGGCGGGAAGCGAGGCCGATGTCATGGTCTGTTGTCTGTTTTCATCCATACATTTAACCGGGGTTTGTCGTAAACCTGACCTCGGAAACTGCACTGCAATAAACTTTATAAGCTAATAAAAACAATATGTTAATAAGATTATTATCTTTTGGCACACCCTTTGCTCACTAGTGTTTGTCGAATGAATTCAAACCATTCAGTCACAAACTGATTTGTTAAATGTGTAAGGAGAATCAACATGGCACTGCGTCAATGTGCAATCTACGGCAAAGGTGGTATCGGCAAGTCTACCACGACCCAGAATCTGGTAGCAGGTCTTGCAGAACTGGGTAAAAAGGTCATGATCGTCGGCTGCGATCCCAAGGCGGATTCCACCCGTCTGATTCTGCACTCCAAGGCGCAGAACACCATCATGGAGATGGCCGCCGAGGCGGGTACCGTTGAGGACCTGGAGCTGGAAGATGTGCTGAAAACCGGTTACGGCGATATCAAGTGCGTTGAGTCAGGTGGTCCAGAGCCGGGTGTAGGCTGCGCTGGCCGTGGCGTAATCACAGCCATCAACTTCCTGGAAGAGGAGGGCGCCTATGAAGACGACCTCGACTTTGTATTCTACGACGTACTGGGTGACGTAGTTTGCGGTGGCTTTGCGATGCCCATCCGTGAGAACAAGGCCCAGGAGATCTACATCGTTGTATCCGGTGAGATGATGGCCATGTACGCCGCCAACAACATCTCCAAGGGTATCGTGAAGTACGCCAATTCCGGCGGCGTGCGTCTTGCCGGCCTGATCTGTAACTCCCGTAATACCGACCGTGAAGATGAGCTGATCGAGGCCCTGGCTGCCAAGCTGGGTACCCAAATGGTCCATTTCGTGCCACGTGACAATGCGGTGCAGCGTGCCGAGATTCGTCGTATGACCGTGATCGAGTACGACCCGACCCACAAGCAGGCGGATGAGTACCGTACTCTGGCGCAGAAGGTCATCGACAACAAGATGTTGGTAATCCCGGAGCCCTGCACCATGGACGAGCTGGAAGACCTGCTGATGGAGTTCGGCATCATGGAAGAGGAAGACGAGAGCATCGTCGGCCAGACCGCTGCGGCTGAGTCTGCTTAAGAAGCGGCCAGCCAGCAATCAGCGCACAGCCTTTTCTGGCTGGCCGCTGACTGCTGGCAGCTCAACCAACCCCAACGCCGTCTGTCCGCAGATTAGCGGCACGGCAGGAGAAAGAATATGTCTGCAATGACACGCGAAGAGACTGAAGCTCTTATCCAGGAGGTGCTCGAGGTCTATCCAGAGAAAGCTAAAAAGGACCGTGCTAAGCACCTTACGGTAAATGACCAGGAGGTCGAACAATCCAAGAAGTGCATAACATCCAACCGTAAATCACTGCCTGGCGTGATGACTATCCGAGGTTGTGCCTATGCCGGCTCCAAGGGTGTGGTTTGGGGTCCTATCAAGGATATGATTCATATCTCTCACGGTCCAGTGGGTTGCGGCCAATACTCCCGTGCCGGTCGTCGCAACTACTACGTGGGCACCACCGGTGTGAACACCTTCGGCACCATGAACTTCACCTCCGACTTCCAGGAGAAGGATATCGTCTTCGGCGGTGACAAGAAACTGTCCAAGATCATGCAAGAGATCGAGGCGCTGTTCCCCCTGAACAAGGGCATTACCGTGCAGTCCGAGTGTCCCATCGGCCTGATCGGTGACGACATCGAAGCGGTTGCCAAGAAGACCACTGCAGAGATCGAAAAACCGGTCGTCCCCGTCCGTTGTGAAGGCTTCCGTGGTGTATCCCAGTCTCTGGGCCATCACATCGCGAACGATGCCGTGCGCGACTGGGTGCTGGGCAATCGCGATGGCGACACCGGCTTCGAGTCCACTCCCTATGACGTCACCATCATCGGTGACTACAACATCGGTGGCGATGCCTGGGCATCCCGTACCCTGATGGAAGAGATGGGTCTGCGCGTGATCGCCCAGTGGTCCGGTGACGGCACCCTGGCCGAGATGGAGAACACACCCAAAGCCAAGCTGAACCTGATTCACTGCTACCGCTCCATGAACTATATCTCCCGTCACATGGAAGAGAAGTACGGTATTCCCTGGATGGAGTACAACTTCTTCGGTCCCACCAAGATCGCCGAGTCCCTGCGCAAGATTGCGGCTTTCTTCGACGAGACCATCCAGGCCAATGCCGAAAAGGTGATTGAGAAGTACCAGGCCGAGTACAAAGCGGTTATCGCCAAGTACCGTCCCCGTCTCGAAGGCAAGAGGGTGATGCTCTATGTGGGCGGTCTGCGTCCCCGTCACGTCATCGGTGCCTATGAGGACCTGGGCATGGAAGTGGTCGGTACCGGTTACGAATTCGCCCACAACGATGACTACGATCGCACCATCAAGGAGATGGGCAATGCCACCCTGATCTATGACGACGTCACCGGCTACGAGTTCGAAGAGTTCGTTAAGAAGGTGAAACCCGACCTGATCGGTTCCGGGATCAAGGAGAAGTACATCTTCCAGAAGATGGGCATCCCCTTCCGCCAGATGCACTCCTGGGATTATTCCGGTCCTTACCACGGCTATGACGGCTTCGCCATCTTCGCCCGTGATATGGACATGACCCTGAACAACCCCTGCTGGAGCAAGATCCAGGCGCCCTGGTTGAAGACCGAGGAAACGCCTGAGGCTGCCGCTGCCGGGGCCTGATCCTGTGGAATGCAGGTTGGGCCAAGCCCAACCTGCGACCAGGAACAATCTATTCAATTCATCTGACCCGTTAGTCCACAGATTGGTGGCGCGGGAGGAGAAAGATCATGAGTCAAGTTGTAGACGACATTAAACCGAGTTATCCCCTGTTTCGTCAGGAGGAGTACACCGATACCCTGAAGAACAAACAGGAGCTGTTCGAAGAGAAGGTCCCCCAGGACAAGATCGAAGCGACTTTTCAGTGGACCACCACCGAAGAGTACAAAGAGATCAACTTCAATCGTGAAGCGTTGACGGTCAATCCGGCCAAGGCCTGTCAGCCCCTGGGTTCCGTACTCTGCGCCCTGGGCTTTGAGAAGACCCTGCCTTACGTGCACGGCTCCCAGGGTTGCGTGGCCTACTTCCGCACCTACTTCAACCGTCACTTCAAGGAGCCGGTGGCCTGTGTATCAGACTCCATGACCGAAGACGCGGCGGTATTCGGCGGACAGAAGAACATGTTCGACGGCCTGGAGAATGCCAAGGCGCTCTACAAGCCCGAGATGATCGCGGTATCCACCACCTGCATGGCTGAAGTAATCGGTGATGATCTGAACGCCTTCATCGGCAACGCCAAGAAGGAAGGTCACATCGAACAGGACTTCCCCACACCCTTTGCCCATACCCCCAGTTTTGTCGGCTCCCACACCACCGGTTGGGACAATATGTTCGAGGGCATCCAGCGCTACTTCACCCTCAATGAGATGGAAGACAAAGAGGTGGGTAGCAACGGCAAGATCAACATCGTGCCCGGCTTTGAGACCTACCTGGGCAACTATCGTGTGATGAAGCGCATGCTGGAAGAGATGGGTGTCGAGTACAGCCTGCTGTGCGATCCCAGCGAGGTGCTGGACACACCCGCTGACGGCGAGTACCGCATGTTCGACGGTGGCACCAGCATCGATGAGATGAAGGATGCACCCAATGCCATCGACACCCTGTTCCTGCAGCCTTGGCAGTCGGTCAAGGGCCGCAAGTTCACCAAGAACACCTGGAAGCAGCCTGCTACTGATGTGCAGATCCCCATGGGTCTGGATGCCACCGACGCGTTCCTGATGAAGGTCTCCGAACTGACCGGCAAGCCGGTCTCCGAGTCCCTGACCCGCGAGCGCGGCATTCTGGTGGACATGATGACCGACAGCCACGCCTGGCTGCACGGCAAGAAGTTCGGCCTCTACGGCGATGCCGACTTCGTCATGGGGATGGCGAAGTTCCTGATGGAGCTCGGTGCGGAGCCGACACAGATTCTTTGCAACCACGCCAACAAGCGTTGGAAGAAGGCGATGGAGAAAGTTCTCTCCGAGTCACCTTACGGCCAGAACAGCGAAGTTCACATCGGCAAGGATCTGTGGCACTTCCGTTCACTGATGTTCACCAACAAGCCGGACTTCATGATCGGAAACTCCTACGGCAAGTTCATCCAGCGGGACACCCTGCACAAGGGTAAGGAACATGAGGTACCGCTGATCCGTATCGGTTTTCCGATCTTCGATCGTCACCACATGCATCGTGACACCACCCTGGGTTACGAGGGTGCCATGTACATGCTGAGAACCCTGGTCAACGCGGTACTGGAGCGTCTCGACGAGGAGACCCGTGGCATGGGTACCACCGACTACAACTACGACCTGGTTCGTTAATCGACCTGTCGGCAGTGCTGCGGGTCCGGTTCAGACCGGACCCGCAGCCGAAAGGAGCTACTTATGCCCA
Organism: gamma proteobacterium symbiont of Ctena orbiculata; assembly: GCA_003058525.1. Classification (GTDB taxonomy): domain Bacteria; phylum Pseudomonadota; class Gammaproteobacteria; order Chromatiales; family Chromatiaceae; genus Thiodiazotropha. The sequence continues at coordinate 10,272 of QBVD01000032.1, read as the reverse complement.
ACGTGATGATACGTGTGAAAGATGATGGCGCGCTTCTCTTCTATATCGCAAAGAAAGATCAGGAAGACGAGATCGCCTATGTGGAGACCGATACCGATGAGACCTGGGGGGGTGAAGTGGAGCTGACCGACGGCTCCAAGTACTACATCGATCCCATCACTCCGCGGCCTTCGTTCCCGACAACCCTACGTTTCAAACGTGCCTGAATCTATTTGAAGGAGTCCAATCATGGCCTTAGCGATTGTAAGAGAAGTTTGTACTGCATGCGGTGATTGCGAACCCGTATGTCCCACCAACTCGATCAAGCCTTTCAAGGGTGTTTACATGATCGAGACGGAAAGCTGTACCGAGTGCGATGAGGAGTTTGATGTACCCCAGTGCCTCGATGTCTGCATGGAAGACGACTGCATCATTCCAGCTTAATCATCATGATCAACCTCTCCCCAAAACAGGGGAGAGGGTTGGGGTGAGGGCTAAGAAGATAGCCTTCACTCGAACCGGATACTCAGGAGTCTCTAATGAATGCATCCGCCATCAGTAACGACATCGCACTCCGAATCGGTCTGGCAGCTCGTGAACTGCCGGACACCGATGCAGCCAGAATGCTCAGCGTTCTGGATGATGCGATTGGCTTGCCTCCCACTGATAAGAAATTATCGGGGCTGACGGTCAAGGCGCTGAAGTCCGCCCGTGACGGTGAGTTCGCTGATGTCGATACCGCCGTGTTGAAGCGTGCTCTTGGTTATCTCAAGGGAGAGACCTCACTGAGTGCGGAACCACTGCCGGAAGTTTCGGCCTACAGTGATGGTGAGATGCCCGGCAGTATCCGTGTCGCCTGTGCTTCGGACAAGGGTGAGATGCTTGATGGCCACTTCGGCTCCTGTAAACGTTTTCTTATCTACCAGGTTTCAGATTCGGAAAAACGCCTGGTCGAGATCCGAGATATAGACGATGCCGAGGCTGATGGAGACAAGAACGGTTACCGAGCTTCACTCATTGCCGACTGCCAGGTGCTGTTCGTCGTCTCCATTGGTGGCCCTGCTGCGGCCAAGATAGTCAGGGTAGGCGCGCACCCAATCAAGAAACCACAGATGGGACCAGCCATAGACGAGATCACAAAGCTGCAAGCGGTGATCGGTAGCAAGGCGCCGCCATGGTTGGCCAAGGTCATGGGGCAGAGCCCGGAAGAGCGCATCCGTTTTGAACAGGAGGAGGCGACAGCGTGATCAGCCAGCAGCAACTTCAGGAGATTGGCGAGTGGCTGGGCAACCAACCCGTCATCGCCAGCGATGTCGACCAGCAACTGCGCAAGCGCTACAGCGACATCCACTTCACCCACTGCATGGATGACGATGTCATCGGCGCGCGCCCCGTGCATGAGCATGCCGGGTTTAATCTCTACCTGGTGGACAGCAGCAACCACTGCCTCAGTTTTACTCAGGATATGGTGGTCGCCAGTGGTCTGGTGGTCGCAGAAATCGAGGACGTATGAACGCGGTCGTAATGGAGGAGAAGGATGCAACACCCGTCGCGGACTGTATGCACTGTCCCCACAGGAGCGACCGCCTTCGAGCGGGACGCTGCACTCCGGGAGATGCCTGTGTCAGGGCCTCAAGCGGTAGACAGATCGCACGTTTCTTCAACATCAACCCCGACCTGGCAGACCACTATGCAGGCGACGAATTTTGGGAGCGGCGCGCCATCGCTGCACGCTACCTGTCCCAACAGCGCCTGTTGCAGATGATCGACGATCCCGATGAGGTGGTGCGACGCGTGCTGGCCTACCGCCTGCCGGTGGAGAACCTGGGGCCGTTGATAACAGATCCCGACCGCGAGGTCAGGATTACCGTTGCCGACCGGCTGTCCGAAGATCAACTGGAGCGGCTGGTGGTCGATGAAGATTATCTGGTGCGCCAGTACGTGGCCAAGCGGCTCAAACCGGGGCGGTTGTTCCGCATGATCAAGGATCCCGACCGCGAAGTGCGTAAGACCGTGGCCGGCAGGCTGCCGGATGAGAGCCTGGGTCTGATGATCGACGACGAGGCGGTAGAGATCCGCCTGGTGGTGGCCGAGCGTGTCGACCCCGACTATCTCGAACTTTTGCTGCATGACAGGGATTGGCGCGTACGACTCACCGCTGCCCAGCGTGCACCGTTGAACCAACTCAATGCCTTGATTGACGACGAGGATGAGGATGTCCGGACGGCGGTTAAAGATCGCCTTGAGGCGGAATGAACAGATACAGCAGGTAGCGCGCTTATGCATCCTTTCGCAAAATACATTCAGATCTTGGGCAAGGGCCGAAACGGCATGCAATCCCTCACCCGTGAGCAGGCCTACGGAGCGATGCAGATGATTACCTGCTACGACGTTGAGCCGGAACAGATCGGCGCCTTCCTGATGCTTATGAGGGTGAAAGAGGAGACCGCAGAAGAGGTCGCAGGATTTACCCAGGCCCTTAGAGAGAGCCTGCCAGGTTACGGCTCGGGCTTCCAGCCAGCTGTGGACTGGGCCGCCTATGCAGGCAAGCGACGCCAACTGCCCTGGTTCGTCCTGGCGGCGCTGGTGCTGGCAGGGCGCGGCTACCCGGTGCTGATGCACGGTATGAATCGCAGCGACGATAGAGTCTATGTGCCTCTCGCCCTCGATGCCCTGGACATGGACACCGCCAGGTCCCTGCAGGAAGCCAGTGAGCAGATAGAGAATACCGGCTTCAGCTATCTCCCTATCAGCAAGCTGTCGCCGTTGACAGCGGAACTGCTCACCACGCGCGAGATCTTCGGCCTAAGGCCCCCGCTGCATACGGTTGCCCGCATGCTTAACCCCTTAGTTGCTCCACTCTCGCTGATGGGTGTATTTCATCCTAACTTTGCCGAGATCCATCAGCAGGCCGCCGCCTTGTTGGAGCAACCCAATCTACTCGTATGCAAAGGGGAGGGCGGTGAGTTCGAACGCATCCCCGACCGCAGCGTGGCGCTCTACGGTATCAGCGATGGCGTGTGCAGGCACGACTCATGGGACTGCATGTACAAGACCGGCAGCGAGGTAAAGCCGGACCGCCTCAATCTCAACCATTTCCGCGCCGTATGGGCGGGTGAGGAAGAAGACCGCTACGGCGAAGCCGCAGTGGTCGGTACCTTGGCCATGGTGATCAAGGCCCTTGGGTTGGAAACCGAAGCGACAGCAGCCCACCGCACGGCACAGGCGTGGTGGTTGAAACGCCACCATGTGGACTTGGATCGGGAGGCAGGCTGATGGAGCCCGTGATCACGCATATCGAACAGCTCACAGCGCTCTGCAATGCTGTCGATGCCGTTGAAGGCATCGACGGCCTGACGGCAAAACTCAAAGGGCTGATGCCTGAATATCCATTTGAGTGTGTGTTGAGCCGTGGCAACTGGCATCGACTTGGCGGTGTCGTGGATGGCGACTACCGGCAGGTGAGTGACAATATCTCTCTCTGGGCCGAGCAGGAATCCCAGGGTGATGTGGAAAACCTGGTCGCCAAGTACCTGGGACTGGGCTACTTCGCCACCCGCCTTGCCGGGAATACCCACTACTTCACCGCGCCCACCGGTAATGGTCCGCAGGAGTTCCTGCAACTGGAGATCGAAGAGCTTCAGCAGGTGGTCGATCGTCCCTTGGTGGAGCGAGACTGGTTTCCGGACAGCATTGAGGAGTTTCTTGATCCCCTCGACTATCCGCGCCTTGAACCGGAGCCGATCGGCAGATCCTATTATCGCTTTCGCCGTATGACACCCATAGACAAGCTGGTCACCGAGAAACCGTCTGGAAACGGTACACACCAGAAACTGCAGCGATTTTTCGACGACTGGAAGGCAAGCAGCGCCTGCGAAGGCGAACCCTTCTGTCGACACTGGGTGTTGGCCCTGCGTGAGTTTGCCGATCGGGACGGCGAGACACGCATCAATGCCAAGCCGATCAGTGTATTCTTGGGGCAATTGCCGGATCTGCCGTCTGCCGATCGACTCAGTGGTGCAGAACTGGCCAATGCCGTACACGGTTATGACAGAGTCCTGGGCTATCCCTTTGCCTGGTACTTCATGATGCTGGGCAGTATGGCATCGAACTATGCCCTGGCCGATGCTGTACTGCAGGACCAGATGGGTGCTTACGACTATCTGCCGAAACGTGATCTCAAAGTGCTGAGGGAGTGGGAGGCAATGCCTTATGGCGTTTAGGTGCTGGAGCCTGATAGCCACCTTTAGATGATCCGGTTGTAGTGCGCACATTTGGTTTACCGACGGATTGTCTATGTGGATTTCCTCGTCGCAGATGCTCCACTCCACTGAGAGATTGTCATAAACGCGACAAAGATAAAAATACAAAAAATTAATTGAAAACAATCAGTTAAATAGATGGCATGCGCATTGCAAATGACATGGCAATGTAGATAACGAGTCATGCCATACCATGAAGCAGAAAGATATCGCGGCCCTGCTGGACGAGCCGGCCTGTGCACACAACAAGAAAGCCAAGTCGGGTTGTGCCAAGCCCAAGCCTGGGGCAACCGCCGGCGGCTGTGCCTTTGACGGGGCGCAGATTGCGCTGTTGCCCGTCGCCGATGTGGCGCACATCGTTCACGGCTCCATCGCCTGTGCGGGCAGCTCCTGGGACAACCGGGGCACGCGTTCCAGCGGCAGCCGTTTGTTCCGTATCGGTATGACCACCGACCTGACCGAGCAGGATGTGATCATGGGGCGTGGTGAGAAACGCCTCTTTCACTCCATCAAGCAGGCTATAGACAGCTATTCTCCGCCAGCGGTCTTTATCTACAACACCTGCGTACCAGCGTTGATCGGTGACGATATCGGTGCCGTCTGCAAGGCAGCGGAAGCGCGTTGGGGTACACCCGTAGTCCCAGTGGACTGTGCCGGTTTTTACGGCACCAAGAACCTGGGTAATCGCATCGCGGGCGAGGCCATGGTGAAGTACGTGTGCGGTACCCGTGAACCTGATCCGCTGCCTACGTCGGTGATGCGCGAGGGTATCTCAGTGCATGATATTGCGTTGGTCGGCGAATACAACATCGCCGGCGAGCTCTGGCATGTGCTGCCCTTGCTGGATGAACTGGGGCTGCGGGTGCTCTGCACGCTCTCCGGCGATGCACGCTATCGCGAGGTGCAGTCCATGCACCGATCCAAGGTCAACATGATGGTCTGCTCAAAGGCGATGATCAATGTTGCCCGCAAGTTGCAGGAGGCATTCGATACTCCTTGGTTCGAAGGCAGTTTCTACGGTGTACGCGATGTCTCCCAGGCATTGCGAGATTTTGCCCGCTTGATCGACGACCCGGATCTTACCCGGCGCACTGAAGTGTTGATCGAGCGGGAAGAGAAGCGAATCAGTGAGAAGCTTGAACCCTGGCGCGCACAGCTCAGCGGTAAAAAAGTGCTGCTCTATACCGGTGGGGTGAAGTCCTGGTCGGTGATCGCGGCTTTGCAGGATCTCGGCATGGAAGTGGTCGCCACCGGCACCAAGAAATCCACCGAAGAGGACAAGGCGCGCATCCGCGAGTTGATGGGCAAGGATGCGGTGATGCTCGAAGAGGGCAATCCCCGCGCGCTCATCGATATGGTGCGAAACAACAGTGTGGATGTGCTGATCGCCGGTGGGCGCAATATGTACACCGCCCTTAAGGCGCGAATTCCCTTTCTCGATATCAACCAGGAGCGCGAGTTCGGCTACGCCGGATACGAGGGCATGGTGGAGCTGGCGCGTCAGCTGGTGCTGACCATCGACAGCCCGGTGTGGCCGGCGGTGCGCCAGCCGGCTCCCTGGCATCGCAAGAAACAAGCTGAGGAGATGGTGTGATGCCCGAAATCATCAAACGCAACAAGGCCCTCTCCGTCAGCCCACTCAAGGCGAGTCAGACCATCGGTGCGGCGCTGGCTTTTCTCGGGTTCAACCGCGCCATTCCAATGCTTCACGGCTCTCAGGGTTGTACCGCTTTCGGCAAGGTGTTTTTCGTGCGCCACTTCCGTGAACCGATTCCCCTGCAGACCACGGCCATGGACCAGGTGACCACGGTGATGGGTTCCGAGGAGAGTATTGTCGAGGGACTGGCAACCATTGCGGGCAAGAGCAAGCCTTCGCTGCTCGGGGTGCCCACCACCGGACTCTCGGAAACCCAAGGCAGCGATGTGAACATGGCGTTGAAGATGTTCCGCAAGCAACATCCCGAGTTCGATGCCATACCCGTGGTGCCTGTCTCCACCCCCGATTATGCCGGTTGTCTCGAGACCGGTTTTGCCAAAGCGGTGGAGGCGATAATCGCCACAACAATCCCGGCGGCCAGGGATGCCGGGACCCAACCGGGCAGACGCCGTCGGCAGTTGAACGTCCTGGTGGGCGCCTTCCTGACTCCCGGGGACCTGGAGGAGTTGAAGGAGATCATCGAATCCTTCGGCCTGCGTCCGGTTGTCATTCCCGACCTGTCGGACTCCCTCGACGGCCACCTGGTTGAGCAGGATTTCTCGCCACTGACCATCGGCGGAACGGATATCATCGAGCTGCCGACCTTAGGGGATGCCAAGGCGACCCTGGTCATCGGTCGCTCCATGTCGAAAACGGCCGACCAACTGCACAAGCTCACCGGTGTACCGGACCACCGACTCGATCACCTGATGGGGCTGGATGCCGTGGATCAGCTGCTCGACACCCTGCACCAAATCTCTGGTGAGCCGGTGCCTGAAAAACTGGAACGGCAGCGTGCACAGCTGCAGGACGCCATGCTGGATTGCCACTTCATGACCGGTATGGCGCGCATTGCCGTGGCGGCCGATCCCGACCTGCTCAACGCGCTTAGCCAGATGCTTCAGGACGTGGGGGCAGAGACGGTTACCGCCGTGTCGCCGGTCAATGCACCGGTGCTCCAGCAGGTGCCTGCCAATAAGGTAAAAGTGGGTGATTTGGAAGACCTCGAGAAGCTGGCATTGGATGACGGGGCAGAGCTGCTGATCGCGAACTCCCACGGTGTGGAGAGTGCACGGCGTCTGGGCATTCCACTGCTGCGCGCCGGTTTCCCGCAATACGACACCCTGGGCGGTTACCAGAAGTGCTGGATCGGTTATCGCGGCTCCCGCCAGGCCCTGTTCGATATCGCCAACATCATCCTGAGCCTGGAGAAGGGCGAGATACAGCCCTACCGCTCCGTCTATGCCCAGAAACCTGAATATCGGGAGAGCACCCATGACGCTACAGCGGCGACTTCAGCTGGTGGGCTGCAACACTGAGGAGCAGTGGATGACGACGGCCCTCAAGGTGGCCTTTGCCACCAGTGACATGAAGCACGTGGACCAACACTTCGGTGCGGCCCAGTCATTCGCCATCTATGCGGTGGATCAGGATAAGGTCTGCTTCGTCGAGGCCAACGAGTTTGGCGCACTGGCCATGGACGGCAACGAAGACAAGCTGGCTGCAAAGATCGCGGCGCTTGATGGGTGCATCGCCGTCTATAGCCAGGCAGTGGGCGCTTCAGCCATCGGGCAGTTGAAGGCCCAGGGGATACAGCCGGTGAAGGTGTCGCCCGGTTCCGAGATTCGGGAGTTGCTCGAAAATCTGCAGGAAGAACTACGCCAGGGCCCCGGCAGCTGGCTGGCCAAGGCCATCGCCAGCACCCTGCCCGTGGACCCGGCACGTTTCGACAGGATGGAAGAGGATGGCTGGGAGGAGTAGCGGCGATGCTCGAGGAGACCGCCATGGTTGTCGAAGCCAACACTGACTATTTGTGGGTGGAGACGCGTTCACGCAGTGGTTGTTCACAGTGCAGCAGCAGCTGCACCACTTCGCTGGTGTCGAAACTGTTCGGCATGAAGCGCAACCGGCTCAAATTGGAGAACACCCTCGGTGTTGTGGCAGGGGACAGGGTTATCGTCGGCATCCCCGACGAGTTGTTGGTGAAGGCATCGGTTTGGGCCTACCTGTTCCCGCTGCTGGCGATGTTTGCCGTGTCGGCAACGGGCGGTGTGATGGGTGTCGGTGAAGGCACTCAGGCCCTGCTTGCCATGGTGGGGCTGGCTGCCGGTTTTGCGCTGGTTCGTTGGGGCACCTCTAGGCAGGGGGCGCGTGTGCGGTTCAGGCCAAGCCTGCTGCGTATCGTCTCTGACGAGGTGGAGTTTTCCCCGGTGCGACAGATGACAGCATTAAGAATTTTAGATTGAACAGGAGTTGAACGATGAACGAAGCGGCATTGGCAATCAGCCATGAAGATCCGGTACTGGGTACCGACTTTGCCAAAGAGATGGTACGCCAGATGCGTGCTGTGGATACCTACGGTACCTACGACGAGTGGCCGGTGGAGAAGATCCTTGATCCATTCGTGTTGACCAAGGAGAAGAAGCGGGAGATCCCGGTCGTGGGTGATCCCGATGAGATCGTCATGTCACGGGTCAAGGCGTTCTACAATGCCCTCTCTGCCATGATCGAGAAAGAGTGTGGCCTGATGGCAGTGCCGATGCTCAACCTGACCCATGAAGGTTTTGGCCGCGCCATTATCACAGTGGGCAAACTGGTGGTGATGGATAAGACTCTGCGCGATGTTCACCGCTTTGGTTTTCCAACACTCTCCAAGATGAAGGACGAAGCGGACAAGCTGCTGTCGGTGGCCCTGGAGATTGTCGGACAGTATCCGAAAGTGGCCGGTATGTAGAGGGCGGACAGATGACTGATGAAGAATTGAAAGCGATGCAAAAGGCCGCCAGAAAGGCCAAGCGTATCGCCACCGAGAGGGCGGGCGAGCTTCACGACCTGGTCGAGGATCGTCTGCCCGGCGCCTTTGAAGAGATCCCCGCCATGGCGCAGGCGACCTATGACGCCTGCAAGGCATGGTCGGAGGCCGACGCTGCCTTCAAAGCCGCTGAAACAGAGATGAGTTGAGGAAGTACGATGAGTTTCATTACAAGTGTGACCCGTGGCGGTGAAGAGTACACGCCTGCTTTTGTCATGGAGATCGATCAAGGCAACTGCATCGGCTGCGGTCGCTGCTTCAAGGTCTGCCCCAGAGAGGTATTCGACCTGGTCGAGCGCGAGGATGTGCCGGGACTGGAAGCCGATGATTACGACGACTATGACGACTACGATGACGATGATGATGGCTTCTCCGATGACACCGCTATGGTGATGAGTCTGAAGGATGCCATGGATTGTATCGGCTGTGGCTCCTGTGCGCGTATCTGTCCCAAGAAGTGCTTCAGTCACGAACCTCTATCGGTTGCAGCGTGAGGTGACGGTCATGGCAAAACCCGAAAAACATGTCTTTGTCTGTACCCAGAGCCGTCCCCTGGGTCATCCCCGTCCTTCCTGCGGTCAGAAAAACTGTGCCGAGGTTGCCGAGGAGTTCTTCTGGCATCTGCAGGAGAAGCAGTTGTTCGAGAAGGTGCAGGTTACTACGACGGGCTGCCTCGGTCCCTGCAATGAAGGGCCGTCGGTTCTGGTCTATCCCGAGGGGGTGATGTACGGCGGGGTGCGGAAGGAGGATGTGGCCACCATATTCGATGAGCACCTGAAGAACGACAAACCGGTAGTGCGCCTGCAGATGTCCAAGGAGTTCTGGGGCTGATTGCGTCATGACTGCGGAAGTGTCCGAAGACATCACCATTCGCCTGGCCAAGATCAGGGATCTCTCTCAGGAGATCTTTCAATGCATGTGCGGCGAAGTGTACAAGCTGGGATTTGCATCAGACGAGGTGACGCTGAAAACACCTGAAGAGGCGGTATACCGACTGGAGCGAGACCCGGCCAGTTGTGAGTACAGTCTGGTTGGCGACTGGCTGGATGTGCGGGGGTTCAAGTTCGGCACCCTGCTGTTTCATGCCGACGGCACCTTTTTCGTGGAGCAGGATATCGTCAGGCAGCATCCGCAAAAGGAAAAGTGGTTTGTGGAGGCCGTCAATGCCTGGGGCAGGCATGAGAAGATCAAGGTGGAGGCCAGGTTGATCCCGATGCCTGAATAGGTGGGGATCTCTCTGCCTTGCAATGGCATAGCTAGCCATTCTATAACATTACCTGATTACCCATAAACCTCAGCCATTCTCAGGAGGCGATAAGGCATCGGCGGAGTACGCAAAGCAACAAAGAGCAACCGTTCAATCATTGAAGGAAGATTGAAGCGGCGATTGAATCGATACTCGAATTCAGCCAAATAGCGAGGCACATGTTTTTCTCGTATAGCATGAAAAGTACCCAGCAAAGAATTCTTGACGTTCCCAAGCATGGTATTCACCCATTTGAAGTTGGAATGTCGGGCACTTT
>QBVD01000106.1 GCA_003058525.1 gamma proteobacterium symbiont of Ctena orbiculata | reverse complement strand
CAGTTCGCACTGGCCGCATATCCGGTTTGGATTGTCGCCGCCGTGAATATGGCCGAGGTTGAGCGTGGGGAAGGCGACCTCAAAGGCCGGATTCCGATAGCGTCTTTGCAGGTCGTCGCGCCAACGGATCACTTCACCGAGTACCCGATGCATGCCATCGAGGGCGTTCACCCCAAGGGCGGGATTGCTTGAGTGGCCTGAACGGCCGCTGAGGCGAATCGACTCCATGGAGATGCCCTTGTGCATGTGAACCGGTTTCATGCCGGTGGGTTCGCCGATCACCGCATGTCGACCCAGCCGGCGCTGGAGGCCGGCAAGGGACTTTGCTCCACACATCGTACTCTCTTCATCCGCGGTGGCGATGATCACCAGGGGCTGTTTCAGCTGCTTCAGCGGGAGTTCGCGCAGCGCTTCGATGACTACCGCGAAAAAACCCTTCATGTCGGCGCTGCCGATACCGTAGAAGCGTTGGGAGCGCTGCGTCAGTTTCAGCGGATCGCTTTGCCACTTCTCTTCGTCAAAGGGCACGGTATCGGTATGTCCGGAGAGTACAAGACCTTGATCTCCTTGACCGGCGCTGGCAATGAGATTGAATTTATCCGCGTGACCGGGTACGGGCACGACCTCGGTCTTGAATCCCAGTTGATTGAGCCAGCTTTCGAGGTGTTCGATGACATTCCCATTGCTCATATCCCAGGCAGGATTCACGCTGCTTACCGAGGCTGCGCCGATTAGGCGTTGTAACATCTCTTCCAGGGTCAGTGTTTTCATGACGCTGATTCTGTGGCTATGGAGCCGATCTTGCAACCGGGATAAGCAAGGATCTTCTGATCAACGCTCCAGTGACCGGGCTGGCGGGTACCCGATGGGAGGCTATGGGGCAGCAGCAGAGAGGCAAAACCGAACTCATCGTAACTTGCAAAAATTGGCTTCCTTTGCTTTTGTTATAAAAAAGGTACAGATGAAAGGGTGGCTCCCTGGCGCTGATGTAATAAGGTTTCGCCACGGCCACGCTATTGTGGCGAGAAAACAATCGATATGCGTCTCTATATAAGACATCCCACCGACGTGCCGATAGATTTCCAGGTTGGCGGTCAAGCCACCACCAGTCGTGAGACATTGACCAACTACAGTGAAGGCGGACTCTGCTTTGTTTCCGAAGCGAGGATAGAACCCGGTACGGAGATACATATCGCGATCCCGATCACTCCTCCCCAGTTTCACGCCACGGGAGTCGTGGTGTGGTGCCACAGGGAGCATGACAATTTTCTCATTGGGGTGAAGTTTACCGAGGAGGAGACGGCATACGCGGTGCGCATGGTCGAACAGCTCTGTTATATAGAGCACTACAAGCAGAGTATTAAGCAGTCGGAGGGACGCAACCTCACGGGCGAAGAGGCCGCCCTGGAGTGGATAGAGAAATATGCCGATGAGTTTCCCGGGTAGAAGAATCGGTGGATCGGATGATTAATCCAGGCAAGCGTTTTCTATTCTACTTTTCGCTTTCCACTTGCCGCTGATCACGGGGGATAATGCACCCATCGAGGGATCAGTCCCGAGCTTGCCCTGGAGATGGTGAGGCATGCGCTGGAGGCGTGCAGGAAAGAGGGGTATCAGCTATTTGCCCCCTATTTCATGAAAACACCTGCCGCGAAGGAAGCGATACTCAGCACAAAAAAGATGACTGCCGAGGGTTTCCACATCGTGTAGTTCAGTGTCTGGGCATTTTTGTTTTGCAGCGCAATCGCAAGAATACCGGAGACGAGAAAGATGCCGCCGGCGACAAAGGCGATGACCTGCAGGTATTCGATCTTGACCCGGGTCGAGCCTTGGACGCCGCCACCGATGGTTTCAAATTTATTGGCCAGGAGCGGCGCTGTAGTCAGGAGCCATAGGCAGAGGCTCATCCCCAGGGATTGTAAATAGCGAATCGGTCCTGAATTCACAGTGATACCCCCACTAATTGTCAGATTGATCAATCGTTATTATCGGTTGTCGGCACCAAGCTGCATTTCTTCAGCCCTCCGCTGGGCATCGCAGCGGGTGCGGGAACAGGCTGCCCGGGATCCTGGCTATACAACAGCTTGCCGGGAATACGCAATTCCCGTGGGGCATCTTCCATATCTCGCGGTGCTATCCTCTGTGACAGCTGCGGCTGTAGTCGCTCAACGATTTACTCTACTCCCTATTTTATTCCTGCTGAGGTGTGATATGTACAGTTTCAATACCCGTGTCGAAGGTGACTTCAAATCTGTCGAGGCGCGGGTCGTGGAGGCATTGAAGAACGAGGGTTTCGGTGTCCTGACTGAGATCGATGTCCAGGCGACGATGAAAGCGAAGCTGGGTATCGATAAACGTCCCTATAAGATCTTGGGTGCATGTAATCCTCCGCTGGCAAACCAGGCAATCGATGTCGAGCCCGATATCGGCCTGCTGCTGCCCTGTAACGTAGTGGTGCGTGAAGAGGAGGATGGTGGCGTGACGGTCGCCTTCATGGATCCGGTGGCCGTGTTGCGGCTGGTGGAGGATGAGACGATTGCGCAGCTGGCCGGGGATGTCAGGGAGCGGTTGGAGCGGGTGCGTGATGCGCTGTGAGCCGGAATCTGTTAGCGGGTCCCGGCCGCCTTACCTCTTCTTGCCGCGCCCGGCCCGTAGCCGAACTCTTTCTTGAAGGCCTTAGCAAAAGCGGCTTCCGATTGATAACCGGAGCACTCGGCAACCTGTGCCACGGAATCACTGCCGCTGAGGAAGCGTTCGTGCGCCTTGGACATGCGCCAGCGGCTCAGGTAGTGCATCGGTGATACGCCCACCATCTGGGTGAAGCGTGCGGAGAAGGCCGAGCGCGACATGCCCGCGAGCTGCGCCAGGCGTTCGACACTCCAGTTCCTTTCCGGCGATTCGTGAATCCCGCTCAAGACCTTGCCAAGTTTCTCGTCGGCAAGCGCGGCAATAAAGCCGAGCTCCTTGTTGGTTTCCAGATGGTGTCGGATTGCATTGATAAAAAGGATTTCAGAGAGCTTGTCGATTACCAGCGTACTGCCCAGCTGAGCGGCCTCGATTTCATGAATCAGCAAGTGTCTCAGGGAGTGGGAAAAGGGGACAGGGCCGCTGCCGTCGTTGCGGATGACCATGAGATCGGGAAGCGAGTCGATGAGTGGATTCCAACTTGCGCGATCAAAATCGATGTAGCCGCAAATCAATGTGACCCCGGGCCCTGGGGCTGGATCATCGGGAAGTCGGTTACGTGGAAAATCATCCGCAGGCGGAATTTGACTGTTGGTGATCGTATGCCGGGAATCGTGGGGAAAAACGATCAGGTCGTCGCCGGCAAGGGCGATCGGCTCCTCGCTGGCCGGCATGTGCAGCCAACATCCACCCCTGGCCACCAGATGGAAGGTGGCTCTTCTCTCGCCCGAGGTGTCCACCGCCCAGTCGCCGCGGAAGCAGGCATGCAGAAATACAGTCGCCTTGAGATGTAGTGACTGTAAGATTTCACTCAGTACATCCATATATATTACCAGTGCAATAATGGACGATTAAACATAAAAAATGGAAATATAAGCATAGTTCATCTATTCATTCAGTACAATAATAGCTTCCGTGTTACATCAAATACGGAGAGAAACAATGTCTGAAGTCGCTATCTATACCAAACCCCATTGTCCCTACTGCAGCCACGCAAAGGCGTTACTTGAGTCGCGAGAAATTACCTACGTGGAGCTGGATGTCACTCAGGATCCGGATCTTTTGACTGAAATGGTGCACCGTAGCGGCGGCCGAACCTTTCCCCAGATAGTGATCGGAGAGCGGGCGGTCGGTGGTTATGACGATCTGCGGGCACTGGACAGGCAGGGTCGATTGGCAGCGCTGTTGGAACCGCAAGGCGCGGATTCCTGAGCGATTTCACTTTATTATGCGACGGGGCATGGCCAGGGCGGACCTGGCCATGCCCCCGTCTGCTATTCGATAATTTCCACACCACGCCAAAAGGCGACATAGTCCCTGATCTTTTCCGCTGCCGCAGAAGGCGAGGGGTAATACCAGGCGGCGTCCCGGTTCTCCCTGCCATCCACACTGATGGTGTAGTAGTTGGCGGTACCTTTCCAGGGACAGATGGATGTCGTACTGCTGCTCCTGAAGTAATCGCGGTGTAACGAGTCTGGAGGGAAGTAGTGATTGCCCTCCACAATCAAGGTCTCGTCACTTGCCGCAATTATTCTTCCGTTCCAGATTGCTTTCATCTATCCACCATCCTTTTCGGTGTTAAAGATAGCTAGGTTGAAGTGATCTTCGAGTCCGCTGTACAGGACTATTTCGTGGCTGGTTTCAGTCCAGTTCCATTATATCCTTCAGTTCGCTGCTGGAAACGACCTGGCAATAGATCATATTGATAATTTCCAACTCCCGATGGTGCAGTTCGTCCGTTCCGGCGGCACAGCAGTCTTCGACAACAATGACATTAAAGCTTTCGTCCGCCAGACTTCTGACCGTGGAAGAGACGCACTGGTCGGTAAAGATACCGCAGACAACGACATTCTCGATTTCCATGTTATGCAGTATCAAGCGCAGGTTGGTGCCGGTAAGCGCGCTATCGGTGGTCTTGGTTACGACGATCTCTCCCGCTGCCGGAGCAAGCTCGGGAACGATCTGCGAATCCTCCGAATTGCGTGGCAGCAACAGATAATTCCACCCCGGCTTTTTTTGACTCAGCGATCGGTCGCGTCCATCCTCCAACAGACAGGCAATCCGCGCATGAAGCAGATCCATGCCCTTGCGACGGAAGCGGTTCTGCAGGTCGCGGGTGTTGGGAATAACGATATCGTTCATACGCTGCCGGAAGGGGACCCAACGTTCGCGCTCAAGCGGGTCATCAGCCGGCTTCATGTAGGTGTTCTGGATGTCGATGGTCAGCAAGGCGGTGTTCTGATAGGGGAGCTCGAGGTCCATGGGTTCAGGAGCACCCTGGTAGTAGAAAGAACGATATGCCTGTTTCCAGTTCATTTCTCCTCCGATAATTCTACAAGGACAAGGTCAAACGATGGGTGAAACAGCCCGTGAGAGTTGGTATGTCCGGTTTATCTCTGCCGATTGTAGCGGATTGGATCCGGTTGTTGATACCGCCAGTCGAAGAACTGCGCGGTTACTCTGCTGTGGATAGGAAGGTCACTTGTCACGAATGCTATTGCCTGGCGACACCAAGAATCGGAAAAGGATATGCATGTTTGGTGATTTGATATAATCAATTTCAGGCAGGAACCGCGATTGCCGCATTGCCACGTATGGAAATTATTAAACCGGCTGGAAGGGTTATCTGTGCAGGGAGCCGAATCAACGGAAGCTGTTTTGCGTCACTGACGATAGGAAATCGATAAATGGTATTTGACAAGCCTAAAAGTCATATGGAAGTCGCTTCGTTGCTGTTTCTAAACTTCCTCATGGTTGGCTGCAACAAGCAGCACAGTGGGGATCTACCTGCCGCCTCCACGGATTGGAGCCGGGATATATTGATGACTAACCTGATTGTCGATCTCGATAGCATGAGAGCAAGCGCGGACATTGTATTAGCGGGGTCGCTTGCATCAACTGGTGCTTCCTTCGAGATTGGCGACCTGATAGTTGAACAGGTAACCTCGAATGCGACTCAACTGAATTTCAGAACCGGGCAGGGACGACTCGATGTGGGTGTGCCGCTATCCGTCCAGGACCAGACGCTGACTATCGATTATCGCTTCGCCATCCAGGATGATTTCAATGGTCTGCTTCGAAGTGGAGCTACCTTTATCTGGCCCTACTATTGCGGCAACCTTTTTCCCTGTAGATCCGAACCGGCGGAGGGTAGCAGCTATAGCCTGATGCTAGAGGGTGTGCCGGATGGCGCGACAGGCCTTTTTCCGCAATCGATAACGATGGATGTACCGGCATATATGGTTGGTTGGGCCGTTGCCAGTTACAGCTATCAGGCGCTGGGGCAGACAGTCAATGGAACAGAGGTGGGTGTTTACTACCGAGCCGGCGAGGAGCAGAACGCACTACGCGGTACCCGACACCTGAGAGATGTCTTTGACTGGTATGAACAGACCTTTGGTGAGTATGGTTTCGGTCAAAAGGTCGCCAGTGTCTCAGTGGACTGGGGTGGGGAGGCCTTCGGCGGTATCGAGCACCACCCCTTTTGGCATATCGCCAGCGGATCGATGTCGGATCCCGTCATTCACGCCCACGAAGCGGCCCATGGCTGGTTTGGGAATGGGGTTCGTATCGGCTGCTGGGAGGATTTCGTACTTTCCGAGGGTCTTGCTTCCTATCTCGCGGCGCGCGCACTCGAAGCGGTCGCGGGGGAGGCGATCGACGATCAGGTGTGGGCCTCCTACAAGAATCAACTCGATTCGCTGCAAAACAGCAGCGAGAATAAGATAGCCTGGCCGCAGGGCTGCAACGAGATAGACATTCTTGAGGATGGACTTTTCGGTACGGCGCCCTATATGAAGGGTGCCTTCTTTTTCAAGCACCTTGAATCCGTTCTCGGTAGTAACCGGTTCGACAGATTGTTGCGGGATTTCTATCGCGCAAACCGGGGAGGAGCGGTGACATTGCAAGCGCTGTTAACCCTTATCGGGGAAGAAAGCGACTACGATCCCGCTCAGTGTGCGCAGGCGTGGCTAAGGAACGAGGCGCTCCCGCAGGTTGAGCTCTGCGGCTATTGAAAAAGGGCTTACGATACTTCGAAATTAAAATTACCGTATGCTCAGCGGTAATTTAAGCTGATCTTCAAGGCACAAGAGATACTATAATTCTTCCAGTAGCTGGAACGAACCAGCATCGTCGACTAGCGTACTCTGATGTCATCATGGATCTTGACAGGTTTAAAAAACGGTCAATGATTCACTGGGGCACCATACCGGCGATCAATTGCTTATTGGCTTTACCAGACGTATGCGCATGCATATAAGAAGGGAGGATCTGCCGGCTCGCTTGGGAGGCGATGAGTTTGTCGTGCTGCGAGGGGAGCACCATCCTAACAATCATGTCACGGCGGTAAATGCGATCTTATCTATGGGGAGTGCCTTGGGCCTCGAGGTGGTTGCTGAAGGTGTGGAAACCGAGGAACAAAATCTGGTTCTAAAACGCCTGGGTTGTCAATATGTCCAAGGGTATTACTATACTAGCCCTTGCCTGCCGGGGAATTCATTAATTTTATCAAACGCTAATTTAGATCGTACCTACTACTTTTATTCAGCGGCAGGTGTTGTTGTGTGCATAGCCAAATTCTCTTGCTGCAGTAGCTGACATTCACGATTTCAATCGTCTGCATCAAATCTCCAGAATCAAAGCTCTCTTGTGGAAACACAGTTTGTTCGTTCGACACTAAGAGAACCATTCGTTTACTCTCGGGTTGATAACTTAGAGACTTAATATGTACATATTGCGGCTTAATTAGAGCTAAAAAAATATCTGTTATTTGAGATATAGAGTGATGAACGGTCTAGGTACCGCTAAATGCAATTACAATTGTTACAAATTTGTAAAAAATAGAGCATATTGCATGTAATGATTAGCAGGCGACATGGTGATGGGGGTATATTTACTTGGCTATCGTTTTTTAACGTTATCAGAAGGCTAGGATTAATCGAAAGATCTACCCAGCTCGTTCAGGGCGAGGAGCGGTATCCGACTATATTGAGCGTTTCCATACTCCAAGGCATAGGAGAAAAGTTGAAGGTCATAGACTTGAGAAATCACTCTTAGCTCAACCGCCGTGGAAACGGTGTAAAACCCCCGGTGACTACTTATCCGCAAGTACCAAGCGATACCCATAAAGAATCCGTATTAACAACATTATATTCTTATGGGAAGTGAGAACAAAAAGCGATGCAGAGTGATTATTTCACTTGTTACGCACCCTCCAGTCGGGGCTTATTGTTGCAGCGAGCCAAGTTGTTGATCATCGATAACTGTGAAGACAACACAAACCTATTACTCAGACTGCTCAGTAAAGACTACAAAATAACAACGGCAACAACATCTCAACAAGGCTTGCAGCAAATCAATAAAGGTGATTATCCCGATATTATCTTGTTAGCAATATCCGGGGAGACAGGTAGTGACCTGGATCTATTTCGTTGTCTTGTCAAGAATTCCAGAACAAAAGAGATCCCGGTAATATTGATAGCGAATCGATATGATGTGGATATTGAAATACAAGGTCTGTCTCTGGGTGCGGTAGACTATATCATCAAACCTTTACATATTTTGGTAATTAAGGCCAGGATCAATAAGCAACTAACTGCAAAGCGCCGTGTAGATAGGTTGCGTTATTTGGCAGACATCGATCCTCTCACGCTTATTCCAAATCGGCGAAGCTTTGAGATATCTCTTCAATAGGAGTGGAAGCGAGCTTGTAGAACAAGATTGGAAATAGCGATCCTGATGATTGATCTCGATGATTTCAAATCGTACAACGATAGATATGGACATGACAAAGGAGATGACTATTTACGAATCGTGGCCGGTGAGCTATCCAAACAAGCGAGGAGAACAGGGGATATGGTTGCACGTTATGGCGGCGAAGAGTTTGTTGTGCTTATGCAAACCTGCAGTCTCACAAACGCCTTGCGAATTGCAGAGCTCATGCGGGCAGCTATAGAACGATTATCGATAGAACGGTTTACATTAAATTCAGTAGAACTGATAATCGCAAGCATAGGATGTGCCGTCTGTATTCCAACCCAAGATCGAGCAGCAAAGCATCTTCTTATAGAAGCGGATAAAAATATGTATATGGCAAAATCGTTGGGTAAGAACCGGGCCTACTGCGGTAAGACAGACTTGGTCGAGGTGAGAAACGAGAATGCAGAGTAAGCTAGAGGGTTGGTCGGAGAAATATGAACTGGGTATAGAGGAAATCGATTTACAGCATCACTATTTCTTGGATTTAATAGCAAGGCTCTCAAAAGAGTTGCAGAGCAGTAATGATCACTCCTATCACAAATCACTATTCATCGAACTGGGCCTGTATACCCATTTTCACTTTATCAGTGAAGAAAACTTGATGTATCGCGCATCTTTTCCGGGTCTTAAAGAACACAAAAAATTACATAATCAATTGATCGACGGCTTGAATAGAAACAAATTACTGTTTGAGGATGGGTATATTCAGGCATTACAAGTTGTAGAATTCCTAGAGCTGTGGTTTTTAAATCATACTGTTGGTGAAGACAGGAAATTTGCGGATTTTCTGAAAAAATCAGAGCAGGATTAATCATACACCCCGACACGAAACTGATACATAACTTATTGCCGGCAATAGTATATTGCAAATCAACTGAACAAACCTGCACTGCTTTCGTTACGTCATCTACCTGGTTAGTGATCCGTTTGCCGTATACTGATCACAAACACCGCCGTTTTGCTCGAAATAATGCATATAGAACCATTTAAGTGCAAAGGGTGACAGCAAGGTTGTGAGGGTGATGACGATAACCATACCTGCGTAAACCTCGACATCGAATATACCTGTCGACCTTCCCAATTCCGCAAAAATCAGCCCAACCTCACCTCGCGGAACCATCGCGAGTCCGACCGCGACTCTCTGTTTGATATTGGCATTTATAAGCATTGCACCGAAGAATTTTGCAGCTACTGCAATGATGAAGAAACTGAACGCGAATGACCAAATGAATGGAGATGTCCAGTCGATCTCTCTAAGGCTGAGGGAAAGTCCCACGGTAACAAAGAAGATCGGACTGAAGATGTACACGATCGGATTCATTTGTACCTCAATTCGACCGGCAAATTTTCTGTCATTGTGCAATGCCATCCCGAAGGGGAGAAAGAATCGTCGCGATAGTGCAAGTCCCGCGGCAAACCCGCCCAACAGTTCAGGTGCACCGACTACATGGGCCAACCAGGCAAAGAACAACACCAGGGAAATAATCATAATAGGTATCAGGCCCGGTGTGGTGGAGTAGTCGTCAAAACGACGGATCATGACCGAGATCAACTTTGCAGCAATCGGAGCGAAGAGAAAAAAAAGTAAAATGAATGTCAATACCTTACCGACATTCATGACGCTCACTCCGCCACTGATCGAAAACTCGTAAAGTATCGCAAGCAGTATCACACCCATAACGTCGTCGAGAACAGCTG
>QBVD01000103.1 GCA_003058525.1 gamma proteobacterium symbiont of Ctena orbiculata | reverse complement strand
AATCGACTCTGCTGGAGCTGTTTTTTTACCCAGCAAGGCAGAATGAGCGAGGTTTAGCCGTGCTAAATGAGCGAATGATAACGCCGCTGGGTGGAAAAACAGCCCCAGCCCTTCGGGTTGTGCCTGAAAATGCGCCACTCGGCGTTGCTCGTCACTCATTTGGAATCACCAAACCTCACTCCTCGCGCCTTGATTGGCGCATTTTCAGACACAACAGAGCCGATTGGATTAGTGTTAACAGGCCCTAGTTACAACCACCACCATCCGGATTATCTAATTCACGGGCTGTTGGTGTCTCGAATGAACGTGAGATGTTTGCATAATAATTGATAGCTCTACAATATAGTCCTGTTCCACGCTACGGCATAGGCACATTATCAAAGCACAACTTCAAAAGTCGATTTGGAATCACGGATTCCCAAAATCGCCGGTTGAAGCGATAGGCAAACTCATCCAGGTAGCCTTGCAGGTATTTTCGCCCTGTTCCATGGCAAGTACCCGGCAGATAACGTTTCAGGTTGGCAATCACGATATGCACCCAGGTCATCGATACCAGACTTACGGTCAGTGCAGAGGCGCTTATCCGATGGTATTCAAGAAAATCAAGAATCACCTGCAATCCCGTCTCTACCTTGAGATCACTGGTGATCCTGTTCATGCCAACTTCTGTGAAGCGATTATTTCCATGACCTATCATTTGAGTTGAGGAAGGGATTGAAACCGACGGCCAATGGCTGTTTTTACTAGGGATTGGCTTACCTTCACATAGCCAAATTCAGCCTAGAAGCACAGCATGTCACGGGGTCGCCATGCGATGGTATGGATAAATTCCAGGTCACCGAGACGCACCTTATTGCTGCCGTCGGCATCCATTTTAAACAGCATACTCTGGCCACTGTACTCCACTCCATCACTGCGGGTGAATCGAGCTGAACGGGAGAATGCAATCTGACTGCCATCCGGCGACCAGCTTGGAAACATATCCTCCACATCTCGGTAAATCCCATTGTTTACCGACGAAAGCCGGGTTAAATTGCTGGCATCCGAATTAACTGTATACACGGCATGCCGACTCATGCCGGTTTCCCGGCCATGGAACAACAGTTTCGAACCATCGGGCGACCAGCTTAAGTAGCTGATAATGTCGAAGCCAGACACCAGTGTAATAATAGCGCCTGCACGTTCACTGCGTGCAATAGTGGCAATGCTGACTTGCCGCGGTGACCCGACCTGCGTGCGAATAAAAGCGATACGACTGGAATCGGGTGACCATACCGGGTGGCTGTCATTGTCCACAGTACTGGTTAAGCGTGAGCGTGTAGTAGCGTTGCTGTTCATCCAGAAAATATCCAGGCCGGTAGTATCGTTGGTACTTACAAAGGCAATACGATCACCTGCCGGAGCCCAATCAGGCTGCATATCGTTGGTCGACAGCGGTGTCATCAACCGAATGTCGCCGCTGTCCATGTCGACCCTGGAAATATTGGCATTACAAGTCTGACAGACATCATGCTCAAACACAATGGTATTATTGTCCGGTGACCAGTCGAAATTAAAATGCACATTACCATAGAGATGATGTACCAGTTCTCGATCGGCCCGGGTCTGCATATTGCGAACAAACAGGCTATTCCGAGGTGATGAGGCACTTCGCCGAGTATATGCCAACCATCTACCGTCAGGAGACCAGTCAAGGGCATCGTTAAGTGCTGCCGAAGTGAGAAAACGGTTTCTATCGCAGAAATTGTAACCGATGTTGTGATTACGTATATAGGTGATGGCGTTACTGCATCCAGCGACGAACAGGACCAATAAAAAAATGGTGATAGTTAAATATACGTGCATAACAACCTCCATGTGCCAACAGTTTTGACTGTAGTATATTCAGCCCGTCATAGTTAATGATCAACTTTTTACCGGCCAGGTAAAGCCGCGCTTGCCTGCTACGAAGTGCCGCTATTGTGATCCTCTGACCCCCAAGCTTCACAGGCCAGCGATACATAGTCACAAGCTGTCATTTGCTAAACATTATAGATAGCTATAGTAAAGGCTCACAGCGACAATCATGTTCATGTATTCAAAAAACCCGTCTATCAGTATCGTGGATTGCTATCTTGACAAGCACTCATTCGAAATCATACGTAGAAGCACACCAATAATTCAATGATCGATGGACTCGTCAAATCGCACAACCATCCTTGCTGGTTTTCCTCCTCTATTTACCCAAATTTTCTACTCAACAGATTCATCAAATATGCGGCCTGACCCCATATTCTTCTCCTCACTCTGATCCCCTTCTATTTGATCAGAGCGCTCATCATCAGAATGCTGTGAAGAGTAAATTTCATCTAAAACCGGATTCCATTCGGATTCCAGGACCTCATCAGGATATAGCGCGGGCTCAAGATCGACTTCTTTATCGAATTGTTGTTCCGTAAAAAGGTTGAACATCAGCATGATTGTTTACCCTCGTTGTTTCCGACAACGGGTTGAATCAAGTCCGAATACTCCCTTTTCAATGAAGATTAGTCATTTAATGACTATCTCTGACACCTTGATCACCCTCAATGAAAGGCGTGCAAGATTGGCGCCACCCCTGATTGAATTACAAGTAATCAATGGCTTGCAACCATACTACAAGATTGGTGCTTTTCTGAGTGTAAAACATTTCGACGGTTACAGGCATAGATTTCCACATCGCTGCAAAGCCTACATGATGGCCTGTTTAGATTGATGTCTTAAGCTTGGAATTTAGGTCTCGAGGAACGTATGCGATCTACCGACCTCTTAAATATGCTGAATTAGGATTCTATGTGTTATTGCAATTTTAGGAGTTAAGAATGTACGCCAGTTTCGAACTACCCTGAGAAATAGAAAAAGTATAGGGAGAATAACCGCACCACCCCTGCCTATCAAGGCAGAATACCGGTGGCAGAATACGCTTGAGATACCCGTCTACCCGACCTCATTCTATTCAACTCCCCGGGTTTCCGGCTGAAACCAACCTCTTCCACTGCCTTTCTGGCCTTCCGCCTGATTTCGGGCAACAAGCAACCAGGTAACCTATCCTGCTGTTGATTACCGCGCAGAGAGGTGTGAATACCCGGTACTATACATACCAGTCCGAAGTGGGTGATGCCCACGTAGCAGGTAGCAAATCTGGCGGTGGCGGCAATGCACCCTTAGCCTGTAAATGCTGCAGAGAAGTGGTGCAGGGATGCACCGTTTACGGACCAAAGGATGGAATCTTGTCGATGACTGCCTGATCCTCGATACTAGCGATCACCTTGGAATCACCTCCGCACTGCTCGCAGATAGACACACGATGTTGAATACCCGTTTGAGGCGTTGCGCCCAGGCCATGGACCGGTGACGCTGTTCGGTTTTTTTTGCCTCTTTCGATTGAGATGGGTTGCCTTTGCCCCGTTTGGCAGGCGTCACATCGACACGGTATTTGCTGTTGGGCGCGAACATGCCATGAAATCTGGTCAGGTTTACTCTGGGCTTGGGCACCAGCGCCGCCAGTTTGGCTATGACAAATTGGCAGGAAAGCCAATTTGCACGACAAAGGTCGCCCGAAGGGTGGAGCACAGGGATGTGCGACATGAAATCCAGCGGCTCAAACATGATGTGCGTGGTCCCATCGTGGTAAGGCGTTTTGAGCTGATAACGAATATTACCCGAGGGCGTCAGCGAAAGGCGTTTCTCTGCTACCGCTGGCTTTGAAATATATCGGCAAAACCTTTCCAGCTTCTGCCGTTCCCAGGCCTCAGCCGCAACACCGGCATGCAGGCTAAACCCAGCCACTTTCGCTACCTGAACAAACCAATCATCCTCTTCATGACATTCGGTGCATTGCACCCTCAGAAAGCCGTGCTCCAGACGGCCGCATTTTAGGCAGTCGGCAAATTCCTGTTGTACGTGCGGGGGCAAGTCCTTGCCCTGCGCGGCCATCACATCCCTGAACGCCGGGTAGTGCTGCTCAATGATGTGATAGAGAAGCGTCTGTTCCTCCTGCCGATGATGTTTATAGGGTGGGCTGTGTGGCGACCGCTCCGTGATCGCTGCGTGAGGCATATCGTGCTCCGTTCCATGGAGCATTCGATATTCTCATAATGTTCTCTATGTAGCTAGTCGCTATGCTCGACTGCATGAATACCAGGTACTCACAGACAGCCAGCGAGTCTCATACAGACCGGAAGCCAATCCCTCCGGTCTGGCCGGATCCTCAGGCGATCAGCTTGACCGCAATCTCCTGCCCCCGCTGGGCCGATTCCACATACTCATCCATCTTGTCGAAGTTGAGATACTTGTAGATCTCCGGCGCCATGGAGTCGATCTTGGTGGCGTAGGCCATGTACTCCTCCACCGTCGGCAGCTTGCCCATGACGGCGGCCACCGCGGCCAGCTCCGCCGAGGAGAGGAAGACATCGGCGCCCTGCCCCAGACGGTTGGGGAAGTTACGCGTGGACGTTGAGACCGCTGTTGAGCCCGCCGCGATACGCGCCTGGTTGCCCATACAGAGGGAACAGCCGGGCATCTCGGTACGGGCGCCTGCGCTGGCGTAGATGTTGTAGACACCCTCCTCCATCAGCTGCTGCTCGTCCATCTTGGTGGGGGGCGCCAGCCAGAGGCGGGTCGGGATAGACTCACCCGAAGCCTCCAGCAGCTTGGCGGTAGCCCGGAAGTGGCCGATATTGGTCATGCAGGAACCGATGAAGACCTCGTCGATCTTGGTGCCCTGCACTTCCGAAAGCGGCTTGACGTCATCCGGATCGTTGGGGCACGCCAGGAGGGGTTCCTTGATCTGCGACATGTCGATCTCGATCACCTCGGCATACTCCGCATCCGTATCGGCGCGCATCAGGCTCGGGTTCTCCAGCCACTCCTCCATGGCGCGGGCGCGGCGTTCCAGGGTACGGGCGTCTTCGTAACCGTTGTCGATCATCCAACGCAACATGGTGATGTTGGAACGCAGGTACTCGGCCACCGACTCCTCGGAAAGCTCTATGGTACAACCGCCGGCGGAACGCTCGGCGGAGGCGTCGGAGAGTTCGAAGGCCTGCTCCACTGTCAAATTCGGCAGCCCCTGGATCTCCAGAATGCGGCCATTGTAGACGTTCTTCTTACCCTTCTTCTCCACCGTCAGCAGACCCCGTTGCAGAGCGGCGTAAGGGATAGCGTTGACCAGATCGCGCAGGGTGATACCGGGCTGCATCTCACCGGTGAATTTCACCAGTACCGACTCGGGCATATCCAGCGGGATCACCCCCAGGGCCGCGCCGAAGGCCACCAGGCCGGAACCAGCCGGAAATGAGATGCCCAGCGGGAAGCGGGTGTGGGAATCGCCGCCGGTACCCACCTGATCGGGCAGCAGCATGCGGTTGAGCCATGAGTGGATAATGCCGTCGCCCGGACGCAGGGAGACACCGCCCCGGTTGTGGATGAAATCGGGCAGGGTGTGCTGGGTGTTGATGTCTACCGGTTTGGGATAGGCGGCGGTGTGGCAGAAGGATTGCATCACCAGGTCGGCGCTGAAGCCGAGACAGGCCAGCTCCTTCAGCTCGTCGCGGGTCATGGGACCGGTGGTGTCCTGGGAACCGACGGTGCTCATACGCGGCTCGCAGTAGGTACCGGGACGGATGCCGTCGACACCGCAGGCCTGGCCGACCATCTTCTGGGCCAGAGTAAATCCCTTGCCGGAATCTTCCGGATCGACGGGACGACGGAAGACGTCAGTGGCGCCCAGGCCCATGGCCTCACGGGCTCGTTCGGTCAGGGAGCGGCCGATGATCAGGGGGATGCGACCGCCCGCCTTCGCCTCATCCAGCAGCACCTCGGTCTTGAGGGAAAACTCGGAGAGCACCTCACCTGATTCTGTTTCGATCCTGCCCTCGTAGGGCTTCACCACGATAACGTCACCCATGGCGAGCTGCTCCACCGGGCATTCGATAGGCAGTGCGCCTGAGTCCTCGACGGTGTTGAAAAAGATGGGCGCGATCTTGCCACCCAGCACCACACCGCCCTGACGCTTGTTGGGTACGAAGGGGATATCGTCACCCATGTGCCAAAGCACCGAGTTGGTGGCCGACTTACGCGAGGAACCGGTACCCACCACGTCACCTACATAGGCCAGGGGCAATCCCTTGGACTTGAGTGATTCGAGGTTCGAGATCGGACCAATCGCGCCTGGCTCGTCAGGGGTGATGCCCTCGCGCTCGTTCTTCAGCATCGCCAGGGCATGCAGTGGAATATCGGGACGGGACCAGGCATCCTGAGCCGGCGAAAGGTCGTCGGTATTGGTTTCGCCGGTGACCTTGAAGACGGTCAGCTTAATCTCAGCAGGTACGTCGGGCTTGCGCTTGAACCACTCGGCGTCGGCCCAGGAGTCCATCACCACCTTGGCATTGGCGTTACCGCCATCGGCTTTCTCCTTAACATCATGGAAGGCATCGAACATCAGCAGGGTGAACTTCAGCTGCTCGGCGGCCAGCCCGCCAAGCTCGCTGTCATCCATCAGGTCAATCAGGGGCTGGATGTTATAGCCGCCCAGCATGGTGCCGAGCAGTTCCACCGCCTTCTGTTTGTCCACCAGGGGACTCTCCACCTCACCCTTGGCCACTGCGGCCAGGAAGCCTGCCTTCACATAGGCGGCATCATCCACCCCCGGCGGCACCCGGTTGGTGAGGAGATCGAGCAGAGTCTTCTGATCACCGGCGGTTGGGTTCTTCAGCAGCTCCACCAGATCGGCGACCTGCTGCGCGTTCAACGGCAGCGGTGGGATACCCTGTTTGGCGCGTTCTTCGACGTGCCGGCGATAGGCTTCGAGCATGGATGACCTCGCTTCAGTTATGGGGAACCGCCATCGATGGCAGTCTCCTGATGATGAGATTCCGATATTCACCGGAGTGTGGATTAGGAAGATAGCAGAGGTTGATCCATACGTATAATGGATTGTTCGCATATATACCATAACTTTTTTGCATGCTATTATCACCCGATTATGGATCTTCAACGTTTGAGATCACTCCTGGCTGTGGCCGACACCGGTTCCATCACCGAGGCGGCGGACCGTATCGGCCTCACCCAGCCCGCCCTCTCCCGCCGCCTGCAGCAGCTGGAAGCGTTTTTCGGTGCCGAGCTGCTATCCCGAGGGCGCAAAGGCGCCCAATTGACTGAGATCGGCCGTTTGGTGGAACGCGAGGCACGGGGCCTGGTCAATCGTTTCGACCACCTGCGGGAACAGGTCAGGGCGCATCAGGGCCTGGAGGGGGGCACCGTACGCATCGGCGGCGGTGCAACCGCGGTCTCCTTCGTGCTACCGAAAGCGATCGCCCGCTTTCGACAGGAACATCCCGGGGTCCGCTTTCAACTCAAAGAGGCGGGGAGTATCGAAGTGGCCGGGGATGTCATCAGCGGCCGTCTGGAATTGGGACTGGTCACTTTGCCCGTTCAGGCCAGGGAGCTGCAGATCTGGCCCCTGATCACCGACCGGATCGTGTTGGTCGCACCCAGGGAGCACCCCCTGGCACGCCTGGGCGAGATTGACGCCAAGGCCCTCGACGGACTCGCCTTTGTCGGCTTCGAGGCTGACACGGCGGTGCGCCAGATTATCGATGCGGCCCTGCGCGACGCAGGCGTTGAGATGAACGTGGTGATGGAACTGCGTTCCATACCGGCCATCCTGCGCATGGTGGCCACCACGGGCAACCTTGCCTTTGTCAGCCGCATGGGCGTGGATACCCTGGCAGGCGTCTGCGAAATTGAAGTACGCGGACTCAACATCGCACGTGAATTGGCGGTCATCGCCAAGCAGGGTAGTTCCCTCTCCCCCGCGGCCCAGGCCTTTTCATCACTGCTCAGAGAGGAGCAGTCTATTGCATGACGGTATGACGCCTGTCGATACCGCTTCTTCTCTCGACTCTCTGCTGTTTTCCAGCTTTGTTGATCGGTAAATGCGCATAGATCCACATACTCACCATGATGATTCCGCCTACGACCAGCAGGACGAAAAAGATCGCCGGTGCCAACATTAATAATCCAGCCAAGATGGTTTCCATCGCTCTCCTCTGGGCAAAACTGCCGGTTCAATTATCATCCGATTAGACCTGAGTGCGAACGGTGTGTGCTCCTGATTAGATATGCTCATAACAGGGTATTTCCAGATCCCCCACCAGAGCGACGGGATTCATACTATTGATTTTACTCGTTTTTATTTTTTCAGCTTACTACCGTCATCCGCCTGCAATGGAAAGCGACCAACGACTATACTGCTAGTTACCATCAACTCACCCCGATAACGCCATGACAAACCAAAACCCTTCGAAAAACGCCCGGGAAACCCCTGTCGACCCTTTGGCTGAGCGTATCCTCGATACCGCCGTTCGATTGGCCGAGGAGGGCTCATGGGAATCGATACGACTGCATCAGGTAGCGGCCGAGATGGGCATCGACCTTGAAGTGATTCATCGTTATTACCGGCAGAAGGATGACCTGGTGGAGGCGTGGTACGATCGCGCGGACCGCGCCATGCTGGCCGATGCCGCCCTGCCGGATTACCTCTCCCTGACCACCCGGGAACGCCTTCATCGTTCCATCATGTGCTGGATGATGTCGATGCAGCGTCATCGCCGCGTCAGTCGGGATATGCTGATGTACAAATTCGAGCTGGGCCACATACACCTGCAGGTGCTTGGCGTATTGAGAATAAGCCGCACGGTACAGTGGTTTCTTGAGTCGGCACATCGTGACGCCATACATCTTAATCGGGTCGTTGAAGAGATAGGGCTGACCAATATCTACCTTGCCAGCTTCGCTCACTGGCTGTTTGACAGCTCCAATGAAGCGGAAAAGACCAGGCGATTACTCGACCGGCTGCTGGGTCGCGCAGAATCAGTAGCGCGCTTTCTAACCCCCTTCAGCAGAACCGGGAATGAAGATTTCACCCCGGCTCATGGCGAGGCTGAAAGAGATACCGCACAGAGTGTCGAGGGATCGGTCCACTAAGGAGAGAATAACCACCAGCCGATGGACACCGTCACCCATGTTCTTTTCGGCGCGGTCTGTACACTGGCGGTTACTCGAATCAAATCGGCTCCTGTTAAGGAGCTGCCTATGCACCTGGCCGTTGCCGGCACCGCCGCGGCCTTCCCGGATATCGACTACCTGAGTTTCTGGATAGACCCCCTGCTGTTCCTAGCGGACTGGCATCGAACTGCAACTCACTCACTGTTGTTCATGCCAGTCTGGGCTGGATTATTGGCATCGCCTTGGATGTTCTCTCACTGGGCAAGAAGTCGGTGGTTCACTGTCTATGCCCTGTGCGGGCTGGGGATTACGTCCCATATTCTGCTCGATCTGTTGACGGTCTTCGGGATCAGAATCTTCTATCCGTTATCCTCCTCCCTCTACGCTATCGGTACAAGCTTTGTCATCGATGGGATAGTCACCATTCTGCTTGCAGCAACCCTCCTCTACTCCCTGCATCACCCTGGAAGACGTGCTGCCATGAGCGGTCTGTTGTTGTTGTCACTCTACCTGGGCGTCCAATGGGTACTCAGGAGTCATGCCCACAGGATTGTTGCCGCGCAGTTGTCCGAAGTATCCGATCTGCATCTATTGCCGCAACCCTTCTCACCCTTCTATTGGCAGGTAATCAACCGGGCCGGTGATGAGTATCGGGTTGCCTATCTCAGCCTGCTTGCCAAGGACAATGCCGTCATCGATGACTATCGGGGTAGCGCTGCACTTGAGTGGCGACAGGAAAGCCTGCTGGGAAATGATAACCATCTCGCCCCCCTGAT
Source organism: gamma proteobacterium symbiont of Ctena orbiculata (assembly GCA_003058525.1). GTDB lineage: Bacteria > Pseudomonadota > Gammaproteobacteria > Chromatiales > Chromatiaceae > Thiodiazotropha. The sequence goes on along the minus strand of QBVD01000103.1, from coordinate 648 downwards.
CGATGAGGCATGGAGTCAGCCGCTATTTTTGAAATTCAGGGAGTTCGCCCGCTTTCCGGCCCTCTATCGTCTGGATGAATCGACGGGGGAAACCTGCGTATGGTTTACCGATCTTCGCTACACCTTACCCTATCTGACACCCTCTTTTCGCTATGGCATGTGCCGCCATCAGGGAAAGACCTGGGGACTCTACCGGCTGAAGCGATTTACCCACAACGAACGGCAAGCTCTACCTACCACCAGTCAACGTTGAAGGTATGGTCAGCCAATGACTGTACCGGGCAGGTTTCGAGAAGATGCACACTTACTCATCGCGGAGGGCTGGCCACGTCCTGCGGATACCCATATGTGTACCAGGCACCCTATTCGGATCCGGTCTATGCGGTACGGGAATTCAAACTAGGGCCTGTTAACACTAATCCAATCGACTCTGCTGGAGCTGTTTTTTTACCCAGCAAGGCAGAATGAGCGAGGTTTAGCCGTGCTAAATGAGCGAATGATAACGCCGCTGGGTGGAAAAACAGCCCCAGCCCTTCGGGTTGTGCCTGAAAATGCGCCACTCGGCGTTGCTCGTCGCTCATTTGGAATCACCAAACCTCACTCCTCGCGCCTTGATTGGCGCATTTTCAGACACAACAGAGCCGATTG
>QBVD01000102.1 GCA_003058525.1 gamma proteobacterium symbiont of Ctena orbiculata | reverse complement strand
AAAGTGCCCGACATTCCAACTTCAAATGGGTGAATACCATGCTTGGGAACGTCAAGAATTCTTTGCTGGGTACTTTTCATGCTATACGAGAAAAACATGTGCCTCGCTATTTGGCTGAATTCGAGTATCGATTCAATCGCCGCTTCAATCTTCCTTCAATGATTGAACGGTTGCTCTTTGTTGCTTTGCGTACTCCGCCGATGCCTTATCGCCTCCTGAGAATGGCTGAGGTTTATGGGTAATCAGGTTCAGTTTTGACGTGCTAATGTTCACAATGTCGGTTTCTTGCCCGAATTATTAGGCGTTTTTCACTCTCGTTGCGGAATCTTTGGCTATATTGGTTAGCAAGTGTGTTTTTCTGCAAAGGTATGTATTGGGAGGCTTCACTTTTTGAACAGGTCATCTTATCTGAAATCTTTAAGTATCACCGCAATCGTTAGCCGTTACCTGTGCAGGTCCTTTATTATTGTTATGTGTATTGTGTTCACCAGTGTGCTGTTTTCGGGATGTGCCTCAGTATCTAAAACACCCGCCAGCGCAACTGAGAGTCCCGGATCCGACAATCGGAATTTATCTAATATACCTGCTATTCACCCCGTGGTAGAGATCGCAGAAAACCTGAAAGGCGTACCCTATCGGTACGGTGGGGTCACTCCAAAAGGTTTCGACTGCAGCGGTCTGGTTCACTATGCTTATCATAAAGCCGGTATAAAAATTCCAAGAACAACACAGGATCTATACCGAGTATCCCGGCGACTGCCTATCGAGCAAGCCAAACCCGGTGATTTGCTGTTTTTCAAGATTAACTCACGCAAGTTATCGCATGTGGGGCTATACGCCGGAAACGGACGATTCATCCATGCCTCGACCAGCCAGAATCGTGTTGCCAGCAGTTCGCTTAACGATTCATATTGGCATGGTCGCCTAATTGGTGTGGGGCGGATTGAGTAACATGAATTTACACCTGTGAAATATGCGAAATGTGTTGTTAAACATGGAGGCCATAGCATGAGTAACAAACAGGGGTTGATGATTTGCCTGCTGTCCATATTCCAATTGTCCTTATCAGTACATGCCGGAGAAGCAGATGTAGTCGATGTAACTGTAAAGAGCAGGGGGGCGGATAGCTATGATTTTTCAGTGACAGTAATGCATCAGGATACCGGTTGGGATCATTATGCCAATCGCTGGGAGGTATTGGATGAAAAGGGTGTCATCTTAGGCACAAGGACACTTCATCATCCGCATGTCAATGAACAGCCGTTCACCCGTCGCCTATCGGGGATTCATATTCCATCCGGAATCAAATCAGTCGTTATTCGATCCCATGACTCGGTCCATAAATACGGCGGTGCGACTGTGACAGTGCAGTTGCCAATGAATTAAACACGTTATGGCTTGATTTGAGTGACTGGCAGCAAAAGGGTGGATCGTTTATCAGGTTTTGCTGCTTTTTCTTATTCTCTTATTGTGCGCTTCAGGTTTGCGCAATGAATCGAACAATCCATAGGACCAGGGGCGCATGGCGATCACTACGGTGGTTCCATCCCGATCATCCAGTGACAGCTTCGCATCATCGTCATTCAATTCATCGAACTCCCTGGCAAGATGTTCCATTTTACGTTGAAACACACGATTCGAGCTTTCGGCCAACATGCCGTTTATCACGATCAATCTTTCATTCCGGTGGTCAAACCGGGAAGCGAAAAATTCCGCTTCAATCTTTTCCTGGAAGAAGCGCTGAATCGGCCCGTTTTCCTGCCATTTGAAGTTGCGGGCGACGAGTAGCTTGACTCTGTTTTTAGGTAAAAGCTCTATCAGACGCAACCGGTCGAGTTTAGCCAGCTGCTGTATGCATCTGGTCTCGGATATGTGGAAACGCGCTACGATATCATCCAATGACCAGCGGTTGAGCACACAGACCGTGACAAGCAGCAGTTCGAGATTTCCCGCAATCTCAGCTTCCTGTTCAATGCTCAATCCGGAGATTGCTGTCGCGCCAGCCCTTTCATTCATCTCCTGAACCAGGTCGGAGATCTCCATCTCCATCAATTGGCAGACTTGGTCCAGCCGCTCCAGGGTAAAGCGACGCTTGGCGAAAAGCCGTTTCACGTTCGCCTCAGAGAGATCCAAATGGCGCGCCACATCCGCATAGGTCAGTCCGTGGGCTTTGAGGCTGCGTTTCAGGGCATCGATGAGTTGAAGGGTTTGGGCCATGATTTGGAGGATGGTATTAAAAAGTTATACTGATAAATCAAAGCATATATTTTATTACAAATATAGTAGCTTTTTATGATTCAAATCAGAAAGAACTGAATTACACTGCTGTTGGCACAGGTGCATGGTCTTCTCTCAGTACACTTTAATGCACTCAGAGAAAACCATGCCTTGCGCAGGTTCTGTTTAGCCTTACGGCGGTGTGCCTTGTTGGTTTTGTCATGCACACCCCCCTTACGCAGCATCGGATGGTTATGCAATAGATTTCGTGGTTTGCGTGTTTTGTTTTTCATCTCAATTTCCTCTGTATTGAAATAAATGGGCCGGTGCCCCGGCCCACTTATCCCTTGACGCACAGCACCTGTTTCAGGGTGTGCACCACTTCAACCAGATCGCTCTGGTTCGCCATCACCTGGTCGATATCCTTGTAGGCGCCCGGGATTTCGTCGATGACTCCCTTGTCCTTGCGGCATTCAACCCCCCGTGTCTGGGATTCGAGGTCCGCCCGGTTGAACTGCCGCTTTGCCTTGGAGCGCGACATACGACGCCCGGCACCGTGTGAGCAAGAGCAGAAGGACGCTTCATTGCCCTTGCCACGTACAATGTAGGACTTGGCGCCCATAGATCCGGGGATGATCCCCAATTCTCCCACGCCGGCACGAATCGCTCCTTTGCGGGTGACATAGACATCAGCACCGAAGTGATGCTCCTGCACCACATAGTTGTGGTGGCAGTTGATCGCCTCCTTGGTGATTGAAAAGGGCGGCAGCTGCAGAGCCAGGGCATCCAGGATATGCTGCATCATTTCGCGGCGATTGATCATGGCGTAATCCTGAGCCCAGGCAACAGCTTCGACATAGTCATCGAAGTGCTGCGCCCCCTCAGTGAAGTAGGCCAAGTCCCTGTCGGGCAGCCTTCCCAGCTGATCGCCCATATCCTTGCGCGCGAGATTGATGAAGTAGCGTCCAATGACGTTGCCGATGCCGCGGGAACCGGAGTGCAGCATTACCCATACCGCCTCGTTTTCATCCAGACAGAGCTCGATGAAGTGATTCCCGGCACCCAGGGACGCCAGTTGGCGAACCCAGATGTCGTAGGGACGCTTTCGCTGCATCTTGGCGATTGCAGGATGCTTGCCGAGGATCTGATCCAAGCGCTTGGCCAATGGAACAATGGTTGAGCGCTTCACCGGATCACGATCATGCATACCGAATCCAACCGGAATCGCCTGTTCGATACGATTACGCAGCATACGCAAGCTGTTAGGCAGTTCAGAGGCGGTCAGAGAGAGCCGGATGGCGTTCATACCGCACCCGATATCCACCCCGACCGCTGCCGGCACGATGGCGCCTCTGGTGGGGATCACTGAGCCGACGGTGGCGCCTATACCCGTATGGACATCCGGCATCGCCGCAACATGGTGATGGATAAAGGGCATCTGGGATACGTTCACCAACTGGTTTAGTGCCGTCGATTCAGTATCCCCGGTCCAGATATGGACCGGCACCCTGCCTTTGTTGAGTGATTGTAGAATAGGCATAGTCATATTCCTTATAGTTCAAGTTTATAAAAAAGGGGTTCGATTTTCCCTCGACGCAAACGTTTGATCGTGCGTCTGTCACTGAGCATGCCGGGTAATTGTTCCGTCTGTTCGAAACAGAACTGTCTCGGCAGAGCACTGTACAGCGACTTAGGGGGCAGGTAGTGGCCGTTGATGCGTTTCAGGTAGTTCCCGACTTTCCAGCTGTGATACCAGATCTGTTTCAATCCCAACTCTCTGTTGACGAAATCCACAGTGGCAGCGAGCATGGCCTGGCTCCACTCCTTGAGCAGTGGTTCCACGAACTCAAGATAACGACGTGCCGATGCGGCGGTTGTTTTGAAATCACCACAATCCATTACAAGCTCGTCCCTGTCACACCTGTTGAGCCACTTATGCAGCCAGGCGACATCTCTGACCCAGTCACTTTGAACCTCTTCAATCAAGACCTCATCTCTGTCGAGATCGATATCGAGGCGTGACCAGGCCAGGGTCTCCCGGTAATAACTGCGATCACCCCTTCCCAACACCGGATGACCCCAATAGTTGAAGACGCCATCCCGGGTAGGGTGGATCAGTTTCTGCAAAAGGCTGTCATGCTGGTGATTGAAATTGAGTCGCAGTACCAGGTTGACGCCTGGTCGTGATGTTTGCGCATAACGGTCTGATTTACTCCCCCACACACCTGCAGTGACCAGGTAGGTGGTGCTCGGCTCCTGCCAATAGCTGACTAACAGATCGCTGTTTAAGCGTCCATTGCCACAGCTGCTCAGTAGAGTGGCGATAGAGGATTTGTTCAGCAGCCTTCCAAAGTTGGATCCCTTCAAGGTTTGAATGGTCGCATGCCGCTTGACCGCAATCTGCAGCAGTTGCACTGCATAATAGTCACGGCAGTATGGATAGAGGGTTCTCTCCTTGGAAAGACATGCCAACAGCTCCCGCATGTCGTTCTGGTCCATGATTGTACTCCTTTATTGTTTGGGTGCAGATTGGTTGGTGACAAATGGTTATATGGATTTCATTCATAGTCGACTCCTGGACTTAGTCAGATTGATGAGCCCAACCGCTGTCACTCGATTATTCATTGAAGACCTGGATCATCCATCAGCTGTTGAACCTGAACGGATGAGCAACTTATGGTCTGAAATAGCTGTTTCTGTTGGCGCCATCATAGTGTTTGCTTTGTAGGCAACACCGCTTAAAACCTAAGGCCCGAACCGCAGGGGCATGGATCGTTACGGCCAAGCTTTTCCATCAGCTCTTTGTTGCCATGAACTATACGGATACCCCGCTTTACCCTTGTCTCAGATGGATAACCTTTACGTCGCTTGCTCATGACCTCAAAAGGAGTGTTGCATCTTGTCGTGTCTTATGGTTTTCATGTCACACCTCCTGAATAATATGATTGAAATATGGGTGGGAAGGGAGTGTTCGAACACACAACCAACTCTATCTGGACTTGTTGCGTCTTCTAATTGCGATACATCCCCATGGAAAGATATGTGGATAGATATTTCATCCACTCAAATTGGTCCGCTATCAGATGATTGCGGACCGGTGCTGCGGGAATCCGTCTCTACATCTCCCCTGACACTGCACTGCTGTGCTTATCAATAAGACTCGAACAGCAGTACTACCTCTTGTCCCTGGAACAGTCACATCGTTCCATTCCCGGCCCTTAACCGAGAACGCGGGGATGAGGCTTGCTTGGTATTTGCCCCAAGCGGCCTTAATTCAGCCCTGTCCGTTTTCCGGAGAGGGCATGCAAATGATTTCCAAATTGTTAAAGAGCGTCTCGAGATGTTCTCGAAATTCCCGGGCATAAAAAAACCCCCGGGGTCTACACCAACCGGGGGTTTACTATTCCGGAAGGTGTCAATTGCCATGACACCTTCTCGCAACTATTGATGAAGGCGTCAGGCCATTTCTATTGCATCCCAGTTTTCAAACGATTGGGCGGCTGAACTGACTTGAATTGACCGATACGCTGGAGACGCAGGCACGCAAGCAAACCCCGGCCGGAGGGATGCAGATATGTCGATGCTGTATTTAGGTATTGTGTTCATTGCCTATTTCCGTAAGAGATGTCAGAAGCCTCTGAACGATTCAGGGCTTTCCAAAGCTTGGTGCGCAAGTATAATCGTCATTAACTGAATTGCAAGAGAAAATTTTGCATATGACAAAAATTAATTCTGCCAGACACTCACGCACAAAAGATCCGATGGCCGTTAAGATCGGTAAGCGTATCGCACAGGCACGGAAGATGGCCGGGTTTAAGACAGCAAAGGCATTCAGGCAACAGCTGCCGAAGTGGCCGGAAAACAGGCTCTCATGGTATGAAGCCGGTTACTCGATGCCCCATCCCGGCCATCTGGAAATTATTGCCAAGATTACCGGCACATCGGCCTGCTGGATCATGTTCGGCCTTGGTCCAATACGCTCGGGTGAACGTGACCTGCAGGCAGTGAGACACCAGAATCTGGTCTATCTGTTTCGAGAAGCGGAAGCAGGTAAAGCTGAAACAGTCAGTAGGTTTTTGTTGGGTATCAAGCTTGAAGCCAGGCAACTGGCCAGCTATATCGACAACCCTTTCAAACATATCGGAGAACGATTAGCACGTAGGATTGAAAAGGCTTGCGGAAGGCCTCGTAAGTGGCTTGACGAACAGCATATTGAATCCGATGGGCTTTGTGTCTCGTTTCCGGATGATTTACGAGAATTGATGACTCTCTATTCAGAGATGGATGTGAAGGGCAGGCAAGTACTAATCGAGTTGGCACAGACCATATTTAAACACTCCTGACCTTTTACTTGAAATTCATCCGCAATCCTTCTTCGGCCAAGTTCGGAAAATAGAACCAGAAAACCTGGAGGGTCTGATGTGGTATTCTTGTGGGATCATTCCAGTATCAACCCTTCATGCACGATTTCAATAGTCTCAATGGCAACATCGTTAGAGCTGGCATTAAGATCACCCATTGAGTACTTTGATACCCAGGCATTACGCAGTTTCCAGGTAAATGCTGGTTGTTGTTCATCATTCAGCAGATGGATAGTCACATTGCGTCGACTGCCTGTACTGGATTGTGCGCTTTCGGTAATCCATTCGAACAAATCGAGAGTACCGATCACGCCGCGCTTTAAGGTAACAGGGCCATATTTTGTCAACCCAGGTAACTTTACCGGGCTTTCAGTGCGGTCATTACCTGCACGGTACTCAATGACCTGGATTTCCATTGAGAGGCCGCTTACCTCGCTGAAGCCTGCCCGGGCATCCTGCGGGTCGTCGCCACCAATCGAGACCAGGAAGTTAAAGGCACCATAGGGTGTTTCTGACTGAATGGCCATGGGGCTTCTCCTTTATTTGAGATCCGAATCTTGTAACCAGCATAAAGAACGGTAGCAAAGAGTTAGTGTTTCATAGGCCGGACCTGGATTCATGGCATCCAAATTCGGCCCCCGCCATGCTTCGATCCAGCAGTTGTATAGCTGCCAGCAATTGACCGGCTTATCTGTATGCTTGTCCAGCATACAAATTGTCATTGTCCGAAGGTCTTTTGCACGACAAAGATTGGCTTGGTGCCAATCGAAAAAGAAGTGATCACTATCTATTGCCCTGCGTAGCTCAATTCGATTGGTTTTGATATCAAGACACAGAAAACCAAGCAATTTCGTCAGAGGCGAGGGACGGGCAGTTGCATGTCTGGTGGAGCTTATGCCAGAGATACTCGAGAAAGCTACGTCTCTGCGTGAGCAATCAGGTTTGGAACTGTCGATGTTTACCGTGAATCGGTTGTTGAGTAACGGTAATTGATTATCAGGCATGGGTTAGGCCAATACTCCGTATTGGAAATCGTTGATTTTTCATAATATGATTCCTATGCAATCAAAGGCTAGCAGTTGCATATGTTATGTCAATCTTACACTGTGGATTTTGTTCCCGGACTCTCTAAAAGACATTTGACCTTACAAGTGGCGAAAACACCACACAAGGAGCACTCATAGAACTGGATTGCTGATGGATTCAGGGTTGATATCTATGCCGATTTTAGCCATTGTTTCAATCCGGCGTACACTCTAGACAAGGATTAAAAAGTTGAATAAGACGATGGTACATGTCACCGACATCCACTAAGTCTATGCTGAACGCATCAGGCTTTTAATTGAATGCTGCATACAGGCCTATAATGCCTTTTCTGATAAAGATCTTTCGCACTGTGAACGGGCCGGAGTAACAGTACCTGATGGGTTTGAGTTAATGGATTGCTGGAGCGGTGTGGATAGTGTATTTGGACGGGATAAGACAGTCTAGACGTATGGCTTGGTGTTTCGGTCATCGATCTCCCCATGGCGTTATGTCTTTGCATTCCGTGGGACAGACAGTGCCCTCGATATGCTGGATGATTGTGGTGTCGAGTCACAGAAATTCATCACGTTCGAATCGAATATCAAGGTCCCTGCCGATGTTAGTGTCGAGTCTGGTTTCAACGATATTTACATGAGTGGTGATGGAGCTGTAGATCCAATGCAAAAACAACTGTTCGCATTGGCCGAATTGCCCAGATAGCTGCGAACCCAAAAACCAACGGTGAATATACCGCCGGCAGATTTCAACTTGGCACCATAGCGGCATTCAAGATCATACGCGGAGAAGCGCTTCCATTCCGCATTCCGGACATAGGATGTCCCCACAATGTCGTTAAATGAATCAATTCTGGTCTTACCGGTAAGTACGCCAGGGTCGCAGCGAAAGAGCCCAAAGGGTGTTATGAGCGAGGCAGAGAAACCCAACGTATGCAGGCTGTAGTCGATATCCGGTCGTGTTTTCGCAAATATGCCAAATGATGAATCCCCATTGGCTTGAACGTTGGATGCAACAAGGGAGGTCAGGAGTGCTATTAGAATGCTGTTCCTTACAGTCTTGAATCAGCCTTGTGACTCAAATCAGGTTGGATCATATTCTGGTTCTTGGGGTGCCATATGTTGTCGGCAGGTGGAAGGACATCTTCAGGAAATAGCATCAGTACCAGCCATTCTGCCAAAACGGCTGATCTTACTCTGTAAAAAAAGCGATATATCGGACAGGTTATTGGGTCAGTGTTAGGGCCTGTTAACACTAATCAGATGTGCTCTGCTGGGGCTGTTTTTGTGCCTAGCAAGGCAGAATGAGCGTGGTGTAGTTATTCTACATGAGCGAATGATAACGCCGCTGGGTGCAAAAACAGCCCCAGCCCTTCGGGTTGGGCCTGAAAAAGCGCCACTCGGCGTTGCTCGTCGTTCATTTGAAGTGACCAAACCTCTCTCCTCGCGCCCCGAAGGAAGTGCCCTTGGGGTGCGCCTTGATTGGCGCTTTTTCAGGCCCAACAGACCACATCTGATTAGTGTTAACAGGCCCTAACAAACCCTAGTTGAGATCGATAGATATATTCTGCCCTTTAAGCGCGCAAGGTTTCTCCGGTTCCAGCCCGTAGATAGATTCCAGGTGAGCGAGGGATCTCAACAGATTTTCGTCCAACACCTGAATTTCATTGCTTTTTGTCTTGAGAATATTCTTTGTCGAGAGGTTCTGAAGAATTCTTGAAAACGTCTCAGGTTTCATTGAGAGTCGTGCCGCCAGCACTCCCTTGGCGGCAGGCAGCGTGAAGTGATCCTGGCCAACATCCTCCATTCTGTGCAACAGCAATGCACACAATCTGGTGGTGGCACTCTGCAGAGTCAGATCATCGATCTCTTTAATGAGCCCGCGCAGTCTCTGACTCATCGTGCCCATTATTCGAAAGCAAACCTCGATTGATCCGCTCAGTATCTGCAGGAAGCGTCGATTATCAAATGAGATGACTTTTGCCGGTCCAAGTGCTTCAGCGCTCACAGGATAGATGGGATGTTCCATGAACATAAGCGCTTCCGCAAAGGTATTGCCCGGCTGAATGATATCGATGATTTTCTGATCACCGTTGGATGAAACACGAAACAGTTTTATCTGTCCGCCGATCACCAGAAAAAAGCGATTTGCCTCATCGCCTGTTTCAAACAGTGATTCGCCATCCTTGAGGGTTCCTGTATGGCTGCTCTCCATGACCTGTCTGACCTGATCGTCATCCAGGGCGGAGAAAAGGTGGGCCATTCGAATGTCAATGTTCATCACTTGAAGCCAGTATCATGTCAGGGTTTGTCATATTTGCCAGTGGATAGAACAATGTCAATTACCCAAAAAGTGTTATATCCCAACGGCCAATACCTCGCATACGGGCAGCGACTACTACTGAGTCTGACCGAAATTGACATTTTTCTGTTTGACAAAGATCAAGGAATCACAACTCTATAGCACTTATCAAAGGCGTTTGTACAATCATCCGCCTACCTGTTTGGCCTGAGTTAGCCGCCTATGTGGCAGCTGTCAGCGAATACGCGCCCTTCAGGCGCTCTTCATCCTGTTGATGTCCCGATATAAACCCATTTGACACATGTCAAGGTAGGGAAGGGTGTCTGTTTTCTAATAGCGGGGACTCAATCAAGACAGGCCTGGGAGGAGAGTGATGGCACAAGCGTTCACGAAGGAGATGTCGCGGAACATCTTTTACGGGGGTACGGCGTTTTTCTTTCTGTTGTTTTTGGCGTTGACCTTTGACACTCATCTGGCGCTGCCGGACCGGGACAATCGCGAGGCATTGGACCCGACCACGGAGCGGGGACAGATGATT
>QBVD01000101.1 GCA_003058525.1 gamma proteobacterium symbiont of Ctena orbiculata | reverse complement strand
AAGTGTCCAGTATTCGTGCTTCAAATGGGTAAACACGATGTTGGGTAATGTCAAAAACAGTCTGTTGGGTACTTTTCATGCGATTCGAGATAAACATGTGTCGCGTTATCTTGCTGAGTTCGAATATCGGTTTAACCGCCGTTTCGATTTACCCGCCATGATTGAACGATTGCTTTTTGCCGCTCTCCGCACTCCACCTATGCCATATCGCCTCTTGAGAATGGCTGAGGTTTAGGGGTAATCAGGAAACCATATAACTTTTTTATGTGGGGTATATATGGCGTCTTGTTTCCAGTGAGTGTTCATTACATCAATAAAAAAATAAATACTATTCGTGAATCGGAGAAAATGTATACAGACGTGTAATCAGGCGGTGGCTTCGATAACATTATTTTTTACACTGGAAGTCTGGATCATTTAGTGGCTACGAAGCGGCGTTTCTGTTATCACAACAGCAAGACTGTGATGCATTTGTGATAACTACGTGATCCTCTCTCGATCTTGCCGCCCTATATTCAGAACCATAAGCGATCGGGTTCATTGATGAATTAGTAGATTTCCCCGTTTTTTACCCCGACTATCGTGGTGAATCTCAGCTTAGAATTCCTGTCAGATGTCCTATGCGGTTCCTGTCTATCGGGGAGTCGCGCGTGTGAGGAGAAGAGTGATGAAGCGAAGAAGTTTGATTAAGCTGTTGGGCGCGGCGGCGTTGTTGCCGGTCGTTGGTCAGTCGGTATTAGCCAGACAGGATGATAAAGCCATGCAAAACGAAAAAATAGATTTGACCGATGCGCAGTGGCGCGAACGGTTGACGCCTGAGCAGTATCATATCCTGCGGCAGGAGGGTACGGAGCGGCCGGGTACGAGTCCCCTGTTGAAGGAGAAGCGCGAGGGTGTCTACGCCTGCGCGGGTTGCGATAATCACCTGTTTGCCTCGTCGACCAAGTATGAGAGCGGGACCGGATGGCCGAGTTTCTACGACTATCTGCCCGGCGCGCTGGGTACCAAGAAGGATTACAAGCTGATATGGCCGCGTACCGAGTATCATTGTGCCCGCTGCGGCGGTCATCATGGGCATGTCTTCAATGATGGGCCGAAGCCGACCGGATTGCGCTACTGTAACAACGGTATTGCATTGAAGTTCATTCCGGCGGAAGCATGAACGGCTGGCGCGGCTTGTTGCTGAGCGGCGGATTGATGGCGGCTGTTGTCGCTCAGCCCACCCAGGCCCTGACCTTGCAGAGCCCGGTGGAACGGGTCAATCTGCTGGAGCTCTACACATCCCACGGCTGCAGCAGTTGTCCCCCCGCGGATGCCTGGCTGCGGAAACTGGAGCGGCATCCGGGATTGTGGCAAAAGCTTATTCCGCTGGCGTTTCATGTGGATTACTGGGATGACTTGGGCTGGCCGGACCGCTTCGCATCGCCGGCCTTCAGCAAGAGGCAGCGCGATCACCGTCGGCAGGGTGCGATCCGCTCAGTCTATACACCGGGATTCGTCCTCAACGGGCAGGAGTGGCGTCAATGGTTCTACCGGCCTGAACTCGATCTGTCTGCCAATGAACAGGTAGGGCGTTTGACTATGCAAGTCGATCCAGGGACGGGTGCTACACTCAAGTTCTCGCCTCAGCCCCATCTGGAGGGGGGCAAATTTGAGGCCCATTTCGCGATTCTCGGTTTTGGCCTCTCCAGTCGTATCGGCGGTGGTGAAAACCGGGGCAGGACCTTGGAGGAGAACTTTGTTGTATTGAGTCACCAACAAGCGGCGTCAGAGGAAGGAGAGTGGCGTTTTACCTGGCCCGAACTCTCCGCCAACGAAGCGGATAGACTGGCCGTGGTTGCCTGGCTCACTCGACCGGACAGCAGCAGGCAGGTACAGGCGGCTGGCGGCTGGTTGCCTTAGGGGTGATTGGATTAGTGTCGACAGGCGATAGTATCTTTTAACACTCCTAATTGATAAGGCTTGCTGCCTGTGCTATTCTTCGCGTCGAATTTGCGGACGTGCATCGGCCATGAACGCCTTGATCTGCCGCAGCGAACTATAATAAAACCCCGACAGCGGGGTTTTTTTGTTTTCGAGTGTACGACCTGGGCCCAGGCGGATAAGTAGATCCGGCCGGGTCTAGTATATCGAGGACGACGGGATGGGCCATGAGCCCATTTTTTATTGCGGTGAAGAAATGCGATCGGCTCCGGAAAAATTGAAATCCCTGGTCCGTGCTGAAGTGGAGCTGTTGGGCTATGAGCTGGTCGGCTTGGAGTTGACGGGACAGGGCAAGGGAGGCGCCTTGCTGAGGATCTATATCGACCATGCCGACGGTATCGGTCTCGATGACTGTGTACAGGTCAGTCATCAGATCAGCGGCGTGCTGGATGTGGAGGATCCGATCAAGGAGCAGTACCAGCTCGAGGTCTCTTCACCTGGTTTGGACCGGCCCCTGTTTGAACGGGAGCATTTTGAGCGGTTCCAGGGAAACAAGGTGCGGGTGAAAATCCACACCAAGATTGAAGGCCGTCACCGTTTTACGGGTGTACTTCGGGGCGTGGCTGAGAATCAGGTATTGATCGAGGAAGATGGAAAAATCCATGGGATAGCGATTGAACTGATCGATTCGGCGCGTTTGATACCGGATATTTAGAATTGGGAAACAATTGATGAGTAAAGAGATATTGCTGGTCGTGGATGCGGTTTCCAATGAGAAAGATGTCGGAAAGAGGATCATCTTTGAAGCCATTGAGGCTGCCTTGGCATCCGCTACACGCAAGCGCAATGGCGATGACATTCTGGTGCGCGTGGCGATCGACCGAACCACTGGCGATTACGACACCTTTCGTCGATGGGAAGTGGTGGAGGCCTATTCGGAGGATGAACCGGATGCGCCACTGCGCCAAATTATCCTGGATGTCGCCAGAGCGGAGTATCCCGAAATAGAAGTCGGCGAGTTCGTCGAGGAACCGATCGAGTCCATCGAGTTCGGTCGTATTGCCGCACAAGCCGCCAAGCAGGTGATCGTGCAGAAGGTGCGGGAAGCCGAAAGGGCGAAAGTGGTGGAGGCGTATCAGGGACGGGAGGGTGAGTTGGTCACCGGCGTCGTCAAGCGAATCGACCGTGGTAATATCTTCCTCGATCTGGGTGGCAACGCAGAAGCCTTTATCGGGCGTGAACATATGATTCCCAAGGAGTCGATCAGGGTAGGTGACCGCATCCGTGGATACCTGTATGAGATTCGCTCCGAACCCCGCGGCCCGCAGCTTTTTATCAGCCGCACCATGCCGGATCTGTTGATCGAGCTGTTCAAGCTCGAGGTGCCCGAGGTGGGCGAGGGTCTGATCGAGATCAAGAGCGCCGCCCGGGATCCCGGCCTGCGCGCCAAGATTGCGGTCAAAGCCCACGATCAGCGCATCGACCCCGTAGGGGCCTGCGTCGGTATGCGCGGCTCAAGGGTGCAGGCGGTATCCAACGAGCTGAATGGCGAGCGTGTCGACATCATCCTGTGGAACGACAACCCGGCGCAGTATGTGATCAACGCCATGTCGCCGGCGGACGTGGTTTCGATTGTGGTGGATGAAGATACACACACCATGGATGTGGCGGTGAGCGAAGAGAATCTTTCCCAGGCCATCGGTCGTGGCGGACAGAACGTGCGTTTGGCCAGTCAATTGACCGGCTGGGAATTGAATGTCATGGATGAGGCCCAGGCGTCGGAGAAGAGTGAATCGGAAGCCAAGGGCTTCATGGATGCCTTCATGGAGCAGCTGGATGTGGATGAGGATGTGGCGGCAATACTGGTGCAGGAAGGATTTACCAGTGTCGATGAGGTTGCCTATGTCCCGATCGAGGAGATGCTCACCATCGAGGAGTTCGATGAGGATCTAATCAACGAGCTGCGTAACCGGGCGAAAGATTTTCTGTTGACCCGGGCCATCGCCAATGAAGAGGCGTTCCGTGAACCAGCCGAGGATCTGTTGACCATGCAGGGCATGGACAAACAGCTCGCGTTCACGCTTGCCGGTCGGGGTGTGGTGACGATGGAGGACCTTGCGGAGCAATCCATCGATGATCTGATGGAGATCGACGGAATGGATGAGGATCGTGCCGGGAAGCTGATCATGACAGCCCGGGCACCTTGGTTCGAAGAGGCAAAATAGTAGTTGTGTAGCTTTACGCCGCATGTGAGTCCGGTATGAAGGTATAGCATAGGAAAAGATGGATAAGGCAAATTCAAGAGGCCTGATGTATGAGTGAAGTAACGGTAGCACAACTTGCAAATGTCGTTGGTATTCCTGCCGATCGCTTGATGGAACAGCTGGAGGATGCAGGCATCCAGGCCAAGACGCCTGACGATAGGATCTCCGATGAGGAGAAAGCCAAACTGCTGCACTATCTGCGCGAGAGTCACGGCAAGAAAAAGAGTGCCGGGGTGACAGCGCCGAGCAAGGTCACCTTGCGTCGTAAAACCGTCAGCGAACTACGCCAGCCGACAGCTTCACGCAGTACCTTGAGCCGCGCATCGACGGCGCCTGCCAAGACGGTCAGTGTGGAGGTGCGTAAGAAGCGTACCTATGTCAAACGTGCCGCTGTTGAATCAGATGAACGTAAGTCGAAAGAGGCGGAAGAGGCGCGCAAGGCGCTCGACGAACAGGCAAAGGCCAGGGCTGCCATCGAGGCTGAAATCGAGGCGCGAAAAGCGGCCGAGGCGGCAAAAAGGGCTGAAGAGGAAGCGGTAAAGAAGGCTGAAGAAGAGGCAGAGGCTGCGCGCAAGGCCGCTGAAGAGGAGGCTGCGCGCAAGGTGGTCGAAGCGGAAATGATCAAGGCCGAGGAGCCTGAAGTGGTGCAGGAGAAGCCTGCCCCCAAACCGGAATCCGGCCGTGGCAAGAAGAGTCGCAAAGAGAGCAAGCGCGAGGGTCTGGAGCTTGAGGGCGAGCAGCGGTTGGAGCGTAAAGAGCTGCATGTGGCCGATGGCGCAAAGGGACGTCGTAAGAAAAAACCCGCCAAGCAGCGCAGGTCGGCTGCCGCCGCGAGCAGCGAGAGCCAACACGGTTTTCAACGCCCCACTACTCCGGTCGTGCACGAAGTCAAGATACCCGAGAGCATCACGGTGGCTGAATTGGCCCAGCGGATGTCGATCAAGGCCGCTGAAGTCATCAAGGTTTTGATGAAAATGGGCATGATGGTAACCATCAACCAGCCGTTGGACCGCGATACGGCGATTCTGGTTGTCGAGGAGATGGGGCACGTGCCGGTTCATCAGCGCGATGAGGATATTGAAGCCGATCTGCTGAGTATGGAAGAGTCTCAGACTACCGGAGAGTCTGTGCAGCGGCCGCCGGTGGTCACCATCATGGGACACGTCGACCACGGCAAGACCTCACTGCTCGATTATATTCGCACCAGCCGGGTAGCGGCGGGTGAAGCGGGCGGCATTACCCAGCACATCGGCGCCTATCACGTGGACACCGATAAAGGCACCGTCTCCTTTCTGGACACACCGGGACACGCCGCCTTCACAGCCATGCGCGCCCGTGGCGCCAAGGTGACCGATATCGTCATTCTTGTGGTTTCCGCCGACGACGGAGTCATGCCACAGACCAAGGAGGCGATCCAGCATGCCAAGGCGGCCGAGGTGCCGTTGATTGTGGCAATCAATAAGATCGATAAAGAGGAGGCGAATCCCGACCGCGTCATCCAGGAACTCTCCCAGGAGGAGGTGATTCCCGAGGAGTGGGGGGGTGACACCATGTTCGTGAAGGTCTCCGCCAAAACCGGCCAGGGCATAGATGAACTGCTCGATGCGATTCTGCTGCAGGCCGAGGTGTTGGAGCTGAAGGCTGTGCAGGAAGGCAATGCCACGGGATCGATCGTTGAGTCCTCCCTGGACAAAGGCCGGGGACCGGTGGCAACTGTGCTGGTGCAGTCCGGAACTTTAACGCGCGGCGATGTCATCGTATCCGGTAAGGAGTATGGCCGCGTGCGCGCCATGTTTGATGAGAACGGGCGCCCCATCAAGACCGCCGGTCCTTCCATACCTGTGGTAGTGCTCGGCCTCTCAGGCACACCGGAAGCGGGTGATGATGTCCGGGTGGTCAGCGATGAGCGGCGTGCCCGCGAGATTGCCGAACTGCGCCATGACAAGCAACGGGATACCCGTTTGGCGGCACAGAAAGCGGCGAAACTTGACGAGATGTTCACTCAAATGGAAGAGGGTGAAACCCAGTCGTTGAATGTGATCGTCAAGGCTGATGTTCAGGGCAGTGTGGAGGCATTGAAAGAGGCACTGGCAAATACCTCCACAGCGGATGTGAAAGTGTCCGTGGTTGCATCGGGCGTAGGCGGTATCAATGAATCTGACGCCAACCTGGCAGTGACATCAAATGCCATTATCATCGGCTTTAATGTACGTGCCGATGCAGGTGCGCGCAGGGTGGTTGAAGAACAAGGCATCGACATGCGCTACTACGGCATCATCTATGAAATCATCGATGATGTGAAAAAGGCCATATCGGGTATGCTCTCTCCGGAAATCCGCGAGGAGATTATCGGACTGGCCGAGGTGCGTGATGTGTTCCGCAACTCCAAGCTTGGTGCGATTGCCGGTTGTATGGTTATCGAAGGCATGGTGAAACGCAATAACCCGATCCGTGTACTGCGTGACAATGTGGTGATATACGAGGGGGCTCTGGAGTCCTTGCGCCGCTTCAAGGATGACGTCGCGGAAGTGAAGAACGGTATGGAGTGCGGCATTGGCGTAAAGAACTACAACGATGTGCAGGTGGGCGACCAGATCGAGGTCTTTGAGCGGACTGAAGTGATGCGGGACATATAAGTGCCATGCCGCGTGATTTCAAACGAACAGATCGTATCGGTGCGGAACTGCAACGGGAGTTGGCCGGACTGATCCGGGAAGAGGTCAAGGATCCGGCCATCGGAATGGTGACCATCCAGGAAGCCCGGGTGGTGAGGGATCTCTCCCAGGCCAAGGTCTTCTTTACCACCATGTCATCATCGCTTTCGCAGAAAGAGAGTGTCGAACAGTTGAACCATATCGCCGGTCATCTGCGTTGGTTGCTGGGTCATCGTATGAAGCTTCGTTCAATACCCAAATTGAATTTCGTCTATGACACCTCGGTGGAGCAGGGGGAGCATCTTTCCACCTTAATTGATCAAGCGGTGAAGGAAAACCACACCGACCTGGATTGATCCTTTCTCACGATTAAGCAAGATAGAGTAAAAGCATGGGACGTCGTCGCAACAGGGGGCGCAATATCAGTGGTGTATTGCTGCTCGACAAACCGGAAGGTATGACATCGAACAAGGCCTTGCAGGAGGTGAAATTCCTCTATAAAGCGGCAAAGGCGGGACATACGGGCAGTCTCGATCCGCTCGCCACCGGTCTGTTGCCGATCTGTTTCGGCGAGGCGACGAAGCTCTCGGCGTTTCTGTTGGATGCGGATAAACACTACCGGGTCAGGGTCAGGCTGGGTGAGACCAGAACCACGGCCGATGCCGAAGGCGAGGTGATCGAGCGGGCCGATCCCAGCGGAGTCACTGAAGCGATACTGCGGGACGTGCTGGCCGATTTCCTGGGTGAACAGCAACAGCTGCCACCCATGTACTCCGCTATCAAGCACCAGGGCGAGCGACTCTATAAACTGGCCCGTAAAGGAGTCGAGGTCGAGCGCGAACCCCGTACTATCCGAATCCATTCAATGCAGTTGATCGATTTCTCCCTGCCCGAATTCGAAATGAACGTGCACTGCTCGAAGGGCACCTATGTACGTACCCTCGCCGAGGATATCGGTAAACAGCTGGGTTGCGGCGCCTATGTCAGTGGCTTGCGCAGGACCGGAGTCGGTCCCTACGACGACCAGTCGATGGTCAGCTTGGATGAGGTTCAGCACGCCTTCTCCGAAAAGCTGTTTAAAGAGATGGATGATTGGCTGCTGCCGTTGGAGAGTGCATTGGCGGAGTGGCCTCAAGTCGATCTGACAGCGGATGCCGCCTTCTATATGAGGCAGGGTCAACCGATCCTGGTGCCGAATGCCCCCACCAGCGGTTGGGTGCGTCTCTATACCAATGAGACCGATTTTCTCGGCGTCGGCCAGGTTCTCGATGACGGGCGTGTGGCGCCAAAACGGCTCATGCAGGTAACAAATTGAATTGCAGAAAGAAATTCATCACAAGTAGCGGAATTTGGGTTGCTGTGAAGGCCCAGAACGCGCATACTACGCGCTCTTTCCGGGGATGGCCCGGTTAACAGCGTATTTTTCACCGGTCCGGCCTGCCTGAACTCATTGTCGGGTGGGTCTTAAATGGGACCAGATTCAACGACGTAACCAAGAGGAGAAACGTCATGTCAATGAGTGCAGCAGACAAGAAATCAGTCATCGAGGAGTATCAGCGGGCACCTGGGGATACCGGTTCGCCTGAGGTACAGGTCGCCCTGATGACCAGCCGCATTACTCAGCTCACGGAGCATTTCAAAGAACACAAACAGGATCACCACTCCCGTCAGGGTCTGGTGCGTCTCGTCAATTCCCGCCGCAAGCTGTTGGACTATCTGAAGAGCAATGACCCGGATCGCTATAAAGAGCTGATCAGCCGTCTGGGTCTGCGTCGCTAATTCGTCCTGAAACATTAATTACTCAAGGATTCAAAAGTGACATTAATCAAAAAAGAATTTCAATGGGGAGACAATAAGGTCTCCATCGAAACAGGTGAGATAGCAAGGCAGGCTGACGGTGCAGTCATGGTCAATGTGGACGACACTGTGGTCCAGGTAACCGTGGTTGAAGCGAAGAGCGAGGTAGCCCGGGACTTTTTCCCATTGACCGTGGACTATCAGGAGAAGACATATGCCGCCGGAATGATCCCTGGCGGCTTTTTTCGTCGTGAAGGCCGTCCGAGTGAAAAGGAGATTCTCACTGCAAGGCTTATCGATCGGCCGATCCGTCCGCTATTCCCGAAGGGTTTCACCAGTGAGGTCCAGGTCATCATTACCGTGATGTCCCTGAACCCGGCAGTGGATCCCGAAATACCTTCATTGATCGGTACTTCCGCAGCGCTCGCGATCTCCGGACTGCCGTTTCAGGGCCCTGTCGGCGCCGCCCGTGTCGGCTATAAAAACGGCGAGTACATTTTGAACGCCGCCACCACCGGCCTCAATCCCGATTCCGATCTGGACCTGATTGTAGCCGGTACTGAAGAGGCTGTATTGATGGTCGAATCGGAAGCGAACCAGCTCTCCGAAGAGGTCATGCTGGGCGCCGTACTGTTCGGTCATGAACAGTTCCAGACCGTCATCCAGGCGATCAAGGAACTGGCGGCCGAGGTCAATAAGCCGATAGCCGATTTCGCAGCCCCGGAAGAGGATTCAGAACTGAGCGCAGCGGTGGAGGCCGAGGCTGCTCAGAGTATTGGTGACGCCTATCGTATCGCAGACAAGCTTGATCGTTATGCGGCCGTCGACAAGGCTGTGGCGGCAACCGTGCAGAAGCTCTGTGCGGAGGACGATGAGGGTGAAACCCGCTGGAGTGTCGATCAGGTCAAGACAGCCATTGAGAAGTTGAAAAAGCGTGTTGTCAGAGGCCGTATCCTGGATGGTGAACCCCGTATTGACGGTCGTGATACCCGCACGGTGCGCCCGATCTCGGTGCGTACGGGTGTTTTGCCGAGAACCCACGGTTCTGCGCTCTTCACGCGTGGCGAGACCCAGGCCCTGGTGGTAACCACCCTGGGCACCGAGCGCGATTCGCAGATCATCGACGCACTGGAGGGCTCCCGTCGCGAGCACTTCATGCTGCACTACAACTTCCCTCCCTTCTGCGTGGGTGAGACAGGGCGAGTCGGTAGTCCGAAACGGCGTGAAATCGGTCATGGCCGTCTGGCCAAGCGCGGTGTGCTTGCTTGTATGCCGACAATCAGCGAGTTCCCCTATGCAATCCGCGTGGTCTCCGAGATCACCGAATCCAACGGCTCCTCCTCGATGGCATCCGTCTGCGGTACCAGTCTGGCATTGATGGATGCCGGTGTGCCGATCAAGAATCCTGTCGCCGGTGTGGCCATGGGACTGATCAAGGAGGGTGACAAGTTCGCCGTACTGACCGATATCATGGGTGACGAGGATCACCTGGGTGACATGGACTTCAAAGTGGCCGGTACCGGTCAGGGTATCAATGCCCTGCAGATGGATATCAAAATCAACGGTATCACCAAAGAGATCATGGAGATCGCACTGGACCAGGCAAAAGAGGGGCGTCTTCACATCCTTGGTGAGATGAACAGCGTCATCAACTCACATCGCGACGAGATGTCGGAGCATGCTCCACGGATCATCGAGTTCAAGATCAATCCCGACAAGATTCGTGATGTCATCGGCAAGGGCGGTGTGACCATTCGCTCCATTACCGAAGAGACCGGCGCTACTGTCGATATCACCGATGACGGTGTGGTCAAGATCTTCTCCGTGGATAAATCCGCGGGTGAGGAGGCGCGCAAGCGCGTGGAACTGATCACTGCCGATGTTGAGGTCGGTACCACATATGAAGGCAAGGTGGCAAAGCTGATGGATTTCGGCGCATTTGTCACCATCCTGCCGGGCAAGGACGGATTGGTGCATATCTCACAGATCTCCAATGAACGTGTGGAGAAGGTCAGTGATAAGCTGACCGAAGGTGATGTGGTGAAAGTCAAGGTGCTCGAGGTTGATAAACAGGGCCGTATACGCCTGAGCATGAAGGCGGTTGAAGAGGCCTGATTAGCATTGGGCAATGGAAAAAGGGGCCGATAAGGCCCCTTTTTTTTGGCTCGACCATCAGGTTTTAAGGCATCTATCGCCGGTTGGATCGGTGTTGACAGACCCTAGACAAAAATGGAGACCCCCCAGCTCTGCTGGGGAGGCATCAATAGTTTGACAGAAACAGGAGTCTCATAGTAACCCCAAAGCGTGAGCCGCCAAGCAACACGCTAAGGAGAAACCATGAGACAAGTAGAAAGTTTAAGCCACACGAGATGGGAGTGTAAGTACCATATAGTGTTTATCCCGAAGTACCGGAGGAAGACGCTTTTTGGGCAGATCAGGCAGGAGCTTGGAGAGGTATTTCATCGG
>QBVD01000109.1 GCA_003058525.1 gamma proteobacterium symbiont of Ctena orbiculata | reverse complement strand
AGTGTCCAGTATTCGTGCTTCAAATGGGTAAACACGATGTTGGGTAATGTCAAAAACAGTCTGTTGGGTACTTTTCATGCGATTCGAGATAAACATGTGTCGCGTTATCTTGCTGAGTTCGAATATCGGTTTAACCGCCGTTTCGATTTACCCGCCATGATTGAACGATTGCTTTTTGCCGCTCTCCGCACTCCACCTATGCCATATCGCCTCTTGAGAATGGCTGAGGTTTAGGGGTAATCAGGAAATAAAATGTAATCAATAGTTTTCTATGATTCGCAGGCGGCCCTCTAAACCACACCATTCACTCTCAATTGCGGTTGACGTTACGATACAGCTCAACCACCTCACCCAACTGGGATGGCCCCAGATCCGCCGCCATGGCGGAGAAACCGATGACCGGGACACCTGTCCACTCTCCAGCCATAGCACCGATACCACCAATGATTTCGGTCATCGTAATTATGCTTGGGTTGGTTGCGTAGTCGTATTGGGCAGCGGCTGAGATGGTCACCCATCCCGCCTCAAAGCCAGGATCAAGATTCCAGTTGAAAACATTCGCGGCAGGGGTGCCCAGAACAGACTGATTACCACCAATGGCACGATTCACGGAAACCACATTGATTACACGTGGTAGAGAAACTGTTAATTTCAAAGGGCTGATAAGCGAATCAGATATAGCGTCAGCGTCAAGCGCAGCAGCCCTTTCTTCATAGTCGTAGTAGAAGAGACGTATCTCTGTGTCAGGCGTTGCATTTATTAAATATCCTGCATTTCTACAGAAGGTGCCTGCACCATCATGAGGATGGTCGTTAAACTGCGTGCCTAAGCTTTCTAGGGTGACAGTCTCACCATCGTTAATCCCGTCATTCAAGGTACCTGAGCAAGCTTCCAGGGGACCAGTATCATCGTGGTCATTGGTCAAGGTGTGGCTGTTGTAGATACCATGCTTGCGCATCGGAAAGTTCAGCACGATATCGGTCTCACCATTAACGCCGAACTCGACGAAGTATGGCGCAGCGACCGCATCGGCACTCAGTACCAAGGCAATCGGCAATGGATTGGAGCCCATAGGGATCGACGGGTTGGGGGTGATGTCGTAGACGGAACCGGTATCGTACACGGCCAGCGGGAGGTCGATGGATTTCACCGTGTTACCATCTGTGCTCAGCATGTTCGCCCGTTGCACATCGCCGGAGGCCAGCGACGGCAACTGGGAGTTGACCGGATCGTCCGGCCGATAGTGCTGGGCCACCGTGGTGTAGTGATCGATATGGGTGGCCTGCTGCACAAAAGCGGCGCCGCTGGTGACGTTGAGCATTATTGAATAGACCTTGATCCCGCCGGTGGGCTCAACCAGCCCCGCATTCAGGCTGTCCCCATAGGGCACTCCCGCCCCACCCGTATCCTGGGCAATCCCTTCTGTCGACAAGGCACCGGACTCGAAGCCGTTGATCTGCTCATCAACATCACCGGCACTCCAGGCATCCGCGACCACAGAGCAATCCGCCGGTATGCCTGTGGCATCATGCCGCAGGCCATCCGCAATGGAGCGGTCCCCCGCTACTGGGTTGACAACACCATCAGCACTCCCGCCGGCATCGATTTCCGCCTCTAGACCACTGTCTTCTGCCGGGCCGGAACCATCGGCCAGGACACCCATCTCGATGATCTCCACATAACCTTCGGTCAGATCTTCGTCGGTGGTGGCGTCATAGCTGTTGCTGAAGTCGATACTGGCCTGCAATATGGCCTTGTCTGGATAGGTGCAGGTCTCATCCTCGGTGATGAGGTTGGGCAGACCGGTCGTGGTATTCATACGAAGTGTGGCGTTCCACACATCGTAGGGCGCCAGATAGACATTGATGTCGAAGACATCGTAACCGATACGCGATTCATGGAACCTGACCTTGACGGCCTTATTGAGCTCCGTGGTGTTGGTGACGGTCAGGTTGGTGATGAAGCCGTTGTTGACGGTGTAGTACGGTAAGAGTGCAATTTGACCGGCGCCGTCCGAATTGAGGTGGACGGCGTTGACACCTGTGGCAGCAATGGTCAGCAGCACGGCCGCCATCATCCTGAAATTTATCGCCACCGCTGTACCTCCCTTTACCAATGCATGATGAGTAAATTGAATATCCTTGAGTCGATTATCTGATTTTACGCTCTATTTTAAAATAATTATTTTGTGTCCATATTTTAAATTCTTTTACACCCTCGTCGACGCTGAGGGCCAGCAATAATCAGGGTCGTAGAGGAGTGGCGCTTACTTTAGACGAATTTCAGGATTTCTGTCATTCCGGCGCAGGCCGGAATCCAGGAATACCGTCACCATCAAGCATTCTGGATCCCGGCCTGCGCCGGGATGACGGTGGTTCTCGGCTTAAGTAAGCGCCATTCCTCTCTGCGACAGTTAATTCCACAAAAAAAGGAACCAGGTACTTTATACCGGTATCGAGCGACCGGAACTGCTACGGCCAATATCGAAATATGTTGTAACGTTTGAATTCCCTCAACGTGCCATGCCGACAATCACTGCCTTTACTGATATCGGACATCCCGAGTCTCAATCACATTCAAACTTGCAAGGTTTACCGTTGGCGCCACATTCGGCACGCATGACCATCAGTGAATTCTTCACACCGGGCACACGGCATACACTGCGGGTACGCATGGATAGCTTTGCACCACTCTGATAACTGCAAGTTATTTTATACAGGCCGTTTTTCTGTGATATCGCAATACTTGTGGGTTGACCCTTTTTGATCTCCGCCGGGGGTACGGCGCAGCTTACGTAGCCCATGAATTCTTTGTCTGAGGATTCCCACAGCGCATTATTCTTGCGACGTTTATACTCTCCGTAGCTGTCACACAGCTCAGTCTTTTTCTTGGCGTTTGGATCACGCTCAAAGCCACAATGGATTTTGAACATGCGCTTCATGTCATCTTCAGTAGGGCAATCCCCAATCTTCTGCGCCTGAGATATATCGGGACACTGACTCGAACTGCCGGCCGTAACCGAAGTGGAAATAAGAAGTGCAGTGATGCTGATAGCCAGAATAAAAGCGTAACGTTTCATGAATGTCTCCGTAGGTGCAAATCGGAAAGATGCAGGATAGATACTCGGATCTTCGTCATCAATCATTTCTGGGTGATATTTTGTTTTACAGCGAAAGAGATGGCAAAGACATAAGTCAAATTGAGGAGTATTCGCACCTGGAACGATCCGAAAAACAATAAGTTACCTATTCAACCAATAGATAACCACGGAGTGACGCAACAGATAGACAGGCGCACAATGCGTGATCTGCCGGTTGATTGGAGCGATGGCCACGGGGAGGCGTTCGCTCTGTTGAGCGGAAGCGGTCATTGGGCGCCCCCTTTTATTTTATTGCTTGGCGAGGGCCTCTCTGACGAACTGCTTCCAATGCTCCATTCGTTTCTGCAACAACAACATGCCATCGAAGTAAGGCACGACATCATTTTTACGGATAATCTCCCTGCCCTTGGGCCCTAAGGCGAACTGAATGAAGCGGTTGGACTCCCGACTGTTGGGTGAGTGCCTGTTGTGCACCAGATAGAGTGGGCGGTAGAGCAGATAGTTACCCGTGCGGATTTTCTCAAAACTCGGTTCCTTGCCTTCCAGTTTGAGAATCTTGAAATCCCGTTTGTGCGCACTCGCGATGCCGGTGACCGCGATGGCATTGGGATTCTTTTCCACCGTTTTTTCCAAAGGACCGGAAGACGGGAATTCATGCTTACTTATGAAACTGGCCTTCGGATCTTCGAACAGATGCTGACGCAGGGTGTAACCGACGCCGGAGATCTTTCCCTTGCGGATAAGCAGTTCCAATGGCTGATCCGCCCCGCCTAGCTGGGACCAGTTTGTGATCTTACCCCGGTACAGCTCACGCAGCTGCACCAGGCTGATCGAATCAATGGGATTGGAGTTGTGCACCACAACCACCAGCGCATCCCAGGCCACGGGAATCATATTGGCGCTGGCTTCCACCCGACTTGAATCCAGCTTGAATCGGCAGGCGCCACCTATGTCTGCCTGATTGCCGGTAATTTCGCGGATCCCTTTGGTAGCGCCCCCACCGGCGATAGTGATATCGATACCGGTTTCCTCCTTGTAGGCAGCCGCAAGATCGGCCATAAACGCGTTGCGGGTTATACCGCAGCCTACCCAGGAGAGCTCCAGCGCTTGTGTCGTGATGGGTAATAGTGCCAGAAACAGCAGTTTGGATATGAATTGATAGCGCAAGATAACCTTCCTTTTTAGTTGGTCTTGAGCGTGTATACTATAGTCAATTCATTCGATTATTCACCCTATATTAGGAATTTCATTCTTATCCTTAGCAAAAAAATGTCTTAATTTTGACCGGCCGCTCAATCCCCCGAAAAGTTGATCCTACAAAGGACTCAACCAATCTGCGGTTTTCGACTGTTGTGTCGATAACAGAGAAGTTGCCGCATGTATGGCCAATAATCTGACAGCAACGGCACATGGTAGGAGGATTAATGTTGGATATAATGTTAATTAGTCAGGCAAGGAGCCATGAGGCACTATGTTTCGGATGATCTTTATCTTTTTTGCGCTGCTCATCCTGTTCTCATCCGCCGCATCGGATGAGATGGTCCAAGAAGACGAAATACTCAGCTCCCGCAGTGAGTCACCCGGCGGAGATTTCGTTCTCCATTCCAGCCAAGGCAAGGTCTCATTGAAACAATTCAGAGGGAAAGTGGTACTGCTCTACTTCGGTTATACCAAATGCCCCGATGTCTGCCCTACCTCCCTTGCCATTATTGCCCAGACCTTGAATGAACTCAGTGAAGATGAGTTGAAATCTGTACATGGCGTGTTTATCAGTGTTGATCCCAAACGGGATAATGTCCAAGTACTGGATGAGTATGTCAGACACTTCCACCCCAACCTGGTGGGTGTAACCGGCAGTGAAGGTGAAGTTGCCGAGGTCGCCAGACGCTATGGCGCACAATACGAAGAAGCAGTCATTGAAGGATCCGATTTCGGTTATGCGGTCAACCACTCATCGGTTACCTATCTGATCACACCGGAGGGTGATCTACGTTTCATGTTTCCTCATCAAACACCCTCTTTCGTTATCCTGGAAGCCATTCGATATCTACTGGCAGGTAAGTAGAAAACCATATCTTTGGATGTGGTGGTAAAGGGGGTATTCCTAGATTCGTAAATAATGAATGCAATAGGGTTGTTAGTTGTCACTGATCTGAATGATCTTATTGGCCTTAGCTACCAGAACACTATCGACAGTGCCGCTACCAAGACGTATTGCGACGCCTGGAGGATAGCGGAGATATCGAAGTACCGCATCGACCTCAACACTGCCTGAGACATCTGCCGGTAGGGTAAAACGATACAGCTCACGCCGCCCCTCTCCCGCCTGCAAGCGATTATCGAACACCTTATCGACCGCCTCCCACTTGTTGAGTGTCGGCTGGCCTTCTCTGTCTACTAAAATTGCCCGGTAAAGTCGGCTGCCCGGCGATATGTCTGTACCGTTCAGTGCCTTATCCGCAGGACTGGCCCCTGCCACATCCCAATTCATCTTCGCAGTTGGCTCTGCCTTAAGCTGCCACTCCTTGTCCTGCATCCTGAGTCTCACATCCAGCCAAGCCAGACGTAATTCAATCGCGCCTGTCGGCAGGCTATGCCCTGCCTCTGTGTTATCCAACTCAATACCGATAAACATCGGTTGACCCGGTTTCAGCTGCCTGGGGAAACTGTACACCTGTAACTTCACCACCCCGTGAAGCTGGTTATCTACTCTCGCGCCTGGAAAATTGTGACTATAGATCTTTTCGCGCTCTTTCGGCGTGATAAGCGTGTTTGCGGCCAGGACACCCGAATCAAAGACCGGCTTACCCGATACCAGTCGACCGCTCGCACTCATATGGCAATCCTGACAAACAATCCCTCTATTTGGCCAGGCACTGGCCCTCCATTCGCTGTAGGTCGTGTGTATCGGCACTCCAAATCTATTCTTCGCCTCGTGGCATACGGCACAGATCTCGCTCTGGCGCTGAAACTGCGAGTAGGCACGGTGCCAGTCTGAAGAAAATTTCAGTGGGCCATACTTGATCGGACCGGGGGAAGGACGGTAGTTGGCATTGCCTGGACTCGGTCCAGTATACCCCGTCAGTGTGTGGCAAAAGTCACAGGTCACACCTGGCAGTGATTTATCTACAGCGTCAGGGGCAGGCAGACGCAGATCCTGGGAGAGAAGGGTCGTGGGTGAATGGCATGCCAGAC
The DNA here is from genome assembly GCA_003058525.1 of gamma proteobacterium symbiont of Ctena orbiculata. GTDB lineage: Bacteria > Pseudomonadota > Gammaproteobacteria > Chromatiales > Chromatiaceae > Thiodiazotropha. The sequence goes on along the minus strand of QBVD01000109.1, from coordinate 5,347 downwards.
AGGCAGCTGCAGCGAAAACGCTATCATTATCATTCGCCATTTGTGGAAGAAATACTTCGTAAAATTGATACTGAAAAACAGGATTCTCGAAAGCCCTGGCATGCATCGAATGCTTAAATTGCTCATACAATCGGGTATGGCAGTTCGAACAGGTCTCTGAAGACTGATAGCTTTGCGGGTGAATCGGAAGGAGTGTACCGGATTGAACGGTACTGACTTCGGCGTGGGCCGCTGCGACCATGAGCAGCACAGCGAATATAAGAGTGAAAGCGCACCTCATGACCATCTCCATATCAAACATTAAAGATGCCTTAAACCGTGAGCCGTGGTTCCCTGAACTCAGTTTAGTACTTTAACGATTTTTTTGTATCTGCGTTAGGGCATAAATCAATATACCCGGCAGCTGTTTGATACCCGATGCTTCAATATTGGCATTCACCACCTCTGAGAGTGAACAAGCATTAATATATTCATAATTCCTCCTCAATTAGTCTTATCTATCGATACCTTCAGCAGAGCAGGTGCGATTGTTACTCTATTTCGTGCACCCCATACCCACTTCTGCCACGCCCCAGAAGTCCTTTATCAAATATCGATGGCAATGACGACAATCGGTCGATGAGAGATTTAAGGGGTCTGAAAGTAACCTGGTAAAGCTCTGCTGTTTTTCTGGCCTCCAATAGATAATCGTCACTGGTGCATAATTCATCGACAAGCTTCAATTCCAGGGCGCGTGTCCCGTACCAGTGTTCCCCGGTCGCCACAGTTTCGATATCAAGTTCACTGCGCTGGGACTTTATGAATGCCTTAAACAGCCGGTGTGCCTCATCGATCTCTTCACGAAACTTTTCTCTGTCTTTGTCAGTGTTTTCGCCAAAAAGGGTGACCGTTCTTTTAAATTCACCGGCAGTGAACTGCTCGAAATCGATATCGTGTCGTTTCAGAAAACGGTTGAAATTTGGCAATTGTGCCAACACACCAATGGAACCGACCACAGCAAATGGTGCAGCAATGATATGATCGGCCACACAGGCCATCAGATATCCGCCACTCGCGGCAACCTTGTCCACCGCTATTGTCAGTCGTATGTTCTTGTCCTTGAGTCGCGTAAGCTGGGAGGCTGCCAGGCCGTAGGCATGAACCAGACCACCACTACTCTCCAAACGCAGCACGACCTCGTCTTCCGGCCTTGCCACGGACAGGATGACAGTGATCTCTTCGCGCAAGGAGGCCACCGCTGAAGCGCGGATGTCACCGTGAAAATTCAGCACGAATACTCTCTTTTTATCTTTTGACCGGGCATCGGGTCCCAGATTCTGGGATTTCTTGAGATCCTGCTTACGTGTTTTGTGAATCTGCTTAAATGCTTTCTTTGGCAGCATCGCCGCCTTGAGGGCATGGGCCAAATCATCGTAGTCCCGGTTCAAGTATTTCACTTCAAGATGCTGCTTGCTCCGGGGCTTACCTCGAGCGGCAAGTACAATGATGCCTCCGACAACAGCAAGAATGGCCAATACCACGGTGATCGATTTTGCCAGAAACAGGCTATAGTCGGTGACAAATTCCATTCATTGCTCTCCCATACGATGCCTCATTTAATCAGAACCATTTTTGTACCTAGAGTATGTTTCAAGAACCCTCTTTGTTAATTTCCGGCGAAGGACTCAATAGTTCATTAGGCAGCCACTCTGTTATCGAGTACTATTCACTGGCAACCAACTGAACTGGAATATGGACCCTTGATGATTCTGCATAAACCAGGGACTAGCGGTGTTAACATGACACTAAGTATTAAAAGGATTTTAGTTTGCGGCATTAAAAAAGCTAGAAAGTTCGCATTTGGAGAATGCCGGATTTGATCTAGCTAGCATCAAGAACTCATCTTCTCTGAATCGACTTCATCCTCTATGAATGATCTGAGATGGGCACTTCAACTACTTATTGAAACAGCAAAGGGGTCTGATCTCTTTTACTCACCAACACCTTTAATTTTCATCATCGACATGTCCACTAAAGCACTATCGATGACATTCTCCGGCAGCAACAACGGCCCCTCCTCATACATGAAGTCGATGAAGGTTTTTGCCGCAATCGACAATCGCTTGCTGCGGGGATGACCGATAAACCATTGCCAGGAGATGGGGAAACCCTCAACATCCAGGACGGTCAATTCGTTCATGTCACCGCTGGTCAGGGTGTGCAGCGACAACACCGCAATCCCAAGTCCACCGGTAATACCCTGCTTGATCGACTCGTTATTTCCCAGTTCCATCCCGATATTGAGTTCGAGCCCGGCACTGGCGAATTTGTGCTCCACAGCAATTCTTGTTCCGGAACCCTGCTCACGAATGATAAACGGTTCGTCGGCTATTTCCTGTAATGAAACGCTTTTCCGTTTCGCTAATTTGTGATCCACGGGCACAACAACAACCATCGGATTCGGTAGATATGGCTGAAATTCCAGTTCACTGGATTCGGGCGGTTTACCGATCAGATAGATATCATCACTATTTCTCAGCATGCGTTCTAGGATGTGTTCACGATTGGTGACTTCCAATGTGACCTTGATGCCGGGGTACTGGTGCCGAAACTGCCCGAGCAGGCGCGGCGCAAAGTAGTTGGCCGTCGAGACCACCGCTAAATGAAGCTGTCCGGTGCGTAGCCCTTTCTGATCTTCCACCTCCATCTCGAACCGGCCCAGCGTCTCAAGGATGTCATGCGCGGCCGCCTGAAGCGCCTTGCCCGCTTCAGTCAGAGAAAGCTTTTTTGCGACCTGTTCGATTAAGGGCAATCCGATATCGGACTCCAGTTTTTTTATCTGCATCGACACGGTCGGCTGTGACAAGTACAGCTCCTCCGCGGCACGAGTGAAGCTGCGCAACCGTGACACGGTGTCGAAAACCTGGAGCTGGCGAATGCTGATGCGACGCGCCAGATTGTAGTTTGCTGCCTTTGGCATAGATTATTTACTATGCTGATAATTAATAATATTTATTATTATTTATACACACAGCAGATACAATGTCTATTAACCGAGTATTTTTCTTGGTTTTGTCCACCGTATGAGGAGGATTCGAAATGCCGGATAGATGGTTACAAATCAAAGGCGACCCTTCCGTCAGGGCCTTCCTTTTCCAACAGTCACGAGTCGAGAGCCTGTTCGACAGTGAGATCGATCGCATTCATGAAATCGTCCATGCGCTGTTGACCCGTAAAGGCGCGTTTCACGTCAAAATACACCACTCCTCCAGCCAGTTGACCTGCTGGTTCGCTGATGATGCCTACCGCTACCGGGTGTTCGTGAAGGAGGAGGTGCTGGCACCGGGTTTCCTCGACCAATTTCGCGACAGCCTGATCGATCACCTGCAACCGGTGATACATGCCGAAGATACGCTGGCGATACTGAACGAGTTTAGGCGTCTTCGCACGACGGACAAAAACATCTACCTGCGCAACGGCTCGATCAACCGCGTTAACGGTCTGATCGGGATGACCTTCTCGTGTGACGGTTCGCATTACATCGATCATAAAACGTTCTTCGAGAAACTCGAAACATTTGCCACCAGTGAACCACCACTTCCCATGAGTGCCTGCGCATAAGCGACAGAACCAGGAGAAATAATCATGCGAGAGAAATCAACAGATAAGGTACAAAGCAACGCACATAATACGATTAAATGGCTGTTGACCTCGCTTTCAGGTGCGCTGACAACAAGCTTTATCATCATGTTGGAAACTTGACTAGATTTTATCTGCAAGATGAAACCCCGCATATGCGGGGTTTTTCAATCAAGTACCGGAAGAATAATCGTATTACGTCATCTCAGACATGCAACTCTAACGACGCCTGGTTTCTATAAAGAGGTCTTACCCCTGCTATTTTCTGTTCTTTTATGATTTACCGGGCTAGCTGGACGCGCTTGCGAGCATTTGCTTGTGTGATAGACAGTTACTGAGAGATTTCAGTGTAGGAGTTGTTTTCAACAAAATGCATCTGTGCAATAGCTCGCAATTGCAGCGGCAGAATATCAATGGTGTTAAGAAGTTCATTGTCAATGTCACCTTCCATTTGAATACCTCCATACGTATAAACTTTAACTCATCAACTAGACACAGCACCAATGAATATGACGTATAAAAATGGTTGGTGACTGAAATCGTTCTTGCGTATTTTAATATTATAAAACCCTTTTAGTCACACCTCGAAGTTGTTCAGAAAGAACTCCACATGCCAATAGTTATCCATTGTTGCCGACCACTTTATTCACATTGATTAACATTTATCAGCACGTCTACTGATAGACTATAATTAATGAACAACACTTTCTGGGGGTTTAGGGATGACTAATCAAACACTGTATTCCGGACCCGAACGGCGCTTGCAACAGCGCAGAAAGATTGTTGATCGCCGTGAGTTAATAAGATTCGAACCCGACAAAGAGCCACGTCGCAAAGGACATGGACGCCGTAAAGGGGAAATGAATGATCCCTGGAATCGGCTGGATAAATTAGAAAAAGGGGTCTGACCCTTTAAATTTGGAATAGTTTTATTCAGCTTGAGTTCTAAGAGGGAATGGTTTGGGTGATGCCATTTACGCCATAGTCGCTTGTTATGAGCTTTTGCCATCCTTGATGTATAAGACCACAAGTGCAACAAGATAAAATGCGATTGCACCTGTTTGTAACCAATACGGCAAAGTAGATTGCCCCTCTTCCAGCACAGAAGCAAGGGAACTCGACAAATTGACCGAGCTTAAACCAAGCACGGTTACTGCTAGCACAATAATTGCGTTAAGCGCCACTGATCGGTGTTGCGAAGCTGAATAGAACAAAGCGATATACGCACATACAGCAAAAGATATTATTTTGTCTTGGTAAGCATAAAAAGGTGTGTCGTAATACACGAACAATACGGGAACTTTTATGCCGAAAAAAATGTGCAGTTGCCATGCAGCAAAAATAAGCGACTCCAGCCAAGAATGCATATTTAGTAAGTATTGAATTCATCGCATATTCTTCTCGGATGAAATTGTTTTACTGATGACGCCAATGTTCAGCAAAGCCAAATGCGGAGCGGCGTTTGCGCAACAATACAGAATGTGCGTATTCTCACCAAACCTGCCACCGATTCTCTCTGAAAGCTGCCACCTGAACTCGGGAAAGCTGCCGGCCATCGGAGCGTCAGCGACGCGGGTTTTGTGTATTGTTACTCAGACTCGGTAGATGGTGTCAACTTGGCTTTGTTTTTTCGCATGGATTCACCTTTCAGGTTTATCTTGTAAGCATTGTGTACCAGGCGATCCAGAATGGCGTCAGCCAGGGTAGGATCGCCGATAATCTGGTGCCA
>QBVD01000051.1 GCA_003058525.1 gamma proteobacterium symbiont of Ctena orbiculata | reverse complement strand
AAAACGGATTGCCTTTCTTTTTACCCTAATTTATATTCATTTTTGTTATTTATGAATATGTGAGGTGCGATATGGCAACGACAAGTCTTAGCCTAGGTGAGCACTGGGAAGTCTATATCAAGAACGAGATTGCCAGTGGGCGATACGGTTCCGCCAGTGAAGTAGTTCGTGATGCTCTCCGCGCAATGGAGGAGCGGAAAAGCAAACTCGATGCTTTACGTGGCCATTTGGCCCAGGGCTTCAAACAGGCCGAATCCGGTGAGTTTGCTGATGGATTCACCATGGACGCGCTGATCAATGATCTGGACAACGAAGCCTGATGCATGGATTCAGAGTCACCCCAAGAGCACTGGAGGACTTGAAAAACATCGGTCGATATACCGAACAACAATGGGGTAAACGCCAACGCAATACCTATTTGAGAGCACTTGAGAAACGCTTTACCTGGTTAGTGGAAAATCCGCAATTGGGTAAACACCGCACGGATATAGCTGAAGGCTATTACAGCTTCCCACAGGGTGCACATGTTGTCTTCTACCTGATAAGAGATAACAGCATTGATATCATCGGCATCCCGCACAAGGAAATGGATATCATTACTTATTTCCTGCCTGACTGAACAATCGGACATTCAGATGAAGTGCCTGTTGTTGCCAGCCAGTGCCAGACATTGCCTGTCAATGCCGGTCACTCCCACTCGATTGTAAATGAGCCATTTTTATCATTTATATTTAATGGCTTATTTTCCCTCTAAACAGTAATACCATGAAAAATACCATGATCAGAAAATTCTTCCAAACGCTTCAATTTTTTTTATAAACCGACCAGAAAAACCGAGCACAGAGATCTATTTAGTTGGGTAATTGAGATTCCAATCCCATGGATGTCCAACTCCACTCCCCGCGCCGAGATAAATGCCTAACATACCCCATTGTTAGTCCGCAGTTGCGAGATTGCGGTCATTCGTAACTCAAGATTATATGCGAATGCTTTTCTTAGCTGCCGACCCGAAACAGGCGTTCATATGCGATAGCACTTACAGCTTTTTATAATACTGTGCACCATGGCCGTAAGCCTTACTGCGCGCCTCTGCAAGGATCTCCAGCAACAAGGTGCGGTAGCACACCGTGGCCGCCAGCTTGCAATCCGCTTTTTCAAATATCTTGGCCAGCCTCAGCAGACTGTCATAAAAACACTCCGCCAAATCCTGATGCCGGGCTAAGATTAAGGCCTGAGCTCTCTCCATCTGACCCAGGTTAAATAACTGATCTGCGCTGAGTACGATATTGCCACCCTGTTCGGATTGTTTGATTGCTGAGCCACACGCTTTCTCTTTCTCGTCCTCGTCCAAGACCTCCAGATATCGCGTGAAACTGGTGTAGCTCTGCTCGCTTTGAAACAGCCGAAAACGAATCTCATTAAGCTGTTTCCGATCACCCGTTTTCAAACAGCCCTTATCCAGCAATTCCAGACGATCATGCTCAAAACGGTCCTCCCATGCCTGGTTCAGATACCGCATTGCCGTCGCGGGCTGCTCGTAGTGCAAATATTTTTTACAAACCGATTTCATTTGCAGATTGTTTGGCTGTGGTGAGTGTATCAATCCCGATCGCTCGTATAATGCAGGATCGCGCAATGCATCGGCAATCTGTCCTAATGCACGGCCACGAGATTGACTTTGTCTTCTTGTTCAGCAGATTTTAACCCCCTGCGCAACGCGTTTTCGTACCGCCAGGCCAGTTGCTTCAACTGATCCAGCGTCAACAGCAGATGGGTATTTGGCAATAGCGGATCAAGCACACCATAATCATTCTGCTGACACAGCTGATATATCCGCTCGAGCCAGTCGACGTTAGCATCCCGCCAGCCTTTAGCCGCCGTCAACCACAACGGTACGGCCTGGAGATATACCTCGCCCACTGCCCCGCCAGAATCATCGACACGGTTGAGCACCGATTCTGCCGTCGCCAGGAACCGGTCGACCAAATCAAACGCATGTTCCGGTGAGCGCTCCAGCAGTCCGCTTTCAATATCGGCGAGGACCGCTTCCAGTTCCCGTGCAAAATCAAAACTCGTCCGATAATCGATAAATCTCCGCCCTCGTTTCAGTGATGCAATACGCTTGCGCAGTACCCTGGACAGTGCGACCGGATCATTTGTCAATGTCAATGCTTCGATCTTGTCGCTCAACTCCGGATATCGGAGGTAGAGGTCGAATATAAAATTCTGCAAGGTATCTGCATCGATATCAGCCAGTTTTTTTTAAGTGTATCGACGTTCATAGGACATAATGGAAATTCATTAAATCATTCAGGCTTGTGTAGATAAAATCACTCGCTCCAGATCGAAGAGAATCATTTCCTCATCAGACCAGACTGAGCAGGTTCAACAGTCGCCAACTCATATCGGGTTGTTCTGCCGCCACCTGGTAACGGAATGATGATACCCTTAGCAACCAGGTCAGAAAGGTCACGGCTGGCTGTTCGGTTGGGACACTTGGTAATCGCTTCATATTTTTTTGTCGTTATTCCGCCTTCAAAACCCTTTCGACCTTCAGCGAATACCCTCGATACCATCCTGGCCTGCCGGTCATTCAACTGGTTACCATAGGCTTCGTAGAATCGTGTCTTGGCCAGTACAAAGTCCACTTCCTCTCTGGCGATTTCCTGTGCCTTGATTATTGTGTCTGCGAAATAATCCAGCCAAACGTTAACATCCAGGCTTCCTCGACTCGCTTTCTCAAGTTGCAGGTAATAGGACTTTTTATCCGCCTCAATCGCCGTGGCAAGGCAAGCCGTGGTTGGATATCCGAGAGACTGCGAAAGTGCATGGTCGGCGACCGCTCTGCCGACTCGACCATTACCATCATCGAAGGGGTGAATCACCTCGAACCAGAGATGAGCAATACCTGCTCGGGCGATCCCGGGTATTGCCTTATCCCCGCCCAAGGGACTGGTTTGGTTATACCAGTCGATAAGCTTCGCCATTTTATCTGGCACCTGAATCGCTGGCGGGGCCTCATAGTGAACCTTTTCCCGCCCATAAGGCCCACTCACAATATGCATTGGTGAAGGATCGTTGCGGTATGCACCTCGCACAATA
>QBVD01000033.1 GCA_003058525.1 gamma proteobacterium symbiont of Ctena orbiculata | reverse complement strand
TACCCACCCGGCATGCCGCTAGATTGGCAAAATAGGGCAATACCTGAGATCGCCTGAGCATGCGCTTTTTGATCAGCTTTCCGCGTTGGTCACAGCAGACCACATGAAACAGATGCTTTGCCAGATCCAAACCGATTGTCGTAATCTTGTTCATGGTCTTCTCCTGCCTCCTTGATAGTTGGAACACTTCTATCATGGCGCATTGTGACGCCGATTCGTGAGGTGGGAGGAGACCATTACATCGGCGTAGGCCGGGATCCAGAATGCTTGATGGTGACGGTTTTCCTGGATTCCGGCCTGCGCCGGAATGACGAAATCCTGTAATTCGTCTTAAGTAAGCCCCGTTCCGGTCTGGGAATGTTTTCGAGTGAGGTTAATCAGATTTGACGCGATACAGAGCGATCGCTCAGTAAGGGAAGCGGTATATGCAGGGCTGACCCGATCGCTCTCAGGAGTTCCAGCTCTTCAGTGGCGACCTGGGTATCGGTAAGGATGGTCTCCATCAAAGCGGTAATGAGACGCTCCTTCTCCTTGTTCTTGAGGTCGTCGAGTTGATCCAGCGCCATATCCAGTGTTTTTACCCAATCGGTCGGCCACTGCATGGGTAGATGTTCCAGTCCAATACTGTTGATGCCGTTTTCATAGCTGCGATGTATCAGCTCACTCTCTTTATGGCCATGATCGGCGAGGATGGCGATCACATCCCTAACTGCCTGGGCTTGATCCGCCAGGGTTTGGTTACCACCGGTGTGGCTTTGGGCGGGATTGAACGCATCAGTCAAATAGAGACTGATCACCTTTGCAAGCAGAAACTCAAATACCTCTATCTTGCCATCGAGATGTACGATCTCTGTTACGGTGTCGAGCATGCGGTGGATAAAATCGATCGGGCGCCGTTTCAGGGCGGGAAATGCGATCTCAAGCAGGGGAAGACGCTGCTCAGGTTGGATCGGCATGGCGGATGACATCAGGTGCCGTACCTGGGCCTCGCTCTCTGCTCCCAGGTTCCTGGCAATGGTGAATAGCTGTTGATCACGAATAGACTCGTCATTGTCCAGGAGTAAGCAGAGTAGCAGCTCCGGCGCCCACTCGGTTGAACGGGCTGCCGAGAGCATACTCTCTGGCATGCTGGCTGCCAGGGCGGCGGCAGCCACAATCTGCTCCCAACCGGGTCTGCCAATTCCCTCAATGATCGTACGCGGATCGAAGGGGGCGCGTTTCGCGCTGGCCTGGGTTGCGGCAGCCTCCCGTTCCGCTTCTCGACGTGAGCGTCGCAGCATGCGTTTGGCAATTTCGCCCAGCTCCTGTTCCCGAAAGCCAGGTTCGATGCGTTGGATGCGCTCGATGACGGGAGGATGGGTGGCAAACAGGGTGGCGCGCATTCCCTGCCCGAACAGCATATGCGATACCTCCTCGCTGTCCCTGTTTAATGAGGCGCCCTGGGTGTGCACGGCAATCTTCTTCAATGCACCGGCGATACCTTGCGGGTTGCGGGTAAACTGCACTGCCGAGGCGTCGGCCAGGTATTCCCGCTGGCGGGAGACGGCAGCCTTGATCCAGCGGGCGAAGAACAGACCGATATAGCCGATGGCGGTGAGCGCTGCGGCAAACAGGATTATGGCGCCAGCGTTATTGTTTTTTGAGCTTGAGGAGAAGCGAGCGCCGGAGAGGATGCGCCGCCCGGCAATCGCCAGTATCATGATGCCGAACAGGGCGCCGATAAGCCGTATGTTAAGGCGCATGTCACCATTGAATATATGACTGAATTCGTGGGCGATGACGCCCTGCAGCTCCTCGCGGTTCAAATTTTCGAGGGTGCCCCGGGTTACTGCCACCGCCGCGTCACTGGGTGAATAACCGGCGGCAAAGGCATTGATGCCGGATTCCTGCTCCATGATGTAGATCTCGGGCACCGGCACGCCGGAGGCGATGGCGATCTCTTCCACCACGTTGCGCAGGCGTTGGCGTAGCGGGTCTTTTGGATCGGCTTCTACCGGCACCCCTCCCATTTGACGTGCCACAGCACCGCCGCCATCCTTCAGGCTGGCGCTACGGAAGAGACTGGCCAGGCCGATTGCAGCGCCAGTACCGCCGGTACCAAATAACAGGATTGAGCTGTTTTCAGTGAAAAAGCCGCTCAGGGTTTGAGGGGATCCTGCCGTATCACTGAGTAGAGTGCTGAACAGTATGAGCAATACCGAATCGATGGCGAGAATGATGACTACAACGGCAAGTAAAAACAGCAACACCAGGCGTTGGGTGTTGCGTTTAGCTTCATCCTGATGCTCGAAAAAATTCACGGATGCGAATTAGTTGAATGAGACCTTCGGTACTTCGCGTTTCACCTCGTCTTCAATCTCGAGCAGGGTTGCAGGCAGGAAACGGAACCAGCTTGCGATCAGGTTACTGGGAAATGATTCGCGGTCTATGTTGTATTGCATGACTGAATCGTTATAAGCCTGGCGGGCAAATGACACCTTGTTTTCGGTGCTGACAAGCTCTTCAGAGAGCTGCATCATGTTTTCATTGGCTTTAAGGTCTGGATAGGCTTCCGCCAAGGCGAACAGGCGGCCAAGTGCGCCGCTGAGGCCCTGTTCCGCTTCGCCAAGTTGTTTCATTGTTTCCGGATTGGATGGATCCTTTGCCGCTTGCTGTAGACCACTGACCGCTCGATTGCGTGCCTCAATAACAGCTTCCAGAGTCTCTTTCTCGTGTTTCATATAACCCTTGGCGGTCTCCACCAAATTGGGAATCAGATCGTGGCGACGTGTGAGTTGAACATCGATTTGAGCAAATGCGTTTTGGTAACGGTTACGTCCGGCGATAAGCTTGTTGTACATGCCGACGCCGAAACCGATGACAGCCAGAATAATAACCAGTAGCACGATTGATGTTGTCATTGTTTACGGTCCTCTAAGCGGTTTTACCATGGTGGTGTGATAGGGGCAGCGTGGCTGCAGCTTCGGCGGAGATGATGTCGATATATCATGTCTCAATTGGGTCACACCATTAGTGTTGGACTCCTGATTGCTTGTTTCGGATAGTTTAGAGCGTTCTCTACATATAGAGAGGACTTATTGCCACTTTTTGATTGGTTGCTAATCCTATCCTATTCTGCATGTAACCGGGTAGATTTTAAGCATCATCCAGTGAAATTGCAGTGTTCATCTGTTACTCGAGGATGAAATGTCACCAGTTTTTACAAACTTAAGCGATTATTCTCAATTCATGCTCTCTGCGATAAAACCTTGTCCCCATTTTGTCCGGGCTGCTTGGAAGTCAAGACTCTATCCTGGCTGTAACCACTGATCATCAATCTTTTCAATTTGGTCGCCATCTGTTGCCTAGCGTTCTCAGTTTCCGTTTGATTCTAGAGAGTAAGCTAAGCGGTGCTTCATTCAGTTCAGGTATGGTTGTGGTTATGGAATCGGTCATGCTTCGCAATTGGCGACTGATAGGGTTTGTTTCCGGAGAACTATTATGGAGTATATCAATCTGCTGTAGCGACAGCCGCAGGATCTGGTTATACAGAAACAGGTTCTTGAAATCGATTTGCAATCCCTTGGCCGCGATTAATGCCGCCAGCTCGTAGCAATGTTCAGTTGTTGTTCCTGCGCTGTTGAGAAATTCTGCCCGTTTATAGAGATAGGAAGGCAGTGAATAGGGGATTGTTTGACCGAAGTCGAAAATCGACTCTGTCTCTATTACCCGCTGTGCCAAATCTAAAGGCGTATCGAGGGTGATATTGAATTGATGGAAAAGCTGATCCTCGATTTGCTTCGCAATGCTTGGGTTATCGAATGGGGTTTCGCTATCGACGGCAGAGGTGTAGTAATTGATCAAATGCCCCAGATAGACACGATTGTCGAGATCGGCTCGCTCAGCTATTTTCTTTGCATGATAGTGTGCAAGTCGGGAATCAACCATGGGGTCGACATCGAATTCGATCGGCCTGTCGGATAGGTAGGCAATGTTTGTTTGATACAGCAGCTTTACATCGGCATGTTTGAAACCGGCCTGTTGCGCAAGCTGCTTTAGCTGTTTCTGCGAGAGCAGAAAGTAGTGTGACCCGGGTGACAGTACTGCGTAGAGCTCACCGGGCAAGGTGTCTTTGTGCAGTGCCGAGGAGCAGGGGGTTGTTATGAGCAGGATACCATCCGGCTCCAGATAGGTGCGTAACTCCTTGAGGAATGCGAGCGGATCGGAAACATGTTCCAGGACCTCGGTTGCATAGATGAAACTGAATCTCCTGTTGTGGAGTGCTTCTGCTTCATGGGTATAGGCATTGACAATCGGCAGATTCAACAATTCTCCACCCTTGACCCCATAAGCGGAAGGTTCGAGGCCAAGTACATCAACACCCCAAGCTGTACGGCAATAATCGAGGGTGGTGCCAACGTTACAGCCAATCTCCAGAACGGAATTGAAGCGACTGAAGGGAAGCTGCTCGAGAAGGGGGAGTTTCCAATCCAGGCCGGAAACCAATTCCAGGTAGTGGTGGATAAGATAGATGAAATTCGGATCTTGCAGTACTGTTTCGGCCGAAGGGTAGGGAACGATCACCTCATTTGCGTTCAGTGTGAATGCGCTTTGGCACTGACTGCATCTTGCTACCTCCAACTGGTCATAATCAGGATGCCAGTGTGATGCGGTGAGGATGACTGCGTTGCCCAGTCTGTTGCCGCAAACGATACAAGGCTGGTCGGTAGGGATGGCTGAGTCAATCCAGCTGACGCCTGACATTTCACGTCTTCCATTGTGAGAGAAGCTGAATGTTAAAAATACATGTGCGGCCTGTCTGAGGTCAATAAGGCTGATGTCTGCAGCCGTAAATCACGCTACCCTGTCATCCGCAACGCGGTAGGTGGGATCTTCCATCATATTGACTTCCACCAAATCACCGGCTTTTACCAGAAGGTTTTGACATTCCTGGTTTAAATGGCGGATATGCAGCGTCCTTTGTCTGCGCATATAACGTTCAGCCAGGTTGTCGATGGCCTCCAACCCCGAGTGATCATAAACACGGGCATCGGCAAAATCGACGATCACTTCCTGTGGGTCGTTCTTTGGATCAAACAGATCGGCGAAGGTCTGCACTGAACCAAAAAAAAGTGGCCCGCGCAGGTAGTAGTATTTAATCCCGTATTTGTCGATGTGTGTATCAGCATGCATCTGTTTGGCATGCTCCCAGGCAAACACCAGGGCGGAGACAATCACCCCCACAATGACTGCTAACGCCAGATCAGTCAGAACTGTTATGACCGCAACCAGTATACCCACAAAGGTGTCTGCCAGGGGAATGCGGCCAAGCAGACGAAAGCTGGCCCATTCAAAGGTGCCCAGCACCACGATGAACATCACGCCAACCAGTGCAGCTACGGGAATCATCTCTATCATGCTTGCACCGAACAGGATAAAGGTGAGCAGAAACAGCGCAGCTGAGATTCCAGACAGACGGCCGCGGCCGCCCGAATTGATATTGATCAGGCTTTGACCGATCATTGCGCAACCACCCATGCCGCCAAACAGACCATTCACGGTGTTGCCGACGCCCTGGCCGATACACTCTTTATTTCCTCGTCCGCGGGTTTCTGTCAACTCATCGATCAGGCTCATGGTCAGCAGTGATTCAATCAAACCGACACCGGCAAGAATAATGGCGTAGGGCAGGATGATGCGAACGGTTTCAAAAGAGAGGGGGACCAGTGGAATATGAAAGCTGGGCAATCCGCCCGCAATGGTTGCGGTCGGGTCTCCCGATAGATCACGCAGCACGTCCTGAACCGAACGTGTATCCAGATCAAGAAAAATCACCATCAGGGTCACTGTAACAATAGCCACCAATGATGCCGGAACAGTGGAGGTGAGTTTCGGTAGGAAGTGGATAATCGCCATAGTGAGCGCAACCAATCCCAGCATGATCCACAAAGGTGTGTCACTAAGCCAAACCATGACACCGTTTTCATCGGCAACCTGGAACTGTTTCAGCTGAGCGATGAAGATGACGATAGCCAGCCCGTTGACGAATCCCAGCATCACAGGGTGGGGTACCAGGCGGATAAATTTACCCAGGCGCAGCAGGCCTGCGCTTATCTGGATGAGCCCCGCCAGCAGGACAGCTGCGAACAGGTACTCTATGCCGTGTTCGGCCACCAGGGCCACCATCACGACCGCCATCGCGCCGGTGGCACCGGATATCATTCCCGGCCTGCCGCCAATCACAGCGGTTATGATGCCCATCATAAAGGCGGCATACAGACCTACCAATGGCGCCACGCCTGCAACAAAGGCAAAAGCAACCGCTTCAGGCACCAATGCCAATGCAACCGTCAGGCCAGAGAGAACATCGTTTTTTACACACTGTTTCCCTGGGCAGGTGAGTTGAAACATGGATTACCTCGCGTGGCTATGGAAAAAAGCGGCGTAGTATATCAGAAAACAATAATATAATTAATCATGATGGTTGATATTTTTCACAGCTTCAGTCAAAAATCTCGAGAGACAATCACACTATCAATTGATTTGAAAAAGGAGTGTTATCGATGCGTTGCCACGAAGTGGACTATGAGATCCTCGGATCCGAAATGCAGCTGGTGGAAGTGGAACTGGATCCCGGCGAGACGGTGATCGCCGAAGCGGGTGCCATGACCTATATGGAGGAGGGGATCGATTTCGAGACCAAGATGGGTGACGGTTCCAATGCGGATGAGGGTTTGATGGGTAAGCTATTTTCCGCGGGCAAGCGGGTCTTTACCGGCGAGTCGATCTTTACCACTCATTTCACGAATCGGGGTAACGGCAAAAAAAGGGTCTCCTTTGCAGCCCCCTATCCAGGCAATATCGTGCCCCTGAATATGCAGCAGCTGGGTGAAAAGGTGACCTGTCAGAAAGACGCCTTTCTCTGTGCGGCCCTCGGCACCAAGGTCGATATCGCATTCAATCGCCGCCTTGGCGTGGGGCTGTTCGGTGGTGAGGGCTTTATCCTGCAGGCCCTGGAGGGGGACGGCATGGCCTTCATCCAGGCCGGTGGTACGGTCATTGAAAAACGCCTTTCCGGGGAGACTTTGCGGGTGGATACCGGTTGTCTGGTCGGATTCACCGGAGGCATCGATTATGACATCCAGCGCGCCGGCAACCTCAAGTCCATGGTGTTCGGTGGCGAGGGTATGTTCCTGGCAACCCTGAAAGGGCAGGGTACCGTCTGGTTGCAGAGTCTCCCATTCTCGCGCATGGCCGACCGGATCCTGGCGAATGCACCTTCATCAGGCGGCGGGGATCAGGGAGAGGGCTCCGTACTCGGCGGTATCGGTCGGTTGCTGGACGGTAAATAGTCCCGGCAGAACCTATAGGATTGGTGACGACGGGTGCTAGAACTCAATCCCCTGTTCAGCATGAATGCCCTGATCAAAGGCGTGTTTGACCAATCTCATCTCTGTCACTGTATCTGCGATGTCGATGACCTCTTTGGATGCGCCTCGTCCGGTCAGGATCAGGTGCATCCAGGGCGGCTTCTCCTGTTGGATGAACTCAGCGATCTCCGGACCGCTGATCCAGCCGTATTGGCAGACGTAGTTGATCTCATCCAACACCACCAGATCGTAGTGCCGGGTGCGGATCTTCTCCTGGCAGAGTTGCCAGATCTCCCGGCTGGTGCGGCGGTCCTGCTCGGGATTTTTGGTATCCCAGGTGAATCCGTCTCCCAGGGCATGCCACTCGATATTCTCGAAACGGCCGGCCGCCTTCTGCTCCCCTGTCTTCCACTTTCCCTTGATGAACTGGATTACCAACACCTGCATATCCCAGCCGGCCGCCCTGAAGACGGTGCCGAAGGCGCTGGATGACTTGCCCTTGCCCTCGCCGGTGAGCACCAGGGTTATGCCGTTTCGTTTCTCTCGCTCTTTCATTCATTAACCTTCTATCTGATCAGATGGAGTGGCAGATCATGGTCCGACTCTGGCAGTGTCGGTGCCCGCTGCCCTTCCAATAGACTGTTGCGAATCTAAATAAGAATCGTTATCATTCTTTTAATCCTGCACTATTATGTTATATGAGTATCCATTGGAGGTAATTGTGTTACATGTTTCAAAACCCATTATGCTGGGTCTGCTGCTTACTTTCATAGCGCCGTCCCTGACACTGGCGGAGGAGGTGGTCAATCTCTACTCGGCCAGAAAAGAGAAACTGATCAAACCGCTGCTCGATCGATTCAGCGAAGAGACCGGTATCCAGGTCAATCTGGTCACCGGGAAGGCCGATGCCCTGCTGCAGAGGCTGCAGAGTGAGGGACGCAACACACCGGCCGACATGCTGATCACTACCGATGCGGGTCGACTGCATCGGGCTAAAGCGGCAGGGGTCACCCAGGCGGTGGAATCCGAGGTCCTTCGGGACGTGGTGCCGGAGAGTTTTCGCGATCCGGATAGCCACTGGTACGGCCTCTCATTGCGGGCTCGACCCATCCTGTATGTCAAAGGAAAGGTGGATCCGTCAAGACTATCGACTTATGAAGCACTGATAGATCCTGAATGGGATAACAGAATCTGTATTCGCTCGTCCGGTAACATCTACAATCAATCCCTGGTGGCTTCGATGATCGACGCCAATGGTGCGGAAGCGACAGAGACCTGGGCCAAAGCCTTCGTCAAACAGTTCGCGCGTCCACCCAAGGGAGGGGACCGGGATCAAATCAAGGCTGCCGCCGCCGGCCTGTGTGATATCGCCATTGCGAATACCTACTACCTTGCCGGCATGCTGACCTCCAAAGACAAGGCACAACGCGATGCCGCTGCGAAACTGGCGGTCTTTTGGCCGAATCAGCAGGGTCGGGGTGCGCATGTGAATGTGAGTGGGGTGGCCCTGACCAAAGCGGCAAAAAACAGGAAAAATGCAATCAGGCTGTTGGAATTCCTTGTCAATCGAGACTCTCAGGCCTGGTATGCTGAGGCGAATGGGGAATATCCGGTTCGAACAGATGCGGAACCGAGCGAACTCCTCAAAGAATGGGGCGATTTCAAGATGGACCGGCTCAACCTGGCTCAGCTGGGTCTGCTCAATCCGGATGCACTGCGAATGATGGATCGGGCGGGATGGAAGTGATCTGAGGTGCGATCCACGGCCGACCGATTTCTCCGGCCCCACCTCTCCATCAGGCTGAATGGGTGGAGTGTGGCGGTACTCTCGTTAGCGCTTTTGCTGGCGGTGCCTGTAATCGTTGTACTCAGCTATCTTTTTGAACCTGCCGGTGAGGTCTGGCGCCATCTGGCTGATACGGTTTTACAGGACTATGTCATCAACTCCCTGTTGTTGATGGTTGGTGTGGCTATCGGTGTGTTGTTGTTGGGTGTCAGTACGGCCTGGCTCACCAGTATGTGCCAGTTTCCAGGGAGATCGGTGTTCGAATGGGCATTGCTGCTGCCGATGGCGATACCCGCCTACATCATTGCCTATACCTATACCGGTCTGTTCGATTTTGCCGGACCCGTGCAGACTATGATCCGGGAGTGGACCGGTTGGGGTTACGGCGACTACTGGTTCCCTGAGATCCGTTCCATCGAAGGTGCGGCATTGATGCTCGCACTGGTGCTCTATCCTTATGTCTATCTGTTATCGAGAGCCGCCTTTCTGGGGCAATCGATCTGTGTGCTGGATGTCAGCCGTACCCTGGGCAATGGTCCCTGGCGGACTTTCTTTACGGTCGCTCTACCCTTGGCCAGGCCCGCAATCGTGGCGGGTCTCTCACTGGCCCTGATGGAGACCCTGGCCGACTACGGTACGGTGCAGTATTTTGGCGTCTCGACCTTCACCACTGGAATTTTCCGTACCTGGTATGGCTTAAACAATGCGGCCGCAGCGGCACAACTCTCAGCCATGTTGTTGCTGGTGGTTTTCGCTTTGATCATTCTGGAAAAAATTTCCCGCAAACAGGCGCGCTATCACCATACCAGTCAACGCCATCAGGCATTGACCCGCTTCGAGTTGAATGCCAGGCAATCGGTGATGGCCTTCCTGATCTGTTCAGGGGCGCTGTTGTTCGGGTTCATCCTGCCCGCAGGCCAGCTATTGTGGTGGGCATTGACCACCGCAGAGGAGAATCTCGATAGCCGTTTTTTGAATCTGATCACCCATACAATCGTGTTGGCGGGTACCGCTTCGCTGTTGGCACTGATGTTGGCGCTGTTGCTGGGTTATGGGAAACGGCAACAGAAGAGCTGGTCGACCCTGTTTGCGGTGAGGCTGGCGGGGATGGGCTATGCCATTCCGGGTACGGTTATCGCCATCGGTGTCATGATACCATTTGCCGCCTTTGACAATGTGCTCGATAGCTGGGCTAGAGAACAGTTCGGCTGGTCAACCGGGCTGCTGCTGAGCGGTACCTTGATCGCCTTGGTGTTCGCTTACCTGGTACGCTTTCTGGCGGTATCCCTGCAAACGGTTGAAGCGGGATTGGGCAAGATCCGGCCGACCATGGACGAAGTGGCTCGTTCGCTGGGTACCGGTTCCGGGGAGATTGTGCGCAGGGTGCATATACCGATGTTGAAAGGGAGTCTGCTGACAGCCCTGTTGCTGGTGTTTGTGGATGTTTTGAAAGAGCTGCCCGCTACTCTGATATTGCGCCCCTTCAATTATAATACCCTGGCTGTCAGGGCCTATGAATTGGCCTCTGACGAACGCTTGGCGGATGCCTCCTATGCAGCGTTGACGATTGTTGTCGTGGGTATTCTTCCGGTGATACTGTTGAGTCGTACCATAACCCGGTCTCGCCATGCCAAATCAGCTTGAAGTCAGACACGCCAGTGTACGATATGGCCGCCAGGTCGTGGTGGACGATGTCAGCTTTGAACTGGAGAGCGGTGTTATAGGTTGTCTGCTGGGGCCGAGCGGCTGTGGCAAAACCAGCCTGCTGCGTGCCATTGCGGGATTCGAACCCTTGGTCCAGGGAGAGATTCTGCTGCATGGGCGTCAGGTCTCACGTCCGGGGCACACACTTGCCCCCGAGAAGCGCCGGGTTGGTATGGTGTTTCAGGACTTCGCCCTCTATCCCCACCTTACCGTTGGGGAGAATGTCGCCTTTGGACTGCGTGGGATCAGTGGTAAGTCACAACGACAACGAGTTGGCGAGTTGTTGGTGTTGGTCGGTCTCAGCGGCCTGGAGGATAAATATCCCCATCAGCTTTCCGGTGGGCAACAACAACGGATTGCATTGATCCGGGCCATGGCGCCAAGACCGGAGATACTGCTGCTCGACGAACCCTTTTCCGGTCTCGATGTGGAGCTGAGGGAACAGTTGGCGGGAGAGGTTCGGGCGATATTGAAAAGAGAGGGTGTGACAGCGATCCTCGTGACCCACGATCAATTGGAAGCATTCGCTTTGGCTGACATCATCGGTGTATTGGGTAGTGGGCGTTTACGTCAATGGGACAGCGGCTACAACATCTACCACAAGCCGGCGGATCGATTCGTGGCGGAGTTTGTCGGACAGGGCGCTATGATTCCGGGTCGGGTATTGGCGGGTGGTCGTATCGAATCGGCACTCGGCACCATGTCCGCCGATTTCAAGCGGCAACACCAGGCAGGGGATTCAGTTGAGCTGTTGCTGCGTCCCGACGATCTCATTCATGATGACGAGAGTGACTTTAAGCTGAAGATCGTTGGTAAGGTTTTTCAAGGCGCCGAGTATCTCTATACGCTCTCCCTGGATGACGGCACCGAGTTGCTCTGTCTGGTGCAGAGTCATCACGATCATGCGGTCGGTGAAAGGATAGGCGTGCGTCTTGCCGTGGATCATGTAGTGGCATTTCCCGGCTGACTGTTCACGCAGGCCCTGGGAAATGAAAAATCAAACCGGCGTGAGCAAAACGAGCCCAACCACCAACACCTCAACAGTCGAAACTTTTCAACCGCTTTTGTGATTTACCTGCCCCCATCCCATGGCTCTGCATGATGTGTAATCGACGGGTGTGTGGTCCCGCCTCATCAGCTCCTTTGGTACCGATTGTTAAGTACTTCAACCCTGGTTTTGATCCTGTGATGTGAATTGACACACTGGTCTAGATGTTTGGCGCGGGTGAGCAGCGTTTGAAAATAGAGATCCGGGCCAGGGGGCGGTGGCGTAATCTTGCTCTGTCTGCAAGTCTTGAGGGAGCGGTTGGATACTTTCTGCAGGCCTTCATTTGAGCTGCCGGCTTGCTTTATATCGCGAATGAAGCGGTTAATGAAATAGGGATCAAATGTATCCGCGATCTTCGAGGATACAGCTCCAATGGGCGCCAACTGTTTAGAAATGTCTTGCTCTACTTTTTTAATCCTTTTCAGCAGTGCGATTTCATTATCCAGGTAACGCTCTGTATTGTCTGGGTCGATCCGCACCAGTAATGGGGTGATCTGTTTGACTGCCATAATGGCGATGCGTGGATCACTCCAGAAATGGAGATCGCGGGAGATTTGTCGCTGATCGCCGATCTCCTCATAGTCCCTTTTCAACAGTAGGGGGAGTGTATTCGAGAGCGTCATAAAGTGATCGGCTATTGGCGGAAATTTATCCAGGGCATGCCCGACGGATTTTTCCAGGCCTGATCCCACCCAAATTACCAGGTCGGCGCTCAGCAGCCCGCTCGTTTGAAAGGGATCCAAATCTCCCGCCATATCTGACTCGCTTTGAAACAGCAATATTGGCTCAGCTGCTCCCTGCATTAAAGCGGCCACGAGGGAATGTAATTCAGGCAGTGAGACAACCACTCTTGGTGCTGCGTTGAGTGGATTGATTAGAATTAAGGTAACAACCAGGACTGTAAGCTTCAGCCGCACTATTTTTAGCATCTCTTCATCCTCATGGTATTTTTGGTCAATACTCACAATCAAGAAGTGTGCCGTAAAAATAAATTTCATAAAAACAATGATGTATGTTTTTTCACTTACTTTATTAGTGTGTCAGAAGACGCGTAATTGAGTGAAATGCCATAGACATATCGTTGGAGGTCAATCCGACATTCGGTAATGGATCCATGAAACTGAGATTGCTGAAATAAGTTGGGGACAACGAGCAGGTAAATTGAAATACAACATATATAAGGCAAATAGCGAACCCTGTATTTATCTCGAATTTGTTCTATAAGAATTCTAACCACTGAGTAAACTTGGCAAGGTTGAGGAAGTCATAGAATAGTAACCACGCTGCAACGAGGATCGCTGAGTGATCTTTCGTGGCAGAACCGCATTCTCTCGTGACGCAAATAGCCATCGACTGGAATTCCGGCCGAAACGATCATGGGTATCGAGCAGGATGGGTGCAACCATGCCGGCGATGTGTTTCGCCTATTGAATGGGGAGCAACACATCAGGTGGCCCCGGAGAGATGAGATGATAACCGATCAAATAACGCGGACGATTCGTAAACGATTTGCAACACTCCCGAATTGGCTGCAACATTTGACCGCTGCCAGCTTTCTGTTCTTCCTTGCCAAAGGCTTGCTCTGGATTGGCTTGGCAGCCTGGGTGATTTTGTGACCACCCATCGTTTCATCTTTCGATCAAGGGTGATGGAGGGAGCCTTCACGTCAGGCTGAATTGTATTTGGGAGCAGCTGGTCATGCCGATGGCCCTAGCAAGCCGCAAATAGACGCATCTTAAGAAAAGTCCGCAAATATTCGCAAATAAGCACCTTTTTCAGCAGTTTAAACCAAGAGTGACGGTGAGATACTCCTCACTCGTGCCGTGTCACACAAGCTGAAGGATAGGTTCTATACAATCCATCCCAGTGGAGAGTTTTAAAGTAGATTTATTTATTCGCTTTCATTTGCGGACTTAGAACTGTTTTGCGAGTATTTGCGGCTTGCTTACACAGACACCTCAGAAAGGGTGAGGTAGGTTAAAGCACATAGCTGAGAATGGTGGGTAATCAGAAAACTAAAAACCTTTCTGAAGTGTTCATGGTTAACAGGCCTACGCTTTTCCATGGCTGAGCATGAAAGGTAACAAGGATTGCCTAAACCACTATATCCTCAGTCTTCAAATATTCACGGATAATGATATCGAGTGCATTGAGCGCATCACTGCTGTGGAACGAATTTCGATAGAGGGCCAGCTCCACCGGTTTGAGTGCCGGCAGTGGTGATTTCTCAGTACCCTTTGCGGCAAGTCTTGCCGTGACTCCCAGGCCTGCCTCGACTGCGGCGAGAATTCCAGACAGGCTGGGGCTGGTATAGGCAACCCGCCAGGGGATTCCGGCCTGATCCAGTGCGCCGATCACCCGGGAGCGGAACAGACAGGGGGGTGCAAACATTACCAGGGGCAGGACTTGAGAGGGCTGCCATAGGAAAGGTTCAGGTAAGATCCACTGAATTGGAATGAGTCCCAGACATTCGCCCTCATCGCCGGGACTTTGAAATGCAACAGCCATATCGAGTTGCTCAGCATGGATCGCCGACACCAGACGTGAACTGGTATCTATCTGAACATCGAGGCGTACCGCCGGATGGCTGCGGGTGAATTGCGCCAGGATGGCCGCCAGGCCTCGGTCGGCGAAATCCTGTGCGACTCCCAAGCGCAGGTGCCCTTGCAACGGGTCTGGCCGCAGTACGGACGCAGCCTCGTCATTTAAATCCAGGATACGTCGTGCGTAGTTAAGCAGCAGTTCGCCCGACTCGGTCAGAATACGTCGGCGGCCGGACTTCAGAAACAATGCAGTGCCACTCGATTCTTCAAGGCGTTTCATCTGCAGACTGATTGCTGACTGTGTGCGATGTAAACGCTTCGCAGCTTGAGAAAAGCCGCCATGATCAGCAATGGCAACCAGGCTTCGCAACAGGTCGATATCAAGATTCTGTGCCATAATTCATAAGTATTGCAAATGTATTAGTTAAATAATAGTCATTATATTAATGTTTTCACTGTTGCTAGTCTGATCATGTCGCCACTACAGATTTCGGAGTAACCAATGCCAGTTATCGTAATCGCACTTTCAGGCAGGCAGCTGCCCCTGTTGCAACAACAGGATTTGCAGCGAATGACGACTCGTCTGATTGAGGAGATCATGGGTAAGCGCCGATCTGTAACCGCGGTTATGGTGCAGTCGCTGCCATCCGCAAATTGGGCGATTGGAGGGGAAGCGCTCAACGACCATCTACGCGCCGCCCAGGTGGATATCACCATTACCGCCGGTACAAATACGGCTGAAGAGAAGGCCGGCATGATCGATGCGGTCCATCAAATGCTGAATGACCGAGTGGGTCCACTCGCCGAGGCGAGCTATGTGGTCATTCATGAAGTGGCCGCGGATGCTTGGGGGTATGCGGGACTTACCCAGCAGTCGCGTCAACAGATGAGGCAGTTGATATGAATCGGGAGTTTAAGGCGGAACCAAAGCGACGCGAAGATGGGAGTCTCGATATCGAACACTACTTGCAGCTGGGCCGCTATATGCGTGCAACGGCCTTGATCAGGGGGTGGATGAAAACGGTTAAAAGGTTGAGGCCGAATCAGCAGGTAAACAGGCGATCAATAGCATCCAGCCCTTCCTGTACGATCTCATCCAGCTCTTCCGGATCGTCATCATGTTCATAGGCAAGCATGGAATAGGTTGCCAGTGATTTCAGCCCAAGTGCGATCTTTTCCACATCGACAAGGTTTAATTCGACCCCATCTCTTAAATGGCACTCTTCACTCATAGGAAACATCTCATAAATACTGCTTAGCTTAACGATACTCTGACAGGCGCTGGTCCGCTGTCAAAAAATTAGGGGGTTTTATTGATGCAGATCAAGTGTGAAACATATCTGGCGCTTCCGTTCCGGCTGCACATCCTGTTGCTTCAGAGGGTCTGTTCAGTGACGTCCACATAGAGTTTAAGTCGTTGACCAGGTTGAAGATATTTGCTGCCAAGCGTGTTCCATCGCTTGAGATCGGCAACGGAAACCTTGAAGCGCTGAGCGATACGGGAGAGTGAGTCACCGCGTCTGACTCTATAGTGCAGCCTGCTCTGTGTGCCTGATGGCTGTAGGTTGAGAAGAGAGAGTTCTGAAGCGGGGGCCTTTTTTACCCAGATGACCAGTGTTTGCCCCGGCTTGAGGGGATCACCCGGGGCCATTCCGTTCCAGGCTGCGAGTTTACGATGACTTACGGAATGGAGCTTGGCTATCTTCCACAGGCTATCGCCCGGTTTGACTGTATAGTGTTGTTTGTGGCCATTGCGGGATCTGTTTTGGATTGCCGCCTTGCGTTGCTCGGCGCTGAAGGTGTATTGGTTGAGTCCCTTGCTGGAGACAGGGATCAACAGGTGCTTTCCAGCACGGATTTTGCTGCCTTTGAGTTTGTTTATCTGCCTCAACACCTTAGTGGTCGTACCATGTTTACTGGCGATGACACTCAGTGCATCCCCCTGCTTGATTTTGTAGCGTTTCCATGTCAATCGCTCTTCGGCGGGGAGCGTCTCGAGTTTTCGCAGAAAAGTCTCAACCTTGTCCAGTGGCAGGCTGAGTCTGTGGGGGCCGTCTGGGTCGGTAGCCCATCGGTTCAGGCCTGGGTTGAGGAGATAGAGATCCTGAATGGAGAGATCCGCCATCTCCGCCGCCAGGGCGAGATCGAGCTGAGACTGGATGTCGACAGTGGTGAAATAGGGTTCATCAGCAATGGGTAGCAGCGTAGCTTTGTAGCGCTGTGGATTCCTGAATATCTCAGCCAATGCCAGCAGGCGGGGTACATAGGCGCTGGTCTCATCAGGTAATTTCAGTGACCAGTAATCGGTTGGCTTGCCACGTTTTTGATTGCGTCGAATCGCACTACGTACCGTCCCGGCCCCCGAGTTATAGGCGGCAAGCGCCAATTCCCAGTCATTATTGAACTGACGGCTGAGCGACTGCAGATAGTCCAGTGCAGCATGGGTTGAAGCCACGATATCCCGCCGACCGTCATACCACCAGTTCTGTTTCAACCCGTAATAACGACCGGTGGATGGGATAAACTGCCACATACCGGCAGCGCGCCCCGGTGAATAGGCAAACGGCCGATAGGCGCTCTCGACGGCGGGAAGCAAGGCGATTTCACTGGGGATGTCCCTTTTCTCGATCTCCTGCAATATGAAATGAAGATAGGGTTGTGAACGCTCCTGAATGCGTTGAATATAACCTGGATGCTTTTTGTACCAGTTCAATTCACGGTCAATGCGGTGATTATGGGGAAAGGTCAATCGATAACCGTCCAACATCCGGCTCCATAGATCGGCAGGTTTTTCTGCGAGCGTCAATTCCGTGACGGCGGCCTGCAGCTCCTCGGCGATTTCCGGCAGCCCATCGGCAGTCATGGTGCTCTCGTCAGCACTTGGGTGGGTTTGCAATACTTGCGTAGCGGCCGGGGAGAGGGGGACCTGCTGCAATGCGGTCGTCGCCTCCCCATTGGGCAGGCTTTGACAGGCAGCGAGTAGGCAGGTGGCGAATAGATTCATGATACGCAGAGGCGACTTGAAAAACGGCATCGATCTTTTAAGGCTTGTTGTGGACATACTCTATATCGGAGGAAAATAGTATCAGAGCCGCGTATCATTTCCATGGCCGGTACTCCAAATTGCGTGGTATCCCGTGGTTCTGTCCTCGGGTATACCGCCTGATAACCTGAGACCTCGTAAGAGGCGTACTGAACTACACAGATTACCTGACAGTTATGTCGGTGGTAAAGTCGATACCTTGATATATGAGAGAAAATAAGCTGTTGAATTTGGGATCTTGTAGGCAGAAACAGCTACAAACATGGTTCGAGAGTGACTTGGGCAAGCTGTTGGCCGAGCAGGAGGCGGAATGCCTGGATCCCAGGATTGCCACGCTGTTCGGCTATCATGTGGTTCAGCTCGGGCTCCCCTGCAGGAACCAGGATTTTCTGAGGATGAGCCCTGCGCGGAACCGGGTGGTCATGGGCAGCGGAGATGATTGTACAGGCATCGATCTGCAAGCCGACAGCCATCACCTGCCTCTAGCCAGTGACAGTGTAGATGGGATGGTATTGCCCCATACCCTCGATTTTACGGCCGATCCCCATCAGGTGTTGCGTGAGGTTGAACGGGTATTGATCCCCGAGGGCAAGGTATTGCTCTGTGGTTTCAATCCCTGGAGTCAGTGGGGATTGTGGCGTCTGCTGCGTCTCAGGTCTGCCACGATCCCCTGGTGTGGTCACTTCTTCAGCGGAAAGCGGATCCAGGATTGGTTCTCATTGCTCGGCTTTGAATTGGAAGAGGTGGTTTATCTTCACTTCCGTCCCCCGGTCTCCAACTCACCCATCATGCAGAGACTGGCCTTTATGGAACGATTGGGTAAAAGGATCTATCCACTGTTTGGTGGTGTCTATGTCATACTCGCGGTCAAGCGGGAGATCACGATGACTCCGCTACGGTCGAAATGGCGGGTGAAAAAGCGGGTCTTGCCGACTGCCGCAGAACCGACGATGAGAAAAATTGAATGACTCAAGTTGTAGAACTATATAGCGATGGCGCCTGTCGTGGGAATCCCGGTCCCGGTGGTTGGGGGGTGGTCTTACGCTACGGTCGACATGAAAAACAGCTTTTCGGTGGCGAACATGAGACCACCAACAACCGTATGGAACTGATGGCGGTTATCCGTGGCCTGCAGAGCCTGACGAAAAGGAGTCGGGTGAAAGTGACCACGGATTCCCAATACGTGAAAAACGGAATCACCCAGTGGATTTACAATTGGAAACGGAATGGCTGGAGAACGGCAGCGAAAAGACCGGTCAAGAATGCCGACCTGTGGCAAATGTTGGATACAGAGGTCAACAATCATCAGGTGGAGTGGGCCTGGGTCAAAGGTCACTCCGGCCATACCGAGAATGAACTGGCGGATGAATTGGCTAACCGCGGTATCGAGGAGTTAGGGCCGGTCAACAGGCCCCAGTGAACTGATGCGACAGATCGTACTGGATACGGAAACCACAGGATTGGAACCGGAGCATGGACACAGAATCATCGAAATCGGCTGTGTGGAGATGGTTGATCGTCGATTGACCGGTAATAATTTCCACCAATATCTGCAACCTGAACGGGAGATCGATGCCGCTGCCGTAGAGGTGCATGGCATCACCAACGAATTTCTTGAAGACAAACCGAAATTCGGGGATGTTGCTCAGGATTTCATCGACTACGTGAGAGGAGCGGAGCTGATCATTCATAACGCTCCATTCGATGTCGGTTTTCTCGACCATGAATTTCACCTCATGGAGAGTGCTGCGCGAATCGATAGTTTGTGCGCGGTTACTGACACCCTGGTGATGGCGAAAAAGATGCACCCGGGTCAAAGAAACAGCCTCGATGCGCTCTGTAAGCGATACGATATCGATAATTCACACAGGGAATTGCATGGAGCGCTTCTGGATGCCGAGATTCTGGCTGATGTCTACCTGATGATGACCGGGGGGCAGGCTTCGCTGATTTTGGACGGAGTAGCCAACGATGAGTTTGGTGATAATTCTGTCGATAGCATTCAACGTCTGCCTTCGAACAGGCCAAAACTGAAGGTGGTTCACGCTGACCAGCAGGAACTCGCGGCCCATGAGCAGCAACTGAAAGCCATGGGTGAGGCCTGTATCTGGTTAAAGAAACACTAGGGCCTGCAAACACTCATCCAATGGGCGCATCAGGCGCAATCCGAAGGGCTCGCTCGAGCTTTTACTCCGCCCTGCGGCGTTATCATTCGCCCATTTTCCTTGCCGGATGAAAATAAAGTCCCTGCAGGGCCTATTGTGCTTACAGGCCCTAGACTCGCGACTGACTCGATTTTGTCCTGTCCGTACCCTGAACGATTTCGTAAAGCCGGGGAATATCCAGCAATTGAACGTGCTTTCTCTCGACATGCAGCAGCTGCTCGTCCTGGAAGCGGGTGAACAAGCGGCTGACAGTCTCTACCGCGAGCCCCAGGTAGTTACCGATTTCGTGACGCGACATGCTGAGAAAGAAATCACTGGCTGAGAATCCGCGCTGTTTGAAACGTTCGGAAAAGCTGAGTAGAAAGGTGGCGAGCCGTTCCTCGGCGCTCTTTTTGCCCAGTAGAGTGAGCATCTCCGTCTCCTGGCCGATCTCGCGACTGAGCAGGCGATACATCTGGTGTTGCAGGCTGGGCATGATGGAACTTAAAGATTCCAGTTGAGAGAAGGGGATCTCACAGACCGCAGTGGTTTCGAGCGCTATTGCGGAGCAGTTATGATTGTTGTCCTGGATGGCATCCAATCCTATCAGTTCCCCGGGGAGGTGGAATCCCAAGACCTGTTCACCACCATCTTCATTGGGTGAATAGGTTTTGACTGAGCCACTGGTGATGACCCGGAGGCTGTGGAACTTGTCGCCACCACGGTAGAGATGATCGCCTCGGTGATAGGGACGTCCACGCTTGATAATGGAGTCGAGACGTTCAATGTCTTCTGGGGTCAGTCCCATTGGTAGGCATAGGGTCGAAAGACTGCAGTTTTTGCAGGCGACCTTGATATTTTCAAATGAGACAACTTTTCTGCTAGTCAAGGAACCGCTCCAGCTAAGGGTGCATTCTTGTCAGATGCTTCTTCTCACTTCTATTTTTCCAGAAGTTCTTGATCCGGATCAAGTAATTTTAAACATTTAATTATCTTAGATCATATTGCATAAAAAAAGCCGGCCATTAGGCCGACTTTTTTATGCGCTATAAGCTGGCCGCTTACTTAGCGGGTGCAGCAGGTGCCGCAGGCGCAGCAGGCGCAGCAGGCGGATAGCCGTATGGTGCGCCGTAAGGTGCGCCATAGCCGCCGTAAGGTGCACCGTAGCCGTAAGGTGCGCCGTAGCCGTATGGGCCGTAGCCATAGTAATCACGGTAGTAGTTGTTGCCGCGACCATAACCGGAACCACGGCCGCTGCCACTCATGCCAAAGCTGAAATCGCCGGAGCCATCGCCCCAGCCGTCGCCCCAGCCATCGTTATTCCAGCCACGGTTACCCCAGCCTGGACCACCACCCCACCATGCAGATGCGGTTGTGGAGACAGCTACGAGAGCAGCGACGCTCATGACCTTAGCAAATTTCATCATGCTTTCTTCCTCTTTAAAGATTGATTTTTATTACTGCTTTTTCTATTGAAAAACAATTAGTTGGTCGTTACGTGTTGTGGGTGTATAGAGGCTGATCCCGAGCCTGTTTTAATGTGGTTGGGTCTCGCCGAGTAACTGCCAACTGGTCTCTGTGGTTGTAATTTGCGGAAATCGCCAATCGATTATAGACCCTGGGGAGATAGAATTAAATGACATTCTTGAGCAACCGCATGAGACATATCCCATTAGTCCAACATTTATGCGATTGAGAGAGGCGGTCTGATCTGTTACTGTTCCCTTCCGTCCGTTCCCCTTATCCAGCACGTTAACTAGAAGTTTCATGACTAGATTTATATTCATCACGGGCGGTGTTGTCTCCTCCCTGGGCAAAGGAATCGCATCCGCATCTCTGGCTGCACTGCTTGAGGCCCGCGGGCTCGATATCACGATGATCAAGCTCGATCCCTATATCAATGTTGATCCGGGAACCATGAGTCCATTCCAGCACGGTGAGGTCTTCGTTACCGATGATGGGGCGGAGACAGACCTTGATCTGGGACACTATGAGCGCTTCATTCGCAGCACCATGGGGCGAAACAATAATTTCACGACCGGCCAGATCTATGACAGTGTGATTCGCAAGGAGCGCAAGGGCGAGTATCTGGGCGGTACAGTACAGGTAATCCCACATATCACCAATCAGATCAAAGAAAGCGTGTTGTTGGGTGCCGACGACAATGATATCTGTCTGGTGGAGATCGGCGGAACGGTGGGTGACATCGAGTCGCTGCCCTTTCTGGAAGCGATCCGCCAGATGGGGGTCGAGTTGGGACCGCAGCGGGTGATGTTCATGCACCTGACGCTGGTGCCCTATATCAAGGCCTCTGGTGAAATAAAGACCAAGCCGACACAACATTCGGTGAAAGAGCTTCGCTCCATCGGTATTCAACCCGACATTCTGGTATGCCGTTCCGAGCAGCCGCTGCCTGAAAACGAGCGTAAAAAGATCGCGCTCTTCACCAACGTACCCGAAAAAGCGGTCATTTCGGCGGTAGATGCTGACTCGATCTACCGCATTCCCGTGCTGTTGCACGCCCAGGAGATGGACGAACTGGTCAACCAGCGATTCAACCTGGATCTGCCGCCAGCGGACCTCGCTGAATGGGAGGCGTTTCTGGAAGGCCTCGACAGCCTGGCTGAAGAGGTCAAGATCGCCATGGTAGGAAAATATGTTCATCTTACAGAGGCCTATAAATCGCTCTCTGAAGCCTTGGTACATGCAGGCGTCCATACCGGTAATCGGGTTGTCATACACTATGTGGATTCAGAGCAGATCGAGCGGAGCGGAACCGAGAGTCTGGAGGGAATGGATGCCATCCTGGTACCTGGAGGCTTCGGTAACCGCGGGGTTGAGGGCAAAGTCACCGCAGTCCAGTATGCCCGCGAAAACAGAATCCCCTATCTGGGAATCTGTCTCGGTATGCAGGTGGCGGTGATTGAGTTCGCGCGTCATGTCGCCGGATTGGAGGGAGCTCACAGCACCGAGTTCAAGCGTGACACGCCACATCCGGTAATCGGCCTGATCACTGAGTGGCTGAATGCGGACGGCAATGTTGAGACACGCAACGAAGAGTCTGATCTGGGTGGAACCATGCGTCTGGGTGGACAGCAGTGTCAACTTGAACCCAACAGTAAAACCCATCATCTCTATGGCCAGGAGGTCATTACCGAGAGGCATCGCCACCGCTATGAGTTCAATAACAGCTATCTGGACAATATTGTCACGGCTGGAATGAAGGTGTCGGGCCGCTCTGTCGATGGGCGACTGGTTGAGATAGTCGAGATCCCTGAACATCCGTGGTTCGTGGCCTGCCAATTCCATCCGGAATTCACCTCCACACCACGCTATGGCCATCCGCTGTTTTCCGGATTCATCGAAGCGGCGAGAAAGCACCGGGATGGCACGGCATGAAACTCTGTGGCTTTGAGGTTGG
The DNA here is from genome assembly GCA_003058525.1 of gamma proteobacterium symbiont of Ctena orbiculata. Taxonomy (GTDB): domain Bacteria; phylum Pseudomonadota; class Gammaproteobacteria; order Chromatiales; family Chromatiaceae; genus Thiodiazotropha. Next base: position 93,705 of record QBVD01000033.1, on the reverse strand, counting down.
GTTGGACCGGCCGCTCTTCCTGATTGCAGGTCCTTGTGTCATAGAGAGTGAACAATTGGCGCTGGATACCGCCGGGGAACTGAATATGCTGACCCAGGACCTCGGTATCCCGTTCATCTACAAATCCTCCTTCGATAAGGCGAACCGTTCATCTGCCGAGAGTTTTCGCGGACCGGGTTTGGAGCGGGGATTGGAGATTCTGCAGCGGGTCAAATCGTCGATCGGTGTCCCGGTATTGACCGATGTGCACGAAGATACCCCATTGCAAGAGGTTGCGTCTGTTGTGGATGTTCTGCAGACCCCGGCGTTTCTCTGTCGTCAGACCAACTTTATCGGAGATGTGGCCCGGCAGGGTTTGCCGGTGAATATCAAGAAGGGACAATTCCTCGCGCCCTGGGATATGACGCATGTGGTCGACAAGGCGACAGCCTCGGGTAACGACCGGATTATGGTATGTGAGCGGGGTGTCTCCTTCGGCTACAATAACCTGGTTTCGGATATGCGCTCCCTGGCGGTGATGCGTGAGACTGGATGTCCTGTGGTCTATGATGCCACCCATTCGGTTCAGTTGCCGGGAGGCCAGGGTGCCAGTTCAGGAGGCCAGCGTGAATTTGTGCCGGTACTGGCGCGGGCAGCGGTTGCTGCAGGTGTCTCTGGTCTGTTCATGGAAACCCATCCACAACCCGATAAGGCGCTGAGCGACGGGCAGAATGCATGGCCACTGCCTAAAATGAGGGAACTGCTCGAGACGCTGATGGAGATCGATCACCTGGTAAAGGGGAAGGATTTTGCTGAAACCTCCCTGTGACGCTGTTACAGACACCTTGCCATAACACGATCCGATTAACTGATATCACCCGATTTAATTACTGAAAGTACACAGAATACGGAGACAATATGTCTGAAATTGTTGATGTTCGTGGTCGAGAGGTCCTCGATTCACGGGGAAATCCGACCATCGAGGCCGACGTGATCACTGCGGACGGCGCCATTGGCCGTGCGTTGGTGCCATCGGGCGCCTCTACCGGCTCCCGTGAAGCCCTCGAACTGCGTGATGGCGACAAGGGGCGCTATTTAGGCAAAGGTGTTTTGCAGGCGGTATCCCATATCAACGGGGCCATCAAAGAGGCGCTGATGGGAATGGAAGTAACCGATCAGACAGCCATCGACCAGTGCATGCTCGATCTGGATGGAACAGAGAATAAATCCAAACTGGGCGCGAATGCGTTACTCGGAGTTTCCCTGGCGGCAGCACATGGCGCAGCCCAGGAGCGAGCCCTGCCGCTGTATCGCTCACTGGCGTCCGGCCCCTACAGGTTGCCTGTGCCGATGATGAATATCATCAATGGCGGCGCCCATGCGGATAACAGTGTCGATCTGCAGGAGTTTATGATACTGCCGGTGGGTGCCGGCTCGATTCGCGAAGCGGTACGTTATGGCGCAGAGGTCTTTCATGCCCTGCAGAGCGTATTGAAAAAACGTGGCCTGGCTACCGCGGTAGGTGACGAGGGGGGCTTCGCTCCCAATCTGCCCTCAAATGAAGCCGCGATCGAGGTTATCCTGGAGGCCATTGGCAATGCCGGATTCAGCGCCGGTAAGGATATCTATCTCGGCCTGGATGTGGCCAGTTCCGAGTTCTATGAAAATGGTGTCTACAACCTGGCATCGGAGGGTCGTAAGTTTTCCGCGGCCGAGTTTGCCGACTATCTATCCGCCTGGGTCGATCAGTACCCGATCATCACGATAGAGGACGGTATGGATGAGGGCGACTGGGAAGGCTGGAAACTGTTGACCGAGAAGCTGGGTCGACGGGTACAGCTGGTGGGTGACGATCTGTTTGTCACCAATACCAAGATTCTGCAGCGGGGTATCGATGAAAAAATCGCCAACTCGATTCTTATCAAGGTCAACCAGATTGGCACCTTGACCGAAACCCTGGCAGCGATTGATATGGCGACAGCCGCTGGTTACAGCGCGGTGGTGTCACACCGCTCGGGTGAGACCGAGGATACGACTATAGCCGACCTGGTCGTGGCGACAGGCACCGGACAAATCAAGACCGGCTCGCTTTCCCGTTCGGATCGCGTGGCCAAGTACAATCAACTGATGCGTATCGAGGATCAGCTCGGTGAGGATGCGGTCTATGCAGGTAAGGATGCGTTTCCTGTCACTATCGACTGATCAGAATTAACAAGGCCCAGCCCATGCGAGTCGTGGTTGCCATACTGGTCGGACTACTGCTTTTTCTGCAATACCGCCTGTGGGTGGGCGAGGGGAGCCTGGCTGAAGTCAATAACCTGAAACAGGAGATCAGCCAGCTGCAGAAGGAGCTGGTCGGGTTACGTGAACGAAACCGTGCCCTGCAGGCGGAAGTGGAGGATCTGCGCAGTGGACAGACCGCCATTGAAGAACGCGCCCGCAGTGAACTGGGCATGATCAAAGAGGGAGAGACCTTCTACCAGGTGATAACTCCCGATGAAGAGAAAGGGGATGAGTAGCAAGGCCCGCTGTTGGGTGGTAGTGCCGGCGGCGGGCGTGGGGCAACGCATGGGTGCTCAAATACCGAAGCAGTACCTGAGCATAGCTGGGCGGCGGGTCATTGACCATACCCTGGAGAGGTTCCTGCGCCACCCCCAAATAGCAGGGATATACCTGGCGCTTTCTGCCCATGACGGGCTGTGGGAGGAATGCGAGTTTGCCGATGATGCGAGAATTTCCAGGGTCGAAGGTGGAGAGCAGCGCTGTCACTCAGTGCTGAATGCCTTACGGGCGTTGAAGCATCAGGCTGCTGTTGAGGATTGGGTGTTGGTGCATGATGCGGCTCGTCCCTGCCTCTCTCGCAAAGATCTCGATCATTTAATCGACACTTTGATCAACCATCCTGTTGGCGGTCTGCTCGGGGTGCCGGTCCATGATACCCTGAAATCGGTCAATGCCGAGGGCAATGTCGAGGGAACAGTGTCCCGGGAAGGGCTTTGGCATGCCCTGACACCACAGATGTTTCGAATCGGTATCCTCTACCAAGTGCTGGAAAGCGCTGTCCATAAAGGCGCATTGGTGACCGATGACGCTAGCGCTGTCGAACTGGCGGGTTTTCAGCCTAAGATGATTGAGGGCGATGCGGGCAATATCAAGATCACTCGCCCGGAAGACCTGCAGCTGGCCGCCGATTATCTTTCCCGTTCTGACTGATTTGATGACAAAGATGATGTAGCCGCGAATGAACGCCAATCACCGCAAATGATCGCGAAAAGGGTGATTAGGCTTGATTAGTGTTAACAGACCCTAGGACGAATTATGCCGAATGAATAATCAGTACCATGGTATTAGTGTCACTGCCTTACTTTTTTATTTGCGTTCATTCGCGGCCTGCTTCTTCTCTATCAGATCGCCAGCAGTTCCCGCAGCTCCCTTATCTGGTCTTTCGCATTGTCTATGATGCCGATAGAGTGCCTCGGGGTTAGCTTGCCGAGTGCCAGCTTATGAAATGCGGGTACCAGGTCCAGGCGGGGAAGGGTGTGTATCCTGTAAGTGCCGACATAGGCATGCAACTGGGCAACAACGACCAAATCAACGTAGTCGGGTTCATGGCTGATATCCTCCATCCAATCCTCCGCATGCAGAGCAGCCTGTACGAAGTAGTCTGGAAACTCCCATTTGCGTAGCACCATTGCTCCTACTTCAGCCTTCAAGTGATCGATGATCATATCGAGCTGTTTGGGGTTTTCCTCTAATTCGGGTCTTCGAGTGGCTGCACCGAGGATGGCGAGTGCGCCGATATCGTGCAACAGGCCGCATAACAGGGCCTGATCATTTTCCAGACCGGGAGTGACTTGAGCCAGTTCGTGGCAGATGGGCGCCACGTAGCTGAGGTGTTTCCAGAGATCGACCATGCGCTTTTTCAAGGGCTTTGAGCGGCTGCTGAAAAGCTTACCCAGGGCGAAGCTGATCACCAGATTGTGTGTGACGGAGCGTCCCAGGCGGGTTACGGCATCGGGAAGATTGTCGATCGGTTGCTTGCCTCGGTATGCGGCGCTGTTAACCACATTGATAATCCGTGCGGCAACCGTGGGATCGGCCTGTACCACGCGGGCGATCTCTTCACTGTCGGTATTGACGTCGTTGATAACTTTGGCGATACGCATAGTGATATCTGGCATGCTGGGCAGCTCAAGCGTTCCGTTCTTGATTGCTTCATAGAACTCCCAGTAGAGGGTATCTTCCGGGCCTTGCGCATCTTTCAGTTCTATGGTCTGGTTGGTACGGGCATTGGCCACCGGCGGAAGACGCTTGATTGCGTCATGCAGCTCCCTGGGTATGCACAGCAGGTCCACTGCGCTAACGCAGGTAATGTGATCCTTATTGGGTGATTTTTCCGCCAGCGGTGAAAGGCTGCATGGCTGATCGGCCTGGCAGGTCAGCCGTTTTCCATCCTCTGTAACTACCTCGACCTGACCCTCCAACAGGTAATAGATCTGCTCTGTCCGTTCTCCCACGGTTGCAAATCCGACCCCGGCGTTCTGGTGCTCTACATGGGTTTCGCTCAAAACATAATCCAGAACCCGCTTGGGCAGATTTCTGAGGAGAGGCACTCTCTTGATACGGTTGCTTGTGACTGAGGTTACTCTTTGAATCATGTACTTGTCGCTTTGTGGAGGGTTCCTTTGATTGTACGGGCGGTATTTAATCTGAGCTTTACGTACAATGTCAGAACATATTATCGACACTACACTATGACACTTTAAGGTGGGGTGACACGCATGCGTATAGGACAGGGTTATGATGCCCATCGATTTGAACCCGGTTCGCGCCTTGTGCTCGGGGGTATTGAAGTGCCCCATGATCATGGCTTGAAGGCCCACTCGGACGGGGATGTTCTGATTCATGCCCTGTGTGATGCCCTGCTGGGCGCGGCCGGTCTTGGCGATATCGGCAGACACTTTCCCGATGACGATCCGTCCTATGCCGGGATCGATAGCCGGATACTGCTACGACAGGTGATGGAACAACTCCACAGCAAGGGTTTACAGGTCTCCAATGCGGATATGACTATTGTCGCTCAACAGCCAAAACTGGCTCCCTATTTGGGTGCCATGCGCGACTGCCTGGCCGGGGATCTGCAGCTTGAGGGGCAACGCATCAATATCAAGGCGACCACCACCGAAGGCATGGGCTTTACCGGGCGTGGTGAAGGCATTGCCGCCCTGGCAACTGTGTTGTTGGAGGAGCGTAGGCTTGTCGACTGATCCTCCTTGGCAACCCCTTGAAAAGATGCCGTGCGTAAGCGGCCCTACCCTTGGAAGTGGGGTGATACGCGCTACCCCAGACGATTTTCAGGTAGACGAGATACTTGGCTTCGAACCCGACGGTGAGGGTGAGCATCTGCTGTTGCATATCAAAAAGCGGCAGACCAATACTCACTGGCTGGCCGGGCAATTGGCCAGGCTGGCTGGCATCCCCGGTAATGACGTCAGTTATGCGGGCATGAAAGACCGGCATGCGGTGACGACCCAGTGGTTCTCCCTGCGCATGGCGGGTCGCCCCGAGCCGGATTGGGGAAAGCTGGAGATTGATCTGGTAGAGATTCTGCAGGTGCATCGGCATCGCCGCAAGCTGCGCCGGGGAGCCCTGCGGGGAAATCGTTTTCAAATCCGCATTCGGGATCTCAGCGTCGACAGGGAGGAACTGGTACGGCGTCTGACCCTGCTGCGGGAGCTAGGTATGCCTAACTACTTCGGTGAACAGCGTTTTGGCCATGATTACCAGAATCTTGCCCTGGCTGAGCAACTCTTTTCTCGAACAAAGCCGCACATGAAGAGGCAGACGCGAGGATTGGTGATCTCAGCGGTGCGATCTCAACTCTTCAATCAGGTTCTGGCTGAACGTATTGAGCAAGGGAGCTGGAACATGCCGCTGCGGGGTGATTACTTCAAGCTTGATGGTAGTCGAGCAGGGTTTGCCGATGAGCCGGAACAGAGCGCCGATCTTTCACGACGTTGTCAATTGCAGGATATTCATCCAAGCGGGCCTATGTGGGGACGTGGCCGTCCTTTGGTCAGCAGTCTGGCCGCTGAACTTGAAGCGAAGGTACTATTGGACTTCGAGGCATGGCGTCATGGTCTCGAATATGTAGGCCTGGAACAGGAACGAAGACCACTGCGGATACGTTTGCATGATCTCGCATGGTATTTCAGCGGAGATGGGTGCCTGGAATTGAGTTTTTTTCTGCCTGCAGGCAGCTTCGCTACCGTATTGTTGCGTGAACTGGTCGACTACTGATCGGATTGGCTGCTGACCGTTTTGAGTGAATAGAAACGACCTGTTTTTCTTCGCATTTTATCCACTCATTGAATACCCTGAAGAATAGGGGTGGTAAAAGGCCTCTGTCGGGATAGGATTGCTATTGAGAGTCAGAATCTTCAGAATCAGTGACAACCATATACCCGACTCTGTTGTACATGGGTGAGGATGCAGGAATATGAGATTCACCAATAGTGTTCGCCCTCAATATCTTTACCGCAAGGCGCACCAATGAAGGGCTCGTTACGCCAATTCTGTTGCGCCGTTCAACGGAATTGTCATATTTCGGATGCGCGTCATGGTGCCGACTATGGTCTCTGTACCTACCTGCTGAAAATGCGCGAATACTACCGCTGGGAGAATGGACTCGACTACGGAGCATCGTTGACCAACGAATCGGTAGGCGAATGGCTGACACGGCGGGAGCAGCTTTGGGATTCCCTCAGTGATGACGATTTCACCCCCCTGCCGTTTGCTGGCCGGTTATTCGATCCCTTTGATGTGGATCGGATCAATGAACTGCTCGATCCCTTTGGCCTGGTCTATAGCGCGGGCTATGGTTCCAGCAACAAACCCCTCTTTTTCCTTGGCCATCTGGAACGCAGGGAAGAGCCCGGTGGGGCCTCTGTATGGGTTGCCGGACGTGAACTGGCACGTGATCTGATGGCCCCTGCTGCAATGTGTCAAGGCGATCGAATCTTCATCCGTCAAGAGTCGTTCCGGCGCCTGCTATGGGAGAAGCTGGAAAACTGGCGTTGGCACCGCCCGGATAATGCCATGGGCCGGGCATTTGCCTATTACGATTTTGAGGATGATTTTGAGCATGCCCTCGATCAGATGGTGGAACAGGAGTTGGATGTGGTTCTACTGCATGAGCAGGGTGAGTATCATGCGGGGAAACTGCTGGGCGAGGAATGGAATCAGCTACTGACGGCGCTTGGGCATTCACCGGCTGAATTGATGGTGCGTGCGGTACGCGATCATTGGGCAGACTGTCAGGTTACACTGCCTCGCCTCATCGAGCGGGAAGATCGCGCCTCGGTCCATTTTTTTGTCGGTGGGCTTAGCGGTATGCGTAAAACCCTCTTTCCCAGCCTCATCACCGCCTACGAGAGATGGCATGCAGAGGGTGATTGGCGGCCCCTGAAAGTGTCCATCCAGGAGGGCAGGGAACACTGGTCGGCATTGGCTGGGGAAGTGCTGAAGATCCACCGAGAGCAGCCACATCAGGCCCGGGTCGATATCAAGTCTTTGCTGGAGGGTAACAAGCTGTAATTGACCAGCAGCCTGTTTATAGCGTCTGGGTGTTGAAGCTTGTCTCTTCCGGAACACCGGTGTTGTCGATGACCACCTGTTTGACATTTGGCATTCGGGACAGGATATAGCCGCCCATCATCAAGGCGAGTTGTTCATTATCGTTTTCCAGGGCGGTTAGCAACTTGCCGGCGACCAGTTGGCAGCGTTGAGTTGGATTAGGGTTTTTTACCCATCTTTGGCCAATTTGCCAACCCCTGTCCATGTCTTTATCCATGTTGTCGAAGGACGTGCGCATGGTTTCAAGATAACCATCGGGGATCTTCAGGTCCATTGACCAGTCATCGATAATTAGATTAAGTTGCATGACCCTGTAAAAATAAAAACTACTTGGTGATTCCGTTGAGAAGCTTCTGCCTCGATCAGGGCTTCAGCAGCTATGATCAGGCTCCAGAGAGGTAAAATCAAGCATATGGATGATCGGGAATTACTCGCATTGGTCGAGCTTGGAGGATATCCCAACTTGGTGCCTCTCTATCAACGCTATGGCTATCGAGTGGAGATGGTCAATTCGGTTCGCAAGGCGCAGGCATGGCTCAAGCGGCACAGACCCAGCGTTGTTGTGGCGGAGTTTTATGCTGATCCTCAATTTCGCGATCGACTCAGTAATCTTGAATCTCTGCTCGCCACGCTTCAGCGTTATCAGGCGAATGCGAAGGTGATTGTGTTGTTAGATAAAAAACACCTGGATAATTTAGAGAAAGTGAAACAACGCTATCCTGTGCATGCTGTTTTAACCTTCCCCCTCAACGAGTCAGGCATGCAGGCCGTGTTGGAGAATCTGTAAGGAGAAGCGGATGCTGGTGCAAATCGATGATCTTTTACAGCAGGCGCAGTTGGACAAGATCGATCAAATATTGTCGCAGGCGGAATTTGTTGATGGCAAGTTGACTGCAGGCAAAGCGGCACAGCGGGTGAAAAACAACCAGGAGTTGAAGGGTGAGCCAAGGCAGATGGAGCTGCTGATCCGAATACTCACCAGTGCCATGGCGAATAATGGGATCTTTCGTTCTGCGGTCCTGCCATACCGCATGGCAGATCCGATTTTCGCCCGCTACCAACCGGGCATGACCTATGGCGACCATGTGGATGACCCGTTGATGGGGCTCAGCGGACAACGCTTTCGCAGTGACGTCTCGATGACAATCTTCCTGCGCGAACCCGAGACCTATGAGGGTGGTGAGCTGGTGGTGCGCACCACGTTTGGCGAGAAACGGGTAAAGTCACCTGCGGGCAGTGCGGTGATCTATCCCTCATCGAGTCTGCACCATGTCGCTGAGGTGACCAAGGGAGAACGCCTGGTGGCGCTGGCTTGGATTCAAAGTTACGTGCGGGATCCGGCGAAACGTGAGCTGTTGTATGAACTGGATCAAGCCAGGGAGCATCTGTTGGCAACGGCACCGGACACGGAGAGCACCGGTTTAGTGGACAAGTCCTACGCAAATCTGTTGCGGATGTGGGGGGATGTATAGTTGCTGCCAGACTGTGGTGTTCACTCTCGAAGTCATGTCTCCAGACACCCCCTCAGTTGCTCCAGGCCTCTGCGAATCTGTGTCTTGACAGTACCTATCGGTGTATTGGTCCGGCTGGCGAGTTCACTGTGTGTGAGGCCTCTGAAATAGGCCAGACTGATCATCTGTCGCTGGTTTTCATTCAGTTGATCCAAACAGGCCATAAGTTGGGTTTTCTCTTTGCTATGTGAACAAAATTGCAACGGCAGAGGCTGTGTGTCTATCTGTTCTATGAAGCTATAGCCATCAGACTCCATCACCTCCCGCTGATGTCGCCGTAGATGATCAAGCGCCTGGTTACGAGCAATTGTCGTCATCCAGGTCATCGGTGCCGCCAGATGGGTCCGATAGCTTTCCGCTTTATTCCAGATCTTGATATAAGCATCCTGCAGGCACTCTTGGGCAGTCGCCTCTCTGTTCAGTATATGCAGCACAACACCGTACAGTTTTGCCGACGTGAGTTGATATAGACGGGCGAACGCACTCCGGTCATTCAATGCACAAGCAGCCAGGAGTTCTTTTAGTTCTTGATTTCTCTGGTTATTATATTTTGGTTGTTCTTCGTTTACGCTTGACATGACCCACTCCTAGGGATGTTCTGAATGGTTGTAATGAGCGTAAAGCGTAGATGTCTAGCTATCGTCACAGATATATAACAATTTATAAATGCACAGTCAGAACGGAGAGGGTGGTGGTTGCCTGTAATCCCAGCCGAAAGATCTGTCTCAATAATAGATACTGATCACCCTTGAGATACGATCTGTCCCTGCACCATATCGAGTGATACAGATAACTCTGTATTGTTTAGAAGGCCTGTCTTCATGGAAATCGAGTGGAGGTGACGATCTCGAACTGTGGGTTTATCCAAACATCGAAGTGCATGGAATGATAATCGTTAACCGGGGGCATCTGCAGTGAGTTTGGTTGTTATATGCGGGTGGGCAGGTAAAGCTCAGATTCATGCTGCATCGTATGGTTGAGGATGAGCAACTATAGGCGGACCCAATGGCGGATATGGGGAGGTCTATCGGAATGACACGACCGTACCCTGCAGAATCAACTCAGGGTACGGCTGCCTTGTTTGGAAAGTAACGACGTCAGTCGTTTCGCATCATATTCAATCAGTAACCACCCTTGCGCTTGGTCTCGGGCAGGCCGGCAATTTTGCTTGCCTGTTTTGCCGGTCCCTTGGGGAAGTGAATGTAGAGGGATTTTGCATCCACTTTGCCCTCGTCGGTCCACACACCCTTGAAGTGTTTGACCATATTGCGCTCGTTGGGCTGGTTGCCATTGTTATTGAAATATTCGTCGCGCAGAAAGTTGATGATTTCCCAAGCCTTTTCGCTCAGATTGATGCCTTCGCTCTCAGCGATGGCCTTGGCCACATCCTCGCTCCATTCAGTGTGATCGACCAGGTAGCCGTTGGCGTCGGCCTCAATGGTTTTACCGTTTACTTCATAAGACATTGATCTCTCCTTACAAACAGATACAACGGCGGGGTCATTTCCCCGTCTATTTTGGAATTTATTCGGTTATAGGCGCGGTATCTTATACAGTCTTGTGTGGTACAAACAAGCCAAAGCCGCGAATTCGATGAGGGCCGATACCGTACTCCTGTAATGTGACCGCATCGTCCAGGGATAATCCGGCGACCATCAGGCTACGGGTAAGGAGTGGTGCCTGTGGGGTGGTGAACAGGGTGCCTTTACCGCACAGTACCTTTTTAAAACGCAGGTTGAGAGACTGCAATGACTCGACCGCAGACTGAACAAACTCATCCTCGCTCTGACCGGTCTCACAGGCCAGGTAACGGCAGTAGAGCGTTGTGGTCATAGCGAGAAACCGGGTGTGCGACCTGCCGATCTCCATTGCAAATCCATCGATGTCCAGGGTTTTACCGCTGAGTTCGGCGGCTTCGTCGAGCCTCTCTTTTGGCAGTCTCAGGATCAGAGGTGTGCGACGAGAGAGATAGAGGGTTTCGCCACCGTCGCTGGGCCTTTCCCAGCCATTGCCTGAGTCGGCGCCGTAAATCAGGTGGAGACCGGCTTGCGGCTCCAGGGGAAACCAGGGCAGTTCTCTATGTATCGCATCGGAGAGGGACCAGGCATGGTCGACGGGCAGAGAGGGGCATTTGATCCTGAATATCAGATCGACCACATTATCCGGTACCACAAACTGCTCTTCATCCTGTTCTTCCTGCCAGAAGGTCGCGTTCATTTAATCAAACCTCGTCGGCTGGGATTTTCGCCCGCAGAGCATCTCTGTCGAACCACCAGTCTCCATCAATGATGACTTCGAGTACCTTGGCCAACCTGGGTAGAAACTTGCCCGGATCGTTCAATTCCATGCGCTCGACCCAGAAATCGAAGATCTCCTGCTCTTCCACTTGACTGTGGCGTCTGGCGACCTGGCCAAGCAACTGGTTGGTAAAGAACTTGAGATCCTCACGCTCCTGCCCCTGGGCACGGATATCGACCACGTAACAGGCGGTCACCGCAGCCACTGCCGCACCGTCTGATTTGTCGGGGGTCTCATCGATGAGATGTTGCAGCATGGCCACGCTTAGCTCGGGGTCAATGGGGAATGTCACACCTAGCCAGATTCCGTGGGCCAGCGCCTTGATCGACTCCGTCTGCTCCGATTGGTAGAGGATGTCGCAGGCTTCAACGGCCCTCAGCCACAACTCCTCGTCGAGTGCTTGATCCAGTACAATTTTACCGATCTGCCCGGCCTCCTGCCGCCTGTCCAGGTCGAGAAGGATATAGGCGGATTCGAGCTGTAGTTCAAGACGCTTGTCATTGGGGACATCATCAGACAGGGCAGACAGCTCTTCACGCTTCTCGTCGAGTTTGAGCTGCAGCAGCTTGCTTGATTTTATCGCATCTTCCGAACTCTCGTTGTCACCGATAAAGGCTTCAGATTCCAGGTACTTCACAATAATCTTCTCAGTTGTTGCCGGGGCCTGTTGACTGACCCTGAATGTCTCTGTCACGACCTCAGGTGAAAGTCGCTTCCAGGCGGTCTTCCCAATTGTCGGGGGTGTCGGAAAAAGGGGGTTTGACATCGATACGAAAAAACATCTCAGTCTTCGACCTTTCCTTCACCACCTCCAGCAGTCTATCGAAGCTATCGACCTCTGGGTGTTGCATCATTAATTCACTCAAATACAGCATTTTTGACTTTGTCCCTGCGGTCTGGCGATTGCCGTAGCAAAACGCAGTAAAATACTCAGGTATTGATATTGAACATCATGTGGGATGCTCGATCAAGGCTCTTCTGACCAAGTTTATCGGTAAAACCTACCCTTATGAAAGTAAGGGAGTGTTTTGAATATTAGAAATGAATTAAAGACTTTAACATATTGTTATTACTGTGTATTTTGTGTCAAATTTGACCCCTTTTTACCCCAAAATTCATGAAAATATATCCCAAATGGGATAGTCATAAATATCTCTTTCCCTCCCATCGGAAGGATATTGGTCTGCATTAGACATCCCTAAAATTTCGCACCAGTAGAAACAGGCCTGTTGCCTGTAACGCGGTTTTGGATTGCAGGTTTGTAGCCGTTTTTCTATGCCAAGGTGTTTGGCGCAGCTTGAACATCAGGCGAAGATTCAGCAAAAAGACCTGAACAAACGACCATTGGGAGAAAGAGTGATGGCAAAACAGATGCATGATACCCCCATGCTTGACCAGCTGGAGAGCGGCCCCTGGCCCTCGTTTGTCACCGGCCTCAAGCGTCTCGCCAACGATAACGACATGATGGTTGACCTGCTGGGTCAGCTCGAGACCTCATACGAGACACGCAAAGGTTACTGGAAAGGCGGTACCGTTGGCGTGATCGGTTATGGTGGCGGTATCATCCCCCGCTTTACCGAACTCAAGGGTGACGACGGAAAAGCATTGTTCCCCGCGGCAGCCGAGTTCCACACTCTTCGCGTCATGCCGCCTCCGGGCATGCACTATGACACCAACACCATCCGCAAATTCTGTGACATCTGGGAGAAGTACGGATCCGGTCTGATCGCATTCCATGGCCAGTCCGGTGATATCATGTTCCAGGGTTGCACCACCGACAACGTTCAGCCCGCATTTGACGAGATTAACGAGATGGGCTTCGATCTTGGTGGCGCCGGTCCGGCTGTACGTACCGGTATGTCCTGTGTCGGTGCCGCTCGCTGTGAGAATTCATGTTTCGATGAAGGCCGTACCATGCGTATGCTGGTCAACAACGCCCTCGATGACATGCATCGTCCCGCGCTGCCCTACAAATTTAAATACAAGGTTTCAGGTTGTCCCAACGACTGCATGAACTCCGTGCAGCGCGCCGACCTGGCTACCATCGGTACCTGGCGCGACGATATGAAGGTCGACCAGGACGAGGTCAAGAACTTCGTCGCCGACAAAGGCCGCAAGTATGTCATCGACAATGTCATCACCCGTTGCCCGACCAAGGCCCTGTCCCTGAATGACGACGATACCCTGGCGGTCGACAATCCTTCCTGTGTCCGTTGCATGCACTGCATCAACGTGATGAACAAGGCACTCTCTCCCGGTGACGATAAGGGTATTACCCTGCTCTGTGGCGGTAAGCGTACCCTTAAGATCGGCGATCTGATGGGTACCGTGATCGTGCCTTTCCACAAGCTGGAGACCGATGAGGATTTCGAGTGGTTGGAAGAGTTGGCGACAGAGATCCTCGACTTCTTCGCCGAAAACGCCCTCGAGCACGAGCGTACCGGTGAGATGATCGAGCGTATCGGCCTGGTCAACTTTCTGGAAGGTGTAGGCCTCGAGATCGATCCCAACATGATCGAGCGTCCGCGTATGAATCCTTACTTCCGTAGCGACGACTGGGATGAGGAAGCGGCCAAGTGGGCTGAGAGAAAGGCCCAGTAACACCGATCTAGATATAAGGGGGCAACGGGTTCGCTCGATTGCCCCTTAAAACGAATCAATTACCCTATTTTTTTGGAGGTAGGTATGTCGGAAGTTCGTATGCCGATTGAGAGTGGCGTCCCGGAGATGGAGCCCTACTTACACCCCGTGCTGAAGAATAATTACGGCCAGTGGGCTTATCATGAGCGTCCTCGCCCCGGTGTGTTGCATCACGTCGCCAAGAGCGGTGACAGCATCTGGACCGTACGTGCCGGCACCCAGCGTCAGATGGATGTCTACACCATCCGCAAGCTGATGGACATCGCCGACGAGTTTGCCGAAGGCTATGTCCGCTTCACCATTCGCTCCAACATCGAGTACATGGTGAGTGAGGAGTCCAAGGTTCAGCCTCTGATCGACAAGCTGGAGTCCGAAGGTTTCCCGATCGGTGGTACCGGTAATTCTGTCTCAATGATCTCTCATACCCAGGGCTGGTTGCACTGCGACATTCCCGGTACCGACGCATCCGGTGCTGTGAAGGCTTTGATGGATGACCTCTACGATGATTTCGTGAAGGAAGAGATGCCGAACCGTGTGCGAATCACCACCTCCTGCTGCCAGATCAACTGTGGTGGTCAGGGTGATATCGCCATCAACATTCAGCATACCAAGCCGCCGAAGATTGACCATACCCAGGTCGCCAACGTTTGTGAGCGTCCTTCGGTCGTGGCCCGCTGCCCGGTAGCTGCTATCCGTCCCGCCATGGTCAACGGTAAGCCCTCCCTTGAAGTGGACGAGAAGAAGTGCATCTGCTGCGGTGCCTGCTTCCCGCCCTGTCCTCCCATGCAGATAAACGATCCGGAGCATTCCAAGTTCGCGATCTGGGTGGGTGGCAAGAACTCCAATGCCCGATCCAAGCCGACCTTCCACAAGCTGGTGGCTGCCGGTGTGCCCAACAATCCGCCCCGCTGGCCCGAAGTTTCCACCGTGGTCAAGCAGATCCTCAGCGCCTACAAGGAAGACGCCAAGGATTGGGAGCGTATCGGTGAGTGGGCTGAGCGTATCGGTTGGCCAAAATTCTTCGAGAAGACCGGTCTGCCTTTTACCAAATATCACATCGATAACTGGCGTGGTAGCCGTAACAACCTGAATGCCTCTGCGCATATCCGCTTCTAATTCAGGAAAATCGTTTGGGCAATAACAGGAAGGTCTACTGATGAAATTCGCGATTCAGGTAAATGAGGGTCCTTATCAGCACCAAGCCACGGACTCTGCATACCAGTTCACCAAAGCTGCACTGGAAGCCGGACATGAGATTATGCGTGTCTTTTTCTATCACGACGGTGTCAACAACGGCACCAATCTGACAACACCTCCGCAAGATGATCGGAACATTGTCAAGCGTTGGTCCGAGCTGGGTAAACAGCACGATCTCGATCTGGTGGTTTGCGTGGCCGCCGCCCAGCGGCGGGGTATCGTCGACGAGGGTGAGATGCAGCGCAACGGTAAGGATGCGCAGAACCTTGCTGAAGGTTTTCGCATCTCCGGTCTCGGTCAGTTGGTCGAGGCGGGCATCCAGTCGGAACGACTGGTGGTATTCGGTGATTGAGCATAGGGGTTGACGATGTCTGAAGATATTAAAAAGTTCATGTACCTCAACCGTCGGGCCCCCTACGGCACCATCTATGCCTGGGAGTCACTGGAGGTTGTATTGATCGGCGCTGCGTTTGATCAGGATGTCAGCCTGGCTTTTCTGGATGACGGGGTCTATCAGCTGGTCAAAGGACAGGATACGGCTGGAGTGGATATGAAGAACTTCTCACCCACCTACCAGGCGCTTGGTGATTATGACGTCACCAAACTGTATGTAGAGAAGGAGTCATTGGAGGAGCGAGGATTGACCTTGGATGACCTGATGCCTCTAACCTACGAGGATGAAGATGATGATTGGGCGGAAAAGGACTCTATCCGTGTGGTCAGTCGCGCTGAAATGACGGACATCATGGAAGAACAAGATGTCATGTTCAGCTTCTAAGTCGGAGACGAGTGAATGAGTACCCTACATACTGTTAACAAATCACCTTTTGAAAAGTCTTCGATGGATAGCTGTCTGGCCTACGCCAAAGCAGGCAGTTCTGTCCTTATGTACGAAGACGGCATTTATGGCGCGATCGAAGGTACTGACTGCACACAGAAGATTGCCGCCAAAGATGGTGTGAATTTCTATGTGCTGGGCCCGGACCTTAAGGCTCGCGGTGTAAGCGAAGACAAGGTCGCTGACGGCATCGAAATTGTGGACTACGCCAGGTTTGTCAGTCTCGCCACAGAGAATGACAAGGTACAGGCCTGGGTCTGATTGTATTAACTGAATAACTTTCAACTCTATCTGGGAGAGAAAATATGGCTATCGAAGCTAACGGCAAAACCTTCGAAACTGATGAAGAGGGTTACCTGACCAATCTGGCCGATTGGGAGCCCGCTGTTGCCGAGGCAATGGCTGCGGAAGATGACCTGCCACTGACCGACGAGCATTGGGAGATCATCAACTTCCTGCGTGAGTACTATGAAGAATATCAGATTGCTCCTGCGGTTCGTGTACTGACCAAGGCTGTAGGTAAGAAGCTGGGTAAGGATAAAGGTAACTCAAAATATCTTTATGCCCTGTTTCCATATGGCCCAGGCAAGCAGGCTTGCCGTTTTGCCGGTCTGCCTAAACCGACTGGCTGTATCTAAAGGCACGTGCTTGCGATGGAGGTGCTTATTGTCCCTCCATCGCAAATCACTTGATCATTTTTTGAGGAACGCAGGATTATGTCATTTGCCTACGCGTTGCTGTTTATCGTAGCGACCTTAGTTCTTGTCCTTGGACTGGCCAGGAAAATTGTCCAGTACGCCAGAACGCCTGCTCCATTAAAGATTCCGACCACACCGGCGCCTGTCAATCAGACTGGTGTGGTTCTACGGATGTTTCGTGAAGTCGTTTTTTTTGAGAGTTTGTTCAAGAGCACCAAGTGGACCTGGGTCTTCTCCTGGATGTTTCACATGGGACTGTTTCTGGTTCTCGCGCGGCATGTCCGTTATTTTATCGACCCTGTGTGGCTGCCGATACAATTGATTCAACCCTTTGGTAAATATGCGGCCTTTGCCATGATTGCAGGGCTTGCCGGACTGCTGATCCGGAGAATATTCGTCGATCGCGTCCGCTACATCTCCTCTCCATCCGATTATCTTTGGCTGCTGCTGCTGATTTTTATCGGCGTGAGCGGTGCGACAATGACATTCCTGATCCATACTGATGTGGTTGCCGTTAAGCAGTTCTTTACCGGTTTCTGGACATTCAGCGGCGGCGATCTTCCCATGGACCCGGTTCTGCTTGTTCATCTGTCCCTGGTCGCAGTGCTGATGCTGCTTTTGCCATTCAGCAAACTGCTGCATATACCAGGTGTCTTTTTCAGCCCGACACGTAACCAGGTGGACAATCCACGTGAGAAGAGACACCTGGTCGAGTGGGCGAGAAAACTTGAAGATTCTTAAATTTATCGCTTGGCCGATGAGGGCTACAAATGGCTAAAGCTGAATTCGAAACACCGGAACTGACAGAATTTATTGAGGTTCCAAACCTGGTTGAAGGCACCATGAAGCATGTGACCTGCTTCGTGGCCAAGCCTGAGCATAATCAAAACTTGGGCTTTCCAGGAGAAAAACTTGAGAACTGGAAAGAGGTCGCCATCGACAAGATGGGAGACCTGCTGAGCCGCTATCGTTCATTCCAGGTGTTCATGGATGCCTGTGTGAAGTGCGGTTCCTGTACCGACAAATGCCACTACTATCTCGGTACGCAAGATCCGAAAAATATGCCGGTGGGCAGGCAGGATCTGTTGCGTAAGGTCTATCGCCGCTACTTTACCTTTGCCGGTAAATATTTCCCAAAACTGGTAGGTGCGGCCGACCTGACCGATGAGGTCATTGATGAATGGTATAGCTACTTCCATCAATGTTCCCAGTGTCGTCGCTGCTCTGTCTTCTGCCCTTACGGCATCGATACTGCCGAGATCTCGATGGCAGCGAGGGAGATCCTCGACTCTATCGGTGTCGGTCAGAAGTACTGTAACGAAATCATCGGTAAGGTACATAAGATCGGAAATAATCTGGGACTGCCAGGGCCTGCCATTGAAGACACCCTTGAGGGTCTGGAAGAGGACGTCTGGGAGGAGACCGATGTAGCGGTCAAATATCCGCTGGACGTAAAAGGCGCTGAAATCCTACTCGTGACACCTTCTGCTGACTTTTTCGCTGAGCCCCATGTGGACGGTTTGATCGGTTACGGCAAGGTCTTTCACGAAGCGGGCGTCAGCTGGACGCTCAGCACCAAGGCCTCCGAGGCAGGCAACTTCGGCATGTTTATCGGCAGCTACGAGAATATGCGTCGCGTCTCCCTGCGTATACGCGAGGCGGCGTTGGAGTTGGGAGTGAAGCGCATTGTCTTCGGAGAATGCGGGCACGCCTGGCGCATCGCCTACAGCTTTTTGAATACATTGGCAGGACCGTTCGATTTTCTCAACCCCGACTACCCGGTGCCGCAGCACATATGCGAGTTCACCCTGAATGAGATAGAGCAGGGCACCCTGGAGTTCGACAAGTCTGAGAACGACGATATGTCGATCACCTTCCACGACTCCTGCAACGTGGCCCGCGCATCGCGCATGGGCGACAAGCCGGGCGGTCAGTTCGAGATACCTCGCAAGGTGATCAAGGCGGTTGTCAGCAACTATCACGACATGGAGTGGGACAGCATCCATGAGCGTACCTTCTGCTGCGGCGGTGGCGGCGGTCTGCTGACCGACGACCTGATGGAGGTCCGGGTGAAGGGCGCCAAGCCGCGAATGACGGCATTCAAGAATGTCATGGACGAAAAGGGTGTCACTCACCTTGCGGCAATCTGCGCCATATGCAAGAGCCAGTTCAGCAAGGTGTTCCCCTATTACGGCATGGATATGTTTCAGATCGTCAGTGTTCATCAGCTGGTGAGTAATGCAATTGTGATGAACAGAAAGACGCCGCCCGAGGAGGCTCCCGGTTACGGCGAAGACGAAGATGATGAATAGAACACGATAACTAGCGCAAACTACGATTCCTACCCTGGGTAGGGCACGACCAAGACAAGTTCCAAGAGGAGACTGAAAATGGCAACTCCTAGTGAAGAGATGAAAAAACAGATTACTTGGCGCCGCTTTGAAGACGGTGAAAACGAGTGGGATGACTGGGGTGATAAAATCTTCCTTGAAGACACCTCCTATAAGTGCCCTACCTATATCAATCGTACACCACCTTGCCAGGGCGGTTGCCCCTCCGGCCACGATATCCGCGGTTGGCTGGCAATCGTGCGTGAACAGGAAAAGCCTTCCGAAGGTCTGGAGTGGGAACAGTATGCATTCGAGCGTGCTGTAGAGGCCAATCCCTTTCCCTCCATGATGGGCAGAGTATGTCCGGCGCCTTGTCAGGATGGGTGTAACCGTAACGAAGTCGAGGACTTCGTAGGTATCAACGCTGTTGAACAATACATCGGTGATACCGCTATCGAGAAGGGCTTCAAATTCACGCCGGGCGCTGATACCGGTAAGAAGGTGGCTGTAATCGGTGGTGGTCCCGCCGGTATGGCGGCTGCTTTTCAACTGCGTAAGACGGGTCATGCTGTGACTGTCTTCGAGAAGGATCCCGAGCTTGGCGGTATGATGCGCTACGGTATTCCAAACTATCGTATCCCACGTGACAAACTGCAGGCGGAGATCCAACGTATCGTCGATATGGGCGTTGAGATCCGGGCCGGTGTCAAGGTCGGCTCCGATGTTCCTGTAGCCGATATCGAAAAAGAGCACGATGCAGTTCTCTGGGCTCTTGGGTGCCAGAATGGCCGCGACCTGCCGGTGGATGGTTGGGTCGGTACCCCCAATTGCGTATCCGGTGTGGCTTTCCTCAAGGCCTTCAATGAAGGCCGCATGAAAGTAACCGCTGAAAAAGTGGTCTGTATCGGTGGTGGTGACACCTCTATCGACGTGATCTCTGTGGCCAGACGCCTGGGTACGAACAGTGCAGCCGGTAATCCTGAAGACGTCGTGCTCGATACCAGCATGAACCAGGACGATGCACTGGCCGAAGGGGCAGCGCCTGCCGACGCGACACTGACATCCCTGTTCACCAAAGACAAGATGTTTGCTGCCCAGCACGAGATACACGATGCGCTGCACGAGGGTTGTGAGATCCTGGACGGTGTGATGCCGTTGGAAGTGATTGTCGGTGATGCTGGCCGCGCCACAGGCCTCAAGGTGTGTAACTGTACCATGGATGGTATGACTCCGATTCCTACCGAGGGTACGGAGCGCATATTGGAGGCCGATCTCATCGTTTCAGCGATTGGTCAGAGCGCCGATATGGAAGGTCTAGAAGAGATGGCCAACGACAAAAACCTGATGGACGCGGACAAGTTTTATCAGGTTCCAGGCAGGGAAGGACACTTCGTGGCCGGCGATATCATTCGACCTCACCTGTTGACCACCGCCATCGGTCAGGCCTCTATCGCCTGCGAGAGTATCGATGCCTATTTGACCAAGAAAGAACTTGCCAAGCGTCCGAAGGTCGATGTGCACCATTTCGACCTCCTGGACAAGCTGAAAGAGGCCCACCTGGAACCCGAGGCTTTTGATAGCAGCGAAGGCGACATGCGCGGTACCAGCGATGCCAAGTATGCAGTGCATAATTATGAAGACCGTTCTCACCAGGAAGTGATTCCGGCAAATGATCTGTTCCTCGGGCACTTCTCTTTCACACCGCGCCTACTGCGTTCCGAAGATGTGCCCACAGCAGATGAAGTGCTGCATCATTTCAAGGAGCGCATGAACGGCCTGAATCAGGAGCAGGTACAGGAAGAAGCAAAACGTTGCATGAGCTGCGGCATGTGCTTCGAGTGCGACAACTGCATCGTGTTCTGCCCGCAAGACGCGGTCTTCCGGGTCAAGAAAGCGGAATCGACCACGGGTCGATATGTTGATACCGATTACAACAAGTGTATCGGTTGCCATGTTTGCACCGACGTTTGTCCCACAGGATATATCCAGATGGGGTTAGGTGAATAGGAGCTGAGATGCGTAGTTCTCTCATCAGCAAAAGACTCCTCATCATACTGCTGGCTGGTCTGCTGTTACCCGCCATGCAGGCCATCGGTGAGAGTCGATATGTAACCAAAAATTCCAAGGCAGCCTCGTTGGATAGCTGTGTTGCGCCGACCGACGAGATACGTCGTAACCATATGGATTTTCTCCAGCATAGCAGGGACGATACGGTTAGGGATGGAATGCGTGGTTTGAAATACAGTCTTTCCGAGTGCATCGATTGCCACGCCTCAAGGGATTCCAGCGGCGAGGCTGTATCGGTCACCAGTGAAGGCGAATTTTGCCAGGCTTGTCACGGTTACGTTGCGGTGAGCCCCGCTTGTTTTCAGTGTCATCGTACGACACCGATGGAGAGTGGAGGGGGAGATTCGCTTGGTTACCATTCGGATGCGCATACCCCTGTCTGGGATGTGCAACAGCCTGCTGGCAGACAGAGAGACTGATCATGAGCAATAAGAGTGACCAGCCGAGTGTAGACCGCCGCCAGTTTATCGGCGGAACCGTAGCAGCTGCCGGGGCGTTGACCCTGGCGCCTGGTGTCATTTTGCACGCTGCAGGCGAAACAGATGATGCACCTTCGGGGGCGTCCGGCAAACACCGCTGGGGCATGCTGATCGATGCCAATAAGTGTGCCGAGGGTTGCAGTGTCTGTGTTGAGGCCTGTAACAACGAACATGGCCTGACCGGGTATGACAGGCCAGCGACTGACGCGGTCTGGATCCGTCCGGTCAAACTGAAGGACAAGCAGACCGGCCATATTAATCGCATGGTTATGATGTGCCAACATTGTGAACACCCTCCATGCGTCGATGTCTGTCCCACCAATGCATCATTCAAACGGATTGATGGTGTGGTGCTTGTCGATCGCCACCGTTGTATCGGTTGTCGCTACTGTATGATGGCGTGTCCCTATAAGGCACGCTCCTTCGTGCATGAGGCACTGACTGATCAATCGGTGAATGCGCCCCGTGGCAAGGGGTGTGTCGAGTCCTGCACCCTTTGTGTACACAGGATTGATGCCGGTGTTATGCAGACGGCCTGTCAGGAGGCATGCGACAAGGAGGGTCATTCAGCGATTTTATTTGGTGATTTGAAGGATCCCAACAGCGAAATCAGTCGGGTTCTCAAATCTCGCAACTCAGTACAGATCCGGGCCGACCTCGAGTTGAATACCGGTGTTCGTTACCTCAACCTGTGATCTGTAGGGAGCTTGGAATCATATGAGTAAGATGTACTACCGCGAGCTCTACTGCGGCTCACCTATCCGCTTCTGGATGGGCTTGGCACTGCTCGGTGCATTTATCGCCGTGGGTCTGGGCGCTGCCTATTTCATGGAGCATCAGGGCCACTGGGTCACCGGCATGTCCAATCAGATCGTGTGGGGCCTGCCGCACGTCTTCGCCATCTTTCTGATCGTGGCCGCATCGGGTGCATTGAACGTCGCCTCCATCGGCTCTGTTTTCGGCGGTCCACTGTACAAACCGTTGGGTCGTTTTTCCGGCCTTTTGGCGATCGGGCTGCTGGTAGGTGGCTTGATGGTGCTGGTTCTCGATCTTGGCAGGCCCGACCGCTTGATCGTTGCCATGACGGAGTATAATTTCAAGTCGATATTTGCGTGGAACGTTATCCTCTATAGCGGATTCATTGCCATAGTCGCTGTCTACCTCTGGACGATGATCGATCGCGGCATGGAGAGATTTAAGCGACCGTTGGGCTTTGCAGCCTTCTTCTGGCGCATTGCGCTCACCACAGGTACCGGGTCCATTTTCGGCTTTCTGGTGGCTCGCGAGGCATACGATGCGGCTATCATGGCGCCAATGTTCGTCATCATGTCGTTCAGTTACGGCTTGGCTTTCTTCATTATTACCCTTATCGCCGCCTATATGTGGGGCGACAGAGAACTTGGCGATCTGCGCCTGACCCGGCTTAAGAACCTGCTCGGTGTATTTGTCGGCGCAGTGCTCTATTTCGTGTTGGCCTATAATCTGACGAATCTCTATGCAACCCAGCATCATGGCATCGAGCGCTTCATCCTGTTGGATGGAGGTATCTATACAGTGATGTTTTGGATTGGCCAGATACTCATTGGCAGCATTATTCCGCTTTTTCTGATCTATTCGCCTGCCTTTGAAAAGTCCCGCTGGGCAATCGCGGCGGCCTCGGTTGCCGTGCTCATCGGAGGATTCTTTCAGATCTATATCATCGTCATAGGGGGACAGGCTTACCCAATGAACATGTTTCCAGGCAAAGAGGTAATCGAATCCGGCTTCTTCGATGGTCAGGTAGCAAACTATGTCCCCACATTTCCCGAGGCCGCTCTGGGTGTCGCAGGTATTGCCGTAGCACTGGCTTTAGTGGCGATCGGCGCGCGAATTATCAAGGTATTCCCAGAAACCCTCGAAGACTGACCCTTCAGACGGAATTACTGCTGAAAATCCATCACCGCTTGCCGGTGGTGGATTTTTTATCTACAAGGTAGGATGGTCTCCTGTAAAGGGTATACCAACCTGCCCCTGTTGAGTGTGATTGATCCTCTATCGATGGTTTCCTGTGTCAGCGATATATCTATCAGCCGCCCATAAATCCTCCGGCAAGACAACTCTGGCCATCGGTCTGGTCAGAGTTTTGATCAAACGTGGAATCGCACTACAGCCATTCAAGAAAGGACCTGACTATATCGATCCTTTGTGGCTCTCCGCCGCCGCAGGCAGGGATTGCTATAATCTTGATTTTTACACACAGACCAGAGACGAGATTCTACATAACTACGCCAATTATATGAGTGGCAGAGAGATGGCCCTTATCGAAGGTAATAAGGGGCTTTTTGATGGTGTGGATATCGAAGGCTCCAACAGCAACGCCGCGATGGCAGCCTTTTTAAACACGCCGGTGATACTGGTCATCAACTGCCGTGGCATGACTCGAGGCATCGCCCCGTTATTGTTGGGTTATCAGGCATTTGACCGGAGCATCGAATTAGCAGGTGTGATTCTTAATCAGGTTGGGGGGAGCAGGCATCAATCCAAGCTGATACAGGTCGTCGAACACTACACGGATATTCCGGTGTTGGGCGCTATACAGGCAGACAGCCGGCTGCAGATCGATGAGCGACACCTGGGATTGATTCCAAGCAATGAGAGTGAGACATCAGAGCAGATTATCCAACTGCTGGCAGAAACCGTTGAGCAGCATGTCGATATTGAAAAAGTGATTCAAATTGCGGCGAAATCCTCAATACACCCCATCAATACCACACGAACTTCGTCCTATTCACTGCCAATAAATCCACTTAGAATCGCTATTGCACGTGACAAGGCGTTTGGCTTCTATTATCCGGATGATCTGGACAAGTTTCGTGCACTGGGTGTGGAGTTGATAGAAATCGACACTTTGAATGATAAAGAACTACCTGAAATCGATGGGCTTTTCTTAGGTGGAGGCTTTCCGGAAATGGCCATGGAGGCGCTCGAGGCGAACCGCCCGATGCGGGATGGGATTTCGGAGTATGTGGAACAGGGTGGACCGGTGTATGCGGAGTGCGGTGGTTTGATCTATCTGACCCGAAGCCTTACCTGGGGAGCCAAAAAATGTAGAATGGTTGGCGTGATACCGGCTGACACCCGGATGTACGAAAAACCACAGGGTAGGGGTTATGTGCGTTTGCGCGATACCGGCAGGGGGCCTTGGCCCCAGCTGGCGGAGGATGAAACGAATCGGCTGATCCATGCGCACGAGTTCCACTATTCATCGCTGGAGTCCTTTGAATGTGATGAAAATGATTTTATGTACCGGGTGGAGCGTGGCGCTGGTATCAACGGTGAGTTTGACGGTTATATCTACAAAAACCTGCTGGCGAGCTATACGCATATGAGAAATGTGGGCGGAAACAATTGGGTTCAGCGATTTGTGGCGCATGTGGATGCGTTTAAAAACAAGGGATAAACTACTGTAACTGCAAAATTCAAACAGGTGACAGATGTTTAAGATAACACCTCGGGCAGCGCAACAGATACAACAGGCGGCAAAAATGGGCGGCACCGAAGGTATGGCCCTGCGTTTCGCCGCACAGAAGAAAGAGGATGGCTCATTTGACTATCTGATGGGATTCGACGATGCCAAGGATGACGATATTCAGTTCGATTCCGAAGGGGTCAGTGTGATTATGGAGCCTGAGTATTTCTCCCTGCTCGATGAGACAACCATGGACTTCGCTGAATTGGACGATGGAGAGAGCCAATTCATTTTCATCAATCCTAAAGACAGCAACTACACGCCTCCGAAAGAACCTGTTCAATAGAACAGACAGCCTGAACATGATTATGCGTGGAATGAAATTCCCGTTGGCTTCGAAAGAAACAGGAATTGTTGTCTGATATGGAGCTGACGAGTGAGGATTCGCTACGCCTGAATGTGTTGCTGGCAAACAAGCCGCAAGCGATACGCATTGACGAATCCTCCATGACCCTGTTTGGGTTGTCTGAAAGGGGTGAATCCAGAATAATCCTCAATCCAAATTGCCGTGACGACCTCTATCTACGCAAGGTGCGTGAGCTGCTGTCCGGCCATGTGCAGGGCTCTCCCGGCGGTTACCCCGTCTATCTCAAGCGCTGGAGCCGCATGGGTCAGACCCGTGACGATAATCTCGAGCAATTGCTGCTGCTAGGAGAGCCTGAAGCCGTGGTGGCCTTTACCTGCGCCAAGGGCATAACAGACGAGTTGGCCAGACGTGCCTGGTGGATCAGCCAGGATCCTGACAATGCGCGTCGAATGCTGGATAACCCACAGATCGTGGACGGCAGTATGGGACCGGAATTGGCCCGGTTTCTGCTCGACTATCTCCCCTTTGAAACTGAATCGATGGTGATCATTGAGAGCTTACGATTGATATTGCAGCCCGGTTTGATCAGTGAACAGGAGAAGGTCAGTCTGTGGAAGCGCTGTCAACGCAAACCGACCTACTATCTCGGTTTTCTCGCGGCATTGCCGGACGATCTGCCGGTGGAGTCGGTGCCAGGGTCTATGACTGATCATGAGAAGGCCGCGCTGCTTCCATTGTCGGAACAGGGCAATCCCTTTGCCGCACAGCTGTTACGGATCCACTCATCACCCGGCCAGGGTTTTATTTCCACCGTGCTGACAGTCATCGAGAAACCGGCCAATCAGGATGTTGTGGCGACACTGCTCGATGTTGTTCGTGAATATCTGCAATCGCTTCGGCCAACAGGTGATCCCGATCTGACCCTGGAAGAGCTTGAAGCTGAAGCGGATGGATTGTGTAGTGATGCATTTGTTGCCTGCCGCGACGCTGTCAGCCGGCGGGAGACAGAAATACGCAGCCTCTATCTATTGTCCGGTCTTGGCTATGGGATCGTCAGGCCGGTATTGTCTAATACCGATGCGATTGGCTCACTGATGCGTAAGAAATTGGCACCAGTATCTGAACGGTTGAAGCAACTTTTGCAGCGATTTCAGGGTGGTTAACGGTGATTACCACGCTGCCTGCCTTTGTAGGCGGATACCTGCTGAATGAGGGTTTGGTACGGCAGATTCTCCAATCGCCCATAGAGTGTCGTAGCTTTGTTGATCAATTCAAAGATATCGTCGATAAGTTCAGGTATTGGGTGTTCCGGATGTATTGCGGTGAAGAGACCCCGCAATCCTCCCACCTGAAGCCGCATCGCCTTGCCATGCGAAAGAACTGCCTTGTCATCGTTTGATTTCAGGGCAAACCTGGCCTGATGACGGAGTGTTTCCAGTAGTTCCTGGCACTGTTGCAATGCTTCATCTGAAACGCAATGAACACCCTCACGTTCAGCGATACAGAGTTTTTTAGATTGTGAACATGAGCAATGGCGAGACAGGATACTTTTTTCATAAGCACAGATGCGCTCATTCATTTCTCGATATGTTCGACGGAAAGCATCCTGGTCCATTGCTAGGCCCTAGTTAACTGGATTTTCCGGTGAATCGGTGAATCATGCGCCGCTGCTTCTTGTTGGGTTTGCCATGATCCGTTCTGGGCGACATTGAGCGTTCGAGCCGCTGTATCTCTGTTATCTTTTCCCTGCGCTCGATACTTTCCGCCGTTTCATCATAGAAACAGCGTGCCTCCGATGCCGGTCTTCTTTTAGTCGCTAACACCCGCACCGTTATATCCCACTCCAAGGCGCCTTTGTGGATTCGAAGTTGCGATCCTGCTTTGATCTCCTTACCGGGTTTGGTCCGCTGGCCATTGAGATGCACTTTACCGCCGGTAATCGCTTCACAGGCGATCTGGCGGGTCTTGAAAAAGCGTGCAGCCCACAACCACTTATCCAGGCGGACTTTTTGGGGTGCTTGATCAAGGGATTGATTCATTCCTCTGATCTACCCAGTAAGAGATCGAGTTGACCCGATATTTCCAGCGAGGCGAGGTCATCGTAGCCACCAACATGATAGTCATCAATGAAAATCTGCGGAACAGTGTGTCTGTTGCTGCGGCGCAACATTTCCTGCATCACATCATGATTGTGTTCGATGCGAATTTCCTCGTATGCGACACCTTTATTTTCCAACAGATGCTTGGCCCGAACACAATAGGGGCAGATGGCGGTTGAATACATGACGACATTTGGCATAAAACCCTATTCCTCGGCACCAGATTGCAAGTATATTATACCTAACTATTTGTAAAAAAAGGAAAATAAAAAAATATTATCCATCCTGTCTATCCTATCAGCAGAAGAAAACAAGTTCTACGACAGGCACAAACGAATGGTGTTTATATTACTTTAATCATTTAGCAGATCAGTATAGTGGTAATAGTGTGTATCTCCATCCATTATTTGATCTGTTTGGCTGTCGCATTCGCGAGTGGCAATGAGTTTGATTATCCATACATAATGGTTTGTGGCGCCGGAATCACTTGGACTCCCTCAGCCGCTGAATATCAGCCAATAACTCAGCGTTTATCGTCCCGGACTATTATAGGAAAATGAATGGATTCAGACCTGAGTTACTGAACCGACTCTCTGTTCCCGGCCTGCAGATCTCAGAATAGGTGATACCAACCGATGCGAACAAAAAATGCCAAAACCATTAATTTAAAGGATTACCATCCACCGGAATACCTCATTGATGAAGTAGAGCTGGTTATTAATCTGCAGGATGAGTCAACGTATGTTACAAGTCGATTGCATATTCGAAAAAATCCGGCCAGTGAAGCCATCAAACCTGAGTTGAAGCTGGATGGTGAAGCGTTGCTGCTGCAAAGAATTGAGTTGGATGACCAGCCACTCGGGAAGGAGGCCTATCAGGTTGATGAGAGATCATTGATCGTTCCCAATGTTCCGGAGCGTTTTACCCTGACCACGCAGGTTGCTATCTATCCACAACAAAACACCAACCTCGAAGGTCTCTATCGCTCAGGCGGGCTCTATTGCACTCAGTGTGAGGCCGAGGGTTTCAGGCGTATCACCTACTATCTCGATCGGCCGGATGTGATGGCACGCTTCAGTACCACCATCATCGCCAGCCAAACTGATTACCCTGTAATGCTTGCGAATGGGAATTGTGTCGATGAGCGGGAACTGGAGGATGGCCGCCACCAGGTGAGTTGGAAGGACCCCTTTCCCAAACCCTGCTATCTGTTTGCCATGGTCGCCGGCAATTTACAATTTCAGCAGGATCGCTATACCACCTGTTCCGGCAGGGAGGTCGACCTGCGAATCTATGTGGAGTCCGAGAACATCGATAAATGCGGTCATGCCATGGGCTCATTGAAAAAGGCCATGGCCTGGGATGAAGCACAGTATGGACGTGAGTATGACCTGGATATCTATATGATCGTGGCGGTAAACGATTTCAACATGGGTGCCATGGAGAACAAGGGCCTCAATATATTCAATTCAAAATATGTGCTGGCCCGCGCCGATACCGCCACGGATAACGACTACCAGGGTATCGAAGGGGTTATCGCCCATGAATATTTCCATAACTGGACGGGTAACCGGATCACCTGCCGCGACTGGTTTCAGCTCAGTCTGAAAGAGGGGCTGACCGTTTACCGTGACCAGGAGTTCTCCGCTGATATGGGATCACGCGGGGTAAAACGAATCGAGGATGTGCGCCTTTTGCGCAACCATCAGTTCGCCGAAGATGCAGGTCCGATGGCCCATCCGGTGCGTCCGGACAGCTATATTGAGATCAACAATTTCTACACTGTGACGGTTTATGAGAAAGGGGCTGAGGTGGTGCGCATGCAAGCGAATCTTCTCGGGCCCGGCCTCTATAGAAAAGCAACGGATCTCTATTTTCAGCGCCATGACGGTGAGGCCGTCACCACCGATGACTTTGTTCGGTGCATGGAGGATGCCAGTGGCCGGGATCTGAGCCAGTTTCGTCTCTGGTACAGCCAGTCGGGTACGCCGGTGGTCGAGGTGGAAGCCGAGTATAAAGTACAGCAGGGCAGCTATCGACTCCGATTCCGCCAACACTGCCCGGATACACCGGGACAGCAGAATAAAAAGCCCTTCCATATACCGCTTGAAATTGCCCTGCTGAACAACGAGGGAAGAGAGCTGCAGTTGCAGTTGCAGAATGAGGCGGAACCACAAGGTACCCGGCGACTGCTTGAACTGTCTGAAGCAGATCAGCAGTTTACCTTTGTCGGCCTAGATGAAAAGCCTGTACCCTCCCTGTTGAGGGGATTCTCGGCGCCGGTGAAGCTGCGATACCCTGCGACAGATGAGGAGTTGATGTTTCTGATGGCCAGGGACACGGATCCTTTCAATCGATGGGATGCTTCCCAGGCACTGGCACAGAGAACCCTGTTGAATCTGGTGGCTGACTATCGAGCAGGTAAGACCCTGGAGCTGGCTGAAGGTCTGGTGAAGGCCTTTGAGGCCGCGCTAAGCAATGAGACCGCGGACAAGGCGCTGTTGAGTGAAGTATTGCAGCTTCCCGGTGAATCCACATTGGGTGACCAGATGGAGATTGTCGATGTAGAAGCGATCCATCATGTCAGAGAATGGCTCAGGCATGCATTGGCCAACCGTTTACGCCGGCGCTTGTTGGCGGTCTACCAGCAGAATGGGTCTCAATCTCCATACGATATTGATCCGGTATCCATAGCCCGGCGAAGATTAAGAAATCTGGCCCTGGACTATCTTATGCAATTGCATGAATCGGAGATCCACAAGCTCTGCTTTGAACAATTCGAGAAGGCAGACAACATGACCGACGTGATGGCGGCGCTCAGCAGTCTGGCGAATACCGATTGCCCCGAGAGGGATCTCGCTCTAGCCACCTTTGAGAAGCGATGGATTGACGAGCCGCTGGTCATGGATAAGTGGTTTGCGGTACAGGCGAATTCCCGCCTGCCCGGGACATTGCAACGGGTCCGGGCGTTGATGAACCACGCCGCCTTTTCCCTGCGGAATCCGAACAAGGTTCGCAGTCTCATCGGTGTCTTCTGCAGTATGAATATCAGTGCGTTTCACAGGATTGACGGATCAGGCTACGAATTTCTGGCCGATCAGGTCATCACGCTTGATAGATTGAATCCGCAAATAGCAGCCAGGATGATGCGGATCATGAGTCGCTGGCGCCGTTATGACGATCAGCGTCAGGCATTGATGCACGCGCAATTCGAGCGTGTCCTGTCTCATTCCGAGATTTCGAAAGATGTCTATGAGATAGTCAGCAAATGCCTGGCAGAAGCCGCTGATGATCAGTAATAGATAAGGTGGATAGGGAACAGTTCTGACACTGGTAATTGTCACATCCAGCCGGGTCAGTTACTCTCTTGGTTCGTTAAATCTGAGGTTGTCCCATGGCACAACATCCACTTACCTACATGCTACCTGACGAGCTCGATCTGGATGGGCTCCGTAAGGTTCTCTCTGAAACCTATCGTTTATCTGTAGATTCCCCGGTCAAGGTGAGACAGACCTATTTTGATAGTTTTGACTGGCGTGTCTGGCAAGCAGGCGGCGAGTTGCTCCAAGAACGGGGGGAAATGGACAGGCTGTGTTGGGTGAATCGAAAAAGTCATCAACAAATTGCCTGCCAATCCATCGAATCACCTCCCGGATTTGTACAGGATATTCCTCAGGGTCCTGTCCGGGAATGCCTGGTGCCGGTATTGGAGATGCGTGTATTGTTGCCGATGGTGAATATCAATCAACAACGATACACCTTACGCATTTTGGATGCTGAAGAGAAGACGGTTGTCAGGGTTATTTTACTGAAGAATCAGTTCAGTGCGGTCAAGGGTAAAAAGAAGGGTGATTTGGATGGCCGGATCGTGCTGCAGCCGTTGAAGGGCTATGAGACTGACTTTCTCAAGCTCAAGCAACAATTCGCATCACTCAAACTCCGGCCATCGGAACAGAGTCTGTATGAGGATGCGCTGCTGGGTGTCGGGCGAAAAGTGGGTGATTACAGCTCCAAGCTCAATTTCAGACTCGATCCCGATGCGCCCGCCTATGTGACGGCTCGACAGATCATGCTCAGCCTGCTGAATACCCTGGAAGCCAATATCGATGGCACCAGGGCAGATCTGGACAGTGAGTTTCTGCACGATTTGAGGGTTGCCACACGACGTACCCGTTCTGCCATGAGCCAGATAAAAGGGGTATTTGATCCGGAGCAGTTGGAGCCTTTCAAACAGGCCTTTGGCTGGATTGGACAAATTACCGGCGAGACGAGGGATCTGGATGTCTATCTGCTGCACTATCCGGACTATCGCGCCTCCCTGCCAAAGACGATTCAAAAGGATCTTGATCCTTTTCATGCTTTCCTGCAGCAGCATCATAAACTGGCGCAGGCCGGGCTGGTGAAGAAAATCAACTCGCCCCATTTCAGAAAGAACCTGAAAGCCTGGCGCAGTTGGCTGCAGTCCCCGGGAGGGGAGAGTGAGCAGGCACCCAGTGCGATGCGTCCTACGGCAAAACTCGCGGACAAACGGATTGGAAAACTGTACAAACGGGTGCTCAAAGATGGTTTGAACATAGGGGATGATTCGCCCGCAGAGCTGCTTCACGAACTCCGTAAGGATTGTAAAAAGCTGCGTTACTTAATGGAGTTCTTTCAAAGTCTCTATCCCAAACCTGCAATCCGTGAGTTGATCAAGGCACTGAAGGTGATACTTGACAATCTGGGCGAGTTTCAGGATCTGGAGGTACAGGCCAACTCATTGCAGAAATTCGGAGAACAGATGTTGAAAGAGGGTGCGCCGGCGAGTGCGCTGATGGCGATGGGCATACTCGTTGGCAAGCTGTTGGAGAGACAGGAACGGGCGAGGGCCGAGTTTGTTGATCTCTTTACCGATTTCAGCAGCGAATCGAATCAAAACGCCTTTCAACAGTTGTTCGGAGTGAGATGATGCATATCATCGGGGTCTATAACATTAAGGGCGGGGTCGGAAAAACAGCGACAGCCGTCAATCTCTCCTACCTTGCCGCAAGGCAGGGTTACCGAACACTGATTTGGGACTTGGATCCCCAGGCAGCCGCGACCTTCTATTTTCGTATTCAACCGAAGGTTAAGGGCAGTAAAAGGCTTGTTAAGGGAAAGCTCGATCTGGATGACGTGGTCAAGGCGACAGATTTCGACAATCTCGATATGCTGCCTGCGGATTTCTCCTATCGCAATATGGATCTGCGAATGGAGGACGCGAAGAAACCCACCAAGCAGTTATTGAAACTGTTACGCCCGCTCTCGAAGACCTATGACTACGTCTTTCTTGACTGTCCGCCGAGTATTTCTCTTGTTTCGGAGAATATTTTCCGCGCCGCAGAGGGACTGCTGTTACCGTTGATACCGACTACGCTCTCAATGCGCACTTACGATCAGCTCCTCGATTTTTTACAAGGTCACCGTATCACCGGATTGAAGTTAATGCCCTTCTTTTCCATGGTGGATCGACGTAAGCGGATGCATCTGGATATTATGGAGAACTTCCCGGACGCTCAAGGTGAACTGCTGAAGGCGCAGATCCCCTATGCCAGCGACGTGGAGAGGATGGGAATTCATCGAATGCCGGTACAGGCGTTCTCCCCCAACTGCTTTGCGGCCAGTGCCTACCAGGCATTGTGGATGGATGTACAGAATCGTCTGGGCTAGTCTCTGATATCGCCTGATAAAAAAGACTGTGTCTGCCCTTGTTATAAAAAAACTTCACAAGACCTACCGCAATGGGTTCGAGGCCCTCAAAGGAATCGATCTCAAGGTTGATGAGGGAGATTTTTTTGCTCTGTTGGGGCCGAACGGTGCCGGTAAGTCCACCGCTATCAGTATCATCGCCTCCCTGATAAACAAAAGTGCCGGTGAAGTCGTGATCTATGGCTATGATCTGGATAAGGAGAAGGATCAAGCCAAGTATCTGATCGGCCTGGTACCCCAGGAATTCAATTTCAATATGTGGGAGCCGGTGGTGGAGATCCTGGTTAACCAGGCGGGGTATTACGGGATTCCACGTAAGCTGGCATACCAAAGAGCCGAGGCGTCATTGGAAAGATTGGGTCTATGGGAAAAGCGTAACACTCAGTCTCGATGGCTTTCAGGCGGGATGAAACGCCGATTGATGATTGCCAGGGCCTTGGTACACAAGCCGAGACTGTTGATTTTGGATGAACCGACAGCCGGTGTTGATATCGAAATTCGCCGTTCGATGTGGCGTTTTATGCGTGATATCAACCAGCAGGGGACAACCATTATTTTGACGACCCACTACCTGGAGGAGGCAGAGAGCCTGTGCCGCAATATTGCTATTATTGATCACGGACGAATCGTCGAACAGACCAGTATGTCGAGATTACTGAGTCAATTGCATACCGAGATATTTCTGCTCAATCTCGCATCACCCATAGACAGGCTGCCCGATCTGCCGGGCTATCGTGCAACTTTGATTGATCGTGAAACCCTGGAGGTGGAGGTGATACGTGAACAGAGCATGAACCAGTTGTTCGGGCAGCTTACGCAGCAGGGTATCGAGGTTGTCAGTATGCGCAACAAACAGAACCGTTTGGAACAGATGTTTGTCGATCTGGTCGACCGCTCCAAGCAACAGCAGGTGTGACCAGTGGCAGTATCGGGCCTCTGAAAACACCAAACAATATGGGATAAGACACCGTATGAACCCCTGGCGAGTCTACCGAATCGCATTTCAGACGATAGTGACCAAGGAAGTGCTGCGCTTTATGCGAATATGGGTACAGACACTGCTGCCACCTGCCATAACCACCACCCTATACTTTATCATTTTTGGAAAGCTGATCGGTGAACGGATTGGTGAGATGGATGGTTATCGCTATATCGATTTTATCGTCCCTGGCCTAATCCTGATGTCGGTGATACAGAACTCTTATGCTAATGTCGTCTCATCCTTTTTTGGTGCAAAATTACAGCACTATATTGAAGAGTTGTTGATTGCTCCCGTACCTCACTGGGTGGTGTTGGGCGGATACGTGGTTGGTGGTGTGGCGCGTGGCACTATGGTGGGTATCCTGGTTACGATCATATCGCTGTTGTTTACGGATCTGACAATCAACAGTTACGGTTTGACGTTATTGGTTTTTGTTCTTACTTCCATTCTGTTTGCCCTGGCCGGCTTTATCAATGCGGTTTATGCGAAGAGTTTTGACGATATATCTATCGTGCCGACCTTTGTGTTGACACCACTGACCTATCTCGGTGGTGTGTTCTACTCTATAGAGCTGCTTCCGGAAATATGGCAGCAGATATCACTGGCCAATCCAGTGCTCTACATGGTCAATACATTCAGATTCGGTATCCTTGGCGTTACGGATATCGATGTATCGGTGGCAATGATTATTATTCTGGGATTCATCGTCCTATTGACGGGGTACAGTCTGCTGTTGCTGTCCCGTGGCGTCGGTATTAAGGATTAGTGTTAACAGGCCCTGGTACAGGGCACTACACTGGATGGCATATTAGCTGACTATGTGTATGAAACAATCTTTCGCTTCTGAACAAAACACCCAGTAATCAAGCGGATGTAAAATACTCAACACTGTTCCCAGGGTAAGTCATGGTATCGCCAACCACCCAGAGTGCTGCGGTGATGATCGTCATCCAGATCACCTTCAAATCCCTCATCGATATGAAACACGCGCATAAATCCTCCTTCAAGCAGCGCCTTGCCCGCTTCAAGGGAGCGTTTGCCGCTGCGGCAGATGAGGATCACGGGTGCACAACCCTCGTCAATGGTACAGATACTGCCGCCTAGCAGGAGTTTTCTAATATCGGTGACAAAGTGGGGATTTACCGTCCAGTCCGGTTCGTCAATCCAGGGTACGTGAACAGCCCCTTTAGGATGTCCCACAAAGAGAAACTCCATGCTGGACCTGATGTCCACTAGAACGGTACGCGGATCGTCTTGCATCATCTGCCATGCTTGTTGTGGTGTAAGGTTGTGGAGTCGAGAATCACTCATCAGTAAAATCCTATCGGTTCAGTCATTATTCATACCACTACATGGTAGATGGTTTGGCTGTGAAAGCAATCCGCTTTAGCCATATGAATATCCGAATATAAATAGCACTTTCCCAAAACAGATGGGTAAAAAATATGATTAAAGGCAGGTTGTACTTGCATGTCAATTTTTTATAAGAAATTATCACCATGATTGGATAAGCACAAACCCTCCCGGTCAAGGGCGTTTTTTGGGTTTCTGTATAAATTTGGAATTGACTTGTTAAACGCTTACTACAATATCAATTGATTTGGCGTTCGATTTGCTATGATTGGCGTTTGTTTGCGGATAATCATATTTTTTCCATGATTACTGATGGGTTTCACTCTGGTGAGTAGCCATAAGTTTTCGGTAAGTAAAATTTAGATATTCAGGCTGGTTAACACTTTTGTGTACAATTCTCCATCATGTCAAAGCACCCTCTATATCCGATCTGGCGAGTTTCCGGTTATCTGCCGTTGAACTGGCTGCACCGAATCGGCCATCTCCTGGGGCGTTTTTATATCTGGTTGCCGAACCGGGAAAAACGATCAACGGAGGTCAATCTTCGTCTCTGTTTTCCTGAAAAGTCCGATAGGGAGTTGGGTCGGCTGCGTGATCGCTCAATCAGACAAATGGGCGCCACACTGATGGAAATGGCTGCAATTTGGTTCACGCCCACTGAGCGTGTATTGGGTATGATCAAACAGGTCAGTGGTTCAGAGCAGCTTGTGAGAGAAGAAGGGCAGGGTTTGATAGTTCTTGCTCCACATCTGGGTTGCTGGGAGATTATCGGACTTGAGCTGCCGACCCATGAACAGGTGACTTCTCTCTATCGTCCCCCCAGAAACCGTGCCTACGAAACTATAGTCAAGCAGGCCAGGGAGCGCAGCGGGGCGAAACTGGTGCCGACAGACACCTCGGGTGTAAAACAGATTTATCAGACACTGCTGAAGGGTGGCGTTACTTGCATCCTGCCTGATCAACAGCCCAGGTCTGATAAAGGGGCTGTGTTCGCCCCTTTCTTTGGGGTGCCGGCATTGACCATGCTGCTGACCAATCGATTAGTCAGAAAGACCGGCGCAAAAGTGATTTTCGCCTATGCCGAGCGGCTTTCTGCCGGTGCTGGCTACCACATTCACTATCTGCCGGCGGATGAGAGGATCAGGGAAGCTGATCCGGTGGTGGCTGCGAGCGCATTGAATCATGGTATCGAATCGATCATCCGTGAATTGCCCTCCCAATACCAGTGGTCCTATAAACGTTTCCAAATACAACCGGACGGCAAGCAGTCGCCCTACCGCAAAAGCCGTTGAGATTCTGCCTGTACCACCGGGTCGATCATTCTGAATGGGAATTAAAGAGCTACCCACTCCAGCCGATAAGCGAATAAGGGGATTTGACTATATGTCTGAATATTGACTCTTGATACAGGGCTAGGATGACTTCGAAATGAAAAAAGGAAAGGCCTGGGTTTTAATCGCGCTTCTGTGGATGCCGCTCTGGCATGGCCAACTGCAGGCAATGGAAGAGCAAGCGGATGTGCGTATTCTTATCGATGTCTCCGGCAGCATGAAACAGAATGACCCAAAGAACCTGAGACGTCCTGCGTTACGTCTTCTGGTCGGTCTTTTATCGTCCGAAACCCGGGCGGGTGTCTGGACCTTTGGTCAGTATGTCAATATGCAAATCCCTCTGGGGCAGGTCGACAAAGCATGGAAAAAACGGGCGCGCAAGAGTTCGGAGTCGATCGGCTCACCAGGTCAGTTCACCAATATCGAGGATGCACTGAAGCGCTCAACTGAAGATTGGAGTGGTGCGCCCGGTCCCTACCGCCGTAGTGTGATACTGCTTACCGACGGAATGGTGGATATCTCCAGGGACAGGACAAAAAATGCCGCTTCAAAAAGACGCATCCTGGAGCGTATCCTGCCTCGATTGGCCGATCTGAACGCCACGGTCCATACCATTGCACTGTCAAAGAATGCCGATCACGTGCTGATGAAGAATTTGGCTGCCGAGACGGGGGGCTGGTATGAGCAGGTCGAAACCGCCGAGCAGTTGCAAAAGGTGTTTCTCAGAATCTTCGAGAAGGTCGGAAAACCGGATGCCGTACCCTTGCAGGATAATAAATTTAAGGTGGATGAGTCGATTACCGAAGCAACCCTGTTGGTATTTCACAAGCCTGGAGCACAGGAAACCGAGGTGGTGCCGCCCGACGGCAAGGCATTCAGGGCCGAAAATGCACCCGCGTCAGTCAGTTGGCATCGGGACCAGGGGTACGACATGCTGACAATATCCGATCCTCAGGCGGGCGATTGGAAGATTCGTGCAGAGGTCGATCCCGACAACCGGGTGATGATTGTCACTGACCTGAAAATGCAGACAACCGAATTACCCAACAGGTTGATACAGGGTACATCACTACCTGTAATCGTAAATTTCAGCGATCACGGCAAGTTGATTCGAAAACGGGAATTTCTGGAGGTGGTCAATGTCTCCGGCATGCAGCTGGACGATACCTCAATCTCCGAAGCAAGACCCATGTTGGATAATGGTCAGGAACCGGACAAGCATGCCGATGATGGCCTGTTCACACTCTCTTTTGGCGGCGAGTCAGTCGGCAGTGGTGTGGGGGAGTTGGTGCTGAATGCAAGCGGCCCTACCTTCGTTCGAGAGAAAAGGATGACTTATGAGGTCGTACCGCCAGTCAATCTGGAAGCCTCACCACGGAGTGATGGCCGTGCGCTTGATGTGAGGATTATACCCGATGTGGAATTGATCGATCCTGCATCGCTTCATATCGATGCCTGGATGGAGAATTCCGAGGGTGAACAATTCCGCCTGCCATTGAATATCTCTCCAGGCGGTCAGGGGGGGAGTGGCGAGATCGATCTCATGAGCTTCACAGGTCCGCGCCGGATAGCAATCAAGGCAAATGCGACGGCCCTGTCAGGGGAATCGATCAGCTATTTCGACACACCGATGGAAGTCGAGGGTATGAAACAACCGGAAACGGTAGTTGTTGCCAAACCGGAACCCCCGCCGCCTGCGCAACCCGAACCTGTATCTGAGCCTGAGCCTGAGCCTGAGCCCGAGCCCGAGTCAGAACCCGAGTCAGAGCCCGAGCCCGAAGCTGAAGAAGAGGGAGGATGGGGTAGCGCGTTAATCTGGTTTGGCATCATTAATCTGCTACTGATCATCGGCGGTGGCGGCGCGTATTGGTGGATACATAGACGCAACCAGCGCAACATAGTCAGTCTGGTCGATGATGCGGACGCGACAAAGGTCAGTGATGACAAGGGAGAGGACAATGATTGAAGTCAGTTCCCTGGTCGCGCTGATTGTCGCTGAAGTACTCATCGGTTTGGTGGTTTTGAGTGGTATATTGGTCTTATTCACACTGCTGCGGAAAGGTCGAATACGAAGAGCCGCAGCCCATTTGGCTGAGCGGGTGAAATCCGACAAAGCAAAACGCGAACAGCGTTTGCAAGTACTATTGCAGGATCGCTATCAGTATAAAGAGGCTGAATTGCAACAAACTCTGCACAATATGATGCAGACAGAAATGTTGCTCTATCAAAACGTCATAAACGGCTTTCTGAAGGATGATCAGGTGCATCTGCAACAGATCGATGTGGATGTGGAAAACCTTGTTCTTGGTTATCAGGGGCTCGAGGTGTCTGCACCGGCGACCAATTCTACTCAGGCGTCGGATAGTAATGAAGAGATCACCAAGCTTAAAGAAGAAAACGAGCGATTGTCTGAAGAACTGCGTGTGACCATGGATACCATGGGTAGAATGTTGAATGAGTACTCAACCATGTTCGCGGGTGGTGCTGATACCGCTCAAACAGCAGCACCTCCGTCTACTGAAGAGACGGAAGATAGTGAACATGTTGATGTTGGTGCGGCAGAGGCCATACAGGAGGATGTCGAGCAGGAATCGGTGGAACCTTCGATAGCCGAATCCATGATGGATGATGCACCAGTGGATGATATGGTCTCAGACCTTGCAAGCGGCCCGGATATTCCGGATTTGAGTGCTGAAGAGCTGGAGCACTCCTCCTATCTTGAAGAGAATGCCGATTCGGAGGGCCAGGTTTCCGAAGCGACCGATGCAACAGAAAACGCCAGTTTGGATGAGGATGCCGTAGAGGCGGATGAGGAGGTTTCAGAGATCATCGACGAGGTGATGGAGATCGCCGATGAGATGATAGAAGACTCGATGCAAACGGATACACAGAGTGAAACCGGTGAATCCATGGTCGATGATCTGGAGAAGATTGATATAGAAATCCCCGGCGCAGAAGAGACTATGCCCGATATAAACGAAACGGAAGCGGGATCATTGGAAGATGAGTGGGCCAAGTTGTTGGAAGAGGATGCTGCAAATAAAAAAAAGGAATAGAAAAAATGTAGGTTGTACCACTATCACAGAAGTAAGAAAAAAGGACGCACTGAGGCGTCCTTTTTTCTGCTTAGGTTGCCACCACAACGGGTGTGGACAACCGCTCAGCGGTTTATTGCCGATAATGCTTATTTAATGGCGCTTGTCAGGCTGTCGCTGCCGCCTTGGTTATCGCTCCAGGATAGCTCGAGTTCGTCGCCCTTGGCACCGCCGGTAAATTTAAACGAAATGTAGGGGTTCTTGGAAACGCCACCACTCCATTCAGCGGTCATCACGGTATTGCCCTTATGTTTACAGACAACTTCTTGGATGAAGTGGGCAGGTATCTTTTTACCGGTCTTTTTATCCTTGCGTGTACCTGTCTCCATTGGATGGGTCATCAGGGCTTTTACGGTGGTTACACCGCCTTTCTCTTTGGCGCGGATCTTAATCGATTTTGCCATGTTCTATTCCTCGTATACTGAGTAGCTGGGATCGACCCGAGAGGGGTTAACCGCCACAACCACCGATAGTGACTTTAACTTCTTTTTTGGCGCTGTGGAGTTTGCCTCCGGCCTTAACCACGCCGACAACATCTCCGGTCTTACCCATCTTGATGCGGGTGGATACAAAACCGGTAGCGCCTGTACCCATTACGAAGTTCGCAACCAATGGTACTGGGTTATTCGAAGCGATAATGGAGATCGACTCCACACCTTCCATGCCGGTCTCCACAGTGATGGGAACCACTGCGCCGTTCTCTGCGATGTCAGGTGCCTTTACGGTAATGTCAGCAGACTCTGCCATGTCAGAGCTACCCAACAGTGCATTCAATGCTGCAGGCATTTCTTTAGCTTCAAATGCTTCTTTGTTCCAGGCCGCAAGTAGCCGCTGAGGTGCCAGTAAACCTGCGGCAGCAGCAACACCTACCGTGCCTGCTGCAAGCGATCTTTTGAGGAAGATCCTGCGTTTGATTTCAGTGCTCATTCATTCTCTCCAGACTGAGAAATTTTAGTGATTAACAGTTTATTTTTTGAAACTGATTTGGTTGGTCAATTTCATTTCCCGGTTATTCTAATCATCGACATGCCATCCACCCATCAACAAATGAGCCGCTGCACCATGACCACCGGGTTGAGTGCACGTTATCTGCCGTCATCATTGCTTGTATGCGTGTGTCAGACAAAGCCATTGAGAGTTGGCTACCGGATCTATACAACGCCTTGCTGCGCCAGGCAATCACGACGTGCTCAATCCGATGTTTCATGCGACATCAAACGCTTTAGAACAATTAAAACAAAAAAAAGTTGCGACAGCCTGCACTCACGCATCCATATTGCAATTCACTGCACGGCAAGACCTATTCAATAGTTGTTCTGTAGATGCTGGGTTTGCCGATACACATCATACCCTATACAGGTAGCTCGTAAGAATACCTAAACAAACGACGATATCAAGTAAAAAATGTCTAATTATTAGTGATTTGTGGTTTTCAAGGCATGTCATCTGCATACTGGAGTTGGGTTTTATGCGTGGTTGATTGGGGTTTACCTGAATAGATGGCTGGGAATCGGATGCCGGTAGCACGCAGTCATTGTTTTTTGTTATCTGATTCATTCTGCGTCTTTTGTAGGTCACGCAACTTGTTGAGTCGGGACTCGATGCGTGATGTTAGGTAGAAATCCGATTTATTCGCGCTGTTTAAGGCTATCTCCAGTTGCTGAACAGCTGCCGCCAGCTCGCCATCGGCAACAAACGCCTCAGCCAGTATGCGATGTGATTCCGCTTGGTTGTCGTCCAGTTCCTCGATTTTACTGAGCAGGCGATAGAGTCTGGGTTCATTGTTACGCAAAGTTATTGATTGTTGGGTGATTTCACGCGCTTTACCCAGTTTTTTAGCCGTCGTGAGTGCTTGAATATAAGCAATTGCGAGCGGGTAGTTCTCCGGCATCAGGCTGTAATAGGTATCAAGGATCTTGAGTCCTTTTTCATGATTACCGCTTTTACCCGCTATATTTGCGCCAGCCAGTATGTACTCAATCTGGCTCGGGTTCTCTCGCAACAGCTCCTCGATAATCTTTTCAGCCTTTTGAAATTTCCGATCACTCGAGAGGGCAAGTGCATACCCGTATTCATGGGCCTCCTGATTGAGATGACGTCCCTCCTTGAGACCAGAGACAAAGTGCTCGACCGCCTTGCCGGGGTCTTTGAACTGTCTGACGCGTAAGGCCTCACGAGTCAGGTGATAGCTTAAATTGCCAGGGAAATGGCGGTAGCTGTACTTTTCTGCCCGACCCAGCGCATCGGCTACGCGATTGCTGGTTACCGGATGGGTTCGAAGTATTTCGGGTATGCCGGATTCATAGAGTCGGCTTGCGTGGGTCAGGCGCTCAAAGAAAATTGGCATGGCACGGGGATCGAAATCGGATTTTGCCAGGATCTGGATGCCGACGGTATCCGCCTCCTCTTCATTACTGCGGGTAAAGTTTATTTGTTCTTGAATGGCGCCGGCCTGGACACCTGTTGCCATGGCAAGACCGGCATCGGGCGAACCGGCGACGCCGACAAGAATTGAGGCCAGTAAAAGGGCTGCGGTCTTGCCGCTCATACGGTTGGCGGCATCGAAGGCGCGTAGCAGATGTTTCTGCGTGACATGGGCGATTTCATGGGCGATGACAGACGCCAATTCACTCTCACTCTGAGTCGCCAGAATCAAGCCACTGTAGATGCCGATATAGCCACCCGGGCCGGCAAACGCGTTGATTTCAGGTTTTTCGATTACGAAAAAAGTGAATTTCTGTCCAACTGCCTCACTCTGCTTGAGTAATTTGTCACCCAACTGCTGGATGTACTCAGTTATCAGAGGATCATCCAGCACTTTTCCCGTTTTGCGCACACTGCGCATGAACTCCCTTCCAAGACGGGCTTCATCACTGGGTGTCAAATATTGATCTGACGGAGACCCGAGTTCCGGCAACTGGATCGTTTCAGCCTCCTGCGAACGGGCACTGGATATGACAGCCAGGCTGGTGAGGAGGATGAGAATGAATGGTTTTTTCAGCACACTTGTCATCATGCCATTAACTGATCCCCTGTGAGGACGGTTAGTTCCTAAAATGCCGCCGGCGTGATCCGTAAAGGGGCCATACCGCTTAGTTATCACAAATTGTTGTTGATCACCAAGGACATTTTCTGTTGCAGTCTGCTGCTATCGGTTTGTCAGATCCTCAAATGACTTACCCAAGGTGGAATAATCGGCTATGCTCCCAGTCTATCCACTAATGGTCTGTAATACCTAATATTGGCGCCACGACGGAAGGGTGTATCCGAGGTGTCGGATTGTGAGTGAAGAATGCTCCTTGCGGGAAAGATATTCAATCCATGTTTGACCGATAACCAGATCCTTGCTGTGACGGGGTCATTTTGTTAAATCTTAGCCGCTATTTACAACCGGATACGAACATTCCGGTTGAATCGGCGATATGTTGGAGATTCATTGATGACTAAAAGCGCATTAGCCATTGCGACAGCCCTATTGATTTCAGGCAACGTGCAGGCGGATCAATCCCTGCAAACCAACGTGGAGGAGGGCAAGGGTGTTATTAAGGCCTTTTTCGGCGATCTGAAAGGCGAATTGGAAAAGGGAATGAAACAGAGTGGACCTGTGGATACCATTGCCTCCTGTAATATCGTCGCCCCAAGTCTGGCCGAGGGTCACTCTCAAATGAGCGGCTGGGAGGTCGGCAGGACCAGCCTGAAGCTGCGCAATCAGAAAAATTCACCGGATGCCTGGGAAGAGGCTGTATTGAAGGAGTTCGAGACACGGAAATCCGCCGGTGAGGACCCGATGAAGTTGATCAAAGCTGAGATCGTAGAAGAGGAGGGGCGTAAGGTTTTTCGAATGATGAAGGCAATCCCCACCGCTGAGG
This sequence comes from gamma proteobacterium symbiont of Ctena orbiculata, assembly GCA_003058525.1. GTDB lineage: Bacteria > Pseudomonadota > Gammaproteobacteria > Chromatiales > Chromatiaceae > Thiodiazotropha. The sequence goes on along the minus strand of QBVD01000033.1, from coordinate 49,762 downwards.
TCTGTACCAAATGTCATGGCGAGACGATTGCTGAACCCGTGGCGGCCAAACTGGATGAACTCTATCCATCCGACAAGGCGCGGGGTTACAAAGTGGGTGACCTGCGCGGTGCCTTCACCCTGAAGAAGTCAATGTGACTCAGGCCCGGGAAAAGGTAGTTGTCCGGGCGGTTATGCTTGACAAGGCACTACACGAGTTCAATTGAGCTGGATGCGTTGTCCCCATGGGGGGGGTCGTTTTCCTTTCACCAGCCAGATAACCGGATAGTGAGGTGCCTGCTTGGGAAAGGCGCCTTCTGCGTCCGTGAAGTAGACGAGCAGATCGGGTTGCATGCCTTGTGCTGAGATCCACTCAAAGATCGGCTCGAAGCTGGTGCCGCCACCTCCGGTGATCTTGGCTGGAAGCTGGAAATCCTCCCAGGCCTCATAGACCCAGGGTGCATCCTCAGCGATTGCCGAGTCACATGCGAGAAGTGTAATGCGGGCTCGCATCTGTCCCTTCAAGGCATTGATTTCAGAAAGAAACTCACCCATCTCATGATCCTGTATTGAACCGCTGCTATCCAGTGCAACCACCAGTTCGACCTGATTGCTGCGAAGACTGGGTAGAATATGCTCACCTTCCCGGCGGGAGGGTCGCATATAGCTGAAATCGTCCCTGGCGATTGCGGTCATATAACGGGCAAGCAGCAACCGCCAGGGCAGCTGGGGTTGCAGCAGGTGATCCACCATGCGCGCCATGGCTCCGTCCAGCTTACCCACCTGCATTGCTTGCTGGGCTGCACCCGCGAGGCGCTGCTGCCACTGAATATTCAGTGTCTCCGCCTCATCGGGCGTGAGGGGGGGCGGTTGACTGGCGGCTGAACCGTCACCGCTTTGTTGATTCCCGCTTTCATCCCCTTCATTCTCGGTTTCGCTCTGGTCGTTCTTGTTGGAGATATCCTTCTCGGTCTTACCAGCACCTGAGCCCTTGGTGTTGTCCTGATCGTAGACGTGATTGTCCAGAGGTTCTTCATCATCCTTCTCATCCAGCAATGGGTAGATCTCCTCGGCGGTCATACCCTCGAACTGGGGCAGGAACAGGGATCCGGGTGGAGGTTTGAGGCTGTCCTCGATAAGTAACGGATTGATGGCGTAATCACACGCCATATCCCAGTGGAGTTTGTTGCGATGCTGACGTCGGGCAAAATGTGAAAGGGCGCAGTGCAGTGCCTCGTGCGCCAGCATGAACTGGGTCTCATCCAGACTCAACTGATCGATGAATTCGGGGTTGTAATAGAACTGTTTTGCATCGGTGGCTGTGGCCGGGCACCAGTCCGGGTTGGCCTCCTGCATAGGGAGCCGCATCACCAATGCGCCGAGAAAGGGCTTATCCAGTATCAGCTTGGTGCGGGCCGCCGCCAGTTTGGTCTCGATCTGTTGCTTGTCCATTTGATTTTAAAGTCCGTAAATGAACGCAAGTGAACGCAAATGTGTTTGCTTAAAGCCCATGTTGTATATTTCCAACTGCCTGCCCGGTTACTCCTACAGGTCAGTATTTACGTAGGGTGCGGCTTGCCGCACCATTCACTGATATTGCCGGGTATACGGTGCGGCAAGCCGCACCCTACGCATTGTTTAGATCGTGATATTGTAAATCATTTGCGGATTCCTAAGATTCATAAAGCATCACATCCGACACCGCCTGGGCCCAGTCGCTGAATTGAGGTACCGCAAAAATAGCCTCACCGATGGCGCGATGCATATCGGAGACCAGCATGACCCCCATCTCCCGTTGTGGAAACTGGCGTGCATACTCCAGGATCCGGCCATGCGTGACAGTTCCATCCCCCACATCATGGGCGCGTATGGCGCGTCCCACCAGGGCAGCGGCTATGGCGTACTGCAGGTCAATTTCATCGGGTACCGGCACATCATCACCAGCGATAATGGCATCCAGATCGGGCATCTTGTCGAGACTGTTGACGAAGGCGTTCAACTCCACCCCTGCGGCGGGTCCGACACAGGCCTGCAAGGCGCCCTGCAAGAGTTGTGGATGTTTATCAAACTTTTGCAGGGCGCGATGGGTGAATTCCCACGAACGGGGTGAAGGGAAGGCGACAGGGTTGTGCGCGGGGTCGAAGTCAAAAAGCAGTTCCGGCCGAAAACGCAAGAATGCGATAATCCGCTCATCGATACCATTGCGATAGGCCCAGGTGACCCAGTCATCCAGGTTGGTCTCCACTTCAAAGTGGGAGAAGCGGTTGGCCAAGGGTGCTGGCATGCTGTAGGTGACACCGCGGTCTCCCTGACGATTACCTGCTGCAAAAATGGCCCATCCGTCAGGCACCTGATACTCACCCAGGCGGCGATCGAGAATCAACTGGTAGGCTGCGGCAGAGACCGTCGGCGGCGCCGAGGTGATCTCGTCGAGGAACAGTATCCCCTCTGCCCCATGGCGTTCGCTACTCGGCAGGATTGAGGGGACTGCCCACTCCACACTCCCGTTGGCTCTGAACGGGATGCCTCTCAGATCACTGGGCTCCATTTGCGATAACCGGATATCGATTACCGGCGCCTGGTGGTTCATTGCAACTTCACGCACCATGTCGGATTTGCCGACACCGGGGGGACCCCAGAGCATGACCGGCGTATGGTGGCCGGCGCGGGTACTGATGAACTCCTGTTCAAGGATCGTGATTAACTGGATTGGACGCATACGGATCTCCTAATCGAAGAGATTTCTGACCGCGCGTGCCAGTTGTTTGTAGATTTCAGGGGCATCCACATCCATCACCTGATCGATGACCCAGCGGTTTTCATGCTCCTCGCTGCCCATGACTTGCTGGATCTCAAAACCGAGATGGCGTAAGAAGGGGTAACTGGGACCTTGCTGATCGAAATTGAACTCTGCGTACTCGCCTGAACGCTGATTATAGCGTTCAATGAATCTGTCACCATGGTCGCCCGGACCAAGCAGGTCAGATGCATTGTCTTGAAAGTGTTCTGCCATTTTCATCACCAGTGCGGTGATAATCGCCACCCGGTTCTCATTGTCGACCATGCCATGGATCAAGCGGTCGCTGACTTGAGCCTCATAACACAAGTATTCAGCAATCACGGCGAGTCGTTGTTCGTCGTTTTCATACACAAAATTTTTGCCATGCAGCGTGATGGCCTTATCCAGTGCGAGGCGCCAGGCGATGAAGGCGATTGCCCCTCCCATCTCTTCCGCCGAACGCGAGGTGTCTTCGTCGTGCCACTGACTTTTGATTCTGATTGCCAATACAGCTCTCCTTACATAATGTCTCCAGGCTTAAATACCGAGACCAGGGGCAGTCAAGTCGTTTTGGGGCGATGCCACCGGAACCGATGGTGCTTGTACTGCAGATTCAATAACCAACTATTTTACTGGGTATAGGTTTAATTTCAATGATTCATGCAAATATTATCGTTTGCCCTTTCTAGGATTACGCAGCAGGACATAAGCTGCACCGGTACCTCCGTCCCTGCGGGTGGCTGAGGTAAAGGCGAGCACATCATCCCGCTGTCTCAGCCAGAGGTTGAGTTTTTGCTTAAGTATTGGCTGTTTTCCCTCAGAACGATAACCCTTGCCGTGGATGATGCGCACGCAACGGATATCCCTTTCCTGACAGGCCTTGAGAAACCGATTCAGATCGTCCCGTGCGTAGCGCACAGTCAATCCGTGCAAGTCCAGCTCAGCGCCAATCTCCAGATAACCTCTACGCAGATCATGCATGACACGCAGTTGCACCCCGGGCCTCGCAAAATCGAGTACCTCGCCAGTCTCGACCTCCTGATCGGTATACAGATCCCGCTCGGTTCCATCTTCATCACCGATAGGGAGATTCAGTGGCCTGGGAGGCAGTTTGCGGCGATAGGGCTCAATCCGCTGCTGTTGTATCGGCTTTATATCGCCAAATGCCTCGAAAAACAGCATATTGTCGTCGGCTTTTTTCTCTTCGTCACTCATATCCCACCAACTCAACGGGTCTTTGTAACCATGGTATGGGCTGCAGAAGGGAATCTCAATCGGCGAGTGCAAAGGAGAGATGAGAAGGTTGGGACTTTCCAGTATATTGTGCCCGGTATGAAAATCCTCCTTAGCAACGACGATGGTTATCAGGCCCCTGGGCTGCGGATACTGGCCGGGCAACTATCGGCGGTAGGTGATATCGTGGTGGTGGCCCCTGATCAGGATCGTAGTGGTGCCAGCAACTCTCTGACCCTGGTCAACCCGCTACGTGCCCGTACCATGGAAAACGGCTTCATCAGGGTGGATGGTACACCGACAGATTGTGTCCATCTGGCTATCACAGGACTTCTTGAAGAAGAACCGGATCTGGTCGTCTCAGGTATCAATGCGGGTCCGAATATGGGAGACGATGTACTCTATTCCGGTACGGTGGCGGCAGCTACCGAAGGTCGCTTTTTGGGTTTTCCGGCAATTGCCATCTCCATGAATTCCCACGAACCCCAACATTTCGATACCGCGGCTCGTGTTGCAGAGGAGTTGATCAGCCGGATGGTGCATTTTCCGTTGTCGGAAAATGTGATCCTCAATGTCAATGTTCCCGATCTTCCCTATGATCGATTGCTGGGGGTACGTTCCACACGGCTTGGCCACAGACACAAGGCCGAACCAGTGGTCAAGACCAGCGATCCCAGGGGAAACACCATCTATTGGGTCGGGCCCGCAGGCGCAGAGCAGGACGCCGGACCAGGCACCGATTTTTATACAGTGAGACAGGGGTATGTCTCTGTGACGCCGCTGCAGGTCGATCTTACCCGTCACAGTGCGTTGCAGACAGTCAGCGAGTGGCTCGAGCGGTGATCATGCGGCCTGAACATCAGGGGATCGGCATGACCTCCCAACGTACAAGGCAGCGTTTGATCGATCGCCTGCGCAAAAAGGGGATTCGGCATCAGGCTGTGCTGGAGGCGATGCGGAATACCCCACGGCACATCTTTGTCGACGAGGCACTGGCCAGTCGCGCCTATGAAGAGACGGCCCTACCCATAGGTCATGGCCAGACCATCTCTCAACCTTATACCGTCGCACGCATGACCGAGGCGTTGCTTGAGGGTGAGACGCCAGAGATGGTCTTGGAGATTGGTACCGGGTCCGGCTATCAATGCGCCATCCTGGCCCAATTGGTGCGCCGGGTATACAGCGTCGAGCGAATAGCGGCGCTGCTTGATCAGGCACGACTCAGGTTCAGGGAACTTGGCCTACGCAACATTCGTCTCAAGCATAGTGATGGGGGCATTGGTCTGCCGGAGTATGCGCCTTTCGATGCAATATTGGTGACTGCCGCGCCGATGGGACTGCCGCAATCACTGCTAGATCAATTGGCAGTGGGAGGTCGTTTGGTGATACCGATCCAGAGCAGCAAAGGACAGGTCATGGTTAGGGTTACACGGACACGTGATGGATTTCAGCAGGAACATTTGGAGTCAGCGAACTTTGTGCCATTGATGGGTGGAATGATCTGATGCCTCTCTTCTCCTCGCTCTATGCCCGTACCATGCAGTGGTCTCGCCACCCCCATGCCCCTGCCTATCTAGCGGGCTTAAGTTTTGCCGAATCCTCTTTCTTTCCCATTCCCCCGGATGTCATGTTGGCGCCGATGAGCATGGCACAACCAAATCAGGCTTGGTTCTTCGCCGGTCTGACCACCCTGGCCTCTGTCATTGGGGGTATGCTCGGTTACCTTATCGGCGTGTATGCGTTCGACTTAGTACAACCATGGTTGCACAGTTTGGGTTATTGGGAGGGCTATCTGAATACCAAGGCGTGGTTTGGCGAGTGGGGATTCTGGGCGATTTTCCTGGCAGGTTTCTCACCCATCCCGTACAAGATATTTACCATTACCGCGGGTGTTATCAGCATGGCCTTTCTTCCCTTCGTTGTCGCTTCAATTATTGGACGGGGGGCACGTTTCTTTCTGGTAGCGGCATTGATGGCTTGGGGCGGCGCACGCATGGAGAAGGTACTGCATCGCTATGTGGATCGTCTCGGCTGGATATTGGTGATCGCCTTCTTGGTGCTGATAATTTATCTCAAATAGTCAGGAGGTTAGGTATCGTAACGCTGCTTGCCGGAAGCCGAAACCAATGTCTGCTGCTGGGGCCGATAGGTCTCATGTTGTTGCTGAGCCTGCTTTTCAACCTAACTGCCTGTTCGTCCAGAGGTAGTGCGCCTGTCTACAACCGTTCACCAACCCCACCGCATCGGGTGGAATCAGGGCTTCAACAACAGCATCTGTCACCATCGGCACGTCATAAAACGTCTCGAACATACTACCTGGTGCAAGGGGGGGATACCCTTTACTCAATCGCCTGGAGGCACTATCTGTCTTTGAATTCTCTGGCGGCCTGGAACGGGATTAAAGGGCCGGATTATGCCATCTATCCCGGACAGCGTTTGCGATTGAAGCCACCTGAGACAAGCACAAGGAGGGTGAAACGTATGCCAGAGGTTGAGCGGTCGCCTGCGAAGGCTAAGCACACAACCGGTATCAAACCATTACCTGATAAGGATTCCGGCGTGGCGACCGTCAGAACCCAAACAAAGCCGCTGCAGAGCAAGATCGTCACAAAACCCGTAAAACCGAGACCGGTGAACAAACGTATTAAGTTAAGCTGGACATGGCCGACCAAAGGTAAAGTAGTGCAGACCTTTTCGAAATCGGATCAGAATCGTAAAGGGATCCGGATCCAGGGTCATATAGGGCAGCCTGTCAGGGCGGCCGAGGCCGGAAAGGTGGTGTATGCTGGTGGGGGATTGGTCGGATATGGGAATCTCGTTATTATCAAACATGACCAGGAGTTTTTAAGTGCCTATGGATACAATCGCAAATTGCTGGTCAAAGAGGGTGATAAACTGGCCAAAGGCGATATAGTGGCGCATATGGGATCACCAAACAGAGGTGGTCAACCGATGCTGCATTTTGAGGTCAGGAAGCAGGGGAAGCCTATTAATCCGCTGCCACTGCTACCGCGTAAATAACTAAATTAAGATGACTGTAACACTTGCTAAGGGTGATTCGGGCATGCTTCGAAATGGATTCACGGCTGTGAAAACAACCCTGATGAGCTTCAGGTCCAAGCGTGTCCTGGTTGATGGAGATGTGAGATGAGTAAAAGTCCTGTAGAGCCTGATGATTCGGATGAAAGTCCGATCATTGATGATCTCGCGGAAGATGAAGTCATCCTGTCGGATGATGCGGATGAGAGTGAAGAGATCGTACAAGAGAAAGCCGCGGAAGATATCAGTGATGTCTTGAAGATCAAATCACCTGAACCGGGCGATGCACAGATGGACGCCACCCGGCTCTATCTCAATGAAATAGGGATATCGAAACTACTCACTGCAGAAGAGGAGGTCTACTACGCCAGGCTGGCTCAAAAAGGCGATCAGCCAGCAAGGCAACGCATGATCGAAAGCAACCTCCGACTGGTAGTGAAGATAGCTCGTCGTTACATGAATCGTGGGCTTGCACTCCTTGATCTCATCGAGGAGGGTAACCTGGGGTTGATTCGGGCAGTGGAGAAGTTTGATCCTGAAAGGGGTTTCCGATTTTCAACCTACGCCACATGGTGGATTCGGCAGACCATCGAGCGGGCGATCATGAATCAGACACGCACGATCCGTCTTCCGATTCACGTTGTAAAAGAGATTAATGTCTATCTGCGAGCCGCCAGAAAACTCGCACAGACCCTTGATCACGAACCCAGTTCAGAGGAGATCGCCGATCTTCTCGACAGGCCGATCGATGAAGTCAAACGCATGCTGGGACTGAATGAACGTGTGACCTCCGTGGATACCCCATTCGGCAAGGATGCCGACAAACCATTACTCGATACCATCGCTGATGAGAAGAGTATGGATCCGACGGTGGATATCCAGAATGACGGGCTAAATGCCAATCTCGATCGGTGGCTGAGTAAACTCAACGACAAACAGCGAGAGGTGGTGGAACGCCGTTTTGGTCTTCACGGCTATGAAAACTCCACCCTTGAACAGGTGGCGAACGAACTCGGTGTGACCCGGGAACGCGTCAGACAGATCCAGATGGATGCCCTCAGGCGCCTGCGTGATATCCTAGAGAGAGACGGTTTTTCGGTAGATTCGATTTTTAAGTGATAAACCTCGCGACGGGGTGACCGTAAACTCAAATCAGGCATAAATTGAACAGTGCAAAAGTCTTGTTGCCTTATTGATACCCGAAATCTTGAGGGCCAGCTCGAGGTGGCATGCAGAGAATGTGGCCTCGATCCCATGTGTCAGGTTCTGGAGTATGCAGAGCCGGGTAGCGGTGTGCCATCCGGTATCCTGTTGAGACGACAGTCGGTAAAGAAAGGGGAGATGCTGTTCGGTGCCGAGCAGTTGTTTAAGGCTGTCTATGCCGTAAAATCGGGATCATTTAAAGCGATGATACCCGATCTCAATCGGCAGGAACGGGTCGTTGGATTCTATCTGCCTGGTGACTTGATTGGGATCGAGGGGATGGCGAATCAACACTATTCCTACTCGGTACGGGCACTTGAGGCAGGGTCCGTATGTGTATTGGACATTGGCCGGCTGACTGAAAGCGGACGCTCTACCGAGGCCATACAGCGTGCGCTGATCGATATGCTCGGGAGGGAGGTCGCATTGAATCACTCCCAGACCGCCTCATTGATACGGCAGAACGCGGATCAGCGTCTGGCTGCCTTCATCCTAGCCTTGGCGCTGCGTACCTCGTTACGTGGTCTGGGTGGAGATAGGCTCTATTTGGGCATGTCAAGAAGCGATATGGCCAGTTATCTTGGTCTGGCTCGGGAAACGGTTAGCCGGGTACTGACAAGGTTTCAGAATGAGGGATTGATCCAACTGCGGAATCAGAGTCTCATGCTGCTCAGTTGGGATGGATTGCAGCAGGTTGCAGCTTCCCGTTAGAGTATCCCATCCTCGAAAGCATGGGTTCTCAGGTGGTTTTAAAGCACAATGTGACTGTCTGTATCTAATCCTACCTTCAGGGCTGCTCCGATGACTGAGCCAAACAACTCGTTTCTAGTATCATCCACACTCGGCTAACCAAAAAATGGTGTTTTTTTCAACTTTCGTTGATCTATGTCAATTTATGTGATGAGCCTATAATTTTCTTTTTGCATCAATCCCTTACCTCGTTACTGGGTCATTAGATTTTTCTAATGTTCGTATTGACATCTGAGTCATTTAAGAGTGATATATGTCACGCTGCAATTGTGGCATATGACATAGTTGGAGTGGTAGGGCTTTTCTGAAAAGTCAAATTTTAAAGTCTTGTTCAATTTAGTTTTATGAGGGGGGTTCATGGACGCCGCAGCCGAGCAGAAATACAACTTCGCAGTTGTACGCTGGTTTACCGTCATGGCCGTAGTCTACCTTGTCGTAGGCGCATTGGTGGGTGTTTACATCGCCGCCGAACTGGCATGGCCGTTTCTAAACTTCGATTTACCATACATCACTTTCGGGCGTCTACGTCCGCTTCACACCAATGCTGTCATCTTCGCCTTCGGCGGATGTGCGCTGATGGCAACCTCGTTCTACAGCGTTCAACGCACCTGCGGCGTTCGGCTATGGAGTGACAAACTGGCTTGGTTCGCTTTTTGGGGCTGGAACCTGATCATTGTATCTGCAGTGATCACCCTACCTCTCGGCATCACCACCGCAAAGGAGTACGCCGAGCTGGAGTGGCCGATCGACTTGGCAATCGCCGTGGTCTGGCTGGTCTATTCATTCAACTTCATTATGACCATGGCAACCCGCAAGACATCGCATATCTATGTCTCCAACTGGTTCTTCCTGGGTATGATGGTGATGATCACCTACCTCCACGTGGTCAACAGCCTGGCTGTCCCGGTTGATCTGTTCAAATCCTATTCAGCCTTTTCCGGCGTTCAGGATGCGATGATTCAATGGTGGTACGGACATAATGCGGTGGGCTTCTATCTGACCGCCGGCTTCTTGGGCATCATGTACTACTTCGTACCCAAACAGGCCGGGCGCCCTGTCTACTCTTACCGTCTCTCCGTGATCCACTTTTGGGCGCTGATGTTCGGTTATGTATGGTTGGGTTCACACCATCTGCAATACACCGCGCTTCCTGATTGGGCTGGATCCCTGGGTGCCGCGGTATCCCTGGCAATGATCATTCCTTCCTGGGGTGGTGCTGTAAACGGCATGATGACCCTTTCCGGGGCCTGGGATAAACTGCGTACAGACTACATCCTGCGTTTCATGATCATGTCCCTAGCCTTCTACGCCATGTCCACCTTCGAAGGGCCGGTCATGTCTCTGAAGACCGTGAACGCGCTCTCCCACTACACTGACTGGACAGTTGGTCATGTGCATTCAGGTGCCCTGGGTTGGGTTGCCATGGTCGCTATTGGCGCCATCTATCATCTGATGATGCGTACCTTCCACACCGAAATGTGGTCCATGAAACTGATCAACGCTCATTTCTGGACTGCCACGATCGGTGCGGTCATCTACATCGTCGCGATGTGGGTATCCGGTATCATGCAGGGCTTGATGTGGCGTGCCTATGATGAGTACGGCACTCTGGCCTACACCTTTGCTGAGTCTGTTGAAGCCATGCATCCATACTACGCCATGCGTACGGTGGGTGGTGCGATCTTCCTGCTTGGTGCATTGATGATGCTGATCAACGTCCTGATGACCGTTGCTAAAGCATCCAGTGAAGGTAGCCTGCAGCAAGCACGTACCGCTGCGGCAACTGCTTAATTATAAGGGGGTTTCGCAAAATGGCGAATGAAAACCAATCAACAGGCTTCCAGGAGAAGATGGAGAAGAACGTTTGGTTGCTTCTGCTTATCCTGGCTTTGTCTCTTACCGTGGGCGGTATCGTCGAAATCGTACCGCTGTTTACTATGAAGTCCACCATGGAGCACAATGCTGCACCTGAACTGGTCTGGCAACGTCAGCCCGGTCAGACGCTCCATGACCATAAACCTGGTGACGGCGTGCGTCCCTATACCGCTCTTGAACTGGCGGGGCGCGACATCTATCAGAGAGAAGGTTGCTATACCTGCCACTCACAGATGGTCCGTCCTTTCCGTGATGAGAAAGAGCGTTACGGCCACTACTCTCTGGCATCAGAATCCATGTACGACCATCCTTTTCAATGGGGATCCAAGCGTACCGGCCCTGACTTCGCCAGACTCGGCGGTAAATATTCCGATGACTGGCAACGCAAGCATCTGCGCGCACCGCGATCAGTTGTACCGGAGTCTGTTATGCCCAACTATCCATGGCTGAAAGATAATATGGTCGAGGGTAAGGATATGGCGGCACGGTTCTCGGTTATGAGATTGCTGGGTGTTCCATACACCGACGAGGATATCGCCAGCGCCAATGGTGAACTGGTGGGCAAGACTGAAGAGGATGCCATGGTGGCATACCTGCAGGTCTTGGGGACCATGGCAAAGCTTGACGAGAACAAGGTCTATCGTGAGTAGTTTCATCGAGCATTTTCAAACTGATTGGGAGGCTATGACCACCAGTGATTGGGTAGGCCTGATCATGACGGTGGTCACCTTCATACTCATGGTAGGCGTTTATTTCTACGCCTTACGTCCGAAAAATCGGGACAAGCTGGAGAAGAACCGCTTTATCCCGATGGATGATGATGCAATTGATAGCGGAGAGAAAAATGGCGGATAACAATTCTTTTCCGGGTGAAAACAATACCGGACACGTGTGGGACGACAACCTCCGGGAGTTGACCAATCCCCCACCGCGTTGGTGGATGCTGGCCTTCTGGGCCTCGGTGATCTGGTGGGTCGTTTACGGTGTTCTCTACCCCATGTGGCCAGTAGGCCATGAGTCAAACAAAGGTCTCATTGGCTGGACTCAGATGGATGAGTACATTAAGGGTGTCGATGAGGTGGAAGCGATCCGTGCCGAATTCGAGACTCAGATAAAAGGCATGTCGGCCAAGGAGATTTTGGCTGCACCTGGTCTTTCTCAGTATGCGGAAGCTTCAGCCAAGGTGCTGTTTGGCGACAATTGTGCTGCCTGTCATGGTGGCGGTGGCCAGGGCGGTCCCGGCTATCCGGTGCTTGCTGACGATGACTGGCTCTATGGCGGTAATATTGAGGCCATCGAACAGACCATCAGCATGGGCCGTAAAGGTATCATGACGGCACATGGCAAGATCTTGTCGGAGGCTGAAATCGATAGCTTGTCAAAGGCGATCGAGGCAGGTGATCCGACGTCAGATCCCAACTTTACCCAAAAGGGCTGTATTGCTTGTCATGGCATGGACGGCAAAGGTATGGCTGTCCTGGGTTCGGCAAACCTGACCGATGGCATATATCGCTTTGCGCCTGCTGAGGGTGAAAGCCTATTGGAAAGCATTAAGCACACCATCAAGTATGGCGTGAACGATGCGACCGAGCCGAAATCGCGTGAAGCCGTTATGCCGAAATTCGGTGAAAGATTGTCAGCGGATGACATCAAGAAGCTGGCTGTTTATGTACACAAGTTCGGTGGCGGCCAGTAGACTAAGACTGGATAACTATCCACTGAACTGGCATTTTTTCCACCATGACCCTGTGTGACAGGAAGCCGCACAGGGTCTTAGAAGAGTTAGGGGATTGCTATGAACGGAGATGCAGTATTCTGGGGTTCGATTGCAACTGTGGTTCTAGCCATAGTTATTTTCGTCTTTCTTGCATTCAAGATAAAAAGCCTCATGAAGAGTGATGCCGAAAAGCACAATAGCTGAGCAAGCAGATCGTTGACATAAAAAAGGGGGGGAAACCCCCCTTTTTTTATGGATTAAGGATAAATTCCGGAAAATCAGCAGTCGGAAATATGATTAGGGACGGTTGTTTAATTGATGCTAATGTATTGATAAATCGCATTGGCGTGTAATTATGCTAGCATTTATCATTTTGCCCTGAACGACATCACTGATTTCACAGGAGTTGATCCCTTGAGCGGAAATGAAAACACGACAGCCCAGCAGTCTGTGGTGGATGACCTTTATGCGGAGTCGGTGCATTGGCATCTCAATACCGGTGAGGAGACCATTCATGCCAAGCGCATGGGAGGTTTCTGGCGCAATATTAAATGGCTGAGCGCTGCGGTTTGGATCATCTTTTTCATCGGGCCCTATTTTCAGTGGGGTGATCGGCAGGCGGTTCTTTTCGATATCCCCAACCGCCAGTTCCATATCTTGGGCATCACCATACTGCCGCAAGATTTCTGGATGCTCTCCCTGACACTGCTCTTCTTTGCCCTTTTGTTGGCAGTAGCCACTGCATTAGCCGGTCGTATCTATTGTGGTTTTTTCTGTTTTCAGACTGTTTGGACCGATGTGTTTACCTGGTTGGAGGATAAGCTCGAGGGTTCACCCCAGAAACGGCGAAAACTTGAGAAGGCGCCCATCAGTTTCTCTAAGGTAAGAATCAAGGTAACCAAGCATATCCTCTGGCTCGTTATCTCGGTAGTGACCGGCATCAGCTTTGTCGCCTGGTTCTATGACGTCTTCGATCTATGGCGTGATCTGTTTACTTTGCAGGCCAGCGCGGTCGCATATGGCACCATCGCATTGTTTACCGCAGGCACCTATGTCCTCGCGGGTTATATGCGTGAGCAGGCCTGCTTCTGGCTCTGTCCCTATGCCCGTATACAGGGTGTTATGATCGATAAGACGACGGTGGTACCCACCTATGATTTTCATCGCGGCGAACCTCGGGGCAGAATCAAGAAAGGGCAACCCGAAGAGGAGAGAACCACGGGGGATTGCGTCGACTGCAAACAGTGTATTGCTGTCTGTCCCACAGGTGTGGACATCCGTCATGGCCAACAGGAGGGCTGTATCATGTGCGCCCTCTGTATCGATGCCTGTGATGAGGTCATGGTGAAGATCGGTCGGCCGAAAGGCTTGATTCGATATGAATCCTATGAGGCCTTGGAGGCCAACAAGAAACCACAACCGCTCTACAAACGGCCAAGGGTATGGATCTATGCGGCGATCATGTCGGCTGCCGTGATGGGTATAGTCTATGGATTGACCTCTCTGGCACCGCTGGAGTTGAAGGTTATTCATGATCGTCAGCCGCTATTCGTGCTGCAGAGTGATGGCAGCATCCAGAACAAATACATCTTGAAGATTCTCAATAAGATGACTGAGGATATTTCGGTCAAAGTTTCGGCACAAGGGCTTGAGGGTTTGATCATGGTGGATGAGGATCAGGTGACTACCGCAAGACGTGGAAAGGTAACGGCACGGACGGTATTTCTTCGAGTACCAAAAGAGTTGTTGACCGCTGAAACCTCCCCGGTCAAGTTCACAGTGCAAGGAGAGTATGACGGCCAGCTGTTGGAAGGCAGTCGGGATAGTGTATTTATCGGCCCTAAGCGTTAGAATCAACGAGTCTGAATTTGAGGGCGGGCGCAAAAGCCCGCCCTTTTTAATTGTTCTTCCAAAAAGTTATAATCCACCACTATGACAGAGAAAAAATCAGCCTGGCAGAGTCCGTGGGTCATCGCCTGGGTGGCCATGGTGGTGATCTTCTTCACCATGAACATGATCATGATATATCTCGCCATCGACAATAATCCGGGTTTGGTGGTGGATGATTTCTACGAACGCGGCGAGGATTATGAAGAAAACATGCTCAAAAAGCAGGCAAGAAATCCCGGTTGGATCATGAGTATAGATATGCCCCGGAAAATCGATGTCGGCCAGTCGGTTGTCTGTCGTTTTTCGGTGAAGGACAAAGTGGGGAATCCCATCTCCCGGGATGGTGTGACCTTTTATGCCTATCGTCCGTCTGACGCCAAACAGGACTTTTCCGTTGCCATGAATCAAGTTGGGCCTGGTGAGTATGAAGCTGAGGTGAGCTTCCCTCTGAAGGGGGCCTGGGATACCTTGGTGAGTATTAAAAACGGGGAAGATGAATACAATACGCCCAAGCGAATTGGCGTTGGAATTGATTGGATCCCTTGAGTATCTCTCCTTTAGTACAAGCCAATCAATCAGAGGAAGACAGTCCGGAGGCCTGCTTTCACTGCAATCTGCCTGTTCCGCCTAAAGAGGATATAGTTGCCGAGATTGACGGTGAACCTCAACATTTCTGTTGTGTGGGGTGCAAAGCGGTATGCGAGGCGATCTATGCAGCGGGATTGGATGGATTCTACCTGCGCACCCCGGAAGATGGCTGTCTGGCTCCACCACCCGAAATCCCCAAGGATTTTGCACTCTACGATCTGGATCAGGTGCAGGAAGAGTTTGTCGATGACCTAGGGGAGGAGAGAGAGATACATCTGCTGATCGAGGGCATTCACTGTGCCGCCTGCGTCTGGCTCATTGAGCATACCCTCAATGCCGAAGCCGGAGTAACCTCGGCCCAGGTCAATCTGTCCGGGAAGCGGCTGCATGTGAAATGGCACAACAGTGCCATCAGTCTGTCCCGGATCATCAAACGTCTAGGCCAAATAGGCTACGCGGCGGTACCGTACGACCCGGAGATTGCGGAGGGTTCGCTGAAAAAGCAGAACCGCAATTTACTCTACCGCATGGCCTTTGCCGCATTCGGTATGATGAATCTGCTCTGGGTATCCATAGCACTCTATTCGGGCGCAAACGAGGGGGAGTTCCGCTCCCTTTTTCACTGGATCGGATTTGCTCTGGCAACACCAGTGTTGCTCTACTCCGGTTACCCCTTCTACCGTGGTGCCTGGTCCGGTTTGCGCAATCTCCATCTGGGCATGGATCTACCCATCGCCATCGGTGCGTCGATCACCTATCTCTATTCTGTCTATGTGACTGTTACCGGGAGCCTGATAGGCGAGGTCTACTATGACACAGTGGTCAATTTCCTGTTTGTTATTCTGGTCGGCCGCTATCTGGAGGCGATCTCTAAACGCCAGGCGGTAGCAGCAACACAACGTCTGCTGGACCTCCAGCCCCGGGTGGCAACCTGCCTGGTGGATGGTGAGGAGAAGATCGTTCCTATCCGGGCTGTCGGTACCGACGACACAGTCATGGTCAAACCCGGTGAAAGGATACCCGTAGACGGTGTTGTCACCAACGGGCAAAGCAGTGTCGACGAGGCTATGCTCACGGGAGAGTCCCAGGCAGTCAATAAGAAGGAAGGCGACATAGTTTCTGCGGGCACCATCAATGCTCATGGTGTTTTACAGGTTAAGGTTACCGGTTCCCTGAAGAATACTGCGCTTGGGCGTATTATACGTCTGGTTGAGGAGGCTCAAGGTTCCAAGGCCCCAATCCAGTGTCTTGCGGATCAGATTGTTCCCTGGTTCGTGGCGGTAACACTGCTATTGGCGACGGCGACCTTTCTTTTTTGGGTCGATAGCTCCTTTGAAGTGGCATTATTGGCCGCCACTTCAGTGCTCATTATCACCTGTCCCTGCGCCTTTGGCTTAGCAACGCCCATGTCCATCGCAGTGGCATCCGGACTGGGTGCGAAATACGGCATTTTGGTTAAGAACGGTGAGGTGCTTGAAACCCTATCATCGATTAATCATGTTGTCTTTGACAAGACAGGCACCCTGACAGAGGGTGGCATGTCGGTGGTCGGGATCTATACGGAAGAGGCTGAATGGGAAGCGAACCAAACCACCCCTCCAACCGAATCCGTGGTTGAGCTTATGCAAAAGGCATTCGCCATAGAGCGCTTTTCCGAACACCCTACTGCCCAGGCGGTTACAAGTTGGTACCAAGCGTTTGCATCGGGAACAACCCGATTGAAGGGGAGAGAGTTTAGATATAGGCCTGGCTTGGGTGTCTCTGGGATTGTGGCGGATCAGCAACTCTGTGCCGGTAATTCGGTGATGATGGGTAACGAAGGGCTAGCACGATCTGACCGGCTTGAACAGCTAGCCCGGCAATTGGGAGAACAAGGCGTTGGCTCATTTTACATCGGCATAGATGGCCGCCAGGTCGGATTGATTGCGGTCGAGGATAGGATACGGCCGGATGCCAGGGAGTTGATCTCTGATCTCAAGGCAGAGGGTCTGCATCTCACCTTGCTGAGCGGTGATCGCCAACAGGCAGCAGAGGCGATTGCGCATCGTCTGGGGGGAATGGAAGTGATTGCTGAGGTATTGCCGGAGGAGAAAGATCAGGTTGTGCGGCGACTGCAGGAACAGGGGCAACGAGTGGCAATGGTGGGTGATGGTGTCAATGATGCGCCGGCCTTGGTTCGGGCGGATGTGGGGATTGCGATGGGATCAGGAACCGATGTATCCATTGCCAGTGCGGATATAGTGTTGATGAGTAGTGAACTGGAGAAGGTGAGGCTGGCCATTGGTCTCTCCAGACGGACTCTTTTGACCATCCGTCAAAATATCGGTATATCAATCGTCTACAATATCATTATGGTTCCGCTGGCCATGGCGGCGTTTGTCACACCATTGGTCGCTGCTATTTCGATGCCACTCAGTTCACTGGCGGTAATTGGAAATTCGGCGCGTATACGAACTTTATTCAAGGGTGTTAGAGCACAGTAA
This sequence comes from gamma proteobacterium symbiont of Ctena orbiculata, assembly GCA_003058525.1. Classification (GTDB taxonomy): domain Bacteria; phylum Pseudomonadota; class Gammaproteobacteria; order Chromatiales; family Chromatiaceae; genus Thiodiazotropha. The sequence continues at coordinate 32,227 of QBVD01000033.1, read as the reverse complement.
CAATATCTGCGAGCCGGTGCTGGAGTGGTTGTAACCAGAAACAGACAGGCATATTGTTTCAGCAACCTGTAAACTGTACGCGAGAGAAACGGTAGGATTGAACGTCGATTGTTTTCGTCAGAATAAGAGAGCCGGGAATCCGCCTGATCGCCAGGCAGACCTGGAGGTATTACTGCCTCGGTTTGTGATTAGTCAATCTATTGGAGCAGCTAGATGGATGTCATTTATGGTTTGATACCCGGCATGATTCTTTTAGGACTTGCAGCAGTCGGAGTACTGTTTTGGGCAGCCCGAAGTGGCCAGTTTGATGACCTGGACGGGGAAGCCCACCGTATTCTGATGGACGATGACATCAAAACGACCAGGAAGAAGACAATACCCAAACAGATGATGCCGGATGCTGAAGATCAGGAGTGACTGATCAGGATCGATTGGGTCTGTGTGAACAGCCCCAGGTCATTCCCCCATTTCATCTGTGTTGTGCGTGATATGTTCCACAAAGGACGGGATTCTCTCCAGGGGCATATATTGAATCAGCTCTTTTCCTTCAGGATTGACTCCGATACTCAGGCCTTTATGGGGATAGATCCAGTGTGTCACCCCACTCTCACCCTCACTGATTCTCTCCGAAGGTTCGCCGAATCGGCTGAGAATGAGTGATTCATCCAGATTGGCTGCGGGTACGTAGTTGATCAATTCGATAGGAAGGTTGGCCGCCAGGAGTTGGTCTTCACTGGATAATTCAACTTTATGTATGGTCCCGGATGTCCTGCTGATACGGGATCCCCGGTTGAACAATCCTTGTAGTTGGGCTGTTTCAGCCTTCAGAACCAATATAATGTCAGCCCGTAAACCGCTCAGGAAGACCCTCTCAAAGTAGGCTTCCAGCGCTGGATCTCCGGTTTCGGCAAGAAACATATTGATTTCTCCCTGCTCCTGAAAGACTTCACGGGCATCAACAAGTCGGCTTCGATTCAGGGTAAGATCGAACACTTCAACTTCATTGTTTGCATTGATAGTAATATCCCAAGGCAGTCTGGGATTGGTGTCTACTGTACGACCGCCAGGCAAAAGTATCGCTAGAGCAATCGCTACCAGCGACAACGAGACAACCCAAAAAATTATCTTTTTTTCCATATATAAATCCGATACCAGAATTATCTTTTCAATGATCGACACCGATGAGATTTGTGCCAGGTTGTGTGCACCTGTGTATATTTGCCCAACCGCCTCTAATCTTGCAGGAATTCTACCTTGGGAAGCGGTATTTCGCTTATAACAATTCTCAAAGAGCATCCATGTTTCGGTATGGTGATCTATATCATACTGTTTTTACTACTTAATCAGCAAAATAATGGCTTGTGAAAAAGCTGATTAATGAGACTGAGGGGTGAATAGGTGTGCAATCTTTCCGCTGGTTACAGCTTTGTAGTGATGCATTCATACAGATCCGGTGGTAGTCTCATATTTCAGTTGATGATCGTTTAGGCTCAGATAGATGAAATTCGAGATTTCCGATGATTTGGTGCATAAAGCCAAGATTCCACACGATATCTTTCTTACCAACCTGATCGGTAACCATATCCTGTGGTTTGTAGCGGCGTTGGGACTTGTTCGCTCATACTGGCAACCCCTGGCACTGGTACCCATCTTCTCTTTCGTGGCGCTCTTTTACACACTATGGCGGGCCAGGAAATCACAGGATCACTGGTATGTCTGGGTGCATTGGCAGATTGCGGCTGAGCGCAGCCGTATCTTTATCTATATGTTGCTGGCCGTTCTGGTTGTCTGGTTTTTGGGTTGGATCGGATTTACCTATTTCGATATGAAAAAGGTTGCTGTGATGGCACTGATCGGAGGGGTTGGTATATTGCCTATTATGGTCACGGTATTGATTCTGATTCTCATGGAATCTGATGCATTGCACCAGGCATCATCGTGTCGATTGGGTAAAAGCGCAGTTAAAAGATATCCCTATCCAGAGGATGTTGTTGTACTGGAGTATGACAGTGATGAGGATGCTCATGTCGAAGCGGAGGAAGGGGTTAAATCATAAACAGCGCGGCGGCCACGCGACGCCCCTCTGACATCAGGATATTGTAGGTTCGGCAAGCCGCGGCCGTATTCATTACATCAAGTCCGATCTGGTTCTGCATCAGTGGCTGTGTCAGGCTGGGATGCGGAAAGTGTTGTCTGTCACCGGTTCCCAGAATGACGATTTCGGGTGAGAGTTCAGCGAGAAAGCTGAAATCCTCCTGGCTGAGATCGAGAAAACCGCCGGGACGCCATGCTGAGATGATCCGGTCAGGGAGCACAATGCAGTTTTCTCTGTAAATGACCCCGCTGACGGTGACTTCACCCTGATCATAGCGTTGAATTGAGAGGCCATCGCTGGCCTCGTCGAGTATGAATTTCATGCGCAGACCATACCCTATTCCAACCTAGGAAAAAAGTCAGTTTCCGGCCGATCAATGGTTGCTGAGCGAATACGATGTATCTTGAATTCTGTTTTCCACCGGGACGTAACTCTAACATTCCATGCGGCAATCGCCTTGCAGTGGATCGCTGGTGTAATGTTCTTTAGGTTCACGGCACGAAACCACTGATCGGACTTATCAATCTGGATCTATCTCATCTTGTCAATTGATCTTTGATAGTGGGTCAGTTAACTTTACCTGTTTTAACCCATTAGAAAAGTCGAGGTTCTCGTGTCAACGCCAGAGATGGAAGAGTTCCGCAGAATCAAGCGGTTGCCGCCCTATGTGTTCGCTATTGTCAATGAACTCAAGGCGGCGGCACGAGCGCGTGGGGAGGATATCATCGACTTCGGCATGGGAAACCCGGATCAGCCAACACCCCAGCACATCGTCGACAAGTTGTGTGAAGTGGCGAACCGAAAGGATACCCATCGCTACTCCATGTCAAAAGGCATACCTAGGTTGCGCCGTGCTATGAGCAACTGGTACAAATCCCGTTACGATGTGGCGCTGGATCCCGAGACCCAGGTGATTGCCACAATTGGCTCAAAAGAGGGTCTGGCCCATCTTGCACTGGCCTGTATGGGGCCGGGTGATTCGGTGTTGGTGCCAAATCCGGCCTATCCCATACACCCCTACGGCTTCATCATCGCAGGCGCCGACGTGCGTCACGTTCCAATGGTGCCGGGAATCGATTTTTTCGATGAACTGGTGAAATCGATCAAAGACTCCTGGCCGCGTCCAAAAATGCTGGTGCTCAATTTTCCAGGGAATCCAACCACACAATGTGTCGATCTGGAATTTTTCGAGAAGGTGGTGGAGATTGCAAAAGAGTACAATATCTGGGTTGTGCATGACCTGGCATATGCCGATATTGTTTTCGACGGTTATGTGGCGCCTTCAATTCTGCAAGTGCCCGGAGCTGACGAGATAGCCGTTGAATTCTACTCCTTGTCAAAGAGCTACAACATGCCCGGTTGGCGGGTTGGATTTATGTCGGGTAACAAAACCCTCGTGGCTGCCCTGGCTCGGATTAAATCCTATCTGGATTATGGTACTTTCACGCCGATTCAGGTGGCGGCAATAGCTGCTCTTGAAGGACCGCAGGATGTGGTTAAAGAGATTTGCGGTATGTACCAGAACCGTCGTGATGTACTCTGTGACGGTTTAAATAATATCGGCTGGCGGGTGGAAAAACCCAAAGCGACAATGTTCGTTTGGGCGCCTATTCCGGATGCGTATAAATCAATGGGATCACTTGAATTTTCCAAGAAACTTCTGAGTGAAGCTAAAGTGGCGGTCTCCCCAGGTATCGGTTTCGGCGAACATGGTGACGACCATGTAAGGTTCGGATTAATAGAAAATGAGCACCGGACCAGGCAAGCTGTGCGTGGAATCCGTGATATGTTTCGTAATGATGGTTTAAAAGCCTCATAAACTAATTGGGCTTATTACAGCAGGAGTAGAGATCTTGAATCCAGTTAAAGTTGGTTTGTTGGGACTCGGGACCGTGGGTGGTGGTACGCTGAATGTTCTGACCCGCAATGCCGATGAAATCGCTCGCAGGGCAGGCCGGGGCATCCAGATTACCCATGCGGCAGCAAAACAATACGACCCCAGTCAGCTCATCGGACTCGAGAATGTGGAGGTTACCGATGATGCCTTTTCCGTGGTGGAGAACCCAGAGCTGGAGATTATCATTGAGTTGATCGGAGGTTATACCCCTGCACGTGAATTGGTCTTGAAGGCTATCGAGAATGGCAAGCATGTCGTCACCGCCAATAAGGCGTTGATTGCCATGCACGGCAATGAAATCTTCGAAGCGGCTCAGCAAAAGGGTGTTATGGTTGCCTTTGAGGCCGCCGTTGCGGGTGGAATTCCAATCATTAAAGCGGTTCGTGAGGGATTGGCGGCAAACCATATTGAGTGGATTGCGGGAATTATCAATGGCACCGGCAACTTCATACTCTCAGAGATGCGTGACAAAGGGCGTGAGTTTGCCGATGTCCTCAAAGAGGCACAGGCTTTGGGTTACGCCGAGGCGGATCCGACCTTTGATGTGGAAGGTATCGATGCTGCACACAAGTTGACGATCCTCGGTTCCATTGCCTTTGGTATTCCACTCCAATTCGAAAAGACCTATACCGAAGGTATTACTAAAATCGAACCGCAGGATGTCGAGTATGCGGATCAGTTTGGCTATCGAATAAAGCACCTTGGCATTACTCGCAAGACAGAGACAGGGATCGAAATGCGGGTCCACCCGACCATGATTCCCAGACGTCGTCTCATAGCCAATGTGGACGGCGTTATGAATGCCGTGTTGGTTAAAGGCGATGCGGTAGGCCCTACCCTATACTATGGTGCGGGCGCCGGCTCGGAACCTACAGCGTCGGCAGTTGTGGCGGATGTGGTCGATGTCGTGCGCATGTTGACGACAGATCCGGAAAACCGTGTACCGCATCTTGCATTTCAACCAGGTAAATTGGTTGACTTGGCGATATTACCCATCGAAGAGGTGGAAACCACTTTTTACTTACGTATGCAGGTTATCGACAAGCCGGGAGTGGTTGCTAAAATTGCCAGCATTCTGGCTGAATCGCAGATCAGTATCGAAGCGATTCAGCAAAAGGAACCCAACGAAGGGGACAATACCGTTCCATTGGTTATGCTGACGCAGAAAGTCATCGAGAAACAGCTGAACAAAGCTATCGCGGAAATAGAGCAACTGGAAACTGTATTTGGGCAAGTGATGCGAATACGCGTCGAACGCCTCGATGGTTGAACTGTGATTTCTTAAGCTTGTGAAGCCATTGTAAACGTACCGGATTCGAATACTCACAACTTTTCGATAGCAGCATTCAAATCATAATATTGATCTGATCTCTTCGATACAGTAATTAGTTTTTTTTGAGGTTTATATCATGCCATTCCGTACCCGCTATACAGGATTGATAGAAAGATACCGCGACAGACTGCCTGTTCATGATGACACCGGGATAATCAGTCTTGGCGAGGGTAATACACCGCTTATACGTCTTAACAACATCCCCCGACAGCTCGAGAAGGACGTGGATATCTATGTCAAGTACGAAGGGTTGAATCCAACAGGCTCCTTCAAGGACCGTGGCATGACCATGGCTGTAACCAAGGCTGTGGAAGAGGGAAGTAAAGCGATCATTTGCGCATCGACCGGAAATACTTCGGCTGCGGCAGCTGCATATGCAGCACGTGCAGGTATCACAGCATTTGTCTTGATACCGGACGGAAAGATCGCCATGGGAAAACTTGCTCAAGCAATGATGTATGGTGCGGTTACAATTCAGATCAAAGGGAATTTTGATGATGGTATGCGGTTGGTAAAAGATGTTGCCTCGCATGCCCCCGTAACCATAGTCAACTCGATCAATCCATATCGCCTGCAAGGCCAGAAAACCGCCTCTTTTGAGATCGTTGAGGAGTTGGGGCATGCACCCGACTATCATTGTTTACCGGTTGGGAATGCTGGAAACATCACCGCGCACTGGATAGGTTACCGTGAATACAGCTGCACCACGGCGGATCATGTCACTGAGGCATGTGCTTACTGTAACGGGAAATGTAAATTTGCGGGGGGTGCGGTTACAGGCAAACAACCAGTAATGGTAGGCTACCAGGCCTCCGGTTCAGCGCCATTTTTACGCGGGGGGCCTGTAAAAGATCCCGATACAGTTGCTACTGCGATACGTATCGGTAATCCGCAATCATGGAATCAGGCCTGGAAAGTCAAGGAAGAGTCTGGAGGTTGGTTCGATGAATGTACAGATGAGGAGATCCTGGCCGCACAAAAACTCCTGGCACAGCAAGAAGGTGTATTTTGTGAACCAGCTTCAGCCACATCACTGGCAGGCGCCATGCGTGATGTCAAATCAGGAAAAATCCCCGAGGGTTCAAGTATCGTGTGTACATTAACCGGTAATGGACTCAAGGATCCGGATACGGCGATACAACAATCTACATCACCCGTGCTCACGATTGATGCTGAACTTGACGAGGTTAAGCGAGCTATTTTAAAAAACATGGAATAGCGATCGATTCTCTGAATTGCCGGATTGCGATGTATATCTTATATGAAAGATACGAGGCACATCCATCTGCTCTTGCCAGATATACTCTGGCCACATGAGGAAAACAAACTCGAAAAGCCGCCAGTCAGACCCACTACGCTTGAAAAGTTATTGACACGTTCAAAAGTCGTTCCTTTCCATGGCAACGATTTGACGGAAACGCTGTTTAATTTGTTTGGGATCGCGAGTGATTCAGGCTCAGACTATTCGGTTGGCGCTGTTTCATATTATGGTTATGGTGTACCGGCCAAAAGGTGTTGGGCAAAAGCAACCCCGGTACATTTAATGGCAGACGGGGATAGGGTTTTATTGCTTGGCCCCGATCAATTAGATATCAAGCCAAATGAAGCAGAGAACCTAGCCAGGGATTTTAACGATCATTTCAAACCGGATGGGTTGTCTCTTTTAATTCAATATCAGGATGACTGGTATTTGCAGCTTCCGCAATGCCCGGAATTAACAACATACGATATTGATTTTGTGATTGGGCGCCATATTGAAAATTATCTACCCAATGGTACTGATAGACCTGAATGGGTGAATATTTTTAATGAAACTCAAATGCTGTTTCATCAAAGTGACGTAAATCAACAAAGAATGGCATTGGGGCGTGCCACGATAAATGGGTTGTGGTTTTCTGGATTTGGAGGATTGCCCGCTACAGGTCAGGGATATGACGCAATATATTCCTCATTACCACTGGCAAAAGGATTGGCGCGACTCTCGAATACAATTCATTATGAACCGCAAAACGTCTTTGATGGGATCGGATGTATCGATGGAGAGACTATTATTATCTATACGGGATTTGCAGATTCCAAAAGGACTCTAGACCTTGCCCAATGGGAAGATGCCTTATTGCATACCAATGATTGTCTTCACAGAGTATTCAACGGCAAGTCCTGTGAAGAATTCTCTATTTACAATTGTAGGGGTGAAGCCTTTCTCTTAAGCAGGAAAAGACTGAGAAGAGGCTTTTGGAAACCCAACAAAAATATTTTCAGTGCCGCAAAAGGAAAAAAGGGATAGGTTTTACGCCAAATTCCTGATTGCACGAGTGCCTGCCGGACCAGTCTAGAGTTTGAGCACTGTTCATCTTATGTGACTTACAGTTTTCCGCGTATTTAATATGGGTAAATTGTACAAGTCATGATATGGCGATAAACAATAACCGAGGACAAGTGATGCACTCACTCACCCGGCATACTGCTTATAGGGTGTCTGATAGATTTACCTGTTTCTGGGAAATTGATTTGTAGCTACTCGGTGAATCTGCATACCTGTACAGCCGTATGACTGAAGACTCAATATAGGCATGCTTGCATTATGATTGTTAACTTATTGATTAAAAAGAATATTAATCCTTCTGTACAGGACTGGTATTGGATAAGATCCGCACAATTGGACATGAATCCGTTAATGAATTGGTTAAAGTCTATTATTTAAGGAAGTAGGAGACTTAGTGTATTAATTCGGTTGCCTGAAAAGACATTAAATCCTGAATGGACCAGCGGTAATACTGCATTGCAATAGTATTTTGTGAACTTAATCATATCCAATTGCGAACTGACGCATGGAGAAACTACTATTAACTGCCGATAATAGCTTTAGATTGAGTTTTTGACACACTACAAAGCCGGGATGTTAGTTAAGTGTTTGGCATGGTTTCACTAAGCTGGTAAATGTAAAATATGTTATTTATCAATATTTTATGGAGTCATACTCAAGCGCCCGGAGAGCCCTGGTTGTCAGGTTTGTTGAATCAACCCGTTTGGTTGATTGCTAATGGTTACAAACGACACAATGTGATGATAATTCCATGAGTCGAGGCCTAAAATATCGATAGCTTGATTAAAGGCTAACATGATTATTGGAAAATTTATGAGTCGACTTTCCTGATAGAAATGCAGTGAATTAAATTCTCTCTCAAGGGCCACTATATGCATCACACAAGTTACAACTACTGTAATATACACAATCTATGATTGTTGAGGGTAATATCATGAAGAAGCTGTTAATTTTTACATCACTATGTCTTGCCTTCTCAGTCGCGCAGGCAAAAACGCTCTATGTCGACAATAGTACCGGCAACGATAGTACCAGTTACGAAGCTAACAGCAGTTCAAATCCCTGGGCGTCCCTCGGTCGAGCCACTTGGGGGAGCTCATCCCCATCGAACGTGAATGCCAGTCAGGCTGCTCGTGCAGGTGATGTCGTTATAGTCAGATCCGGAAACTACAATACAAGCGTTGGGGGGACTGGTGAAAGGTATGCCCCAGTTTACAATCCCGCCAATTCGGGGACGAGTGGCAACGAGATTGTATTCAGAGCGGAAGGTAATGTTGTTCTGAGTTCCAATACAAATACAATTGGTGAGCCTCTGATAGGAACATACAATAGAAGCCATATTGTCTGGGATGGCTTTATCCTCGATGAGAGAAACATCAATACCAAAGCGGACACAGGACCAGTTGTAGTCTGGAGTTCTAATAATGTTACGATTGAGAATCTTACAGTAAGAGGTGTAACCTCAAGCTGGAATGATAATCACAATGCCATTCGACTAGAGCGTGCTGACGACATTGTGATTCGTAACAATACCCTATATGGCACCAGAAATGCGGGTATGAATAGAAACGGATCTTCTATAATGCTTTACTACACTACCAATGTGATCATTGAGAATAATGATATTTCAGATTCTAGTGGTGGTATATTTGTAAAAGGTGAGAATACTGGTCTTGTCACCATTCGTTATAACTATCTTCACAATATTGATGCTGAAGGTATTGCAATTGGCGTCATTTCACAAAATGGTGCACGGGTCTATCAGAATATTATTCGTGATAGCCATGCAGGTATAACCTTTATTGGGTATACTTCCTATAGTCCCGCTAATGTTGATATTGTTAATAATACAATATACAACTGTTCTTGGGGTGGTATCTTTTTCAAACCCAACACCAACGGTTATAGAGACCTGGTGTTCAGAAATAACCTGTTAGTAGGCAATGTAACTGCTATACAGGGTGAGGATATCAGCGACTTGAGTAGTATGAATTATAGTCACAATCATTATTACAATAACAACAACATCGCACGCATAAGTTATACAAATTACAGCTTTTCGTCTTGGCAGAGTTCTTTTAATAAAGATACTGTTGGGTCAGAAGTTGCCAATCCACAATTTGCTAGCACGAGCGATAATACATTAACGCTCAACAGTAGTTCTCCAGCAATCAATGCGGGTGTTGATATTTTGAATTTGCTCGGTAACGGAACAAGTTCAAGTATCACTGTAGGTGCACGTGTAACGGGCAATGAAGTAATTGGAGTAGGTGGTACCGGGGGTTCTACCCCACCACCAGCTAGTACAGCGTCTCCCAGCCCAGCAGTTCTATATTAAACTTATAAACTCAAAGGAAAAGAGGGTGCCAAATAGGTTTGGTACCCTTTTTTTTGAACTTAGGAAAAGTTTGCTGTTGTTGGTGTCACTGGATACAAAGATAACGTAAATTATCACGTGCACATATTTTGAGGGGGTGGCTCCGGTCTGTTAAAACTGTAATTGCCAAACCACAGTACAGACCATAAGGAACCACCATGGAAAAAAGATAGCACGAAACCGATGAGTAAAGTGATCCGGATTAATCAAGTGTTACTGTTACTTTACGTGGCCTGAAAAATGACAGATTCAACACAACATATCATCCTGTATGATGGTTTTGTAAATATTTCTCACATAATGTTTAGGGAGATAATTATTCAAAATGGAGTATTTTGCGGCTTTGCCGATCTCATCTCTAAGTGATTTGTCCTTTAGTAGTATGTCTATTTGTTTACTTAACTCAGAAGGATTATTTGGGTGTACCAAAATGCCATTCTTGCCAGACTCGATATAGTCAAATGTCCCGGTAGTGTTTGTCGCAATAACCGGTTTACCCAATGCCATTGCATGTAACAGGATGGTTTGGCCGGTAGATATCTTTCTGTCTTCTAAAGAAACAATAACAATACTGGAGTGAGCCATGAGTTCTAGGAATTCCTTAAGTGGTACCTGAGGTATCATTTTTACGTTCCTATTACTTACTTGAGCCTTGTGGCCAATGATAAGTGTATTGTATGAAGTATTCTCAAGAGATTTAATTAAAGTTGTAAAATCCCTAAATGATCTACCACCAGAAAAAACATAACCATCGTCACGAGTAGACATATTTAGGATGTTTGGATCTGTATGAAAAGGAACAAATAAAGTTTTACTATCTGGCCAGTCAAATGCTTCACAATAATAACGAGCTTCAAGAGACGAAGAGCACACTGCTTTATGTAATGATCTAAAGCAGAATTTCATTATTGCATATTTTATTTTTGAATTAATAGCGCTTGTTTTTTCGCGCATTATAAACTGTAAAATTACATGCCTTGGTTTTCCTTCCCATAGTATAAAATTTTGTATTATGCTGATGAAAAAGCCCAATAAATCACATTCAAAAGTAAATATATAGTCGTACTGTTTATGCCATTTTGTATAAGCTTTTAGTATGTGAAAGAATAGAGATGGAAATTCATATGTGTTTATTTCTTGTGAATGCTTATCTTTATACACCAGTCGTTGATAGTCAATTTCGCATTTATTATCGTCTCTCTCTATATGTGTCCACCACCATGGTTTTTCATGGTGCTTTCCTAGCGTAACTACAAGTATTTTGTTTTGCTTATGACTGGTCATCGCTATTATTGATTTAAAAATAGAAGCTGTGGATATTTTGATTATTATATGATATCGAGTGATAAATACTATATCGACTTATCTAATCAATACATAAATTATTAGTTGTGGCAGGCACAAAAATTACCGTTGTTATTTTAACTGATGGATGAATATTAGCGTGGGGTGCGGTGTATAATGATCGCTTTCAGGAATACTCGCAAATATTATATACCTAGTAGAATTATGATTTTCAGCGCAACACAGTTAACCATTATAATTAGTCGCTTGACGACTCAGTATTTGAGGTATACTTGGTTTTAATTCCTGCAATAATAATTCTGAATTCTTGTCAGCAAGAACAATCTGGGTTATATGTTTCAATTAATCTGCTATTTATAGTTGTGGTAATTGGTCAAAAAATAATTATTATCTGTATTTAATCATATTAGTATGATAGACAAACAAAAAATAACTAGTAATATCTTTTCTAATTGGGCAAATCTTGGTGTTAATATTTTAATATCATTTTTTCTGGCTCCGTTTATCGTTAAAACACTTGGTAATTCTTACTACGGTCTTTGGGTTATAGTAATGCAGTTTACAGGCTACCTGTATCTCCTTGATTTTGGTGTGCGAGAGTCAGTAATTAGGTATGTATCAAGGTATAAAGAGAAAAGAAAGACAGATGAGTTAAATGAGATTTTAAGTTCGGCAATATTGCTATATGGAATAATTGGATGTGTAAGCCTGTTGATAACAATAATATTTGCAGCTATATATCCTTATATTTTTGAAATAGAAAGTATCGATATAACAACGATAAGAATTGTAACTCTTATATGCGGGATTAACATTGCCCAGGCGATTGCATTCAACACATTTAGTGGAATTGTGATGGGGCTTCAACGATATGTAATATTTAATAAGGTAGGTATAATTTTCGCGATAATAAGACTAATTTTGATTCTAATATTTTTGAACGCCGGCTTCAGTATTATAGCATTGGCAACTATTCAATTAGTTATTGGTACATTGAATAATCTAGTTATTTATAAATATGCAAAAAAATTATTGAAAGAAGAAGAGATACCGTACTTTTTTTCGAGATCTAATTTTAAAGATAGATTTCCTATATTAAAAAAGCTATACAACTATAGCCTGTATGTTTTGATTAATAATTTAGGTCAAAAAGCGATATTCTATACAGATGCACTTGTTATTGGAGCATTATCTTCTGTTGTATCGGTAACATTTTATGCGATTGCAGGCAATCTGATTGAGTACCTGCGTAGATTGATAATGATGAGTAATAGTGTACTTAATCCGGTCGCGAGTGAATTAGATGCAAGTAATGATACTGAAAGTATAAATAAACTACTCATAAATGGAAGCAAGCTGTCGTTAATTATTGCAATTCCAATTTGTGTTGTCTTTCTTATGGTTGGTGATTTACTTATTGGCATATGGATGGGAGAGGAATATGTGGAGCGATCATCTGCCGTTCTGTATATTCTGACATTAGGCACACTTTTGGCGATACCACACACTACAATAAGCAGTTTATTGTACGGGATCAATAAACATAGGATTATCGCGAGGTTAAGAATATATGAGGCAATCTCTAATTTGGTCTTGAGTATAATATTAATCTACTATCTAGGGATTGCTGGGGTTGCCTTGGGTACTGCGATTCCTCAGTTTATTTTTATGGTTGTTATACTTCCACTATTGACAAATAAGGTCATCCTGTTTGATAGCAGAGAATATTTAATTAATGTATATATCTTACCTTTTGTGGCATGTATTCCATTTGCAGTATCCATATATATAGTCAGTAATAATTTCGAGATCAGTTCTTTGATTATGTTTTTTATTTGGATATTGATATTATTGCCAGTATATGCAGGTTCAGTATTTATGATTTGTTTCAATAAGAGTGAAAGGAGTTTATTTTTGAATTATTTAAATAAATTGGGAATGAATAGACTTCTATATAGAAAATAATTAATTATTGGTAATTGAAATGAGAAGTAAAAAAACAATACTGTATTGTGAGGGTAATACTGACGGTACTGTTGGAGGTTCCTTTTATAGCTTGTTATATTTAACCAAAGGCCTCGATAGAGACAAATATGATCCAATTGTTGTTTTTCATAAAGAACATGCATTGTTACCTGATTACAACAAAGCAAATGTAAAGACAATAATCATCCCGCAATATATACCTTTCAATCTAGTATCAGATAACAAGTATCTTTCTAAAATCAATAAGATATTAAAAATTATACAAAGGCTAGTCAATATAGTTGGATATCTTTTTATTTCCAGTCGTGAAATCAAATCATTCTTAGTCAAAAACAAGGTTGATCTACTACACTTAAATAATTCTGTTTTACGAAATAATAATTGGATGATAGCGGCAATTTGTGCAGGTATTCCATGTATAACTCACGAACGAGGTATTAATAATAATTACCCATTTATTTCACGATTCTTGGCAGGTAAATTAAATGCAATTATAAGTATATCCAAATCCGTTACTGATGTATTGAAGGAAAATGGTATTAAAAATAATAATATTGTAACTATTTACAATGGTATCAATCCCGATGAAGTGATTGAAAAAATATCAGATCAAGATGTCATGAAACTATTGAATATTAGTAATAATACAAATGTAATAGGCATTGTGGGTAATATAAGGGAGTGGAAAGGGCAGGAGATTGCTGTTAGAGCAATGAGAAAAATTGTTGATAACTATCCGAATACTGTTTGCTTGTTAATTGGCGATACCGCAAAAAAGGATAGCCAATATAGGGATAAACTAGATACGATTATTAAAGAATTAGGATTAGAGTCCAATATTATTTTTACAGGTTATATTAAAAACGTCTCTGATTATATAAATATTTTGCAAATTGTACTGCATACATCAATAGAGCCAGAACCATTTGGGCGTGTTTTAATTGAAGCAATGTCACTATCAAAACCATTGATTGCATCAAATGATGGTGCTATACCGGAAATCATATTGAACGAAAAAACAGGATTAACATTCACGCCGGGAGATCATGAGTGTCTAGCTGAGTTGGTTATCAAGCTATTACAGGATAAACAATATACCGAGGATCTTGGAAAAGAGGGATATAAAAGATTACTGGAGTATTTTCATATAAATGTCAATGTAGAAAAGACACAATTACTTTATGATAAGATACTTTCCAATGAAGTATGATTATTATATCGTATATTCTTAATAAAATGATTTCAGTCTTAAATAACTTGTCACTACTCACATGAATTCAGACGGACGTTGACAGATGTTAGTAAATGCGATGACAGTGGATGTAGAAGACTACTATCAGGTGTCTGCGTTTGCAAAAAATATAGATAAAAGTGAATGGGAGAAATACCCTTCCAGGGTTAATACAAATACTAATTGGCTGTTGGATCATTTTGATGAGCACAATATCAAAGCTACTTTTTTTGTATTGGGATGGGTTGCCGAAAGAGAGAATCAGCTAATAAAGCGTATCTCAGATTTTGGGCATGAAGTGGCGTGTCACGGTTATAGGCATGACTTAATATATAACCAGACAAAGCAGGTATTCAAAGAAGAAACCATAAAGTCCAAGTCTATATTGGAAGATCTGATTGGTAAGCCGGTGAATGGCTACAGAGCCGCAAGCTACTCAATAACGGCAGATTCGGTCTGGGCAATCGATATTTTATGCGAAGCCGGTTTTACCTACGACTCAAGTATTTTTCCGATTGTTCATGACCGATATGGTATCCCCAATGCTGAGACCGTCCCGCACAAATATTGCACAGATTCAGGTAATGAGATAATTGAATTCCCACTTTCTACAGTTGGTATTGGTAACAAAAGATTGCCAATCAGTGGTGGTGGCTATTTCAGACTTTTTCCCTACTGGGTGACGCTGCAAGGATTGAAGATGGTTAACAAAAAGAATATTCCCTTTATTTTTTATATGCATCCATGGGAAATCGATGTTGACCAGCCAAGGATTAAGTCCTCACTGCTTTCAGAATTCAGACACTATCAAAATTTGGATAAGTTTAAGCCAAGGCTTAAGCGTCTGATAAACCAATTCGAATTTAGCACTGTAGAAGAAGTACTTTATAAATATGGACTACTGAATAAAGGTTAATATGATACAAAAGATTTGATAATGCATAATCTCGCAACAAGAATAATCAATTCTATCATCAGAAGAGCACAGCATATCATTATATTAATGCGTGCAAGAAAAAAGAGTAGAGAGTCAATAAGTAATAGAGAAGGAAACAATATACTCATACTTTGTTACGGTAATATCTACCGCAGCCCACTGGCCGAATATTTGCTCAAGATATTTTGTTCATCAGAAACATTTAATATTATGTCTGCCGGCTTTCATAAGAAAGAGAACAGAACATGTGAACCTGAATACCTGCAGATACTTGAAGAGTATGGTTACGATCTGTACGAACACAGATCAAAAATCGTCAGGCCTTCTGATATAAAATGGGCAGATATCATTCTTATTATGGATAGATATAATTTTGATATGCTAAAAAAAATGGATCGTGATTGTATAAGTAAGGCAATGTGGATTGGCGCATTTTCAAAAAGAAAAAGTGTAGAAGTACAAGATCCATATGATAAGGGATACGATTTTACTAAAGATGTAATAAGCGATATTGAGATGTGTATAAGGGATATATGTTTAGAACTGTCAAGTAACCAGGCAGTTGCTGATAATCGCGCACTCAAAAATCAAAATATATGATAAATTCTCCGATAATAAGCGTTGAACAGCTGGATTGTTAGATGAATTATATAAATTTTCAAAAAATGCACCAGTGAACATTAAGTGAGACAGTGAATCTATGACTTTTTTAATTTGTTCATTATATTTAAAATACAAACTATAAATATTAACCCCGGCAAATAGTGACCCAGACTACTATGGAAGAAAAGATTGATTTCATTCATATAAAGAATGAAAAAATATTCACGGTTTTCCATATTCCCGATAAAACAGATGTTAAAAAGGCGTTTGTTTTTATTCATCCGTTTGCGGAAGAAAAATTATGGAGTCACAGAGTTTACGTAAGTTTTGCAAGAGAACTTGCCAGCCAAGGCTATTATGTGGCCAGATTCGATTTTAGAGGACATGGTGATAGTGATGGTGATTTTGTAGATTCTACATTTGAAAAGCATGTTGAAGACATTGATGCTGTAATCAATCACCTCAAAGTTAAGTTTCAAATTATGGACATTAGCCTGTTTGGACTCAGACTTGGTGCTTCACTGGCAACGGCTTATGCTTCTTCTAAAGATGAAATTAGAAATCTCATTCTATGGGATCCAGTGCTGAATGGTGAAAGGTATATGCAAGAAATATTGCGTAGTAATCTTGCAGCACAGATGGCATTGAAGGGTAAAGTAGAAATAACCAGGGATGACCTGGTTGAGCAAATGAAATCAGGTAGTCCAATTAACATTGAGGGTTATTTATTGACATATGATTATTACAATCAGCTGTCAGGGCTCGATCTGCTTCGGCTGGATCATAAGAAGTCAATCAACTGTTTGATTAACCAAATAGTACGAAACCCTAAACAACCTCAGAACAAAGCATATGCTGAATTTATTGAACAATTCAGTGCGAAATCTGAATTAGTGAAATCACACGAGGAGCAATTCTGGAAGGAAATAAAGACCTTTTATCAATCTGCTGAAAATCTGAACTCTTCAACACTATCCTGGATGCATGATTTAAAATGATCTCAACTCCGGTAACCATAAAAAACAGGAACGGTTTAAAATTATACGGAATTCTTGAACAGTCTGAATCACCAGTCAAGGATACTGCCATATTGTTACTTTCGCCCGGCATAAAAATGCGTGTCGGACCTCATAGAATGTATAATAAATTGTCAAAAGTCTTCGTAGACAAGGGGTTTACTGTCTTAAGGTATGATTTTTATGGATTAGGGGATTCAGAAGGTGCTTTAGATCAAAAAGTCCTTGTCGATGTTTACAACAGTATTCAGAATGGGCGGTATATAGATGACACGATAGACGCAATGGATTGGCTTGGGACTACATATAATTTTGATAAATTCGTTTTGGGTGGTCTCTGTGGAGGAGCCATTACAGGAATGCTTGCAGGGAGTACGGATGAAAGGGTGAAAGGCTTGATAGCACTTGGCCTAATCAACGTTTTTGAGGGTGGAGAGGATAATTTCTCGAAGTTCGTGACCGAAGGACAGCTGGAAGATTTGAAAAAAGGTTACATAAGCAAATTAACAGACATAGATTCGTGGAAGCGTATCATCACTCTTAAAAGTGATTTTAGAACAATATTTAAAATACTATTAAAACCAATAAGAGTGATTTCCAATAGTATAAGAGAGAGTATGAGCGCCAGCTCGAAGAAGAAAATAGAGTTCGTACATGATGAAACCAGTAACACAAATCCCAGGTTTGCACCAACATTCTTTTCAATGTTACAACAATCGAAGAAGATGCTTTTAGTGTATAGTGGAGGCGATAGATTGCTCTGGGAGTTTAAGGAAAAATTCGAGAATATATATAAATCTCATTTATCAGAATATTCACATATATACGAACTACATACTATTCCGGAAGCGAATCATATCCTTTCACTATCTGAGTGGGAGGAATCTATGCATAAACTTATCGAAGAATGGTTAGATAAAAACTTTTAAAAATATTTATTTGAATTTATGCATTTCAGTCAAGTTAAGAGAATATACCTATTCTTCATAAGCGGGGCATGTAACTGATCTTATTCGAAACGAGATACGAAAAGGGAAGGTATTATCTATAAAGCTTCGTTAAGCCTTGCCAATTGTGTTTTGTAATATGTGAAACTATCCTTAAAGAAATCTGTAAGGATGCGCCTTGTAGTATCAAGGTCGGCGCTTATAGGTGAAGAAATAATAAAAACGGTTTCGCTTTTTTGTCCAGATAGTGAGTTTACTATACCTAGTAATTTGGCTGTCAGTTCTTCATGCGTCAATTTGTCATCTATATAATACCAATTCCAAATAACACGCTTTTGCAAATACTGATTGGAAACTATAGTTTCTGCAACAGTATATGTTTTACCACTGTCTGATAAAATATCTATTGCACGTGTTTCCACTAGTTCCCAGTTGTTTGTATCATATGGAACATTTAAATCACTAATTAATTCTTTGCCTTGCGACTGTTTTACGAAGGTGCCGATAAACAAATCTACATTTCCAGATTTATTTGAGTAACTTGTAAATAGGTCGTAATCTGATTGTTGCCAGTTAGGTCGCCATGATTGAGTTGTTGTAGTCCGATTCCAACCCTGTATTGTTGAATTTAAATCGATGGATTTAATGTCCATATCAGAGTCAGGATTGGCGTAAAGAGGAATCAATAATGGTCCGGTGCTGGAAGCTAGTAATAACAATACAGATATTGAAATTATTTTAGCCTGACTGGTTGATTTTGGATTTGAATCATTGTCTCGTATGCGGTTTTTAGCAACAGAATCACCTGTGCGGTTGTCCATATCGATCCGGCCTAAAAAAAGCAGGTAAATCATAAAGAAAATGCCAAAAACAGCCCATCCTAGCCAAATGTGGTCCTCTAATAGGGAGTGCGTCATATTCGTATAATGACCAGAGAGTACGACGATATATATTCGAACTGAGTTAGACAAAAAGGCTATTAAAGAGGCAAAAAGAATGCAAAGAAGTGACGCTCTTAGTGAGTAGTTGTAATAAAATATGTAAAGTGCTGCAGTGGTAATGGCAGCAATTTGATATCGAAGCCCGCTACATGTATCACCTACCTCAAAAATACCCTCGGGAATATGTATAAAGTATCCCTCCTGATAGGATGTGTAGCCCGTTAATTTAAGCAGCTTATCAACTAATATGGCAGTTGGTGTTTGTAGAGGCTCAGAAAATAAAAACCATAAGGGTACGGAGCTTAGCAGGATTAATATCGGGAATGAGAGCCGTAGAGTTTGTTTAAAACCAAAAAGGCTATATATATAGAATGATAGTATAAGAATAAAAAGAATCTGAGATGCTATTTGTATATATATGGATTCTGAAATATACCAGAATACCCCGAGAATTACTAAAATCAATGTTGGGAAAGGTCGAAATTCAATGCTTGATGTATATCGTTTTAATTTCCACTCATGTAAGAATAGATAAAAAGATATCGGAAGTAGCAATAGGCCGTGAGAATAGAGACTGTTTTCAGCAGTCCAATTATTATAAATACTAATAGCAGTAGTATGATAAAGGATAAATAATACTAATATTCCCAAAAAAAGCGATAAATCATAAATATAATAATTGCTAGGCGTCGATTTAGACATTTTGAGAATTTTCTTTACGGCATATAATGATTGCACGGTTAGCATGCATATTCGTATTGTAATATTAAAACTTTTTATTGATCTATTCCAGGTATAATATTAAATGCTGAATATAATATATGATCCTTCTTATGAATGTATATTGAAGAGATCATATTAAAATCGGACTTGCCTTCACTTTATAATAATTACAAAAAGAAGTGTGTATTATGTGAATTATAATTCATGGCCGCAGAAATCAATTTATGAGACTATATATTGATAAATAAGCAGATATTCTTTAACCATAATTTATGTATTGATATGAATATTGACCACATTTGTATAGCTGTTAGATCTATAGACAGGGCTATTCCAAGAATTGCAGATATGTTTGGATATACTCAAAAAACAAACAAAATCACAAATACACGGCAAAAAGTAAATGTCGTGTTTTTAGAGAAGCAGGAATCGCTTGATATTAAACTGATAGAGCCTTCGAGTCCCGATTCCCCCTTAGTTGATAGTTTAAAAAAGGGAGAAGGTCTACACCATATCTGTTTTAAAACTGATAAAAGTGTGTCGTTGGAGTTGGATCTTTTAAAACAGAAGGGGCTTAGAGTGTTGGCGGATGCGGAAAAAGGCGAGGCTTTTGATGATGAGCTGATAGCATTTATATATGCTGGTTTTGGTTTAAATATAGAGCTTATAGATACTGACAAAAGGCGGGGGCTAATAAATACTCTAAATAATGATGAGTATAATTAGCTCAAAATATAATAATAGTGAACGCAATAGATAAATAATAAAATATAAATCTACTCATGATTCTATTTGTTGATACAAATATGAGATATATGGTATCTAATAATAATTGTTTAAATCTAAATATATTAGACTTGGAATAATAAATAATGATCACACTTTTCTGGCTGTCATTTGTATGTGTTATTTATGCATATTTCCTTTATCCATTACTACTAATTGTTGTGGGTAAATACCGCAATAATGAGATTTTAGTTAATGATCAGGAAATTGAGTTGCCAAGTGTTACATTATTATTGCCTGTGCATAATGAATCCAATGTTATTGAGACAAAGTTATCTAATATAGAGAACCTGGAATACCCGGATAACTTACTAAATATCATACTCGTATCAGATGGTTCCACTGATAACACTGTTGAAATAATTAAAAACTATGAGACTAATTTAAATTTAAAAGTCATAGTCATAGAAAACCAGCAAGGTAAAGCTAATGCGCTTAATAAGGGAGTAAATGAGATTAATTCATCAATTGTGGTGTTTACGGATGCTTCAATAATGCTTGATAAACAATCAATCCTCAAAATTGTTGCACCATTTACCGATAATAACGTTGGTTGTGTATCTGGTGAGGATCATATCCCTGCAAATCAAGGAGGAGAAGGTCTCTATGGAAAGTATGAATTGTTCCTGCGTAATAAGGAATCAAAAATAGATTCTATAGTGGGAGCAAGCGGTTCATTTTATGCTCAAAGAACACAGCTGATTAAGCCATTTGAGGAAGGTTTGGCACCTGATTTTTTATCTGTTTTAAATACTATCGATGCGGGTTACAGGGCAATTACTGAACCTCAGGCAAAAGGTATAATGAGCGCCTCCAAAAGTACAAGTAATGAATACAATAGGAAAGTTAGAACCCTTTTGAGAGGGATGGCGGCCCTGTTTTCTAATTTAAAGTTATTAAATGCGTTTAAATACGGTTGGTTTTCAATATTTTTATTTTCGCATAAATTAATGAGGTGGCTAGTACCATTTTTTCTGTTAATATTATTGATTAGTAATTATTACTTGATAGATGAGTTTGTATATAAATTATTATTTTCAGGCCAGCTATTATTTTATTTTTTGGCAATTGCTTCTTTGCCTCAAAATAGCGTACTAAATAAAACAGCAATAGGTAAAATACCTCTATTTTTTACCATCGTTAACTTAGCAATTCTCAAAGCTTGGTTCTTGTTTTTTCAGGGTAGACGTCAGGAAATATGGAGCCCGACGAAAAGAGAAGAGGATTAACACTTCAACATATAATACCAAATATTCAATTAACGCATTCTCTTCAAACTATGTAATGCCTTCTTTCATCGTGAGTATAAACTATGAAGAGAGATGTACAAAAACGGTAATATTTCATATATGTCTGTGCTGAAAATCATTAAATTATGATTATTTGCCTACATATGGGAAGTATCATTACCTAATATAAAGTAATGTAGATATTGAACGCTATGCCTGAGAAGATATTACAAATATTAGATTTGCGAGATTCGCCATGGATTGATGGACCGGGCAGGACCATCCTGCAGTGTGCTGACATGATAGATCGGGGCAAATGTAATATACATATTGGTGCATTTTCCGGAGAAAGTCACAACGATCATGCCTATATGAAAAAGGCAGTTGAACTAGGCTTGGATGTGGTGGCTATAAAAGAAAATAGATCATTTGACAGGCGTGTAATAGATCAGATTAAACAGGTGGTGCGAAAAAGGGCGATAGATATAATTCATACCCATGACTTTCGTTCAAATTTATACGGACTTATATGTGCGCGAAGTCAGAGACTGCCATTGGTTTCAACATGTCATGGCTGGATATCAAACAATTGGAAAGGAAAAATATATACAGCAGTTGATAAATACTTATTGAGATATCATGATCAGGTTATAGTGGTATCTGAAGTTATGAAAAAGCGTCTTGTTAGGAGTGGTATAAAATCCGACAAGATTCATGTAATCAATAATGCTTTGGTGATTAATGACTACGAAATAAAACGTGAAAATAATAAATTCAGGCATGAATTCAATATTTCAAAAGATAAGAAAGTAATTGCAAATATTGGAAGGATGAGCCCCGAAAAAAGACAAGATATCTTTTTAAATGCGGCTAAGTATCTTACCGGCAAAAATAGAGACTTGATCTTTC
Source organism: gamma proteobacterium symbiont of Ctena orbiculata (assembly GCA_003058525.1). GTDB lineage: Bacteria > Pseudomonadota > Gammaproteobacteria > Chromatiales > Chromatiaceae > Thiodiazotropha. The sequence goes on along the minus strand of QBVD01000033.1, from coordinate 9,586 downwards.
TTATTGTTGGAGTGGGACCGGAAGAAGAGATGCTAAGGGCGCTTGCGAATGAATTGGGTATTTCAGACAAGGTTATATTTTCAGGCTACAGAAATGATATGGTAGATGTATATAACGGTATAGATTTGGTCGTTCAAAGCTCAAATACTGAAGGTATGCCAAATGTTGTGCTTGAATCGCTCTTAATGGGTATTCCAGTGATTGCGACAAACGTAGGTGGTACTGCGCAGATTGTTCAGCATAATGTGAATGGCGTGCTTATTGAATCAGAAAATTTAAGTGCTTTGGAAACTGCATTGGAAGAGTATACAAATAATGTATCAAAACATAATCAAATGGCATTGATAGGGAGGAAGCATGTCATTGAGAACTTTAACCAGGATACCAGGGTTAAAAAATTATTCAGTGTGTATGAGAGACTGGCCGAAGAAAAAAATAATTAATCATGTTGTATTTAGGCCTGTTATTATCATTATTCTTGGATTATGTTCGACCTGATACGTATGCGCCGATAATTGGCCTGCTTAAAATCAATACTATAATACCGCTGATAGTAACAGTTGGAGCAATATTTTATAAAAGCGCGAATGATAATAATAAAATATTTAAGCACCAGAACTCAAAGCTGTTTCTTTTCTTTCTGTTTTTGCTTTCAATTTCAGTGATGGTTGCCGATGTTACGGAATATTCATTCAAAATATTTAAACTCGTTTTCGGTTTTATACTATGGTATTACATCATAATTAAATTAGTAACAGATATCGAAAAGATTAAAGGCATATTTATCGTTTTTGTTTTCAGTCATATACTTTTAGTAATTCTCAATCCTGATGTCGTTCTGGATCCTGCGACTAGAACATATATCTCAGGAAATGCATTTCTTGGTGATGGTAACGATTTTTCTCTGTCAGTTGCACTGACAGTGCCAATGTGTTTATTCCTTATTATTGACTCAACGAAAACACTTCATAAGGTGGTATATATATTAGCACTGTTGGTATTAATATTTGCTATTGTTGGAACTCAATCGAGAGGCGCATCCCTGGCGCTTGTGGGGACATTCGCATATCTGTGGTGGATGGGACGCCAAAAAATTCTCGGTATTTTACTTATAGGAGGCGTCTTGGCCTCGATACTCGCTTTTGCCCCTCCCGTATATTTTGAAAGGATGAATACAATTCGAAATTATGAATCGGAAGGTTCTGCAATGGGGCGAATAGTCGCATGGAAAACGGCTATCAGGATGGCGACAGCACATCCTATAACTGGAGTGGGTGCAGGACATTTTCCAGTAAAACTAGGTACCGAATTTAAACCGCCTGAATTCGGCTATGAAAATTTACCCTGGTTAACCGCGCATTCATCGTATTTTCTAATTCTAGGTGAACTTGGGTTACCTGGAATCATTTTTTTTCTTGTATTGTTGATTGGAAATTACAGAAGAAACAATAACTTAATTCGATTCATCAGGAAAAAGTCTGATTCTATAGAAGATGGTGATATATATAAAAATTTGTATTTAATGCTTAATTCGAGCTTGGTCGCATTTGCTATCGGGGGGGCATTTTTATCTGTTACGTACTATCCACATATTTTTGTACTTGCGGGATTGTTTGTTTCTGCGGAATTTATGTTTAAATCCCATCTTGACAAGATGAGTGAAAATGAAAACCAAAATAAAGATTAGATATTAAGACAGAGAAAGATCATGACAGTAAATAATAACAAGATTAAATTATGTCTTCTTCACTCCACTTTACATATAGGAGGAGCGGAAGAGGTCACGGCAAATATCTGTAATACTATAAATAAAGATATATTTGATGTAACTGTTTGCTATCTCAAGGAAATGGGAACTATAGGTAATAAAATAGTTGATCAAGGAACGGGTGTAATCGGTTTAACAAAAGAAATAAAGAAAAGTAATAAAACGGATTATTTTACCTCATTGCGGCTTAGAAGTTACTTAAATAGAAATAACATCGATCTGGTTCATTCACATGATGTCCATTCATTGGTAGATGCCTCTCTGTGCAGGTTAACATTACCATCCATACGTTTTATACATACATTTCATTTTGGTAACTATCCAAACAGAGAGCCTGAAATGGCGAAGTTTGAAAGACTTTTCTGGCGTGTTCCAGATATGTTGGTTGCAGTAGCGGAAAAGCAAAAGAACGATGTTTGCAACTACTACAAAATACCAAGTGATCGCATAACTACAGTATGGAATGGTGTGGATGTCACAAACTTAGAGAAAAACAACGATATCATTGACGGTTACAAAAAAGAAGGGAAAGTAATTATAGGATGTGTAAATACGCTTATAGAACAAAAAGGTATGTTCGACTTGATAAAGGTTTCAAAACTACTTAGAGAAAAACTACCGAATAGATTTGTATTTGTAGTGGCTGGTGACGGGCCACTTAGGACAAAATTAGAAGAAAAGATAAAGAAAGATGATCTTGAAAGTTATGTCAAATTGTTAGGATGGGTCGATTCAGCCTCAGCTGTAATTCTCCCAAAGGTAGATATATTTTTTCAGCCTTCACTTTGGGAAGCGATGTCGATGGTCTTGCTGGAAGCTATGGCAGCAAAAAAAGCTATAGTCACAACAAGCGTAGGTGAAACACCAAAAATCATTTGCAGTGCAGACCAGGGAGTCGTGGTTGAACCGGGTAATATTGAAGAAATGGCAACATCATTACAGTTATTGATAGAGCAGGTGTCTATCCGTGAAAAATATGGTTTATCTGCCGGACTTAGATACCAAGACAATTTTACAGCAGCAAAAATGGCCGCTCGTTATGAAGCCCTGTATCAGAAAATAATAAACAAATAGGTAACAGCCATGAAAATTCTCTTTTTGTCGCAAATCATACCTTATCCACCTCATGGTGGGGTTTTACAAAGGGGGTACAACATTATACGTGAAATTGGAAAGGATAATGATGTATATCTTCTTGCATTTCACCATCCAGATACAATTGCAAGTCAGTCGTTACTCGATGAGAGCATGGTTGAACTTAAGAAGATATGCACTGAAGTGCACTATTTTAAGTTGTGGCCTAAGCAATCAAAAATGCATAAGTTATTGGCATTTTTCCTCGGTTTCTTTTATCCGCTGCCCTTTAGTGTTCTTGCCCATAAAAGCAGTGGATTCAGAGATAAAATGCTCGATATTATAGAAAAGAATAATATTGATATTGTACATATTGATACGGTTGGACTTTCCAAATACAGGGAGTTTGTACAAGACATTCCTTGTATTGTAACTCACCATAATATTGAGTCTTCATTGATGGCAAGAAGATCCAAAGTCGAATCGAATTGGTTTACAAGATATTACGTTGCAAAACAATCTGAAAAACTGAGGAAATATGAAGCTCAGGAGAGTTCCAAATACCCTGTTAATGTAATGATGTCCAGCACTGACGCAGACGAATTAAAAGAAATGTCACCAGGTGTAAAGACAGCTATCGTTCCGAATGGAGTCGATATTAATTATTTTGAAGATCGCCGGGAACCGGAAGAACAGGCAATAATATATACCGGCGGCATGAATATGTTTGCGAATAAAGATGCGGTCATGTACTTGATCAGTGACATTTGGCCTTTGGTGAAAGTTAAGATACCTGACATTAAATTTTATATTATTGGGCAGGATCCACCTAAGGAACTGATCAGTATTGCATCAGAGGATAATGGAATAAAAGTCCTGGGTTATGTCGACGACATCAGGCCGTTCGTCGCTAAGTCTGCCATCTATGTCGTGCCACTAAGGGTAGGCGGTGGTACGCGCCTCAAAGTGTTAGATGCTCTGGCCCAGGGAAAGGCTATTGTGTCGACATCAATAGGTAGTGAAGGTATAGAGGTTACAGACCGTACAAACATATATTTAGAGGATACTTCTGAAGGATTCGCGTCCAGTATCATAGAACTAATCAACGATGACGCAAAAAGAAAAGAGTTAGGACGTCAGGCAAGAAAACTTGCTGAAGAGAGGTATGCCTGGCCTTCTATTGCTGAAGGATTGATTAAGGCGTACAAAAATATAATTCATTAGGATGAATTGGAACAATATTATGGATACGCCATTCAAGAATCTATATGACGCACTACCAGCCTCAGTGCAGAGTCTTGCGGTAACCGGGTACAGCATACTGTTAGATAGAAAGAGGTATGGTGGCGAATTTAATAAAGTAAAACGATTTCTTGAAGAAAGTCAGTGGTATAGTGAACAACAACTAATAGAATACCAAAACAAAATGTTGACTCAGCTCATACAATATAGCTATGAGCATGTCGAGTATTACAGAAATTTAATGAAGAACTATAAGCTGAAGCCGTCGGACATAAAAACGACAGATGATTTGCAGAAATTACCAGTATTGACAAAGGAGCTGATTAAGGAAAATTTTAATTCTTTGTTATCTGATGAATTTAATTCAAATAAGGTTGAGAAAGGACATACTAGTGGTACTACAGGTTCTCCGCTTGAGATTTGCTACAGTAAAAATCTTGTCAACTATAACTATGCAATGTTAGACAGGCAGTATAGCTGGGCAGGTGTTAATCTTGGGAAATTTGGTGATAGGGTAGCTGTAATCAGGGGAAATATTATAGTTCCACTAAATACATTAAAACCACCATTCTGGAGATATAATTACTACCATAACCAGCTATTGTTATCTTCCTTCCATTTAAAGCCTGTTAATATCCCACATTATTTAGAAGAGCTTCGCAGGTTTTCACCGAAGACGCTTGATGGTTACCCATCAACTGTTTATATATTGGCAAAATACCTAAAAAACTTTAACGAAAAGTTAAAGTTAGATGCTGTTTTAACCTCTTCAGAAACATTGTACGATTTTCAAAGAGAAACAATCGAAGAGAGCTTTGATTGTAAAGTATATGATTATTACGGATCAGCAGAGCGTGTATTGTTTACCACTGAATGCGATAAACACACCGGCGGCCACATCGGGATGGAGTATGGCATTACAGAGATATGTGACAGTGGAGGTAGAAGATTGGAGTTCGGTGAAACCGGAGCAATTGTAGCAACATCACTTCACAACTATGCAATGCCCCTTATTCGTTATAAAACTAATGATATGTCTGCCATAAAAAGTGATCAATGTGTATGCGGTAGAGCACACTACCTATTGCATGATGTGACAACAAAAGCTGAAGATACATTGGTTCTAAAGGATGGAAGATTGATTTCTCCCTCCGTACTTACACACCCGTTTAAACCACTAACATCAATTCTGGAATCGCAAATAATACAAAAAGATCCAAGGAGTATCACAGTAAAGTTGAGAGTGGATGCTAGCTTTACTGATGACGACAAGAAAGCATTGATTCACGGCTTGTCAGAGCGTTTAGGTAAAGATATATCAATTAGTATCCAAATCGTAGACGAGCTTGAGCGAACGTCAACTGGAAAGTTTAAGTGGGTCATATCAGAAATTGATCTGAATATATAACCAGGATTATACAGATATGTGCGGTATAGCAGGTGTACTTTACTCGGATTTGTCTAGAGCAGTCGATAAAAACAGACTGTCTTCTATGAGAGACGTATTTACATATAGAGGCCCTGACGACAGTGGCCTCTATATTTCCGGTTCTGTTGGCCTCGCACACAGAAGGCTTAGTATTATTGGTTTGTCAACCGGGCACCAACCAATGTCTGATAGCACTGGGAAATACTGGATAGTATTTAACGGAGAGATCTACAATTATAAAGAATTGAAAATAGAATTAGAGCGGAAGGGCTATAAGTTTAACACTACATCAGATACAGAAGTCATTATTTATCTATATAAAGAGTTTGGTTCTGAATGCGTAAATCACTTAAATGGCATGTTTGCTTTTGCTATTTATAATGAAAATGATAAATCTCTTTTTCTAGCAAGAGACAGAATGGGCATAAAACCACTCTACTACAGTAAAACAAAAAAAGGTTTCTACTTTTCATCAGAAATTAAGGCATTACTGGAATATGGTGATATTGAGCGCCGAATAAACAACAAATCTATATATGAGTATTTTATGTTTAGAGGCGTGGCCGGTGAGAGCACGATGTTTGAAAATGTGCTTTCACTCTTGCCTGGCCATTACATGTTAATAAAAGGCAGCAACACAAAGGTGGTAAAATATTGGAATCTTTTTGATATACCGAAGAATTTTTCAATTGATAGATCTGCCGCACTGGAAGGCATTGAGTCATTACTTCAGGACGCAATAAAAATCAGGTTGATGAGTGAAGTGCCATTAGGTACTTTTTGTAGTGGGGGGATAGATTCTAGTCTTGTCACAGCAATTGCTGCAGGTATTGCTGGTAACAACATGAATACATTCTCGGTCGGATTTAATGAAAAAAATTACGATGAGTCTGAATACGCAAAGCTGGTATCAGATAAATATGGTACAAAACACCACGAACTGGTGCTAAACAGTGACGAGTTCGCTTGCCTGCTCAGGCGGTCTATCATGCTTAATGACGAGCCGCTTCATTTCTCAAACTCCGTACATATACTGGCATTGAGTGAACTTGCCAAACAGAACGTTACTGTTGTGTTAACCGGTGAAGGCGCTGATGAGTTATTTCTTGGCTACCCCAGGTACTTGATTCCGGAATTGCTTAATAAAATACGAGGAATATCATGGCTAGCATCACCTGTTTTAAAAATACTAGCGTCTATAATATCCGACCATAGACTGAAAAAGTTGAAAGATTTTTCAAGTATGGATAAAGATTCGTTACTGATGCTTAATTCTGCAGTCAATCAAAAAGACGTGGTAGATAGCGCAATCAAACGCAATGGAATAAACAGTCTTGAGTACCGTAATTACGTTACTACATCAATCATGAATTATGAAAAAACCATGGATATGGTGTCGATACAAGATCAACTAACATACTTGGTATCAATACTCAACAGACAAGACAAGATGAGTATGGGGGCCAGTGTGGAAGCAAGAGTTCCGTTTATAGATTATAGGCTAGTCGAGTTTGCTAATTCCATTCCATCGTCAGTAAAAATAGAAAAAAATAACAATAAAATGTTAATAAAATTGATTGCCGAAAAATATTTACCAAAAGATCTTATATATCGCAGAAAATCCGGTTTTGGCGTTCCTATTTCAAATTGGATAAAGGACAAAAATGGCTTGGGTAAGACTGTCAAAGATGTTCTTTATGACACAAGGAGTGATGATAATATAAACATGGATTTTGTGAGGGATCACTATCAAATGCATGTTACAGATAAAAAAGATGCTTCAGAGTTAATTTGGACATCAATTAATTATTTAATGTGGCGGGACATATACAGTGTATAATTCTTGTCATGCGGCTATTTTTAATAACCGATTAGAGAAAATTTAACGATGAATATGCACAATTCAAATGACGCAGAAGAAACACTGCAACGTCATTCAATCCACGACGAATGGGTCGACAACTATCGAACACCCGACAATGAAAAATTCTACAATATGGCGTTTGATTTTATAAGAGACTCATTTGCTCAAATAGAGGGTGATACTGTATTGGATGCGGGATGCGGTAGTTGTGCAAAATCGAAAAACCTTGTAGACAGAGGATATAAAGTAGTCGGTACTGATCTATCAGAGTCTGCACTAGAGCTGGCAAGAAAAGGACTGATAGGAACCCGATATGACAGCGAAATAGAACTCAAGTGTGAGAATCTTACAGAATTATCATTAGAGAATGAATCATATTCAAAAGTTGTTTGTTGGGGTGTGCTAATGCATATTCCCGAAGTGGAAAAAGCAATATCAGAACTGTCCAGAATAGTAATAAAAGGCGGTATTTTGGCAATTAGTGAAGGCAACATGAACTCTGTACAGACAAGAGCTTTGAGATTTATAAAGAAATTATTAGGGAGAGAGAGAGCCGTTGTCAACATCGTGGATGCAGGAATAGAAAATTGGGAAGAAACAGAAGATGGACGCCTAATGACAAGGCAGGCAAATATAGAGTGGCTGATTAAAGAATTTCTAAAGCATGGAATGGAGTTACAAACAAGAAGAGCTGGACAGTTCAGCGAGATGTATTGGGTGGTCCCTACGACAATTTTAAAAAAATCCATTCACCTCATTAACAAAATCTGGTTTAAGTATATAAAATTTCCGGGTCCAGCTTTCGGAAATATTTTGATATTCCGCAAAAAAGTATAGCTTATCTTTAAAAGGAACATGAGAAAATTATTCTCAACCATTATAAAGTTCACAAAAAAGATGGTTTCATACATCTTTTACTATACAGGCGTGACAGGTTATATCCTTAAAAAAAAGCTGTCAAACAAGATCGTTATACTAACATACCATCGAGTATTGCCCGTCAATCTACGTGAACGTAGTTTTTCACATCAAGCGATTATGGTGGAACCCACAAATTTCGACATGCATCTAAGTGTTATAAATGAATATTTCAACGTCATTGACACTAGTTTGCTGCATAATAGTAAAAAGGAATGTGAGCCAAGGTGTCTAATAACATTCGATGATGGCTGGCGAGATAACTATGAGTATGCGTACCCTATTCTAATCAAACATAATTGCCCTGCAATTGTATTTATTCCACTCGACTATATATCAACTGAACAAACATTTTGGCAAGAAAAGTTAGGCTATTTAATATGGCATGCAAGCAAACTTGATTCAAAAGAATCAAGTGCTTTACTGAATAAATATGGGATTGATGAAATATGTAAGATTGAAGGATATAAAAAGCAATCAGAAATAATAAATTATGTAAGATCCTTGAAGACAAGGTCTTATAAGCAACTTGAAAAAATCACGCAAGAGTTTTTGGAAGTAGTTGATCATGGTGATGGTTCTCATATCGATAAACATATGACTTGGGATCAAGTGAGGGAATTGGAAAAGGACGGCATTGAAATAGGCTCACATGCCTGTAGTCATAAAATACTTACAGAACTCGCAAGGGAAGAAGTAATCGAGGAGTTAGCTAAATCTAAAGCCTCAATCGAAAAAAATGTCCAAGCGGTAGTAAAATCCATTGCATATCCCAATGGAGACTATAGTGATTTGATAGGAGATGTGGCAAGGAGTGAGGGATATATGTATGGATTCGGTACAGAATTTGGCCATGTGGATGAAAGTAACAATAGATATAATCTAAAAAGAATCAATATTAATGATACAGTTGCAGATAGCAAACCAACATTTTTGGCAACAATTATAGGAATATTTTAAATACTGATGAGTAACAATCTCGGTATAATTTAAAGAGTAAATGTTGTTTTTTGAAATAATTTGGATATGAAGATTAATAGATACTAGGGCCTGTTAACACTAATCCAATCGGCTCTGTTGTGTCTGAAAATGCGCCAATCAAGGCGCGAGGAGTGAGGTTTGGTGATTCCAAATGAGCGACGAGCAACGCCGAGTGGCGCATTTTCAGGCACAACCCGAAGGGCTGGGGCTGTTTTTCCACCCAGCGGCGTTATCATTCGCTCATTTAGCACGGCTAAACCTCGCTCATTCTGCCTTGCTGGGTAAAAAAACAGCTCCAGCAGAGTCGATT
>QBVD01000045.1 GCA_003058525.1 gamma proteobacterium symbiont of Ctena orbiculata | reverse complement strand
AGGATCGTATCAAAGGGTGGTCGCCCACCCTTGCTGGGATCGCTTTTCTTATAGACCCCGCTGAGCAGTTTGCGAAAAGCCTCCCACTGGACAGTGCGTTCCAGCTTCGGCAGCGGATCGCCGAGACGCTCAAGCAGTTCGAGACGGTTTTGATGATCAAAGAAGCTGGGGTGCATGGCTTTTCCGGGGGTAAATGGGTAAACGCTATATTATCGCTGATTTGGATGGGTTTTTAGAGGCGCCCTTAAGTTATTTTTCATGCTACCGATAAGGCAACTGTAAGGATTCCAGCTATCAGGCATGGATTTACTGCCAATCAACAGCTTACGTGAGGTTGAATACCATGTATAAGGTGAAATATTCAGTGGGATTGGGGCTTTTTGCAGTGTTGATGATGTTATCCGTTTTCAGTATCGCGCAGGCGGAAGAAGAGACACCCGAGAGCATTCAAGGCACTACCCGCGTTACCGCCGATGATGTCATTGATCTGGTTGAAAGCATGCCGGATCTGACCATTATCGATGCCCGCAAAACATCTGATCGGGAGAAAGGCTATATAGAGGGCTCTATCGGTCTGCCGGACACTGAAATCGATGAGGATACCCTGGCCATGCACATCGCCGCTAAAGATAAGCCGGTCATATTCTACTGTAATGGTGTAAAGTGCGGACGTAGCGTAAAATCGGCAAAGCTGGCCGTCTCGCTGGGTTATAGCAAAGTGTACTGGTTCCGCGGCGGTTGGGCGGAATGGGTAGAGAATGGCCTGCCCGTCACTAAATAGTTCTTTCGGTGGCTTGGGTGGTGCGGAGTTATTTGGCCCGTGCAGACACTAAGTTAGATACCTAATTGTATAAACTTTCATATTTAGATTATGGCAAACATGAAGTTAGAGCGTATATCGATCAAGCTGTTGGTGACCTTCATTTTGCTGCTGCTGGGCACGCTGGCTATCCTGCTATCCTTACTTGCCGCCATGCAATTTCGCGAGGCGGCGATTGCCTCACAAAGCGAGTCACTGTCGCGCACTATTGGAGTTGCCGTTCGGGAAAGTGTCAAACAACTGGTGGAGACCGGGACCGATCTTGGCCGTGGAGTGCAGAAGGAGAAGGAACTACGCGCCGCCGTCAAGGCATTGCGTGCATCACCGAATGACCCCGCCGCCAAGGTGAAGATCGTCAATCAGCTGAATGACCATTTTTTCCGGCGTTATGTAACCGCCGGTGTCGTAGATCTGAAGAAACTCCGTCTCTACGATTTGGACTTCAACCAGATTGCACAGAGTAGCGAGGGGCTCCAAGGGTTGGCGTCTGGCATGCCGGATTTTCTTCTTGATCAGGCCAGAGGACGTGAACGCTCGGAACGTCTCAAGGTGTTGGATGGCATGTGGGTTTCAGACCAGGGTCCGGTACTCCACTCGGTGATGGTGCCGGTAGGCGGTCTACGACTACTGGCCTATCTTGAGGTGGTCATTGGGCCAGCCCATCAGCTCAAGGCGGTGGGCAAAATGACCAAGCTTCCCCTGCAGATTCAAGACCTTGCAGGCAATACCCTATATCAGGATGAAGCATGGATGCCGGGAAACAGCACCTTCACTGTTAGCTACACTCACCCCGGAGCGAAAGGGCAGGACCTTTTGACACTTCGTTCATTGGAAAACGGTGAAAAGCTCTTTGCCCAAATGAACCGCACCCAGGTCATAGCGGTGGTGAGTTTTCTGATTCTGATTGCCTTGAGTATCACCCTTGCACTGTGGTTGCTCAATAAGTATCTATTCAATCCGGTAAAAGAGTTGGGTGTAGCCATGAATCGTTGTGCCGAGGGCGATATGACTCTCGGTATGTCTGAACACGGACTAAAGGAACTGGTAGCACTGGGTGCCGGTATGAACCGACTGGTCTCAAGCCTGAGGACACGGGTCAAAGATATAGGAAATGCCGCGGAACAGGTCGCCATATCTGCGGAAGAACTACGCACCGTGACCAATCAAAACCGGAAGGATATCGAACGCCAGCAGGAAGGTAGCGAACAGGTGGCGACGGCTATGACCGAGATGCTTGCTTCAGCCGAGGAGGTGGCCAGGAATGCTACCCATGTCTCTGAGAATGCCGCTCAAGCCGAGTCAGGATCACAGAAGGGGCGGGATCTGGTTGATGAGACCGTGAGCGCAATCGGGAACATGGCCTCTAATATCGAACAGACTGCAGATGCAATCCAGGCACTGAACGAGCACAGTAACCAGATTGGGATGGTAATAGATGTGATTCGCGAGATTGCCGATCAGACCAATCTGCTGGCGCTCAACGCCGCGATTGAAGCTGCGCGCGCAGGAGAAGCGGGTCGCGGATTTGCAGTCGTTTCCGACGAGGTCAGGTCACTGGCCAACCGAACCCAAGAATCGACCCATAAGATCGAAAAGATAATCGATCATCTGCAAAAAGGTATGTCATCCACCATGCAGACCATGGCATCAAATAAGCAGGAGGCGCAAAATAGCGTGGCGTGCGCTACCCGGGCTGATGAGCAACTGGGTGTTATAGCAGATGCGATCTCCAGCGTTGCTGCCATGAATATTCAAATCGCAAACGCGGGCAGGGAACAGAAGCAGGTAGTAGAGGAGATCAATCAGAATGTGATTGCTATCAGTCAGACAGCGGAAAACAGCGCTCAGGGGGCGGCACAGACTACCTCCGCCAGTCAGAACCTGGCCAGCTTGTCAGCGGAATTAAAACATCTAATGGCTTGGTTCAGAGTTTGAATATCACTCGTTGGCTACAGCGGTTCCAACAACAATAACCGATATTCTCTTCTCTCTATATTTTGTATCCCACAAGGCAGTTTGAGTGCCGTGTAGCACGGCTACATCAGCGAGAATTAAGGGAACCTCTAACAACACCAAAAACACTGTCCGCTTAAGTGAGTTTCAAAAACGCCATCATTATTGGCTGTTTTCGATCACGGCTTCATGATTGTGTATCAGACCGGATAAACTTCCCCATCTTGGTTGCGTACTTCTCAGTGCGCCCCCATCATTCATCCAGTTAACCAGGCCAGCCGGCGCATGTTGTATACCAAGTTCATCAGTCCGATCTTGACCTCGGCGCGTGACTTGCCGATGCTACG
>QBVD01000100.1 GCA_003058525.1 gamma proteobacterium symbiont of Ctena orbiculata | reverse complement strand
TGGCACCAGATTATCGGCGATCCTACCCTGGCTGACGCCATTCTGGATCGCCTGGTACACAATGCTTACAAGATAAACCTGAAAGGTGAATCCATGCGAAAAAACAAAGCCAAGTTGACACCATCTACCGAGTCTGAGTAACAATACACAAAACCCGCGTCGCTGACGCTCCGATGGCCGGCAGCTTTCCCGAGTTCAGGTGGCAGCTTTCAGAGAGAATCGGTGGCAGGTTTGGTGAGAATACGCACAGTATGGGTTGGTCCATAATATAACGATATTCAAATATTACCGCCCAGCAGTTGGTATTAGAGTAAGCAGAGTTGAGATTGAGTTGACCGAGCTAAGTAAGATAGGTCTTCGTCTGTCGAATAAAACAATTTAACGTCGGTCATATCCTATCAGTGCCGATCTAAGATATGTGTATTGATTTGCAGAATCAGGTAATTGAGGTTCTCAAAATCCAGCTACAACATACCCACCGTGTAAATGGTTTTGCTCCCGACCTTTCGCGACGTTTGCCCTGCATGGCACTGTTCCTGGGTGATTTGCTCGGCTGCCGGCAGGGCTAAAACACGAATCCCCTTATGGTCATGCCCGCTCCGCCGGGCCATTTTTCGATTCTCAGAGTAGGGTGGTGACTGATAAAGAGGTAAACCACCGTGAAGGTAATAAAACATAAAACAACTATGAACGTTGTTCACAAAAGGAGTTCATATATTACAAGCTGGTAGTAAACAAGCACAAAAGCGGCTTTTTAGGGATGAGTTTTCGAACTCATTTTTTTCCATTTAGGTCCCTAACATGGGCAAGGAAGAAGATCAACAGGGAGAGGTAGTCATGAAAATCGATTTTTCCAGTGTCAATGTCGAGTACTTGATTCATGTTCGAGATATCGCCCGCGAGGATCCCGAAATGGCGGCTCCTCTGATGGGAATGTCACCGGAACTCGCAGATTTGCTGGCACAAACACCCGCCGATTATCTGGCAAAAATCGCCCAGGTCAAGGTGCCGTTGATAGCGGCTCGTGGTGATACCGTGTGGTGGAATCGGCTCTTCAAGGCACTCATCGAGGGAAAAACCGAAGAGGTTGATGCGGTACTCCAGGCTGCAAGTCTAGCTGTTCTCTCCTGATTGAAACCGGTAGTCCGCCGATGTGCGTTGGTAATACCGACCGGTTGCTTGCCCTGATTGCCAGGGAGGAAAGCGAAGCAAACACCCCCGGTGGCAAGGATGTCGTCAATCAAGCACGGCATACCCTCGAGGCCGCTCATCTGGTTAAACTGGGTGCCCGGGCTTCATTGGTATGCCAGCTGACCGGACTGACGAAGAAGGTCGTCAGCGGACTCTATCCGCTGCTTACCGGGATGTCATCACCACCGGGGCAGGTCCCGTTCACGGATACCTGGTACTTGAAATGCAATCGACGCCTGTTACACGCGAACCTGGTGTGGCGATTGTTCCAGCACCTGGAAAAAATCAAGCGCACCGCGGCCAAAGTGCTGATCCATGTCTACGAGGCCTATGTGGAGATCGTGGATGCACCCCTTCTGAACCTGACACGCGCTTTCTTTGTACCCTGCTTGGTCAGGATCAAGGCATGGTACGAACAGACCTGTGATCACTGCAGTATGTCCTACATCGGTCCACTCGAAAATGGTGGATCGATCTGCCCGGCCTGCACGGAATATTACAACCACCGTTGCCGAAGCTGTGGTGGGGCGCTCGAATATCGCCCCAAGGGGAGGCGCAAGGCGGTGTGTTCGGATTGTTATGAACGCCAGAGAAGAAACAAGAAACGTCTAACCTACGGTGGGATCGATGGCTAGCCAGGGCGCGAAGGGTGGACCGGCAAAGGCGGCCATCGAAGATCCAGCTGCGATGCTGCTGGATGTCAGTTGTATCAAGCCCTATGAGCGCAATCCACGTCATGGTGAGAATCCAGAATATGACCGAATTAAGGCCTCGATACGAGCCAACGGACTTGATCAGCCGCTGGTCATTACCCAACGCCCCGGCACTACTGACTACATCGTCCATTCGGGTGGTAATACCCGCTTGCACATACTCAAAGAACTTTACGAGGAAACCGGTGATGACCGATTCTCTTGTGTACAATGCCTCTTCAAGCCCTGGAACCGGGAATCGGACGTACTTTTGGCCCATCTTCGGGAAAACGATCTGCGTGGCAGCCTGAGCTTCATCGAAAAAGCGCGAGCGGTCTTCGATATCAAGCAACTGCTCGAAACCGAGCTGGGTATCGAAGCGCTCTCCCAGAGGCGGCTTGAGATGGCACTGCATGCCGGTGGATACGCGCTCAGCCAGGGATTGATCTCACGCATGGGCTATGCGGTCAAGCGGTTGCTGCCCCTGATCCCCCGGGCATTGAATGCGGGATTGGGCCGACCGCAGGTACAAAGACTCCGTGCCCTGGATTACGCGGCACTTCAGCTGTGGCAAAGACATGGCCTGGGTGACGATGCAGCCTTCGATGAAGTATTTGCCACCCTGTGCCGGCGCTACGATGGCCCCGACTGGGATACCGGACAGTTACAGGGTGCGATCGAGGCCGAGATTGCGGAGCTGGCCGAGGTCAGCATCAACAGGATACGCGTGGAGCTCGATGCCCAGCTCGCGGGAGAGGCGATGACAATCCCCGTATTCGAGGACGACAGCGCTACCCGTGAGTCTGAAGAAGTTTCGATCCCCGCGGAAAAACCTCGGACCCATTCGTCCTCGCCGGGGACTGACCTGAATGCTGTCGATTGCGGTACTCCTCGCGAGGAATCAGAACAGAATGTTGCGGATGATAGGTCGACAAAGGGCGATCGAGAGACCATTTCGGAGGCAACGGATCTTGCTGAAGAGGTGTCACTGGAAGCGCAGGATTGCCCTGTCGAGAAGATCCTGACCACCAACCGATCCACTCCCAGTGACCTCAAATCCTTGCGGGCGCGCGCCTGGACCTTGGCGTCCCGTCTGGCACAACGCAACGGTATCGGCGAGCTCGTGGAGCCGCTTTCCGGCAAGGGACTCGGATTCATTCTGCGTGACGTGCCTGACCCAGCCCTGGCCGATCAACTGGATGACGAAACCCTGAGCCAGATCTCCATGGTCTGGTGGCATCTTGCCGCATGTGCGGAGATGACCGTGGCGCCGATCGCGTCTGTGGTGCCGATGCTGCCGGCGGAATCGGTGCTTCGCCGTGCGCTCGAACAGCAGGATGCGGGCCTGCTCTTCAGCGGGGTGTGGACGCTCGATCCCGGCAATACCGGCTATCGGCTGTGGCGTCGCGTAGGTGAGCCGGACTGGTGTGACCTGCTCAACCTGATGGATACCTATCGCCGGATCAGCCATCTGGCGGAAGAGACCGAAACACGGCTTTGGGAGTAGGGGGATGGAAGGCACCAAGGAATCCGATCTGATCACGGCGGTACTCCTGTACGCGATCCGCTGTCTGGCTGAGGGGGACTATCCGGCGCTGCGCACCATGAATTTCGGACCCAGGGAGATCGAAGCCCTGCGCGAGATGAGCCTCTCGGATCTCTATCGTATCGAGTCCCTGCGTGTCCATTGCCTGCAGATCGGTCTCGACCGGCAGAGCTATTGGCCCATGATGGACAATCTGCGCCAACAGCGTGAGTCGGAAGAGACACAACAGACCCTGATTGCGGCCGATGCGCCGCTGGAGATGATGCAGACGCTGTTTGGCCTGGGGCCGCGCGAGTACAGCCGCATGCGTCGCATGCTCTCGGTTGACCCCTCGGTGGGGCGTCCGCCGGAACCGGATGAGGAGAGCACGCATAGGCTGTGGCACGCCTGGGTGGACCGGGCTGCTGATCCGGTATCCGGGCCACTGTCCCCTCAAGCCTATCTCGAACTGCAGGCCGAAACCGGCCTGTCGATGCGCGCGATCTGGAACCTGACCCAGCGTTGGGACCAGTATGGCGATTTGAACAACCACAGTGAACCGGATACAGCGAAACGGTTGCGAGTCGATGAGTGAGTGTGGCTCAGCGGTTCGCCCCGAAACCCTGGCGCTGGATGCCCTGATAAAGGCCACGATCGAACATGCCGGGGACGGTGAGGTCCGACCCGCCTCGGATTCGATGCTGTTTCTTGGCAACCGGCATACCGCCTTTCCTACGCTGGTGGTGCAAGACCCGGTACTCGAGCCGGTGGACAAGCTGGTATGGATGAGCATCCGGCTGCAGGCCAGCGAGACTGGCGGAAATACCGCGTTCCCCAGTTATGCCTCCATTGCGCGGACGGCCAATGTCTCCTCCAAGGCCACCATTGCCCGTGCCATCGCCATTCTGCGCATCACCCGCTGGTTGACCCTCTGTGCACGCCTGCGGGGGAAGTGTGGCTGTTTCCAGGGCAATGTCTTCGCCCTGCATGACGAGCCCCTGCCACTGGGCGATGCACTCCATCTCGATTCCGATTACATGCAGTTCCTGAGGGAAGCCGCCGAACATCGCCATGCCCGGGTACGGGCCGTCGCCCAGGGCGCGCTGGCCACGATCGACGAGGACATCGAGTTGGGTCGTGATGTCTGCGCCGATGAACATCCGGTCACGCGTCGCATACAGGCGACCGAGGTGGTGGAAAAGGAGATGCCGCGTCGCTTCTTCGCCTTCAGCGCCAAGGTCATGACCGAGCTTCGTGGCCATTCATCCAGCCGAAACGGTCCGGATCACCAGGAACAAAATATGAACCCGGTGGAAGCGGGGGTGCAAAATTTACACCCTCAAAATTCAAACCCGGCCAGTTGTAGTTGTAGTGAAACTAATAAAACTACGACTACTCACCACAGCGAGCAGAAAAAATTTGTACTTCACGGGGAGGGAGAAGCGCCGTTGATCTATCCCCGGCGCCTCTCGGCCAACCAGCGTGAGCTGGCCGATCGCTATCTCAACCAGGTGCCACCGGACCAGCGCCAGGCCATTCTCGATGAACTGGAGGGGCGGATCCGCTCTGAGCAGCGCGGCATGAAACCGCTCTACGACGAGATGAGCTTCCTGAATTCCTTGTGCAAGGCATTGAAAAAAGGCGAGTTTGAATCCAACCTCGGGATCAGGGTCCATGAGGAGCGCATCGCCCGTGAGCGGGAATTACAGCAGCGCAAGGCACGATGTGCAGACCCATCAGCGATCCCAGGGCTTGAGAATTTACGCAGACAGATCCAGGCCGGGGAAGGCCCCATCGCCGAGATACGACAGACGCTCGGTATACGCAGACCGTCCAAACAGGCTAAGGATTCCAATACACCCTGATCTGCAATGCAGTGATGACACGGTCATCATCCACTCAGGCGGTGTTCAAACTTTGCACCCCCGTATCTTCAGCATAGGTGATGACACTGTCATCAAGTCTCCAGCATAAATCCCAACGGCCCGGAACTGAGTTAACGGTTGTCCACCTCCCTGTTTCATGGAGAGATAACGGCTGATTGAAACAGCCTCGGAGGATGGATGCACCATGAACTCACAACAAGCCATACCCCAGGAAAAGGAGAATACGGCAACCGGTGTGAAGCAGGCTGCTGACGGTCCCGGTGCTTTGCGGGGCCAGGCCTGGCTGACGGTGCAGACCCGCCAGGCACAGCAGCTGATCCGTGGCCGCAACAGCAGCACGGACAAACCGGCGATCATCGGATTGGTAGGCTTTGCCGATCGGTTGCGGGTGATCTGGCAGGCGGCACGTGACGACGATCCCTATGCAGACTGGTGGCTGATCAAGGTGCACCATGCACTCGATCAGGCGCGTGGGTTCATCGGGAGCCACCAGGAGGAACTGGATAAGCAACTGGCGCAGATGCCGGCCTTAGAGGTGGAGGTGGCGCAATCCCAGCGGCCTTACCGGATCCGCCTCCAGTTCGCCAATCCCTACGCCTACCAGGGTGCTCAATTGATTGCCGCCTACGACACCCTGGTGCGTACCGTAATGACCTGTCGCCATATCGGCCTGTTGGACAACGAGGATACGGAAGGGATCGTCAAGCTGGGCGCACGCAAGGTTCGCGGGACCTTCGTCGTGCCGCAAGGGTATCGGTTACTGGGCATCGATCGAAATCGTCTGCTACGGGGTTCAGGGAGAGATCCACGGGCCTGCCAATTGATGGGCGAGCTGCCGGAGGAGGTGCTGAGCGGAGAAAGGCGCGCACCGCTCGTGCCCCGCAAGGTGGCGTTCCCGATGGCCGTCGCCAGGTCCCTGGCGCTCGAGCCCCTGTCTTACCCGGATCGCGAAAACCACGACGGTTAGTGGTTCGGGTATTCGCTGGTATGCCTGTGTCCACCACCGATAATGCGGCTCATGGCTAAGGCGAGCGGTCGCCATCGAATTGCCCTGCAACTCGAACCCCATATTGCACTGGAGGCGATCATCCTGAACCAGCTGGAACGGATTCCAAGCACCCGGCGTCAGGAGTGGCTGCGGGGATTGTTGGTTCAGGGATTTCTGATCGAGCGCCAGGCGCTGCAGAGGGTTGCCGTAGAGCGAACATCCCGAATCGGAGCGGGATTCTCCGACTGGCTGGCCGGCGAATCCACCCGGCTGGCTGCTTCGCCAAAGCGCGAACCGATGTCGGCAGCAGAGACCAGGAACGACGCCGTTCACGATGCGAGAAAACCCTTCGCCCAATTGCGCCGGGTCATTGGATGACGGCAATGAACTGGGCGGCAGAAGGAACCCATGACCAAGCGGAGAGGTAATCCCATGACTGATGCAGCACCCATCAACCCTGTTCCGGTCGGTATCGATGATGGCTACGCCTATACCAAGATCGCATTACCGAACGGCCGCTTGTTCGCCATTCCCTCCCGCGGTCGGATTGGGCAGTCCGGTGTCACCTGGATCCATCAGGGGCAACAACGCATCTTCGAATACGAGACGGAGGAGACGCGCTATTCGGTGGGCGCCCTGGATGGCGCGCCCACCCATTTCGAGGGCTACCCCTGGTCCGGTCTGAACCGGGCCATCGTGCAGCACGCCCTGCAGGAGGCGGGACTCGCCGGCCGGACCACCCATGCGGTTTCGGGTCTTCCCGTCAGTGCCTTCTACCGAAAGAGCGGCGAACGCCGCCAGGAGACAATCACCAAAAAGCAGGACAGCCTCAAACAGGCTGTGCGCCCGATGGCGGATGTCCTGCCCGTCGGTATCGTCTTCCATGAGGTGATTCCGGAGGCCCTGGCCGCCTGGTACGACTATGTAATCGTCGAGAAGGACGGCAAGGCCTTGTTGGATGATGAGCGTCTGTCCGTTCCGCTCGCCATCGTGGATATCGGCGGGCGCACCACCGATTTCGTGGTAGTGAAGGACCAGGGGATCGTCCATGGCTCCTCCGGCTCCCTGCAAAGCGGCCTGTTGGACGTGAAACAACAGGTCGCCAACGGCATCCAGGCACGTTTCGATCTCGAGAGCCTGGGCGAACGGATCGTCTCCCATGCCGTCGAGCACAAAAGCGTGCGCCTCCACGGCAGGGACTATGATGTGGCATCCCTGGTCGATGCGGCCAAGCACGAGCTGGTGGAGCGGCTCCACGCGGAGACCCGCCGGCAACTGGGTCTCGGGAACGAACTGGATCGTATCCTGTTTGTTGGCGGAGGAGCGGTGGCCCTGGCTGAACATATCGCCGACTGGTTTCCCCATCAGGCCATCGCGGAGCATCCGGCCTTTGCCAATGCCCGCGGCATGCTCAAGTACCTGCGCTATGTCTGCGAGGCCTCCGATGCAACCTGATCCTGTCCAGGGTACCGATTTCGTCCGTGGCCACTGCGGTTCAGTGGCAACCGAGGCACCCCCGGACCGTGCAACCGGTGCACAGCGGCATTGTTTCTTACAACTGTCGTCGGTCCATCTTCAAGCAAATGGAACGGCTTTCCATTTCAACCACCCTGCCCGGGAAGCCTTCCCGCCAGGGACGCGCTGGCTCCGGGTCTTCCAGCCTTAAGGAGAAAGCGCTATGTCAAGCAACGAGACTCAGAAGTACTTCGATCTTCACACCACCGGCATCGGTTATCTCAACCGTGTCCAGGAGGTGACGCCCAAGGAGGGAAACCCCTTTCTGAGCGTCACCATCGCGGCCCTCAGGGGCAGCGTCGACAACGTCCAGTACACCCATTTCGAGTGTCACGTGTCCGGCAAGAAGGCGCAGCAGGTCGTGCGCGAGCTTAAACCGGCCGTCGAGGGCAAGTTGAAGGTGCTCATGGGATTTACGCTCAGTGATCTGTATGGCGAATCCTTCACCTTCAAGAACGGTGACAAGGCCGGCGAGACCGGTGTCAGCCTCAAGGCCCGACTGTTACGTGTGTCCTGGGCCAAGGTCGACGGCCAACCGTTCTACACCGTGCAAGACGACAAGGTGTAAATCCACAGCCGGCCGGGTAATCCCATTACCCGGCCACCTTCCAACCCATCGGGGGATCATCCCCCGAGGGACGGATCTCCCCATCTTTTCGAGGAGATCCGTAATGAAAAATACGGAAACAACTGAACCCACGACGGAGGAGGACCGTTTCGAAGACCTCACCCCGTCTGAACTCAACGATATGGAGAAGCAATCACTGATGGCACTGGCATTGGCGACATTGGCGCAGCAGCACCAACCAGGAGAGATCCTGGGCAGTCCGGAGGACACCCGACGGTATCTGCAGATCCGGCTTGCTGACCGCAAGAACGAGGTGTTCGGCTGCCTGTTGCTGGACAACCGGCACCGGATCATCGCCATGGCCGAGCTGTTCCAGGGAACCATCGATGGCTCCTCGGTCCATCCGCGGGTCATCGTGCAGAAGGCACTGGAGCTCAATGCGGCCGCCATGCTCTTTTTCCACAACCATCCATCGGGCGTTGCGGAACCCAGCCAAGCGGATGAGGCGATCACCCGCCGGCTCAAGGAGGCGCTCGCACTGATCGATGTGCGTGTCCTCGACCACTTCGTGGTCACCGCCGGTGAGAGCGTCTCGTTCGCGGAGCGTGGGCTTATCTGATTTTCACAAACCCTGCCGGGGAAGCACGCCACTTCCCCGGCAGGGAAGGAGGTGTGACCCGGTGCTTGTTCAACCAAGGAGGAACACCATGTCCGAATCTTCAACAAAGACGACTGCCGAATCAGTTTTCGGTGAGGTGATAGTCAGCTATACCCGGGCCCAGGCCATCGAGGATGGCGTACTGGTCGACGCGGGTCCCATGGCTAAAGAGGCCGGATTCAACTGGCCTGTCGCGCTGACATCCGCTGTCTGGGCCGATTGCGTAGCCTGGAACGACGATGACAGCAGGCAAAAGCCCTTCCAGGACCAAGCGGGCAGGCTTTGGGATGTGCTGTTTAGTGCGACCTGAAAGTCGCATAAGTGATTGTTTCAGCTAGGTAACTAGCGAGGAAACCTGCTGTTTCGCCAGCAGTAGCCTACCCAGGCATGCATCGGGAGTAATCCTGTTGTATGAAGCCCTGGGGACAAGGGTACCCCGCCGCAAGGCAACCTGAAACCGTGAGGGAGTAGGGGAGTGACGCAAGCGCATGCGCCTAGGGGGCTGAGGCTGAGTGGTATTGGTCAACGTAAGTGAACCGCTGATAAACATCGTCAACGTCGAAGAGCCAAACGCGCTGATAGGCTCTGGCCAAAAGGCATGTAGCTGGGACTCTCGCTTGCATATCGGGGGTCGCGAACGACACGCTACCGGTGAAAAGGCGGAACCTAACCCACTCGTGTCACTTATGTGGAACAGGGTAAGCCCGTATCGTCGCCAGGTAACTGGCAGGTGAACCGCAAGGGGATCTGATGGCAGTGCGGGTAAAGGATTGTGGAAAAAGCGAACGCCGGACTGTAATGGTCCGGATACGGGTTGAGACATTATCCGGCGCGAAAGCGAGCAGACTTCCACTGTAGGTTCTCTATCACGAAAAAGTTGTAGAACTTCTTGAGGGAGGAAAGCAAATGAACGTAAACATCACAACGATGCCCGCGTGTGCGCCTTCCGACAGGACCGTGGACTGGCACAGTATCGACTGGAGCCAGTGTCACGAGAATGTCAGGAAGCTGCAAACCCGTATCGTGAAGGCTACCAAGGAAGGCCGCTGGGGCAAGGTGAAAGCCTTGCAACGGCTGCTGACTACCTCGTTTTCCGGCAAAGCACTCGCCGTGAAACGGGTGACCAGCAACAAAGGCAGAAACACCCCTGGAGTTGACGGTGAAATTTGGTCAACGCCGGGTGCCAAATCGAAAGGCATGTTGTCACTCAAGCGGCGGGGTTACCGCCCTGCTGCACTGAGGCGGATCTATATCCCGAAAGCCAACGGAAAACGTAGGCCGCTGGGTATACCGACAATCCACGATCGGGCAATGCAGGCACTTCACCTGCTTGCGCTGGACCCGGTCGCGGAGACCACGGCAGATCCGAACTCCTACGGCTTTCGACCGAATCGCTCAACCGCGGATTCGATCGAACAGTGCTTCAAGGCGCTGGCTCGAAAGGACCGTGCGCAGTGGATTCTGGAAGGAGACATCCGTGGATGCTTCGACAACATCAGTCATGACTGGCTCGTGGCCAATGTCCCTATGGATAAGGTCGTGTTGCGGAAATGGCTGAACGCCGGGTATATGGAAAGCAAGGCCTGGTTTGCGACTCGGGAGGGCACACCGCAAGGTGGGATTATCTCTCCGGTACTCGCTAATCTAGCACTGGATGGTTTGGAGACATTGCTCGCCAAGCAGTTCCCTCGTGAACTCAAGCGAGGCGGGAAACGCCATTACCTGAAGGTGAATATGGTCAGATATGCTGATGACTTCATCATCACTGGAACGTCCCGGGAACTACTCGAACAGGAGGTGCTGCCACTCGTGGTTTCCTTCCTCAGAGAGCGGGGACTGGAACTGTCACCGGAAAAGACGGTTATTACGCATATCGACCGGGGCTTTGACTTCCTCGGGCAAAATGTACGCAAGTACAACGGCAAGCTGTTAGTAAAGCCGTCGAAGAAGAACGTGAAAGCGTTTCTCCTGAAAGTCCGCAGCCTCATCAAGAAGCATCGAATGGCGCCACAATTGCGGTTGTTGGAAATTCTCAACCCGGTTATCCGGGGCTGGGCCAACTATCACCGGCATGTGGTTTCCAAAGAGATCTTCAATAAGGTTGACCATTTGATTTGGCGTGCACTCTGGAATTGGGCGCGATTTCGTCACCCGAACAAGGGGCACCGCTGGGTATTGAGAAGATACTTCCATCCAGTGGGCTCCAGAAATCTGGTGTTCGGTATTGCGTTGTCCGAAGCAGAGGCGGAGAACATGGGACGAGCCCGGACCAACTTGGTGAACGCTTCCGAACTCCCTATTCGGAGACACAGGAAGATAGAAAGCCAAGCCAATCCCTACGACCCTGACTGGTCAGAATATTTTGAGGAGCGTCTTCGTTCCAAGATGCTACTGACCCGGAAAGGTGGAAAAAGGGTTCTTTCCCTGTGGCTTGATCAAGACGGCATCTGTCCTATCTGCCAGCAATCGCTGAATCTGGATGAATGGTGGTATTCGCGCCAGGCCGGATTCTGTGACATCGGCGATCGGGCGGGTTATGTTGACTTGGTTCTTGTGCACAAATCCTGCTCTCTACAGGTGTAACGCCTTGCATTGTTGCTTATGGTAGCTGGTCTCGCGTAGCGCGGGGCTTATGAGAGCTTGAGCCGTATGAGGGGAAACTCTCACGTACGGTTCTGAGGGGATTGCGCCTTGAAGCGCATGGAATTCAGCAGCCTGAGATGGCTGCCCTGGCAAAGCCTAGCCAGCAGCCAGGTACCGAGTCTTGCGTGGTGTCCGGTAACGGCCACTGCGAAGCGTAGACAGGGAGATTGTAGGCCGGAACGAAAGTGAACGGAGAGTTAGCCTCGAAATCGAACGTGGTCGAAGTTGCCGACTCAATTCCCCAATGGGGAAGGCAGCATTCCAGGACGCGTCAGGGCGAGCGTG
>QBVD01000104.1 GCA_003058525.1 gamma proteobacterium symbiont of Ctena orbiculata | reverse complement strand
CCAATCGGCTCTGTTGTGTCTGAAAATGCGCCAATCAAGGCGCGAGGAGTGAGGTTTGGTGATTCCAAATGAGCGACGAGCAACGCCG
This sequence comes from gamma proteobacterium symbiont of Ctena orbiculata, assembly GCA_003058525.1. Taxonomy (GTDB): domain Bacteria; phylum Pseudomonadota; class Gammaproteobacteria; order Chromatiales; family Chromatiaceae; genus Thiodiazotropha. The sequence goes on along the minus strand of QBVD01000104.1, from coordinate 13,986 downwards.
AGTGGCGCATTTTCAGGCACAACCCGAAGGGCTGGGGCTGTTTTTCCACCCAGCGGCGTTATCATTCGCTCATTTAGCACGGCTAAACCTCGCTCATTCTGCCTTGCTGGGTAAAATAACAGCTCCAGCAGAGTCGATTGGATTAGTGTTAACAGGCCCTAGTACAGGGAGAGCTGAATTTCTATGCCGAACTGGTTAATTTCCATCCTAGGCGCAATATATATCCGCATACCGGATAGTATTCGCCCCTACGTCAAGCGTGTTTTCAATTGGGGGGTGCTTCGCATTCAGGCGATAGGTAGTCGCCGAAAGGTCCACCAGGGTCAGCGGGTGCAGTTTCTTGATTATGAAATCGCACACCTGGAGTCGTACGAGTTTCTCAGTCCCTCGCATGGCGAAGTTTTGGTCGAGGCGCAGTTCAGCTGTATCAGCCCAGGTACCGAACGAGCTGTACTCTGCGGTTTACCAGGAGCACGCCGGGATTTTCCGTATACACCGGGTTATGCGGTAGCAGGTCGCTTGCTTGCTGCGGGCAAGGGGGTCGGGTATCTTAAGGTGGGTGACCGGGTGGCTGGGCGTATGCCTCATGCCGATTTGGCTACGGTGTCGGCTCGCCACCTCTTCAGGATTCCACATCAGGTAACGGATCAGGAAGCTTGCTTCATCGAGTTGGGCATCATCTGCTTACAGGGTATCCGCAAGGCGGAAATCCAACCGGGCGACGTAGTGGCTGTCGTGGGACAGGGCCTGATTGGCCAACTTGCCAATCGTTTGGCGAAGATGCTAGGGGCGGCCCGGGTTGTTGCCATCGCACCCAGCCACAACCGTGAGAAAACAGCATTACTACCAGGCGGTGCCGATGAATTCCTAGCCTTCAATGACGATGACGTGAATTTGGCGGACGTTCAGGCAGATATCGTCATTGAAGCCGTGGGTAGCCCCGATGCTAACGTCACAGCCTTGGAATGCGCAAAAGATAAGGGGCGTGTGATATTGCTCGGTAGTAGCCGGGGATTGACCCGGAACTTCAATCTCGGCGAACTCGTGCAGCGCCGTGAACTCACCATTGTCGGTGCCCATATCGATGCCATGCCCGAACATGATGCTGGACCGCAGCGCTGGAGTTATTGGCAGGAGGGGCGTTTATTTCTGGACCTGCTTGCCAATCAACGTCTTTCTGTCGCCGATCTGATTACCTGGCAGGCTGCTCCAACCGAATGTAACGCAGTATATGAGAATCTTGCCCAAGGGGGACGGGGCCAGGTTGGTGTCGTTTTTGACTGGCGAGACGTTAATACTTCCAAATCGGCTGCATAGGAAATTCATAACGAGATCGTCACGGGGAAAATAATATGGATACTTTGAGAATTGGCATTGTCGGTGCCGGCGCGATTGCGCAGCGAAATGCACGCGATGCGGCGGCTTCAGGTGTGGCGACCATCGCCGGAGTGTTCGACATCAACCACAAGGCGGCTCGGGATATGGCCCGCGATCTGTCTGCACCGTTCTTTTCGGGTTATGAGGATATGCTCAAGTCGGAAGAGGTGGATGCAGTTTTGCTTTCGGTGCCGCATCACCTCCATCGGTCAATGACAGTGCAAGCAGCGGTGGCCGGAAAACACGTTTTGGTCGAAAAACCCATCGCCAATACCTTGTCCGAAGCCGAGGAAATGATAAAAGCCTGTAACGCCAACGGTGTCAAGATGACGGTCAACTATAGTTTTCGTTATTTACCTAAGATACTAAAGGCAAAACAATTAATAGACGACGGTGCGTTGGGTGAGATAACAGGGTTTCAAACGTGTATTCAACAATATAAGAATCGCGGTTATTGGACTGGAGCGTCGAGTAATTCTCCGGATAATTGGCGGGCTTCCAAGGCTAAATACGGTGGGGGTTTTCTCATTATGACAGCCTGCCACAATGTTGATTATCTCTATTATATTACCGGTCTCAAAGGTACACGGGTATACAGTGAATATGCGACACTCGGATCGCCTGCGGAGGTCGAGGACATCATCAGTATTTCTTACCGGATGGGAGAGCGAGCTGTTGGCAGCTTTAGTGCTAGTTCCATCATGCGGGGAATGGAACAGAAGGAAGAACGCATATGGGGCACCAATGGGAGCTTGTTGATTCACCCGGATGGATTGGAAATGTATTCCACAAGGCCCATCGAGGGTAAACGCCCCGGCAAGGTGCACAAATTCAAAAAATTTCCCGATGTTAGCTGGACTGCCGAATGGGTAAAGGGCTTTGTGAACGCAGTACGGTCAGATACCATGCCGCCCGTATCCTATGTTGATGCATGGGAGAATCTGGCTTTTATAACCACCGCATACCAATCAATGGAAGAACGGCGTGCGCTGACTGTGCCGGAGTTCATCTCCACTCGGTTGGAGTCGGTGGCGTGAACGAGGCGATAGAATTCCTCGCCCAAGCATCGATGGCCGGTGTCGACAACCCCGGTTATGGCATAGGAAGAATGCGTGGCCCCGATGATGGCGTCGATTCGAATCGTTTTGCCCTCTTTCCGATATCCGACCAGCCGGGCATGTCCGCCGGACAGGAGATATCCATTGAACTGCCTCCCATGGAGAATCCAAGGATCGGGCTGTTGATCCCACCGCTTACCATGGCCTTGTGGGTATGGGATCGGTTAGGTCTGGAATTGGGTGAAGCTGCAGTGGTGTCGGGTGGGCAACCTTATACGCGGCTGTTAGCCTATTGCGCTTCGCTTCGGGGAGCATTGCCGGTAATTGAACTGGGTAGTCGGTCGACCACGGGTAACAGTCCGGCAAACCCATCTTTTCAAGTCAGATCACTTCTGTAGTTTAAGTGTCCACCTATTTTTAAGTGGACACTTAATATGAGCGAAATTATCCCCGCCAAGACCCCGGCTAAGCGTCGACGCTTTTCCAAGGCATTCAAAGCCAAGATTGTCGCAGCCTGCCAACAGCCTGGCGCTTCAGTCGCTGGTGTGGCATTGGCCAATGGCTTAAACACCAACCTGGTGCATCGATGGCGCCGAGCGGCCAAAACCAAGACTGCCGTGAGTGCTGCACCTGCCGATTTTATGCCCATCGTCGTGCAGGAGCGGGCGCTACAAGGCGCTGAGTTCGCTATTGTCATCCTTGAGGTCGGTTCGATCAAGGTCCATTGGCCGCTGACGCAGATCGATCGAGCGATTCCCTGGCTACGGGCATTACAGGCATGATCCGCATAGAGCAGATCTGGTTGGCCACTGAACCGCTGGACATGCGCGCCGGTCCTGATACGGCCCTGGCGCGTGTGGTCAAGCAGTTTGGCGAAGCAAAACCGCATCATGCCTACCTGTTTACCAACAAGCGAGCCAACCGGCTCAAGGTGCTGGTGCATGACGGTTTTGGCCTGTGGCTTGCCGCCAGGCGATTGCACCAGGGCAAGTTTATCCGGGCCAAGGACTGGCATGGCCCTCAGGTGCAACTGGATCATGAACAACTCAAGGCACTGGTGCTGGGACTGCCCTGGTATCAGGCCGGACAACACAATCGCATCTCGGTGCTTTAAGCAATATCTCTGAGCGTCTATCGTTTTGCGCACCCTTCTATGGCATCGTAGCTGCCATGAAAGCCCAAGCGAACCTGGATCAACTGAGCGACGAACAAGTGCGCGCCCTGGCGGCCCAATTGCTGGTTACCGTTGAGCAGAAAGAGGATCTGATCCAGCGCAAAGAAAAAACCAACCGCCATCTCGAAGCGATCAATGAAAAGCTGGCCCATGAAAACGCCCTTTTAAAGCGCCATCGTTTTGCCCGGCGCAGTGAAACACTCAATCAACAGCAGTGCAGTCTGCTCGATGAGTTGATCGATGCCGATATCGGGGCGATCGAAGAGGAACTGGCCCGTGCCAGGGAGCAGGTAGCCGAAAAGCCCAAAGCGCAAAAGCAACAACCCAAACGGGCGCCCTTACCGGCAGACTTGCCGCGTATCACCATCGAGCACGAGCTGGAGAACACCACCTGCCGCTGCGGCTGTCAGCTAAAGCGTATCGGCGAGGAGATCAGCGAAAAGCTCGATTACATCCCCGGCACCTTTACGGTGCAACGCCATGTCCGGGGCAAATGGGTCTGTGATCAGTGTGAAACCCTGACCCAGGCGCCGGTGCCTGCCCAGGTCATCGACAAGGGTATCCCCACCAGCGGCCTGCTGGCGCATGTGCTGGTGGCCAAGTATGGCGATCACCTGCCGTTGTATCGCCAGGAAAGCATCTTTGCCCGTGCCGGACTGCCTATTGCCCGCTCCACACTGGCCGACTGGGTGGGCCGTTGCGGGGTTGCCCTGCAACCCCTGGTCGATGCGCTGCGAGAAACCCTGGTCACGCATCCGGTGCTGCATGCCGATGAAACGCCGGTCCAGATGCTGGCGCCGGGCAAGAAGAAAACCCACCGGGCGTATGTCTGGGCCTATGCCAGCACCACATTCTCAGATGTCAAAGGTGTGGTCTATGACTTTGCCCCGAATCGCTCGGGTGAACATGCCAGGGCTTTCCTGAAGTGCTGGCAGGGCAAGCTGGTGTGTGACGACTTTGCCGGCTACAAGGAAGGCTTCAAGCAGGGCATCACCGAGATCGGCTGCATGGCCCATGCCCGGCGCAAGTTCTTTGACTTGCATGCCGCCAATCAAAGTCAGCTGGCTGAGTATGCCCTGCAACAGATCGGCCTGCTCTATGAGCTTGAAAGACAGGTCAAAGACCTGCAACCCGACCAGCGACAGAGCATCCGGCAGCAAAAAGCCGTACCGATCCTTGATGCCTTGTATCAATGGCTGTTGGCGCAGCGACAAAAAGTGCCCGATGGCTCAGGGACGGCGAAAGCCATCGATTACAGCCTTAAGCGCTGGGCGGCGTTAATCCGCTACTGCGAGGACGGAGATGTGCCGATCGACAACAACTGGGTGGAAAACCAGATACGACCCTGGGCACTGGGACGTTCCAATTGGTTGTTTGCGGGTTCCCTGCGCAGTGGACAACGTGCTGCGGCCATCATGAGCCTGATCCAGTCAGCCAAAATGAACGGACATAATCCTTATGCCTATCTGAAAGATGTCCTGGAACGGTTGCCTACACAAAGGGCCAGTGCTATCGATGAGCTGTTACCACATAACTGGGTACCGGCTGTAAAGATGTGATTGCCGGACGCATACGACCACGGAAACCGATACGGGGTTTCACTACTTGGCTATCGACGATCCCGATGCAGCGCTGCGGACACTAACAGGACAAATCGCCGACAAACCGGGTGTGTGTATGGTGGATCTCAGCGGGGAGGCGAAAATTATAGATTTGTTTTTTGCGGCGATGCCACGCTTCGGACGTTTGATGCTGTCCTCGATCACGAGCGAACCGTTGACCGTCGATTTTTACAATCATATTCATCGAACCGGGGCGAAAATAGAAGCGGGTAAAATCACGCCTCAACTGGTTTTTGACCCAGCGTGGCGTGATGAGCTGACGCCTGTTCGCCAACGGGCAACTCGACTGGTCACCTGCCCAGCCATTGCTGAGAAACTGCAATCCTTAGTTCCCATCAATATATAGGAAAATGCCTGCTACGACTTTTCTCGAGAGTCTCTATCCTGCCGGCGAATAACATTATAAGGATGTCTTTCGCAAAGTATGTCCAATATATCGGTAATGATCTTGATCAATATCAAACGGGCACTTCGAATATGGCATCTTCAATGTTCGAGAATCCATTTTTTACATTGCCGTTAATAAGATAAGGAACATGAATAACACTATCGCAGCCAAGAGCATTTTTATACCAAGACGGCTGTTGGCTATTTGCTCTAATGTAAATCGACTTTTTAAACGCTTAACCTCACTATCTGATAAACCGCTGCAGTGTGGACACTCTTCTTTGTCTACAGTGTATCGCAATCCACAAAGTTTACATTTTTTTGTGGGTTTCTGCCGGCGTCTAAACGCACCGAATGCGCCCATTCCGATCCCTTTCATTTCTCCTGTTGACTCCTTTTGGCATCGAGTGATCTATCAGCGGTAAACAGCACGCATAATCGACAACTGGTGCAGGTTGGTTTTCGGCTTGATTTTATTATAGGAACTTCCTGATGTGCACTCATATATGGGGAGTTCTCCAGGAAGCCACCAGCTCTTATCTTTCAATTTTACTTCTTCTTGTTTTGTTGGCTTAGTTTGACTACCTTTTGTTTCAATATAACGTGAAACATATTCTTCTGAATAGCATAGTGCGTCTTTAATTCTATCCTGACTCAATTTAGCAATGGTTTTATCCAGGTTGCCACCATTGCGAATTTGCGTACTCTGATTGCCCAGACCTTTCATATGAATAATAACAAATATGTCGTATGCAATCTCCAGATTTTCTTCTACACCTTTACCGTCACGATAGAGAACTCCAATATTTGATAACGCATCAACATTGCCGGCTTGATATGCTTTAAACCACCATTCATAAGCTTCTTTGTATTTTACTTTTCCGGTCTTGCCTTCATAGTACAAATTGCCTATCGTTACCATCGCGACATCGTCTCCACCCGAGGCGAGTGATTCTAACTCTCTGACTGCTTCTTTGTATTTACCTGCATTCATAAGAGCAATGGCTTGGTCTTTTCCTGCATTTACCTGATAAGAAATAAGCAATAAAAACGTAAATAAAATCCTCATATTTTAGTCACTCTTATTGACTGAATTTTTCATCCATTGAAATCCTTGGCTATGTGCAATCCATTTTAAATGAGTAAATACTGTTTTTTTATGGAATATAATCAAATTTGATATCCAGATTTACTAAATGTTTTAGTATCTCCTAGTTTCATACTAAAAAAATTGTCATTTACTTTTTTCATGACACTATTTTCATTGATACGTGATGTTATAACGGTTGGAGTGGGCGGTGTCCACGTAGCGGGTGTACTCGACTGTTTGTTAGAGCTCATGTATCTATTGGCACTCATCAATTTCTTCCCACAAGAATAGCTAGGCCTATGACCAGAAATACAAAAATCACTATTGTTACAAGTATACCGATACCATTCAGTTTACTGGCACATTGATCACAGAAACCCTTACTTGTAATAATGCCAAATAGTATTAGCAGTAATGGAATCAGAGGCCTATATATGTGGCCCTCAATTTTAGTAACTTCACCACAGTTTTTACAAATCATTTTTTCAATATCTGGCTTCATATGAGTTCTAAAGTTGTCTTAAATGGGCAGAGGGCATTAGCGCGAAGCGAATTAGCTTATTTGAGGTGCCTGCTTTTTCAGGGGGGATGTTCAAAGCCCACTTGGAGGCTTTATTAGGACTCTGTGCCACCATACTTACGCACATACTCATTAATCGTCTCGGCCACATCTTCACTATTCACCAACCCAATATATGAAAGTTCCGGCATAGGTTGACTCCTCATAGGTACGCGCATACTCGTAGTACCCGATGTAAATAAGTTAATTGTTGATATACTGAGTATTTGCTCGACAATATTTCTCGATCGCTCCACATCTGTGATCTTGTTATAAGATACTGAGTGTTCCACTTTCTTTAAGAGTCCGCCTACGTAAATGCAGCGTTTATTAGTAATATAGTAGTTAATGGTCTTAATTAAATAGCGATGATAAATGTAACTAAGTACAAACGCGAAGATTGCAAAAATGATAGAAAACACGATTAAATCGCCGTACTCTGGCAGTGCCTTTATATCTTTCCCACTCATGGAGAAAATCCAATTAAAATAAAAGAGCATAAAAAAGAAAAAGCCAACTGAAAAACCTTGTGTGAGACATTTAGTAAAAGCCCACATAATGATTAGCCGATTCTCCGGCTGCAGATGGTGTATTACCTTTTCGTCGCTACCGAATTTCATTGATTCTTAGTCCTAACGCCTGAATTTTGGGGTGGCCGCCGCTAGGCAGACGTCCCAGCCCCGAAGTGGCGACAAGAATGACTTGTTGGGCATACCTCGCACTTGAAGAGTACACAACACTTGCCGCGATGATTGGACCGTATTAACTCGCAATTCCCAAAACCGCCACTCATTTCGACGATTCAGACACATACGGTTCGAAACGCTTTCTATCTTGCTGTGACAGTTTGTGCGGGCGCTGCTTTTCTAAGCTGATGAATAGGCCTGCTTGCTCTCCAGTTGCTACCAACTGGTTATGCTGATTGTAGAATTCGAAGGACATGTTTGCGGACATGCTTCGGAGTTCAGATAACCACAGTACGACCCTGACTTCATCGCCAATGAATAGGGGCTTCTTGTAGCTAATATTCGTTCGCACTAGAGCTGGAACAAACCCTTTTGACTTGATCTCGTGGATCGGAAGGCCTACTTTCTCCAACAACCTAAGACGAGCGACCTCCATCCATTGAATGTAAGCGATGTTGCTGGCGTGCTGGCTCGCATCGATTTCATACGTATAGATTGTCTTTGTGTACTCGATCTTTTTCATTTTCTAAAGCGTCTCACTGCACCCTCGTGTTTTTCTGCCCAACGCTATGTAGACAGACACTTTGTTAATGAAGATAGGAAGAATCAGTCTATTTCGGTGGATGTTTTTAGTGATATGGGTGCGATTTTTCTTAGCATTGAGATAGCCGTGGAGGGCTTGACCATGACTGGGAACAGTGCTGATGGACATCAGCGAGAGGTTGAGCGGTTTTGGCGTAACCATTTGTCTATCCTTGAGAAAACTCCGTCCCTGTCAATGCAAGACGATAGAATCGTCAACACGTCAAAGAATACATCAACGCTTATTCAGGGGTCAAACTTCGGTAGTTGCCAGGACCACGTATAGATATCAAACCGGAAAAAGACTTCCCTGTCTTTATGAGGAGATCATATGTATCACGATTCGGCTGCAGAAGACCTTGTCGATCAAGTAGTGGAATTCAATGTGCAATATCAAGAGGCCTTTCTGTATCGATTTAGACGATGACGGTGACAGGCCCGATCAGGATTGCTTCAAGATTCATCACCTGCAGAAACAGTTAATATCTCTGATTCCAGTGACCCGATGCCATCCCTGGCAGTACGTGTGCCGTGACCTACTCCATCATGTCGTTGATGACGTTCTTGAACCAGCTGTGAGCGTACTTGACCTCCCGCTTTCGTTGCTCGGTCGATGCATCCATGGGTGAAAGACCGCCCGAGCCTTTGATGGGCAGAATAGTGTTGGTCGCTTCGTCGAGGGTGTAGACCGCAGCCACCGATATTCCGTGCTCCTCACCCAGAATGCTGTAGCAGGTGTTGACGAAGGTCGGATCGCCGGGATCCGCGCCGTTGAACTTGGTGACGATGGCGGCGGCGGCGACCTTGGCCTGGGAGTTGGCGGCATAGGCCGATTTCGGCATTTTGGCGGCACTCGACGCGTCGCCCAGCACGTAGACATCGGGGTGACGCTTCGATTCGAAGGTCCGCTTGTTGACCGGGCACCAGTCACCTTCCACCAGGTCTGAGGCGTAGGCCACCTTGCCTGCCTTCTGGGGTGGAATGATGTTGATCACGTCGGCGGTGAACTCCTCGACCTCAGCCTGCAGGGTGCGGGTGGAGGGATCGAGCTCCTCCACTGTACCGCCGCCCGCTGCGCCTACCCATTCGATCATGGCGTTATCTGTGCCGAAGCCATAGAGCTTCGACCAGCCCTGTCTGAACAGCCCCTGCTTGGAGAAGGCGTCTTTGGGATCGAGGATGAGAATCTTCGCCCTCGGTTTATGGTGCTTGCAGTACATCGCTATCTGCGCGGCCCGCTCATAGGGCCCGGGCGGGCACTTGTAGGGATTCGGCGGCGCAACGATGATCACCCTGCCCCCTTCCGGCATAGACTCGATCTGCCGCCTCAGGGTTAGTGTCTGAGGACCGGCATACCAGGCGTGGGGAATGGTCTCGGAGACCTCCGCATCGTAGCCCTCGATGGCGTCCCACTTGAAATCCACGCCGGGGGAGACCACGCAGGCATCATATTCGAATGTACCGCTATCGACGGTGGCGACCTGCTTATTTGCCGGTTCGATGGCCGTGACCCTGTCGATGACGATCTCCACACCATGCCGTTTGAGTCCTTCGTAATCGAATGTGATGGAATCCAGGGTGCGGTCGCCGCTCAATACCTCGTTGCTCATGAAACAGGATGTGTACTGTTTTTTAGCCTCGATCAGGGTGACCTTCAGGTTTGGATTCAGCTTGCGCAGGTACTTGGCGGCAGTGCAGCCCCCTACGCCGCCACCCACTACCACCACCCTGGGAGCGGCTGCCAGGGCAAGGGTTGGAAACACAAGCGAGGTGCCCGCCAGGGTCAGGCCTCCACCCAAGCGGATGAAATCTCTGCGATTGATTTTATTCATGGTTATTGTTCCTTCTCCGCGATCAGTGCTGACTGCCGTAGTAGTGGATCAGTGCGGGCATGGCCTGTTCGCCCTGCTCCTCAATAGCGGCATCCACCTTTCGTTTCATCTTTCTCGGGTAGGGACGCCTGCCGTCGATGAAATCCTGCATGCTGTAGTCGAGATAGGGCATCCACTGACCGGCAAGGGTACCGGAGTCGCCCGGACGACCACCCTCTTCATGGCATTTCTCGCAATGGCTGGTGTGCAGCTTTTCACCGAGACTTACCAGTTGCTGATCGGTCTTCTGGGTGTAAAGACGCAGTTCCTGCTTGGCGAAGAACCAGGCCATGGCCTTGATCTGCTCGTCGCTGTAGCCCTTGGCAATCCGGTTCATGATGGTGGAATTGCGCTGGTCACGCTTGTAGGCCTGCATGGCATCGATGAAAACATCCGGATCCATCGCTGCTATGGAGGGACTGGAGGGGCCGACGCTGGATCCATCGGTACCATGGCAGCCGGCACAGGTGAAGGCCAGCGCCTGGCCCGATGGCCCCGACAAGGCAACCGTCGGAAGCAACACCAGTAAAACCAGGAGTAGATTGCGAACTTTCTTGCTCATCGTATCGTTTCTCAACATGTTATCCGCCCCCATCAGCTTGGTGTGGTCATCAGGCCGATCAGCACCAGGGTCAGCAGGGCCAGACCGGTCATGATCAGCACAGTGGTGATGAAGGAGGCCGCCAGATCTGAACGGCGCGAGGGACGTCTGACCAGATGCCTGTCCAGTTCCCCGCTCTCAAGCAACCGCTCGTATTCGAGACGGTGATCGTGCTTGAACTCCTCGATGGGGATCTTACCGGTGAAGATGGTCGTGCTCATCGGGAAACGCTCAGGCCTGAAGTGCACGTTGAAGAAGTGCACGGAGTTGAGGAAGATGGCCGCCAGCAGCGCCTCCTCGGCATGTACCAGGGTGGCGATATTGAACATCCAGCCCGGCAGGATGATGGCGGTCGTCTCCGGCGCGAACAGCATGATACCGGATGAACCGATTATCGCCGCACCCCAGAAGGGTGCCCAGTAGTCGAACTTCTGCCAATAGGTCCAGTGAGTGAACTCGGGACGCGGACCCTGGCCGATGAACCACTTGAACATGCCTTTCAGGTCATCCCAATCCTTCCAGTTGGGCAGCATAGAGGTGCTGCCGAACCACTTGAAGCTATCGCGCTTGCTCCAGATATTGCTGACGGCTATGGTCAGGTGGGCCAGGAAAATACCCAACCAGATTACGGCCGCTGTACGATGGATAATACCCTCCATCTCCGTTCCGCCGAGGAAAACCACCACCGCCTTGGCCCAACCGGTATGTGAAAATAGCAAGGTGGTTCCGGTCAGAATCAGGGTCATGGTGGAGATGGCGAACAGCGCGTGGATCCAGAGCCAAACGGTCGGGAAACGGCGGAAATAGATCACATCGGGATTATCCAGATCCTCGTTGAAACCCTTACCCTGGATACGGTCCATCACCTCGCGGTAGAGCCACAGCACCACATGGACCCAGAAAAAGGCCATGACCGAGAAGATCAGCGTCTGCATGAAGATCTTGAAGAACCACAGACCCGGATATCTCTCTCTGTCGTCCGCATCACCGTGCGGCCAGAAGGTCAGGAAGTTTTCATTGGCATCTTCATGGCAGACCCTGCAGTTTTCCAGACGATTATTGGCGTGGATCTCCGATGTCGGATCATCTTCGCCCTTGATCTTGTGGCTGCCGTGACAGTCGTGACACTTGGCGGTATTGGTATAACCGAGTCGATGCACCTGGCCGTGATAGGAGTCGAAGTAGGTACGCTGCGCCTCCTTGTGGCAGTCTCCGCAATTCTTGGTGATCGCCAGCTTGGCCTGATCGGTGTCGGGTGAGCTGATGGTATGGGTCGTGTGGCAGTCTGAGCAGACGGCCGATTCGCTGTCGCCCTCTTCCAGCACCGCCTTACCGTGGTCGGACTCCCGGTAGTCGTTGAGTTCCTTCTTATGACACTCGCCACACACCTCCGGGTTATTCAGGCGCTGCTTGGCGCGCTGATGGCTGCCCAGAGTGCCGATGTTATGGGCATCGTGGCAGTCGTAACAGGTGGCGTTGGTCTCCGACTGGTCGTGCTTGTTGGGCAGGGCATGTACCGAGTCGTAGAAGGCATCGATGGTTTCTACCACTACGCCGAGACGCTCGTACTTCTCGTCGGGATCGTTCCGGTGCTTGTTCCAGGTCTCCCGGTGGCACTCCACACAGCCGACGACAACCTCCGGTGACTCGCGATGCGGTACTCGCTCGATGGTGGCGTGACAGTTGGTACAGGCCTGTTCACCGTGCACGCTATCCTTGATCTTTTCCGGGTCGGCGTAGATATCGACGATGGTGCCGTCTTCCCGGGTATCGGTCTTCTCATGCGCGTCGCCATGACACTTCAGGCAGCGTTCGTTGGGGATGATGCGCTTCCCCGAGACTGGGTCGAAACCCGGTGGTGGCGTTTCACCCAAGATGGTCAGATTACCCTCGGCACTCTGAACGGGAATGAAGAAACAGAGAGTTAAAAGAAAAAAGAAAATCCAGACTGGCGATCGGAATGCCATGTTCAACATTATTATTTCCTCGTGCGTCAAGTGCACAACCGCTAGAACGAGGCTTATAGGTTGAAAAGATCAAACGGAGCCAAAAAGCGGGACTACAGTGCCAAACGGACCTACTATCCGAGCACCTTGGAGTATCTCGTCCAGTATTCATACAGGTCAACATCGATTCTGCGACATTCACCAAGTCAAGAGAATTAAGGCAGGCTTGTGTTGATCTTGATCAATTAACAATTAATTACTAATACGGTTTTCAATTATTCCATAAGATGCTAATATTCACTTTGAGATTGTAGATGTTTTCAATTTCAGATTGCTAGTTGGAGATCATCATGAATGTAGCACCCATCTTGATCATGGCATCAGCGGTATTTATTTTTGCTGTCACGGCTTTGAGCATCGCCACCATCCTCGGTGTGGCCATAGGTCAGGCACGACTTTTCTTGCAAAAGAAAACCCAAGCCTGAAACCCACACATTTTCCCGTCCGGGAAATAAAGAGGGACAAACCACGGTTGTCTTGCATAAACCCTGGTCTGCCCTCAGTCTGGTTCCTTCTCGCGCCACGATCTCGGATCGTGGGATGATTAGCTGTTCTGATTGCCGCTAGAAGATAGGGCCGCCAATGGAATCGAATCACCGCGAATGCACGCAAATAGTTTCATTGCGATCACTTGCTTATGAAAATAATATTTGCGTCTATTAGCGGTGATTGGCGTCCATTGGCGGCCTTTCCTTTTCTTCTCTTTTCTTCAAAGCCTGCCCATAAAAAAGCCGAACGGGTTGATGCCATCTCACCGTCCGGCCAGGGGGTTGCTATCGGTTAGTCGTGTTTATCTAGCCGGCCGCGGCCTCCGCAGCACCGCGCGCCTCACCCTGGGGCTCCATCGCCGGCATCTCCGCCGCCGTCTTCTCACCCGGAATGAAGAAGCTCCAGATGTAGACCACCAGACCGCCCAGGAACACCACACCGGCAAAGAAACGCAGCCAGTAGAACAGCGCGATCTTGTCCTGCA
>QBVD01000099.1 GCA_003058525.1 gamma proteobacterium symbiont of Ctena orbiculata | reverse complement strand
CGATTGGATTAGTGTTAACAGGCCCTAGATGAGTTAGCCGCGAATGAATGCCAATCACCGCACAATTAGCACGAAATAGTATGAGTGATTGAGAGATTATCGCCTGCATTCCCACGCAGGAATGAGATGTTTACGATTCAACCGGAGTGATATCCATTTGCGTTTGTTTGCGGTGATTGGCGTTCATTCGCGGCTTGCTGCTTTAAGGCTGTATCCCAACGGACACTAGGTTAGAATGGCCGCATGTCGATGAACTGGACTCAATTGCTTTCTCACAAACGCCTGGGTTCGAGCGATCACTCGACTGCCAGCTCCACACGTACTGATTTTCAGCGTGATCTGGACAGGATCGTCTTTTCCTCGGCATTCAGGCGGATGCAGGATAAGACGCAGATCTTTCCCCTCTCGAAAGTCGACTATGTCCGTACCCGTTTGACCCACAGTCTCGAGTCTTCCAGTGTTGGCCGGTCCCTGGGTACCCTGGTCGGGGAACAGATTATCGCCCGCCACAAGCTCAAAGAGAATGAGGCCTCGGATTTTGGCGATATCTGTGCAGCTGCATGTCTGGCCCATGACATCGGTAATCCTCCGTTCGGCCATTCCGGTGAAGATGCAATCCGGCACTGGGCGGAGAATGGTGAATACGGTAAACAGCGTGTTGCCGTATTACAGGGCAGCCAGCGCGAGGACTTCCTCAATTTTGAGGGTAACTCGCAAGGCTTTCGTGTCTTGACCCGGCTGCAGAACAGGGATAATCCCGGTGGACTGCAACTGACTTGCGCCACACTTGCGGCATTTACCAAGTATCCCCGCGAATCATCTATCGGAAACGGGCGTTTCCAGGGTGTCAGTGCAAAAAAACCGGGTTTCACAGCGGAGGACCAGGACCTCTTCAGCGAGGTCTCCGAGACAGTGGGGTTGTTGCGCCGGGATCCGGTGTTGGCTATCTGGCATCGACATCCACTGGCGTTTCTGGTGGAGGCGGCCGACGATATCTGTTATCGGGTCATCGATATCGAAGATGGCTATCGCCTGGGACATCTCAGTTATCACGAGGCGATGGAGCTGTTCAGTGCTGTATTGCCTGATTCGTCATCACGACATAAACGCCTGAACCGCATAACGGGGGATAAAGAGAAGATCGAGTTTTTACGGGCCAAGGTGATCAGCCAGGCGATCAGTGAGATTCTACACTGCTTTCTCGATCATGAAGAGGCGATGCTGGCGGGCCAGTTCGATCTGCCGTTAATGAGCCAGATTCCTCACCGTGCCGAGATGGACCGTCTGATAGAGGTCGCGCATGAAAAGATCTATATCGCCCCGGAGGTGATCGAGATAGAGACTGCAGGCTTTCAGGTAATCAGTGAACTGCTGGAGCGCTTTATCCCTATCATTGATGATGTGGCGGCCCAAGGTGAGCGCGCCAGCCCGCGCAGCCAGATGATGATTCGACTGATTCCGGAACAGTTCGTCGGGCCCCATGGTCAACCGGCCAAGGATCACTACACGCGTTTGTTGCGTTTGACCGATTTTGTCTCCGGAATGACTGATTCCTATGCGGTCTCACTGTATAAGAAGGTAACAGGCATCTCACTGCCGGGTTGATACTTATAGCTGTCTTGCATCTTATACCCCGGGCTATGAAGGTGATCCGGTAATTACCTCGTCAAAAGGCAGGGTGATGAGAACCCGGGTTCCCATGTTCGGTTCGCTCTCAATATGCAAGCCTCCTCGATGCGCCTCGGCGATGACACGACAGAGATAGAGACCCAGGCCATACCCTCCGGTCTCTCTTTGGCGTGCCTTATCGACCCGGTAAAAGGGCTCTGTGAGATGCGGCAGGTGTTCCTTCGGGATCCCTTCCCCCTGGTCCTTAACACTGACTCGCCAAATCCGGTCGCTAATCCGGCTGTCGATCCGCACCGGTTCACCGGATTCGGGTGTATGTCTCAGCGCATTCTCCAGCAGGTTTTTTATCAGCAGACGAATACGTACCGGGTCCAATTGCATCGATACACTGTCGTTTTCATGTTTACAGCGAATGGTTGCGGTGGAGAAGTACTGCTGAATGACGGAATCGATGATCTGTCCGGGATTGACCGGCTGTAGATCGAGTTTGGCATGCCTGCTGCCGAGGCGTTCAGTCTCCAACAATTCAGCGAGTTCCTGCTCCAGCAGCTGCAGATCTGCAATAATCCTGTCGCGGGGTTCACCGGCCTGTATCAATTCGGCATTCAGGCGTGCACGGGTCAGCGGGGAGCGAAGTTCATGGCTGATGGCCAATAGCAGTTGACGCTTTGCCTCCATCATCGCCTCGATCTCGTCCGCCATGGTATTGATGCTGTTGGCCAGATCTCCCAGCTCATCCCGGCGTTTGATGGCGATACGGTGGTCGAGTTCACCGGAGCCGAATCTGGCTACACTCCGGCCTATGTCCTGTAATGGTTGAAACAGACGCTTTACCAGATGGTAGGTGAGGGCAATGAGGAGCAATACGGTAATAATTGTCACTCCGATCACCAGTGCCAAGGAGCCGTTATCCAGACGCTTCCGGGTAATCAGCAGAATGGTGCTGTCGTTATCCTGCAGACGCAGCATAAATCGATGCTCGTCATGGTTGATTTCGACCAATCGGCCCGTGCTGAGAGAGTGGGAATGGAACACCAATCTCTCTGTATTGACGATGCCACCGTTGTTGGACCAGGTCTGACCCTTGGCCTGGATCTGAATATCGATTTTCAGGCGTTCCGCCAGTTTTTCCACGGCTGTGGGGTCGGGTGGGGAACCGATCTCTTTTACCAGGTGTTCGATATATTCCGACAGATGGGGTTCTGCCAGGGAACGAAACTCTCCCTGGATGCCGTATCGGAATCCTGTTCGCACCGTCAGCGCGACCAGGATACTGACACAGATAAACAGTAAGATCAGGCGGCCGCTGAGACTATGTCGCCTGTTCATGTTTCAGGGCCCACCAGGCGATATCCGGTTCCCCATACTGTCTTGATATAGTCAAGCGGTTTTAGTTTTTGCCGCAGACGGCTTACCAGGATATCAACGGAACGGGTATAGAGATCGGCCTCTATCCCTTTTACGGCAGTCAGTATTTCGTCACGGCTGTATACCCGGCCCGGATGTTGCGCCAGCAAGGCCAGCAATCGATATTCGAGGGTTGTGAGATTCAGGCTTCGCCCCTCGATAAAGGCATCCTGTCGCACCAAATCGAGTTTTAGCGCGCCAAGCACGATCTCTTGCTCCTCATTCGGTTGTGACCGGCTGCGTTTAAGGATGTTCTGTATTCTGGCGACCAACTCTCTGGGTTCGAACGGTTTAGCCAGGTAATCATCCGCCCCCAGTTCCAGACCGACAACCCGATCCATCACTTCTCCCCGCGCGGTAAGCATAAGAATGGGCAGGCTGCTCTGTCTGCGGATGGTGCGGCATACTTCAAAACCATCCATCTCCGGCAACATGATGTCGAGAATCACCAGATCCGGATTTGTATGCTCAATGCGTTTCAAGCCTTCTGATGGGAGCGTAACCGCTTCCAGCTCCAAGTCATACAGGGAGAAGTACTCTTTCAGCGGTGTGGCCAGTGCCTGGTCATCATCGATCAGCAAGATGCGGGGCATCACTAATTCCAGTACTCGGTTGATTGTTTAAAAAGTTTGAGATTGATTTCGGGGTCCTGCTATGTGTGATGATCAATCAAGATTCAGTCTGCCTCCCCCCCTGTGAGAGCAGGGGGCACGGCTATTCACTCCTGTGTCAATTGCTTACTATCGCCGCAGGCAAACTTGCAATGACGACGTTCACGGTGATGCATGATCATCGATTGTAGTTTATCCCGTTGGCTTTGATTGAGATTATTACTGAAATCGGCGAAGGCATCTATGACGTCGGAACTGAGACTGGCCAGTTGAGCCTGTTTTTGCATCAGCAGGGTGCGGGCCTTTTCGCGATCAAATTCTGAGCTTTCAAGCAGGTCGATGGCTTGATCCACATAGGTCGATCTATCCCTCCTCAATTCATTTGCGCTGACTACTATCTGATCTTTGAGTTGAGCAAGATATTGCTGCTGAGAGTCGTCGAGATCGAGTTGCCTGCCGATACGGTCCGTCATCCAACCGATACGCCCTTCAGGTCCGGCGCAATAACCTTTATAACGTGCAATTGCCACACCGCTGATCAGCAGCGCAACCAATACGACAAGTGTGATAATTAGAGTCTTTCCCATGATGATCTCCTTGTATGAACGATAGTGTTGTCGGACGGGTTGTCCTTGAGATCGAGTGTGCACCGCCGGGCAAAGAAGATCCTCTCACGGGTGTATCCACTTGTAACAAGATGTAACCACAGCTGGGCTGTGAAAAAGCCCATGCTTCAAAACGAGTCCAATGATTGTTATAATATTCCCTTATAAACAATAAGATAAATAGGTTTATTAATGTTTAATATTTGGATTGTATAGTGCTTCTGCCACTTATTGGATCATGGCTATTTCAGAGTGGCGCTATTTTGCCGACAATATACTTATTAGGCATCACAATACAATTGCCTCAGAAATGGGTTGCGATTTCCGTAGAGGCATCTGTGTCTAACCCAGGTATCTTGGTAAGGCCTGTTTGATATTTGCCTGATCGATGCAGGAAGCACCGGTTCTATTTGACTGCGTTCATCCGGAGGTGTACTTGTTATCATCAGTAGCAACTCTGTCCCGTTACTGCCTTGTTTTGCTGCTGCTGGTTGGGGCTGGCGAACTGTTATCCGCTCCACAAACCGGTAGGCTCTATCGCCTGTTGATTCTTGATTCCCAGCAAGGCAGCCCCTATATGGATGTCCGCCTCGCAATGTTGGAATCCCTCGAGCAATACGGCTATGTAGAGGGAGAAAACCTTCAGCTCTATTTTCATACAGCGGGCAATGACATCAACAAGGGTGCGGCGATCCTGAAAACGGAAGCTGCCAAAGACTATGATGTTTATTACATGGGCGGCACCACAGCAACCGTAGCCGCCAAGCAGGTGCTGTACGGCGGAACTCAATCGGTTGTGTTCGCTTCTCCAACCGACCCGGTGGGAATAGGTGTGATAGATGGTTTCGACATTCCACCGAAGAGCAATTTTACCGGTGTCAGCTATCCTGTACCTGTAAAATCAAGATTCCGTTTTATCCGGGAACTGATGCCCCATGTAAAGCGGATCGGGTTGATCTATGCCGATATGCCGCAATCCCACAGCTATAATGCCTGGATTAAGGCGATGCTGGATGATGATCCTCAGTTTAAGGATCTGGAAGTGATTTTCCGCAGAGTGCCTTTGGTAAAGGGGGAGGAGGGTGACAGGCGTATGGCAGAGATGGCGCTACCTCTCATCAAGGAGCTCGATTCTCAAGTGGATCTGTTCATAAAACCCCATGATCAGCTGGGTGCCCGACGCCAGTTCGCAGAAATGGTCCATGCATATTCAAGTAAGCCGCTGATCGGTCTCGTCAAGAACGATGTTATGCAGGACTGGGGAGCAACGGCGGTTGTTTTTCCCTCTCATCGCAGCATGGGACGACAAGCAGCTGTTATGATCCGCGATCTTTTCGAAGGCAAGCCAATCAAGCGGATTTTTCCCCAATGGCCGGCACGATATGGTTATGCGGTCGATCTGCACAAGGCAAGACAGTTTGGTATCGCTGTACCTGTAGGCCTATTGCAATTGGCGGGAGAAAATATTCGTAAATGAATTTCCTGCTTAACACTATGCCGAGGCAGTAGTTAATGAGACTTAACCGGAAGATACTGCTGGTGACTATCGGTACCCTCGTGCTCTCGTTACTACTCAGCTCTGTAGTGAATATAAACAGTTTTCGCTCAAATTATACCGATGCTCTGTTGACGGGCAGTTTTGGCATTGGTCATAGCATTGAAAGTGTGCTTGATGAACTGCTGGCTTTGGGATTGCCGCTCGAGTCACTCTCCGGGATGGATGGAAAGCTTAAGGAAGTAGTTGCTAAAAATCGTCATATTGAGTATGCAAGCATTACTGACCAATCGGGCCTGGTGCTGTTTCACAGTAATAATGCACAGATCGGGCAGATATATAACGATACTGTGACAATCAATACCTTGTCTGCTGACCAGCCTTTGTGGCAGATCCACGACTGGTCCGATGGCAAGAGCTATTATGATGTTTCCATACCCATCATTGACCAAGCTCAAACAGTGGGCATTATACGGCTCGGTTTTTCTACTAAAGTCATCGACGATAAGGTGATGCAAGCAGTCAGGCAGGTTGTTTTCAATTTTTTACTTACATTCATCGCTATCGCATTACTTCTCAATTTCTTCATGCGTAAACAGTTTGTAGAACCTGTTAAACAGCTGTCCGAGTATGCGGCATCCATAACAAATGGCAGATTCGAACAACCGGTTAAGATACACAGTGAAGATGAGATCGGTACTCTCTCCCATGCATTGCAGGAAATGGGAAGTACAATCGAAGGACAGATTGATGCCCTCAGGCGTTCAGGTATCGAGTTGGAAGAGAAAGTAGAGGCGCGTACACAACAGCTCGAGACGGCAAATCAGACGCTGCAGGCAAGTAATCATGATCTGCTGGAGGCGCTTGAACGGGAGAAAGGTTTGTCTGAAGCGCTGCGTATGAGTGAAGAACGCTCCAGAATGTTGTTCGAGGCTAACAAGGCGGTGATGCTGACGATCGACCCCGACTCAGGCTCTATTCTCACAGCGAACAGGGCCGCAGCTGAGTATTACGGCTATACCATTGAACAGCTCTTGAAAATGAGTATCAATGACATCAATACGCTGAGCAAAGAGGAAGTTGCTCAGGAGATGAGCAGGGCTAGAAAAGAAGAACGCAACCACTTCATTTTTCGTCACGCCCTGGCGTCAGGGGAGGTCAGGGATGTCGAAGTACACTCTGGTCCCTTCATCTCGGATGGCAAGCAGGTGCTCTATTCGATCGTTCACGATATAACGGACAGAAAAAAGGCTGAAGCGGAACTTGAACATATCGCACATTACGACCCATTGACCGGCTTACCCAATCGGCGTCTGAAAACCGACAGGCTACGCCAGGCGATTGCATTCAGTAAACGAAACGCAACCAGTGTGGGGGTTTGTTATCTGGACCTCGATGGTTTCAAGCCGATTAATGACCGGTTTGGCCATGATTCAGGCGATAAGATATTGATTGAAATAGCAAGTCGGTTAGAAGGTGTATTGCGTGAGGAGGACACGGTATCGCGCATCGGTGGAGACGAGTTCGTATTGATACTGACTAATCTGACGAGTATGGATGAGTGCATTTTGGTTTTGGACAGGGTATTGGAGGTTATAGCAGAACCCATACGCTTGGATGATACGGCTCTGGAAGTCAGTGCAAGTATTGGCCTGACCGTATACCCGGAGGACGATGTGGACGCGGACATCCTGCTACGACATGCTGATCAGGCAATGTATTGGGCAAAGGAGGCGGGCAAGAACTGCTACCATCTGTTTGATCCATTGCATGACAAGAAGATAAAGGCCAACCGTAAAAATATCAAGCTGCTCAGGAACGCATTGTCGAAGCAGGAATTCACGCTTTACTTTCAACCAAAGGTTGATATGTACAGTTGTGACGTTATAGGCGTCGAGGCCTTGATCCGGTGGCTGCATCCGGAAGCGGGCATTACCCCGCCAGGTGATTTTTTATCAATTATTACTAAAACGGATTTGGAGATCGAGCTGGGTCAATGGGTTTTCGATCATGCATTGCAACAGATGAGTCAATGGCAAAAAATGGGGCTTCAGCTGCCGGTCAGTATAAATATAAGTCCACACCATCTGCAGTATCCTGGTTTCACCGAGTATATTCGGGAGCGGTTTACAAAGTATGCTGATGTAACTCCCGATATGCTTGAACTGGAAATTCTCGAAACCGCCTCTATAGATGATACGAATGTTATCTATCACACCCTGTCGGAGTGCCGTGAGTTGGGTATCAAGATTTCTTTGGATGATTTCGGTACGGGTTACTCTTCCCTTGCCTATTTTCATCGTCTTCCTGTCGATATACTCAAAATAGATCAGAATTTTGTGCGGGACATGCTGGATGATCCTCAGGATCTAACCATCGTTGATAGCGTGGTTCGCCTTGCGCATGCTTTTCAGCATCCGGTCATTGCGGAAGGTGTGGAATCCGTGGAACATGCCGTTGCACTACTTCAATTGGGTTGTCGATTAGGTCAGGGTTATGGTATTGCCAGACCGATGCCGGCAAATGAGATCCCAGCATGGTTGAAGCAATGGCAAGGCAATCAACTGTGGCGGAGCCTCAAAAACAGAGTGACTAAGAGTCATCATGTCGATATTGACGTGGCGCTAACCAGTCATCAGCGATGGGTGGACAATCTGATTGGGTATGTGAATCGCGATGAGGCAATAAACCATAGTCAGTTGGATAGCAAACACTGCAACTTCAGTTATTGGTTCAATGGTATTGGTTTTATTCAGTATGGCAGTTTGCCACAGTACACTGAACTCAACAGGCTGCATGAGCAGATACATGCACTCGGATATAAAATAATCAGCATTAATAATATGGGGAACACAGAGTATGCACAGAAAAGAATTAACGAGTTGGAGGTGTTAAGTGCCCGTTTCGTAGAACTCATGAAGGAACTAAACAAAGATCAAGCAGCTATTTCATAATCATTTATATAATTAATGTTTTTTATTTTTAATGAAATACATTTCTGGTGCAAACATCCAAGGAATTGTCTAATTTGTACAATGAAAGGCGATTTGGCGGTATAGCACGTCTCTATGGCAGTCGGGCATTGGAGCGGTTTTCTCATTCTCATGTCGCCGTGGTTGGCGTGGGTGGGGTCGGCTCATGGGTTGTGGAAGCCCTTGCGCGCAGTGGCATAGGTGCGATTACTCTCTATGATATGGATCATATAGCTGAATCGAATGTTAACCGCCAACTGCATGCGGTTGAGGGTGATTTCGGTAAAGCCAAGGTATCGGCACTCGCAGAGCGAGTCTTGGCCATCAACTCCAGCTGTCGGGTTAATGCTGTGGAGCAATTTATCGGGTTGGAGTCACTGCAAACATTTGCTGCCGGTGGGTTTGATTACGTGATCGATTGTATCGACAGCTATCGCATCAAGGCTGCTTTGATAGCCTGCTGCCGCAGAGACAGGATCGCCATCATTACGGTAGGTGGTGCAGGGGGGCAAAGCGATCCTACAAAGATCAAACTGGCTGACCTAAGCCGCAGTGAACAGGACCCACTGCTTTCCAAGTGCCGCAAATTGCTTCGCAGGCAGTACGGTTTTCCAACCAATGTCAAACGTCGATTCAATGTGCCCTGTGTCTACTCAACAGAGCAGCAGCGCTATCCTGATGACAATGGGGCAGTTTGTCTGGAAAGGCCGATGAACATGAAGAGTTCATTGAACTGTGGTGGATATGGTTCTGTGATGACCGTCACTGCCAGCTTTGGTTTGGTTGCGGTTTCTCATGTGTTGAAGCGTCTTTCCAGTGAATAGAGTGTTGCATTTGCAGACTATTGACTAACGATACCTGTGTGGCAGTTTCAATATCACAGGGATCACTTGTTGACAGCCAACGCTACGGTATAACTTTTACCTTGTTTAAGCTTTTCATAGTTTCCGAAAATCTCGTTGAGATTGCGTTTCATGTACTGTCTTAGACCATTGATGGTTACGACATAGAGTTTGCCGCCCGGTTTGAGACGTTGCCTGGCATCATGCAAAATCAGACTGAGCATCTCTTTGCCCACTTTGGCAGGGATATTGGATGCGATGACATTGAAGCGCAAGCTTGAATCTATGTGATCAAAAGCGTTGCTGAGGATGGCTTTGGCGTTTGTCAATCGGTTACGTTCGGCATTCTCATTGCTGTAGTTGACCGCCATGAAATCCTTGTCGACCATCAGGGTTTGTCCCTGCGGAGCCCTTCGGGCCATATAGAGGCCTATTGGGCCGTAGCCACAGCCCAGGTCTAGGCAGTCGTCTGTGGGAGCGATCCGTAAACGATCTACCAGAAGCCTGGTCCCTTCGTCGATCTCGCGTGGTGAAAAGATGCCCCAGGTGGAATGAAATTGCAGACGCTCACCGGACAGCTCTTCTGTGAACACGATATCTTTGCGGAGTTTGTCTAGATTCTCTTTAGTCAGCATGGTGGCTGAGTGTTACCCGCGAGAGTTTTCAAGTCAATCCCCCGGGTTAAAAATCAGTATCAATGAGATTGTGAATGAGTTCCAGCATCGGCTCCGCATTCAAATAATCAATGGCCACCGGCCAGTAGCTCTCTTCATGCTGAAGCACAAGCGAGGGGAAGCTGCGCACACCCAAAAGGAATGACTGTGCAATCTCAGAGTCGAGCTTTTGCTGTGTGGAGGAATGGTTCAACAGTTTGGAAAATTGCTGTTCGTTCAGACCTAACTCCATCGCAAGTTCGATGAGAGTAGTGTCATCTGAAGGATTTCTTGCCTGCAGGTAGTAGGCCTGCTGAATAGCCACTATCATGTTATCTTCCATTTCTGGATCAATCGACCTGGCGGCGATGACCGCGCGGCAGGCAGGGTAGGTGGACCTTCTGGGCGTATTCCGAGCCCAAAAATCAAAATTGAAGCGGGTCGACGGTATACGCTTCCCAATCTTCCGCCATGTGCTCTGCAACCTCATCCGCAGATCATCCGGCATCGGTTGCGATGAATCCGCCGCCAGCCCGCCTAACAGGCGGCTGCTTGTGATGTTGTCGGGGAGCCGTGACAGAAGTACCTCGAGTACCGGGCGAAATCCCCAGCACCAACTGCACATTGGATCATGGATGTAGTAGAGGTGAGCCATGTTCAGGATTTGTTTCGCAGCTATATCGGTTGTGATATAAGAGTATATCCGATTCAGGTAATACATTTGCCGATATATATATTATTGGCATTTCACGATCCATCAGGCTTGGCCACGCTATGGTTGTCGTCTGTCAGGGTGATAATAGTTTGAAATCCGCACTCCTTGGAAAAATCTCATTCTGGTTGATAGTCGTCGGCAGCGCGGCTCTTCTGACACCGCAACCCGCCTGGCCCGAGTGGTTGGCGCGTATGATATTGTCTGCCGGTATTGCGTTGGGCGCGACCACACTCGGTGTACTGCTGTGGCAGAAGCGTGGTCGCAGCAGCAAGAAGTGACGGGGAAACACTATGCCTTGAACGGTCCCCGTCAACCGGCCGCTATTTTCCGTTCGACCCTATTCAATAGGCCTATGATTTCGCCTGACAGAGGCTCGATTTCATTATAAAGATCCTCCGCTCTGTCAGTATCCCCACTTTCCATATGCTTGATAATTTCCCTTATCAGTGAATGTAACTGCTGATGGGGTTGTTCTATCGCATGTATTTCAGCAACATCGTCATATCGATTAAGCGCTTCTGAGTAGTACCATTTTCCGAGGGCGCAATCATGGTGCGAGACTGCTTCTTCATGGGAAAGGGATTGCTTGCCATCGAGAAACGAACGTACTCTTGTTTTCCATGCCAGGTGGGCCGACTTCGCAGAGCTGAAATCAAACCCTCTATCGCCGGAAAATTTAAACTGCTGGACAATCCTTTGCAGATCGGAGGCTAATGTCCCCAGGTCATTGGCAGTATCAGAGGTATCTTTTGCCCGTTGTGAGGTCTGCTTGCCGTTTTCGCTGATATTGATTATGTTCTTGTTGATCTCTTCCACCACCGAGCACTGCTCATCTGCCGCGGTGGCGATCTGGGTGTTCATATCGTTGATCGTCTCGATAGCCTTATTTATCTCGCTCAGCGAATGAAGTGCCTCTGTTGCCTGCAGAACTCTGCTGTCCACTTTCTCCCTGCCGGATGCCATCACGGATACTGCCCGCTGTGTGCCACTCTGCAGCGCTTGTATCATTGACTCGATCTCGCCTGTCGATTGATGCGTGCGATTGGCAAGCCCACGCACCTCGTCGGCTACAACAGCAAAACCACGCCCTTGCTCTCCCGCTCTTGCAGCTTCGATGGCGGCGTTAAGGGCGAGTAGGTTGGTCTGCTCGGCAATGCTTTTTATGACATCCAGGACCGATCCGATACGAGCGCTCTCCTGTTCCACACCCAGAATCGAATTTTCTGCAAGTTCCACTTCATCCGCCAACGCCTGCACGGCATCTGCTGTCTGCTTGATTACTTTGCAGCCTGTATGTGCTTCAGCAGTGGCTGCCTTGGTGGCTTCTTCGGCGGTAGTTGCATTTTGTGCTATGTTGGCTACGCAGGCCGTCATTTGGGTCATAGCCGTAGCGACCTGGTCAGTTTCATTTTCCTGCTGTTGGATGCGACGACTGATCTGACTGGTATTGTCTGATGTTTGCACAACAGCATTGATTACCGACTCAGTGGATTGCGCGGTCTGTTGTATCAGTTTGCGGATCTTGTCAACAAACTGGTTAAAGCTTTCAGCAAGTAGTCCAAGTTCATCATTACCTTTCTTTTCCAATCGCTTCATCAGATCACCATCGCCATTGGCGATGTCTTGCATGGTGTTGACCGCGTCCAGGATCGGATTGTAGATAAGACGCGTGGTCAGCCAACTTATCGATAATCCGATCACAAGTCCAAACAGCAACAGACTGATTACAAGTGTTGTGGTTGAACTGGCATCCTCGATCAGGCGTTGGCTGGTATGTGAGATAGTTGACTCATGATGAGCAACCAACTGCTCGAGATGTTGATCCGTTGTCATCAATAGTGGTGTGATCTGGCTACGTACGAGCCATGCATCACTGCGCCATTGATTACTCCCGTGTATCTCAAGAAGCCTCTTGTAGTGTTCATCGAAACGGACCATGTTATCCATAAATTGCTCAATGGAATCAGCTTGATCCAATGTCAGTTGATCACTCTTTGCACTGATTAGCCGGACCAGTTTTTTTGTCCTGTCCAGGTAAAGGTTCAAGTCATTAATATTCGAATCACTGCGAAAAGCGAGATAGCCGCGGATGCCGTTCATGATATTGCTCCAGGCATACCGCAGCTCGGTAAGATTATGCAGGATCTGTTTCCGTTCTTCGTCCGCGTATTCTTCCATTTCGGAAAGAATCATTTGGGATGTCAGTTGCATCTGTTCCCGGCTGATAGGATTAATGTGCGTGTTGGCATAGGCAATACCTGGAAAGTTACCTTCATGCGTGGCTGTCTGATTGAGTAACGCCGCAGCTGTCTGTTCATACTGCTTCAGTTTATCGTTCAGCTGCTTGAGTAGTTGGGATGAAGTGGTATCCTCCGCCTCTATGCTCTTGGTTATCAATGATTGAAGAATATATTTCGTTTGGTCCCTTTGACTTGAGAAGTCCTGTAGCTGGGACTCATCCTTCGTAAGAAGATAAAAAGCCAAAGATTCTGTAGATTGTTTCAGGCTTTTTGCGAGGTCTTTCGTCAGGATTAAACGTGGCTGACTCTCGCCCACCACCTGGTTCACGCTTTGTTCAACATTACCCAGACTGATGAGTGTGATAATGGATGAGGTTGCAAGCACACAGAGAATGAGCCCGAAACCGAACCACTGCTTTGTGCGAATCGAAATATTATGAAGAACTGACATGATCGTTTCCCTGATATGGATGATCCATATCCCAATTCCTGGCGCTGGTATTTTATAATTCGTATACGCCGTATAACCTTGCCCACAAGCCGCCTGTGGACGATTCATTACAGCAAATAAGCTTATTGTTTTGCTTTGCCGTAACCATATACTCCATGGTTGCAAGACATATCGTCTTCGATTTGTAAAACTTTAGTTACATTTTGACCCATTCAAACTCTCATGCAGATATAGAGTGAAGTTTAGAAATCTACTTTTTTATCATTAAGCTAGAGACCAGTTTTTATGTATTATTTAAAGTTAACGGCAGGAATGCTATTCCGTAATACTCTGCATCAGGCGGGCGATCAATTGATACTGACTTAGGGCCTGTTAACACTAATCCAATGCGCCCTGTTGTGTCTGAAAAAGCGCCAATCAAGGCGCACCCCAAGGGCACTTCCTTCGGGGCGCGAGGAGAGAGGTTTGGTTATTCCAAATGAGCGACGAGCAACGCCGAGTGGCGCTTTTTCAGGCGCAACCCGAAGGGCTGGGGCTGTTTTCGCCCCCAGCGGCGTTATCATTCGCTCATGTAGAATAACTACACTACGCTCATTCTGCCTTGCTGGGCA
>QBVD01000098.1 GCA_003058525.1 gamma proteobacterium symbiont of Ctena orbiculata | reverse complement strand
CTTTGTCGGTACCAGTAAAAATGCGGTAATGACGCAGATATGGATTGCTTTGTGTGTTTATCTGCTGTTAGCTTTTCTCAAGTTTCAATCAAAGCCGAAGAAAAGCATGCAACATATTTTACGGTTATTACAACTCAATCTATTTGAAAAGCGCGACCTAATGGCGTTGCTTCGAGGAGACCCTGTCCATGATCCTCAAGATGATTTCAACCAGATGGTTTTGTTGTGAAAGTTAACGGGACAGCAGTGATCTAATATATGTGTAAAAATGCCTGGAATCGGCGTGCTAACCATGCTTTTTATAATGCTATTGAACGCATCGGCCTACGATTTGAGCGATGTCTTCGGAGGTGAGGTAAATTCAGTATCGGCGGCTATGCCAAACTGAGTGTAATGTGGACGGATACCGACAGCGGCAGCCTCGCAGGCGAGGCGGGCGGTACCGGGCGCACATTCTATCTGCCATCATCCATACCCACTGGTGGATCTGATGGTGATGCGGTATTCGATATGACCGCGTGTGAATCTTACTCCTAAGCATGAAGACAAGCACATGGAAAGCAAGGCATACTCAGAAGCATGTGCCAAGGTTGTCAAGGCTATTGATAAAATACTTGCCTGATCATATTACGTTTATCAAATGATTCAACATCGCTGGCTCCCCAACACTTTGAGGGTGTTGGGGATTTGTATCGCTCTATGACTTTCATTCAAGAAATAATGCCTTCGTCCAGACGGCTTGATTCAATCAGAAAATCGTAGCAGCGATCGCAATTCTTCTTGTCCGCGCGCAGCTTCATGGCGGCACGCGGGTGTTGATTGAGGTGTCCACTGATGCCATAGATGTCATTGAATCCCCATTCGATCTCTTTGCGTAGAGGGACGAACTCCTCCTGGATCGCTTTGTATATGGGTTCGACGTCAAACTTGGGGTTTTTCAAGAAATTGAGCAGCAGTTCAAGGTTGCAGTTACCAGCACCGCGACCGATGCCATTGATGGTTGCATCGAGAAGGTTTACCCCGTCGATTATCGCCTGCTGGGTATTGGAGAAAGCGAGCTGTTGATTGTTGTGTGCATGGAATCCCAGTTCCTTGCTTGGCGCGTATTTCTTGTAGAGATTCAGGTAATCGGTC
This sequence comes from gamma proteobacterium symbiont of Ctena orbiculata, assembly GCA_003058525.1. Classification (GTDB taxonomy): domain Bacteria; phylum Pseudomonadota; class Gammaproteobacteria; order Chromatiales; family Chromatiaceae; genus Thiodiazotropha. Next base: position 13,966 of record QBVD01000098.1, on the reverse strand, counting down.
ACCTGTTCGGAATAGAATGCGCCGTAGCTGTCGACGAGATAAAGGTAATCAAGTTCGGCAGTCTCCTCAACCTGGTTGAGGGCCTCGATCAACTCGGTACGAATGGCGGCAGAGCAGGCCATGATATTGATGGTTGTTTCGTACCCCATGTCCTTTGAGCGTTTGACCAGGTCCAATCCTTTGTCGATGTCGGGGACATAACAGGCCACGCGCGCCATGTCGAACGGACTTTGATCTCTGGGTTTCAGGCTATTGAAATCCACCCGGCCGATATCGAACATCACCGCGATCAAAGGTGGGTTTTCACATTCATGGGAGTCGATAATCATCTTCAGATCATCATCGTCACAGAAGTTCCATTTGCCGAATTTATCCCGACTGTATTCCTCACTGACGGCAAGCTTCTTGCCCAGTTCGATAATATCCACGGCGGAATCACAGGCAGCGCGATAGACCGCCTTTACGAAATCATCGGTAAAATGGTAGTTGTTGATCAGACCGCCGTCGCGAATGGTACAGTCAAGTACTTTGAGCTCTTTGCGAAACACGTTGGGATTCCTCGTGACATCAGGTGGGATTGAATCTGCTGATTCTAGCCGATCGCATGCGCACGTACTATAGGTGAGTTTCTGAACGGATCGATATCATCATGAAATGAATTACAGATTTAATCGGTAATCTGTGCGCTGACAGTCAGAGCTATGCCATTGGGGTCTTTGATGACTGGCCCTAGGAGGCTTTACTGAGTGGTGCGAGTGTTTCCAATAGCTTATCGACCTCAGATTCGACGGTTTCCGATATTTCGAGGCAGATATCAGATGAGACATTGGCGCTGTCCAATGCCGATGGATGAGGTTGTAGCGCCCCCTGGTCAAAGGGCTGGTCTTCATTCCAGGACCTGGATAGAAGCACTGCGATGTGTACGATAGAGGTCTCCAAAGAGAATTTTCTGGAGCGCAGGGGTTCCGGGTGGAATTCGGTTGTTTCGATCAGGGAGTCCGGCAGTTGCCACTGTCGCATCAGGACAGCGCCAACCCGGGCATAATCCAGACCCAGCAATTCGCGTTCGACCTCCACTGGTGGCAGTTGTTGCTCTCGAGCGAGGTTAACGGCCCTTATGATCTCCTGGGGAACGCTTTGATAAAGGATCAGGTGGCCGATGTCACTCAGTAGGCCGGCGACAAACAGTCGCTCACTATCCAGCACACCCCGTCGCTTGGCGAGCTGTTGGGCGGCAAGTCCGCTGAACACGCTGCTTCTCCAAAAACTACGCATATCCAGGTGGGCGGGATCGATACCGCTGAAGGCGTGGGCGACGCAGGTTGTCAGCGCCAGATCGTGGATTTGCTGGGCGCCGAGCATACTGACGGCTCTTATCACGGTCTCTATTCGGCCGGCAAGGCCGAAATAGGGACTGTTAACCAGTTTGAGCACTCGGGTCGTCAATGCCGGATCTGTACTGACGGCATCGGCAATTTCGGTAATCTCGTAGTCGGGTCGCTCGACCACCGATTTCAGTCTTAAGTAGGCTTCAGGCAGGCTGATGAGTTTGGCTTCGCTGGTCACCTTTTCCCAGAGGGTTGGCATTTTGTTACCTCAAATCGCTGCGTACCCAATCACTAGGCGCCACGGTACTATTGCTTGCCTCCGGTTTCAATGCGCAGCATGAATAAATATTGGTCGGTGGCGTATAGGGGAATTATATCAGCCCTGCGCCATAATCGAAGTACGGATTAAAAGGCGGGAGTGTATGGCCGTGGTGTTTGACTCACCAAAGGAAGGTGTGATTCCGTCGCATTGAATTGGCAGTGGCCCTGGATAGGTGCCTGTAAGTTGCCTGTTTGGCTTCCGGCTTACTGCTTTTATAGTGCCACCAGGCGTCCAACCAACCGAATGACTGTCAACTGTTATAGATTCGAAGTAGATCAGTGGCTTGTTCCATAGTGACGGGATCGCTGTAAAAGGATCCCTGTATCTCATCGCATTCAAGCTGTGAAAGCATATGCTTTTGAGTCTCGGTTTCCACACCGATGGCTGCGACCTTTAAGCCGAGGCTTTTAGCCATCGAGATGATTGCTTTAACAATAATCAGGTTTTGGCTGTCGGGGAGGGTGCTGTCGATGAATTCCCGGTCGATCTTGATATTCCTGATGGGCAGATTATGCAGGTAGCTGAGGGATGAAAATCCCTTCCCAAAATCATCCAGGGTGAACTGAATTCCAGCTTTACTCATGGCATGCATTGCTGCTTGAGTCTGGTCGAAGTTTTCAATAAGTGTACTCTCAGTGATTTCAAGTTCGACTTTGTTGGGCGGTATCTTGCGCTTGCTGCATATTCGAAGGAACCTTTCACTGAGTGTGGACTCACCCCTTAATTGGACAGGTGAAAGATTGACTGCGATACGTAGATCACAGAAGCCCATTTTATGCCAGCGACGCAGATCCAAACAGGCTTTTTTAAAGATCCAGTTTCCCAGCTTGTTAATCAGACCGGTATGTTCGGCAACAGGAATAAAGTCATCTGGCGGTATGGGTCCGACCTTGGGATGTGTCCAGCGGGTGAGTGCTTCCATGGATGTAATAAGGCCGGTTTTGGCATCGATCTTTGGTTGGTATACGACCTCAAACTGTTGCTGAATTATGGCTTTATAAAATTGCATTTCCAGCCAAATGTCGTGGAATGCATTTCTGTTGAGGTCTCTCGAAAAGAATTTGATGTTATTGCTTCCGGGATTGCTTTTGGCAGCGTGTCTGGCGCTATAGGCCATTTGCAGAAGGTCGAAAGTGGTGTCGCCGTCGTGTGGATAGAATGCGGCGCCAACACTGAAAGATACAAACAGTTCCTGGTTATCGACCTCCATGGTTTTCTTCAATCTGCCAAGAATACGGCGTATCACCCATGTTACGGACTGAATATCTTTGATATCGCTGAGAACCAGGGCGAATTCGTCGTTGTTCAAGCGGGTTATGGCAGGGATTTTATCGTTCTCCTCTTTATCCAGCACTGCAACGGTGTCGGATCTGCGGAGTGAATCGATCAGTCGTTCAGCTACGATTTTCAGGATCTGATCGCCTATTCCTTGCCCAAAAGCCTTGTTGATGCGTGAAAAGTTATCGATGTCCAAGGAGACCACGGCAACCGCGTGTTTGTTACGCTCTGCCCTGATAATGTCTCTCGATACGCGGTCATCGAACAAAAGTTTGACGGGTAAACCGGTTAATTCATCGCTTTTACCCCGTTTGCTTATCTCATCCCTGGTGTACTCAAGCTCGGATTCAAGCCGCTTGACGATCGTTTGAAGATTATCTACTTCGGCCTGCAACAGACCTGCTGTGGCCGTGTCGATCGCATTTTCAGGTACCGGAATGATCTCTTCTGCTTTGTCGTTATCCCGTTTTACATTTTTCTTTAATCCGGGTTTCCAAACGATGACCTGATTTTTGCCTTGCTGCTTGGCCGCATAAAGCGCATCGTCCGCATTGTTGACCAGTAATATCGAATCTTCCATCTGCTGTTGTAAGGCAGCAAGGCCAAAGCACAGCGTAACCTGCTGGCGATTGGTGAACAATGTGCGGCATTTATTCTGTATGTCCAGGCGTAGTCGATCTGCGATGGTCGTCGCCTGTTTGATATCCGCATTCGGCAATGCCAGTGTAAACTCGTCACCACCATATCTGCCGACTACATCCTCGGGTCTTGAATTGCTGTTCAGGATCTCCGCTACAAGCTTGATGATTTTGTCGCCGTTTGCATGGCCATACAGGTCATTTATCCACTTGAAATTGTCGATATCGACCATCATGAAAACCAGGTCGTGTCCTTTCGATTTGGACTGCTCGAATAACATATCAAGCTTATTGAAAAAGGCGCGGCGATTGAGGCATCCGGTGAGTGGATCTCTTGTCGCGAGATACTCCAACTCAACGGTTTTGTCCCGCAGTGCCTTTTCGGAAATCCTCAGTTTGCTGAGTGTAGAGCTGAGTTTTCTATGCTGCTTTTCCAGATCGGTAAGATCATCGAATGTGGCGAGTACGCCACGGATGGTTCCTAGCGAATCAAAAATGGGTGCTGTATTGACTGAGAAGGTTTTTGTCTTATTGCTATATTCCAGACGTACCGGTACCCCGGTTTTGCGTTCACAATTGTACAAGCTGAAATGCCAGGGCAGGATATCACCATCCATGCCGCCCTCTCTCTGCTTCCACTGCATATGGCCGATTTTTTTACCAATAACCTGTTCTCTATTTTTTTGTCCAGTTTTCGCAATAAACGAGTCATTGGCCAAGACAATCCTCTCTTTCTCATTGACAATGACGAGTCCTTCGGAAAGCGCATTAAACGCGTTTCTGACTTTTTCGGGGATAATTGAAATCGTATCGAAATGGTGAGTGAATTTCTTGTTGAAAAATAGATAAGTGATCAGGATGAGTAATATGGTGATGAGTACGAATACAGCCAGTTCGATCAGCGAATATCTCATCACATCCGATTGGTGGCCAAAGGCCAATTCAAGCGTTCCCACCACCCGGTCATTTTTCTCTATGGGGACCTTTATCTCCTTGTAGATCGGGCGGTCCGGGACAAGCTCCCCGGGATGCGAATGGTGTCCTCCGACTTCCAAGTGTATTCCGTCATCGAGATAGACGGCGGCGGATATAATTGCAGCATGCTCTTCTACGACTTCATTCAGTAGGGACTCAACGGATGGATGGTGGTCAAGCGATACCAGCGATGACAGGCGTGAAGCTGTGTCTGTGGCCGTCTTCATCTGGTTTGATACTTGTCGTCGGTCCCCCTCTGGGACACTGTTCGACAGCTGGAGCAGGGTGAGTACTCCAAGTGTGATGATGATAGCGACGATGCCTAGTTTGTACGAGAGGATGAGTGGACGCATCTGAATGGTAGAGGCTTGGCCGGTTCGACAGTTGTTTGGTTGGTTGTCACGGTATCTATTTCAGCATTTTGTTAAATATATGTCACAGTTTCTGTATCGACAGATTCCTCATTTTATTTAGTACGCATATCAATACGAGCATCATTGAGTTGAGAGATGCGCAGGTGACGTGAATGGACATGGAAGTGTCTGCCTGAGTAATGTAACCAATTGAATAAAAAACAATAATATGTGTCATGTACTTTTTTCTCTGTGCCCGGACCCAAAACGACGGCATGCCCCGTTTGTGGTGTGCAGACTGACCAAACGGATCATACTTTACAGGTGTAGGGGCCACGTCTGATCAAGTGTGCAATAACAACAGGTGATTTATTGCGGATCTCAATGGGGACTTTTTATAATTTACACAAGTCGGCAGATCAACCGTGAATGGGTAATGCCATGACAGACAGCCGTGTTGAGTTGAATACCCGCGCCTTAATTGCCATATATCGATTCCATCTTGCTGGCGATACGGCTTTGATTCTTTACTTCATTCAATGGGTATTTCACGATGACGCCATATCGTTTCAGTTCACCGATCCTGATTTCCGCATAGGGAACTTCGTTGCCCAATTCTGCCGTGACTTTCACGTTATGTCGTTCAAGACAGTCGCTCTTATTGGTCAGGCCGCAGTAGTTTGCCGGCTGACTGATAATATCGATCAATTGTTCAAGGTAGTTGCTGATGTTCTCCAGTCCACGTGAGGATTTAGCGGGTTTCTGTTCCATATCGGCTTTTTTCCGTTATGACGGTTTGTGGTCACCGGTCATCAGCTTCTTGACTACACTTGGTTAACTGTAACAGAACTGTCATAAAGGATTGCTATGGTCATTGGAAGCACGGGTGGAGAGTGTGAATATTTAAGGCGCCAAGGGGCAAGATATGGGTAAATTTGCAAGCAAGTTACGCATTGGGGAGAAGATAGGATTCGGCTTCGGTCTGGTGGGTCTGCTGTTTCTTGGTGTAATTTGGCAGTATCACTCGACACTGCAGCAATCGCTGGCTGACTACCAGCGTCTCCAGGATGTCTATGGTGCAAAAAAGAGCTATGCGCTGGAGATCGAAAACAGCATGCTCGAGGCGCGCCGGGTAGAAAAGCTGTTTCTTATCGATCGCAGCGAAGCGCGTGTGGAGGAGGTAGGCGGGCATGTGCAGGATGTACTCCGGTATGCAGAAGAACTGGGAAATATCGATCAGTCCGCCGCCAAAACATCGAGTCGAATCTCTGAGCTCAGCCATGCCTACAATCAGCAATTCCTGATGATTGCAGACGCCTGGCGAACAAAAGGACTGGATCATAATTCAGGTCTGCAGGGGGCATTTCGTAATACCGTGCATGAGCTGGAAGCAATGGCCGGTCGTTTTAAAGTGGGAAACCTCTATTTGCAACTACTGCAAATACGTCGAGGAGAGAAGGATCTCGGACTACGGCGTGAAGCGCAATACCGCGACAGGGTTTTTCAGCTTATCGAGGAGTATAAACAGAAGTTAGCCAACTCAGAGCTGGAGCAGCCGGTACAGGAAAAGCTTTTGCAGGAGATCAATACCTACCGTGATACTTTTACGGTCTATGCGCGTGATGTGCTTGCGAATCAAAACGTTGCAGGCGGTAAGGGGCCGTTTCGGCAAGCAGCCCACCGGCTCGAAGCGCTCATCAACGGCCATTATATACCCGACCTGGAACAACATATTCTGCAACTTAGGCGACGGGAAAAGGACTACCTGCTCAGGGGCGACAAGGTCTATGTGGACATGGCGCTCCACGAACTCGAGCTTATCAATGCCCAGGTCGAGGGGTCTGGTATCTCCATCAAGGATAAAGCCATGTTTGGTGGATTATTGGCAAAATATAAAAATGATTTCCTGGCACTGGTGGAGCAAAACGGGAGAATTGAACAGGTCACTGAGGAGATGAAAAAGGCGGTATCCGAAATCGCCGGCCTTGTGGAAGACAATGTGGTCAGCGCCAACCAAACGATGAATCAGATGGCGTCGGATATCAATCTCACGTCCAGCGAGAACGAGAAACTGATGCTGTGGATTGTAGCCGGTGCTGTCTTATTGGGAATATTCTTTGCCATTACCATCACACTGCGTATCGTCCACCCGCTGAGGAAAATGGCGGGTATACTGGATCAACTGGCGTATGAAGAACCGGCGGAACGAATGCCGTTTGTTCCTGAAGGACGGGATGAGGTTAATTCCATGGCCGAGTCGGTCAACACGATGGCTGACCATAAGGCGCGTTTTATAGCCTGGTGGAAGATGTCGATGGAAGAGGCCGATGTCTGTGAGCAGCTTAAGAATGTCATCACGGCGGGTGACGGGCAAAAGACTCAATCGCTTGGAGAGGCTGAAAAGGAGCTGTTGAGCGCAATCGCGGCAAGGAGAGAGTTACTCACGGAACAGTACCGTGAGATATCGCGACTCAACAGGGGCATATCCGAGCGGGCGGAAAAGTTGCTGAAGGAGCACCACAAGGGTGAATCGGGTACATCGATCAATACGATTTATCATTTGACGCAATCGATACGCAATATTCTTGAGATGACGGCGACACCGCACAATTCCAAAGCGATGACAGGCTAGTGTTGGATTCGGGGGAGTGAACGGCGTAGCTGACGAAAGGCCTCATATTCGTCTATCTGCCGGGCGTATCGCTTATCGGTTACTTAGGTATGCGGGTCATTCCGGAATGGGTATTACCATGACCGGCACCTTGGAGTGGCGGATGACGCGACGTGCGGTGTCTCCCATCAGGCCGCCTCGCAGAATGCCTTGGCCACGCTTGCCGATGACCACCAGGTCGTAGCTGCCGGAGTGGGCCTTTTCCACGATTCTGTCACCCGGTTCGCCAATGTCGACGGCCACGTCGTAGGTTACATAGGGTGAATCGTCGCTGCTGTCCATGCATTCTTCGCAGAACTGTTCGATACCCTCTTTAATCGAGGTGTCGCTGCGTTTCCGATTCACCAGGATCTCCCTGGCTTCTTCCACGTTGCGGTTTCTGATCTCGTTCCAAAGTTCCTCATTGAAGTAGCCTTCTAGAAACTTTTCGAACTCACGGGATTCCACCACGTGGAAGACGGTCAGTGCGGCATCATAGGTATGTGCCAGACTGGCGGCATGAGGAAAGGCCAGGCGGCCCTCTTCAGAGAGATCGGTGACATAGAGGATCTTTTTATAGCCGATACGGGGTAGTTTTCTATTAGGCATATCCGATCTCGCTTATCAGGTCTTTACCGGTGATTTCTTGAACCAATCCAGCCAGATGCCGCTGAGCAGCCAAGCGTAACCGTAGGTGCCGATGAGGATCAGTATGAAGGTGACGGCGATATCCTTCGCTGTGCCATCCAGTGAAAAGCCGGGTACATAACCAAACAGGAAGGGACCGAGGTAGAGGAACTTGGCGAATTTGAATGATGTGAAAGCGGTCTTCCACATATTCGCCTTGGCGATGGTGGCGCCGGCGAAAGCGGCGATACAGACCGGCGGCGTGATATTGGAGTCCTGCGACAGCCAATAGACAATCATATGTGCGGCAATCGGGTTGACGCCCAGTTCGGTGAGTGCGGGTACCGCAACTACCGCTGTAATCAGATAGGCTGCAGTGACCGGAACACCCATACCGAGAATCAGCGAAGCCAGGGCGATTAACAGGATGGTCAGCCAGAGTGCGCCATCCGCAAGCTCGATGACGATATCGGCAAAGGTAAGCACCAGGCCACTGTAGGTGAGTACGCCGATGATAATACCGATTACTCCCACAGTGGCGCCGATCTTCAAGCTTGATTCGGCACCGGCGCGGGACGCTTCCAGGAAACCTTTCAGATCGATGCGGGTACCCTTGCGGAACCAGCTGACGACAATGCAGGCAACGATGCCGAGGATGGCTGAGTAGCCGGGCGAGTAACCGAGCAGCATGAAGATGGTGATAATGACCAGCGGCAGGACGTAGAACCACTCCTTTTTGAGTATCTCCTTGGCGCTCTCTTTCGATCTCTCACCCACGATGTTGAACCGCTTGGCCTCATAGTGGACCATGACGAAAACACTGAAGAAGTACATCAGGGCCGGAAAGATGGCCACCAGCATGATCGTGGAGTAGGGCACGCCGGTCAATTCTGCCATGATAAAGCCACCGGCTCCCATGATAGGCGGCATGAACATACCGCCGATGGAGGCGGCCGGTTCGATGCCGCCAGCCACGTGCGGTCTGAATCCGGCCTTCTTCATCATCGGAATGGTAAAGGCGCCGGTGGATACGGTGTTGGCGATGGCGCTGCCGGAGATGGAACCGAACAGTCCTGACGCGATGACAGATACCTTGGCTGGACCGCCGATCTTGTGACCGACAGCGGCAAGGGGGAAATCGATGAAAAAGCGTTGAGCGCCGCTCCTCTCCAGGAAAGCGCCAAAAATCACGAACAGGATGATATAGGTCGCCAATACATTGGCCATGATGCCGAACACACCATCGCTCTTGTAAAAGATGCTGGTGCACAGGTCAGGGAAGGTGTCCCCCGCATGCGATATTATCTCCGGGGCGTACTCGCCATACACGCCATAGAGCAGCATGATCGCACCGATAATGACAAACACGCTGCCGACTACCCGCCTGGCAAGTTCGACGCCTATCAGCACACCGACCATGGCAATCCACTTATCGAGTTCGGTCTCTGCACCGGCACGATAGTTGATGGCCTCGAAATTGACAATCCAGTAGCCGATCGACCCGATGGATGCCGCGATCAGTATATAGTCCCACACCCGACCCCAGACAGTGGGTGTGCGGTAGAGCATGAAGACGAGCATATAGGTGATGATGATATAGATGCCACGATGGTACTGGGTGGCGGCGGGTTCCAAAACTGCGGAGTAGGAGTAGAAGAGCACCAGTCCCAGTGCCAAGGCGTCGAACATGATCTGTTCGATTTTATGGAGTTTTTCATATAGCATCGTATGATCCGCTAGCTGGGGCCTGTTAACAGGCCCTTAGACTTTTCAACGCCGAAAGAGATCGCCTTATGAGAGGTAATCCTTCCGGCTATGTTGAACATTTTTACTCTTATCCATTCTCTACCCAGTATTGCTCTGCGTCTGGATGTGACGGTGTGACGATCCCGTTGACACCGGTGCGAAATGAACATCCGGATTATGAAGCCGATTGTTAAAACGCTATATGCTGTAGTGATAATGCGCCATTCTCGTTGTTATCTTGGCATTTAAACATGATGCGGTCGAACTGAGTTCTTACGCCTTTTGATCCATACAACATAGACGAAAAAGATGATCTATGCCAGCAGATGACCAAACAATCAGCCAATTCATGACCCATGAAGCGGATCATGATATTGGCTTCATGTTGAATGGCTTAAGCGGATGGCTCACGCAGTAGACCTGCGGCCCGCTGCATGGCTTCAAGCGCCGGTACGACTTCCTGCCAGCGTCTGGTCTTGAGACCGCAGTCGGGATTGATCCACAGTCGATCTGCCGGGATCCGCTGCATTGCCCGCCGCATTAGCGTCATGATCTTATCGAGGGATGGGATGTTTGGGGTGTGGATGTCATAGACACCCGGTCCGATTGCGTTAGGGTAGTCGAATGCCTCAAACACCTCCAGCAGCTCCATGTCCGAACGGGATGTTTCGATGGTGATCACATCCGCGTCCATGGCGGCAATTGCCCCGATTATATCGTTGAACTCCGAATAGCACATATGTGTATGAATCTGGGTCGAATCCTGTACGCCGTTGGCACACACTCCGAATGCATGAGTGGCCCATTCCAGGTAACCCTGCCATTCACTGCGCCTCAGGGGTAGTCCTTCCCGCAATGCCGCCTCGTCAATCTGGATGATTGCAATCCCGGCCTGTTCCAGGTCAAGCACCTCGTCTCTCAAGGCGAGCGCCAGCTGAAGACAGGTGGCCGCACGGGGCTGATCATCGCGCACGAATGACCAATTGAGCATGGTGACCGGGCCGGTGAGCATCCCTTTCAAAGGTTTTGTCGTAAGGGACTGGGCATAGTCTGTCCATTCGCCGGTCATGCAGTGATGACGCTCGATATCACCGTAAATAATCGGCGGCTTTACGCAGCGTGAACCATAGGATTGCACCCAAGCGTGCTCCATAAAGGCAAAGCCATCCAGCTGTTCGCCGAAATATTCCACCATGTCGTTGCGTTCCGGTTCACCATGTACCAGCACATCCAGGCCGATCTTCTCCTGTTGCCGGATGCAGTAGGCGATCTCCTGTTTGATGGCCTTTTTATAACGGTTCCAGGTCAGCTTGCCGTTACGATAATCCCTGCGGCATTGACGTATTGAACCGGTTTGGGGGAAGGAGCCGATAGTGGTGGTGGGGAGGGGTGGCAGATTTAATCTCTGTGCCTGTATCTGGCTGCGGACCTCATAGGGACTTCGACGTTGTGCCATCGATGGAGTGATTTCCGCTATCCGCTGATGAACAGACGGCTTGATCACCCGGTGAGATCGCTTGCGTGTGAGCAGAGCGTTGGCGTTGTTCTCCAGTTCGGCGGTCACGCTGTCTCGCCCCTGATTGAGCGCAGTGGCGACGAGTTCAAGCTCAATCAGTTTCTGTTTGCCAAAGCTGCACCACGCTTTAATCTCCGGATCGAGTCTTTGTTCACGTTCCAGGTCGAGTGGAACGTGCAGTAGTGAACATGAGGGGGCGAGCCATAGCCGTTGCCGGAGGCGGCTATGGATCGGCTCCAGCCACGCCAAAATAGCCTTGAGGTCACTCTTCCAGATATTTCGGCCATCGATAATACCCAGGGACAGGATCTTATGCATGGGCAGCCAATCGATGATCCGGTCGACCTCCTCCTGTTGTCGGCTCACGTCGATATGCAGCCCGGCAACGGGCAGTTCACATGCCAGTTGCAGGTTTTCCCGCAACTGACCGAAATAGGTGGTCAGCAGCAGTTTGACCGGACTGCTTTGCAGTTGGTAATAACTATTGCGCAGGGCATGTTGCCAGGTTGCGCTGAGTTCGGTCACCAGTATCGGTTCGTCGACCTGCACCCACTCTACGCCAGCCGCTGCAAGTTGAGTCAAAAGATCGGCATAGATGGGCAGCAAGCGCTGCAGTAGATCGAGTTTGTCGCTACCGTCCTTGCTTTTACCCAACCAAAGATAGGTGACCGGGCCAATGATGACCGGTTTAATCCGCTGGGGGTCAGTGCCGGTTTCGGTGATTTGCGTGAGCAGTGTATCGATCGCCAACCGAAATTCCGTGGCGTGCTGAAATTCCGGTACGATATAGTGGTAGTTGGTGTCGAACCATTTGGTCATTTCAGCAGCCGCCTCCGGTGGCGTATCCTGATTGGAAGCGCCCCGGGCAACCTGAAAATAGTCGTCAAGGGTGGTGATCCCAGCTTCCTGCCGGAAACGGGGTGGGATATTGCCGAATAGAAAACTGCTATCCAATACCTGGTCGTAGAGCGAAAAATCTCCCACTGTCAGCATGTCCAGTCGAGACTGCAACAGCAGATTGTCCCGGCGAATTTGACGGGCCGTCCGTTCCAGCTCCCGCTGGTCAAGCTCCCCCCGCCAATAGGCCTCGAGGGCAAATTTCAATTGTCGCTTGGTACCGATGCGGGGTAGTCCGAGGTGATGTGTTGTGGCCATAGTCCTTGCTCTGAGATGTCGTTATTACCAGGGCGCTATTGTAAGGAGGCAAATTATGAAAATATAATGATCATATTGCTATAAAATATGAAGAAAACTCATACTATGATAGAGCTGACCCACCTCAAGATCATCGCTGCCCTGAAGCGTCATGGAACGCTCACTGCCGCAGCCGATGCGCTCTTTCTCAGCCAGTCTGCGCTTTCACACCAAATACGATATTTAGAGGGAAAGCTGGGTGTTGAACTCTGGGAGAGGCAGGGGCGCCGGTTGAGGTTGACCCGTGCCGGCATACAGTTATTGAAGACGGCACATGAAATTCTGCCCATCCTGGAGCAGACTGAGCAGACCTTAAAAGCCTTGGCTGAAGGGAAGCAGGGGACATTGCGTATCGGAGTAGAGTGCTATCCCTGTTATGAATGGTTGAAGGACGTTATTGCTGACTACTTGAGCCGTGAACCGGATGTGGAGGTGGATATTTTTCACCGTTTTCAATTTGCCGGGCTGGAAGGGCTGTTGAATCGTCATATCGATCTACTGATCACTCCGGATAGGGTGGAACAGCCTGGGCTTGGTTTCGATACGCTTTTCCATTATGAGTTGATGCTTTTGGTATCCGATTCCCACCCGTTGGCTGATGCATCATGGATTAAGCCGGAGCAGTTGGCGCAGGAGAACCTTATCACTTTTCCGGTGGCGCCGGAGCGTCTGGATATCCTCACCCTGTTCCTATGGCCGGCGGCGGTGAGAACGATAAAACAGAAGCAGATTGAATCATTCGAGATTATGCTGCAGATGGTGGCCTATAATCGTGGCATCTGTACTTTACCGGACTGGTTGGCCGTCAAAGTAAGTGCGGAGCTGCCTCTGAAAGCGCTACATTTAGGGAGTCAAGGCATCAATAGGAAGTTGTATGCGGCCTATCGTCATGAAGATGGAGGGATCGGCTATTTGCAGCGATTTCTGAATAGGGCAAAACGATTTAAACCCTAAGATAGGCATTTTCAGGATAAAATAAGATCCTCGCACCATGGAAACAAAACAGCTGAGCAGACGTATGTTTCATCAATCTCATCATGGATATACCGACCTATGAAGATCAGGTACAAGGTTGCAAGTGGAATCTTTGACTAGGGCCTGTTAACACTAATCCAATCGACTCTGCTGGAGCTGTTTTTTTACCCAGCAAGGCAGAATGAGCGAGGTTTAGCCGTGCTAAATGAGCGAATGATAACGCCGCTGGGTGGAAAAACAGCCCCAGCCCTTCGGGTTGTGCCTGAAAATGCGCCACTCGGCGTTGCTCGTCACTCATTTGGAATCACCAAACCTCACTCCTCGCGCCTTGATTGGCGCATTTTCAGACACAACAGAGCCGATT
>QBVD01000005.1 GCA_003058525.1 gamma proteobacterium symbiont of Ctena orbiculata | reverse complement strand
TCGCAAGACAGGCAACGGACACACACATATCTACCAGAGCAGAGGCGTAGTTGTGGCTAAAGCTAATAAAGATCTGAAATCACTTATAATAGTTGAGGATGATCCTGGGTTGCAAAGCCAACTCAAATGGAGTTTTGACGGTTATGATGTGCATATCGTCGGCGATAGGGTGAGCGCAATAAACTGTCTTCGCAAAACATCGGCACCTGTAGTTACCCTTGATCTCGGATTACCACCAGATCCCACCAATGTCAGCGAGGGATTTGCGACATTGCAAGAGATTTTGAATTTAGTTCCACAAACAAAAGTCATTGTAGTCACTGGTAATGATGATCGTGAGAATGCACTCAAGTCAATTGAATTGGGTGCCTACGACTTTTATCAAAAACCGATAGATCCTGATGTGTTGCGGGTTATTATCGAGCGTGCATTTAATGTTTATAGCCTGGAGGATGAGAACCGCAGGCTGCATAATATTCAGCGCAATTCACCGCTCGACGGTGTCATAGCAAATAGTCCGGAAATGCTGGAAATTTGCAGAATAATCGAAAAGATCAGCCCGACAGACATTACGGCATTACTTCTGGGCGATAGCGGAACCGGCAAAGAGGTGCTTGCCAGGTCAATCCATGCCCTGAGTGATAGCAAAAATGAAAAGTTTGCAGCGATAAACTGCGCATCAATTCCAGAAAACCTTTTAGAAAGTGAGCTTTATGGCTACGAAAAAGGTGCGTTTACCGGCGCCTCGAAAAAGACTATAGGAAAGATCGAGTCAGCAAACGGGGGCACTCTGTTTCTGGATGAGATTGGCGACATGCCGATTGGTTTACAGGCGAAGATGTTGCGATTCTTGCAGGAGAGGGTAATCGAGAGACTTGGTGGCAGGGAAGAAATTCCTGTGGATATCAGAGTTGTTTGTGCAACCAATCAGGACTTGGAAGAGAAAATTGCGCAAGGTGAATTTCGCGAGGATCTCTATTATCGGATCAGTGAGATTTCGATCAATATTCCCCCACTAAGAGAACGTGCGGGGGATGCGGTCTTATTGGCTTGGTCATTTTTGAAGAAGTATGCAAAACAGAACTCTTCCAAAGTCAGCGGATTTACTGATGAAGCCTTGAAAGCCATCGAGGGTTATTCCTGGCCAGGAAATGTCAGGGAGCTGGAAAACAGAATAAAACGTTCCGTGGTTATGGCTGATGATCAATTGATCACTCCCAGTGAACTGCAATTGACTGAGAAGAGTGAAGATGTCATGCCGGTTAATTTGAGAGAGGTCAGGGAACGGGCAGAGGCAACAGCGATAATTAGAGCGATGAGCTTCGTGGGTGGAAATGTTTCCAAGGCAGCAGATCTGTTAGGTATCAGTAGACCCACTTTATATGATCTGGTCAATAAATACGGTCTTAAATAGATCTGTCCAGGGGTTAACGAGTGGTAACAATATAGCTAGATAGTATGGTGGTTATGCAATGACAATGGCAGGGATTTACATTAAGCGGTTTAGCCTTTGGCTTTTTGTGTTATGCATGTTCGCGCTTCAAATCACATTACCAGCATGCTCTGTCGGTAAAGATGATAAAGAGGCACTTACATCAGCACAAACCAGTTTTGCAAATGGCAACTACTCGAAAGCGATGATAGAGCTCAAGCAGATACTACAGGATAACTCAGCTAATACGGAAGCCAGACAGTTGCTGGCCAGATGCTACTTGAAAAAAGGCGATGGATTTTCTGCAGAAAGGGAGATAAAGATAGTTTCGAGCGACAGGGCGCCAACAGCCGATCAGCAAACGATATTACTCTCTTCCTGGGAGTTGCAGGGGAAATACGAAGAAATCGTAGCGGCCTATGAACAGGATGGTTTGAATGACATTGAACCTATGGCGATGTGGGCAGTAGTTTCGCATGCTTATATCAATGAAAAAAAGCTGGAGCAGGGAGTAGCCCTTGCCAGGAAGATGCTGGAAAAGGACCAGGACAGTGTCACCGCATTACGATCATTGGCCAAAGCGGCAAGAATTCGAAATGATAATGCGGAAGCTATGGAATACCTGCTGCGTGCGATGGAGATAGATAAAGCGGACTACAAAGTATTGCGTGACTTGGCTGCTGTACATGTGCAGCTGGAAGATCATAACAAAGCGGTTGAGCTGTTGGAGGGCGCGCTGTCACTGATCAACGAGAATGACCCTGAACAAGATGCATATCTCATCACAGTCAATCTTATCCACCTGTTTTTTCATCTGGAAAAGCTGGTTGAGAGCGAGCAATACATTAGAGACTTGGAGACTCGATACAAAAGTAATCCTTACGTAGACTATCTCACAGGTCTCTATAAATACCTGAACAAGGATTATGAAAGTGCTGTCACCAAGCTGTCACGGGCACATTCGGCTATGCCGAATCATCTGCCGACAGTCCTGTTGCTCGGTGCTCTGCACTTTTTCGAAAATAATCTAGAGCAGGCAAACATACTCCTTACGCGATATGTCAATCAGGTGCCTACCCATCTCCAGGCCAGAAAACTTCTTGGCGAAATCAAGTTGCAATTGGACAAGCCACGGGAGGTTCTGGCGCTGCTTGAATCTGGCGCTGTAGATAGCAATGATGAACAGATTCTCACCATGATTGGCCGCGCAGCAAGTCAGTCTGGTGAGTACAAACGAGGAATAGAGTTCCTTAAAAAGGCCGCCCACGACAATCCCAGCGATACCCGCATTCGTGAGGAGCTGGCTCGTCTCTATATCAATCATGGTTCTGTGGATGAGGCTATTACTGAATTGGAAGATGAGTGGGTAGGGGAGTCATCAAAGCGAGATACCCTGTTAATCCTCTCTTACATCAGGAAACAGGACTTTGATTCTGCACGCAAACTGTCTGATCAACTATTGGATCGCGAAGGAGGACGTCCAGTAGATCTCTATCTGCGAGCCATGATTGAGCTCTATTCGGGTAATAGAAATTCTGCAAGGCGGTTTTTTACTGACACAGTTAACAAAAATTCTGAATTTGTTCCCGCTCAATTGGCGCTTGCCAGAATGGACCTTGAGGACGGACGACTGATAGCAGGTAGCGACAGGCTCAATCTGGTTCTGGCTAGAGAACCAAAGAACGTTAATGCGATGATGCTTCTTGCTCAGATAAGCGAGCGTTCCGGTGGCCAGAAGGAGGCGCTGACATGGTTGGAAAAAGCTGTTGAAACGGGTGACAATGCCTGGCTGC
>QBVD01000097.1 GCA_003058525.1 gamma proteobacterium symbiont of Ctena orbiculata | reverse complement strand
CAATCGGCTCTGTTGTGTCTGAAAATGCGCCAATCAAGGCGCGAGGAGTGAGGTTTGGTGATTCCAAATGAGTGACGAGCAACGCCGAGTGGCGCATTTTCAGGCACAACCCGAAGGGCTGGGGCTGTTTTTCCACCCAGCGGCGTTATCATTCGCTCATTTAGCACGGCTAAACCTCGCTCATTCTGCCTTGCTGGGTAAAAAAACAGCTCCAGCAGAGTCGATTGGATTAGTGTTAACAGGCCCTAGCAAAATAGTAGCAGCTACTCGACTTTTGTGGGACGGTTTTCGATATTGTCGGAATGTGTCAATTTGTCACTGTTTAAAAGCTCAATCCAATGGACAACGGGTTGAGTGGAGTGTTTTTGTAGATGGGTTAGGCATCCGATGTTGGCGGTGGCAATGATATCAGGCTTGCCGGCATGCAGTGATTGGCTCTTTCGCCGGCCCAACTCATCAGCCAGTCCGGGTTGCAACAGCGAGTAGGTGCCGGCTGAGCCGCAGCATAGATGAGAATCCTGCACCACGGTCAGACGGTAACCAAGACGGCCCAGGATGCCCTCGACACAGCCTGCCAGACCCTGACCATGCTGCAGGGTACATGAAGAATGAAAGGCGATTCGGGTTTGATTTTTGATCCCTTCCTTCAGTGGCTCAAGCTCCTCGCTATCGATGATTTCAGCAATATCCCGGGTGCGATTCGCCAGTTGCTTGGCCGCTTCTGCATACTCGGGGTCATTTGCCAGTAAATAGCCATAGTCCTTAATCATCTGGGCACACCCGCTGGCAGTAACGATAAGGGCTTCGGCACCCGCCTGTAAATGCGGCCGCCAACAATCGATATTGCGTCTGGCAGCCTGTTTTGCGGCATCCTCATCATCCAGGTGATGCTCGACAGCACCACAACAGCCCGCAGATGGCGTACGAATGAGACTGATGCCCAAACGATCAAGTACCTGGGCTGTGGCAAGATTGATCGATGGCGCCAGTGATGGCTGTACGCAACCATCGAGGATCAGCATTTTTCGCGCATGATTCCGTGTCGGCCAGGTCGTGGGGGATATGCTGTTTCTGTCCGGAATGGTGCTGCCAACTCTTACCGGAAGCAGGGGTTTCAATCTTTGACCAAGCCGTAAAAGTGTTGAGAAATAACTTTTATTCGGTATCACTTTGCGTAACAGCCAACGCAGTAATCTCTCCCTCAGCGGTCTATGGTAGTGTTGCGCCATGTGGCGACGGCCTATCTCCATAAGTCGCCCATATTCAACACCTGAAGGACAGGTTGTCTCACAACTGCGGCACAGCAGACAACGGTCAAGATGTTGCTGTACACTGGCGGAGGGTTGTGTGCCCTCAAGAAGCAGCTTTATCTGGTAGATTCGACCACGTGGACTGTCCAACTCGTCACTTAACAGCTGATAGGTCGGGCAGGTGGCCGTACAGAAGCCGCAATGGACGCAGTTTCGCAGAATTGACTCCGCTTCACGTCCCGTTTCTGTTCTGAGTATCCGATCGCTTATACGGGTCTGCATGGCACCACACTGTTTCAGGCATTTTGTGTATTGTGATGAGGTTCAGCAGGAAAACCAACATATTCCATGTGATCCTCAAGGGAGTTTATTGTTCTGTGAATGATATAAAATTTCAATTTGATCGGGGTTAACAGGCCAAGGACATGTTCGATTATATGGACGATGCCACGGCTGCAAAGGCTCTTGAACAATTTCCTCCATTCCGTTTTCTTGGTGTGAAGGTATTGCAACTGAGTGAAGATTGGGGCCGGGTAAGACTATTGTTGCCATTGAGCAGATCCACTATGAATCCTGGCGGCAGCATGTTTGGGGGTAGCATATCAGCCTTGGCCGATCCTATCCCGGCGTTGGCTGTAAATCGAAAGTTTCCGGGCAATTCCGTCTGGACACGTGAAATGAGTGTGGATTTCCGTAAACCGGGCTGCAGCGACTTGGAACTCCGTTTTGATTTTCCCGATTCGACAATCGAGCAAATAGCCCTGGAACTAAGGAAAAAAGGACGCAGTAGTCCACTTTTTAATTTCGGCCTGTATGATACTGATGATCGGGTGGTGGCCTGGGTCTGCAACCGTGTTGCTATCAGGCCCTGAGGCGAAGAGACTGAGCCAGGGTCGATTGTCGACAGAAGGGTGAAAGGATATGGATATGTGTACTGCATATTTACGATCCACATCGATAAATCTGAAGCGAGACAAACTGTATGAGTGATTCTATGAACGAGATGGATTTTGAACTGAGTAGCGGTATCGCCGCATTTGAAGGAAAGAACTTCTCACGCGCGGCCACACTGTTATCCCCATTGGCAGAGAATGGTAATACAGAGGCGCAATACCGGATGGCTATCATGGCGCAGGGCGGACTTGGCATGGTTGTCAATGAATTGATGGCATATAAATTCATGAAAGCGGCCGCTGAAGCGGGTCATCCGATGGCTCAACACGGCCTTGGCTTCATGTACCTCGAAGGGGAGTGCATCGAGCAAAATCTGACCAAAGCGGTCGATTGGTTCAAGCGAGCGGCAGAGCAGGGATTAGCGGGTTCACAAACGACACTCGCCATGATGTACGAAGAGGGCCGTGGTGTGGAGAAGGATCTGGATGAGGCCAAACGCTGGTATGAGAAAGCCGGATTTTAAATCCTTGATGAAACCGCAGGTCAGTCAGCAAATGACGTATGGACGTCTGTTCATGTCAATGTCGACCATAAACCATCGAAGTCCGAATCGCTATCGTCGTCATTTTCGCTCTCGGCTGTAGTCGAAGCGCTGTCCAGGTAGATAAATTGGTACTGGGATATGGAACCGCTCGACTCCAGCAGCCTGGTCAGTTTTATCTGCTTGTTATTTTCACCATCGTTCACCGATAGTACATTACCTAACTCGAAGGTGTATGAGGAGCAGATAAAGCTGGTAGGCTGACCGGATGTGCCTACCTCAGGCAGCAGCAAGCACTCTTCCTGCTTGCGTTTTCCTTTTTCACTCTCCGTAGCTGTGATTGCCAGCGCATTGGGGGCAATCATCTGGATGCCTACTTTCATAGAATCATTGTCGGTACTGCGCATCCATCGCACAATGCCTACGCCGAATTGGGAGGCGGACATAGCGGACTGTACACCTATCAATTCACCGACCTGTATCTTAGGAATCCTTTTGCCTCGCCAATCCAAACAGTAGCCCCCCGCACTCTCATTGATGGTATGAAGCAGGCTTGTGGTGCTGTCTAACTGGCTCTTGTCGTCATCTTCCCAGATTTTCACCTCGCTTTCCAAGGGTGTTTCAAAACTGCTGATATCTGTTGAATTGGGGCCGAACTCCTCGAAATCCCCACGGCGAGGATTGTAGGCTGCCACATCCATCGGCATCAGCGAGAAATGCTCTGAAACCTTGAGTTCGTTGCCATGGGCAAACTGGGTTTCGATCCAGGTGCCGTCATCGGCCGATGTATCATCTGGCGATGAGGGTTCATCCCCAAGCATGATCAGTTTGTATACAGAGCGCAGGCCGACTGCGATTCTTAGCTCAAAATTGAGTTTTGTTCTGACAAAAGCCCGTTTCTGGGCCTTGGACCAGAGCATGATCAACTGGCGTATCAAACTCTTATTCATCTCGTCCGCGCCAGACAGAGTGAGAGAGCTGTCCGGTGTGTCGACAAACAATTCCCGCAGGCCTGACAGCAGGGGTGAGACGTCCATGATCAGCAAATATTTGCTTTCGGTCTGCTCTATTCTTGCCTCGTGACTGGGCGCCAAGTCGGTATTTTGGTGTATTGTGATGGTGTTGTATTCGGGCGCTTCGTCATAGGGGTAGATCAGAGTATATCGACTCCATTCTAGGAGTGCGTCGAAAAGCTGAATATTATCCTTTTGCCTCATCTTATAGGGGGACGATAGTGAAAACAGCAGACAACGGCGATACATTTCATCAATGCTCGATCGCATCGTATCCTGTTCAAGGTCGTCCTCAAGCGTATAAGCACCGAGGGCATAGCGGCTGGCCAGTCGATGGAGTATATGAAGTTCCTGCCAGGTTCGTTTCGGGTAGGCGTCATAGACCACAACGGAGAGCAGTACAACCCGAGACAGGTAGCTGATGCAGCGGTGGATAGCCATGGTCAATTGGCCCTGATCAGGACTGCCATGACTCTCCATCAACAGATCGATGATTGCCGCTTTATAGGCGGTCGCCATACCGCTGTGCAGTTCCCGGTTGAGATTGGCAATCTTATGTGCCTTGTCACTCAAGGGAAAGCGTACGCCGAAATAGTGCTTGTTCAGGTTTGTGCCGACATAGCTCAAGGGTTCCCTAAGCCGTTCAGCGTTGCGTATTCGTTTTGAACTCTCCAGCTGGGTCCTGTTGAATGACCGCAAGGTCTGAAATAGCTTGCGAGCAGTTTCACCGACATTCGCAACCGGCAGTTCCTTGGCCCAGGTTGCGAGCTTTTTGTCATCGAGATAAATCGGATTACCGGATGGGGCCTTCTGTTCAGGAACCCATAAACCTGTCGGATTGGTTTTTGCCATATTGATCGTACTGCCGGGCTTATCTGTTGCTAATAAGGGTAGAGAATAGTCACTTTTTTCATCCGTACTACCGATAGATCGATTTCTCCATCTGCAGACCGGTGTGATCGGCACTTGAAGTCACAGCTCAAATGCCACGAATCGGATCAAGTTCAAGGTCGTTTAACCCTATCCTGTATCCGAGGATCTTAGTGAGAGCGTGTAACACATGGCGGTATATCACATCGTGTGATTGTATAAATATAAACATCCATTACTTAACGTATACTGCTGATTCGACAACAAAATACAGAATTCGCGTCAAATTGTAAAATCCCTTAAGTAGTTTAGGTTATTATTTTCTTTGTAATCCTGGATTGTTCTGGCTCGGATATTGTATCCTGTTGATAAATGGTAATTAATTTACATAAATTAAGATAGAATAAATCGTATCTGTTTGGGTGGCTGGGATTGGGTGTTTTCAGCCAGGGTCCACTCTCTTGTGCCAGAATAATCGCCTCGCTCCTGCCAACATCTCTAGGTGAACAACCAAGTGAACATAAAACTGGTCAGCTTCCTTTTATGCCCATTTGTACAGCGATCCGTTATTCTGCTCGAGAAAAAGCAGATTCGGTATCAGTTGGAGTATATCGATCTTGAGCAGCCGCCGGCATGGTTTCGCCGGCTTTCACCAATGGGGAAGGTGCCGCTGATGATGGTCAATGGTGCAGTGCTGTTTGAATCGGCAGTCATTCTCGATTTCCTCGACGAGAGCTTTGCACCGAGGCTCCACCCGAGCGATAACCTGAAAAGGGCACAGCACAAGGCCTGGATAGAGTTCGGTTCCAGCCTGCTGGTGGCACAGCATGGTATGGCATTGGCTCAGGATATGGAGGCAATGTTGGAGAAAAAGGATCGTCTGGAAAATGAGCTGCGGCACTTGCTGCCACCCCTGGAACAGGGGCTGTTTGGCGATGCAGTCCGTTTTTCCCTGGTTGACGCGGCCTATGCACCCCTCTTCATGCGGCTCGATCTGCTGGCACGAATCAATCCATCGCTGAACATTCAATATCCAGGGCCTGTGGCCGAATGGGCAGAGAGGCTCTCCTCTCTGCCATGTGTCAAAGGGTCTGTAGTCGATGATTTTCCCCAACAGTATCGAGGCTACCTGGAGAAAAAGGGGGCTTGGTTGGTTATGGCAGACAGGCCCTAAGGTGTGGTTTTGGACTCTTTGGCGACCAATTGAGAGACGATCTCAAACATCTTGCTATAACTGCCAGCCAAACTTCCGCTGGTTTTGTATTTCCCATTGATGCCGATCGCCGGGACGCCGTCCAATTGATAGCGCTGCCCCAATTTTTTCGCATTTTGTACTTTCACATAGACGCCGAATGAGTTTAAGGCATCGATAAATTTCTGCTTATCCACACCCTGTTCGACGGCAAACCCGATAAGTGAATCTTTGTCGTAAAGTCTACGCTTTTCATCGTGAAGCGCCTCGAATAACGGAATATGGAGCTTTTCCGTCAATCCCAGAATCTCGGCTGCGTAGAAAAACTGGGCATGAACTGTCCATTTATTGTTCAATGGTGCAGGTACACGAATAAATGATACATTTTCCGGTTTGCTCTTCAGCCATGCCTCGAGCTGAGGCTCCATCTGATAACAGTGGGGGCATCCGTACCAGAAAAACTCGATCACCTCTATCTTGCCGTCAGGAGCGGTTGTGGCGATGGGGGGATCTATAGGGTCGTAGCCCTCTCCCCAATCGGCATACGCAGTATGGAATATCAACAGGGGCAGAAGTATTAAGATTCGATAGTTCCAGGGCATGTTATGTCCTTCAGTCAATAAAGAAAAGTTCAGGATTGAATCCTATTGGAACCTATTAGAAATTTGAATAGCAGTATGGTTCCCGGTACGGTATAGCGGATTCAGATCTGGCCTGTGAAGGCATATACTAACTCAGATTTGTAACAAGTCTATGTGAGCTAGTGTACCTTGCCATGGGTTCTTTATCATTCAGTGAACCTGGAAGGAGCCAGCCGCAAGCATGCCTTGATCCGGTGTATTGGGGCGATTCTGAACAACACAGGACCTATGACGAGGTATATGTAGTCCATGCGAAGCAGATCGATAGAGCCGTACGTCGAAGCCATCTGCGAAAAAGGGTGCCAATCGGTACGGGAGGATATGCGATTGCTGAGCCAAGGGGTTGTTCTGCCTGAATTGAAGGATTTGGACGAGATGACCCGAAAGATGGTGTTCAAGGAGTTGCGATCGATCATGGCAGTTTATGGCGATGGATGCCCGGTCGTACAACCTGCAACCAGTGAGAAAGAAGAAGAAATACAACATGAGTACAGAAAGAAAAATACGTCTCGGTAATATTGTCTATCGGGCGCCTTCCAGGATCCACGGGAATGGTCTGTTTGCCAAAGTCTCCATCAATAAAGGGGAGTATATAGGCACCTATGAGGGCCCAGCCGCCAGGCGGGATGGTACCTATGTTCTCTGGGTGTTCGAGGATGGTAAGGAACCGGAAGGCCGCAGCGGCCGGAATCTGCTACGTTATCTCAATCATCAGGATGAAGGTAATGCTGAGTTTGACGGTTTCGATCTCTTCGCTTTGCAGGATATTGAACCCCATGAAGAGATTACCTTCGACTATGGTGGCTGGGACGAGATTTAACGATCTGGCCTTATCCGATTTCCGCAAAATCAAGACCTGTCAACAGGGCCCGCTGTAGGACGCTACATTAGGGATTCAATGGCACCAGTCTTTCGGTGCGCTTGTCAGATCGCTTCTCCTGTTGCATCTGTTGGATCAGCTGTCGTATCTCGTAACCCGTCCATCCAGTCTCATCCGTCGGACTGTAGAGGGTACGCTCCAGACTGTACACCGCCTCAGATACCGCTGGATCACAGCGTGCGGCCAATCTGGTCAGATTATGCGGGGGATTATCCGGCCATTGCAGCTTTGCCCACTGTAACCAGGCGGACCTTGCAGCTGGGGCGTCTTTATCGGCATAGGCCTGCTCCAGCCGCTGCAATGCCTCACCGATTGCCTGCTTGTCTGGCGCTTCCCTTTCATCTTCTGCAACGGGGATGGGTTGCCGGGGCTGATCAGGATCGCCGCGTCGTGAGTACCACCAGGCAAACAGTGTCAAAACCCAGGCAGTACCGAACAGCCAAACCAGCCAATGGACCTTGTGGGTGGCGACAGCGGCCGCGGGTTGATTAACGCTGGTGATCGTCTCGCCGGCATCGCTCTGGATTGCCTGTTCCCGGGTGGATTGCGGAGTTTGTGTTTGTTGCACACCCTGTGTGGCGCCAGGGTTTGGCATGATGTCTATCAAAATCGCGGCCAGACGGGCAGTTTCCTGGCGGTCGGTTTCGGTATTCCACCAGGGGATTTCAATTGCCGGGAGAGCGTATTGGCCTGATTCGGTTGCGATGAGTGTCATACTGTTTTGGCGGCTGCTGCTGATCCCTGTTCTGGTCGGTGTCTCTTGCAGCCGCGGCCTCTCCTCATAGAGTTTGATGCCGTTCGGCAGTGTCTGTTCAATGTTCGGCAGCTGAGCTGATGTCAGGCCGTCTGCCAGGACCATGATACGCCTGACGATCGGCTTGCCGGCCAGGATCGGTGTCTGTTGATCGAGTCCGTTCTCGACGATCTGAAGGTTTTTCGCAGGCAGCCAACGATCGCCGGTAAAACTGTCGGAAATCGGCATGATTTCAAGATCAACCTGGTTCGACTCACTCCTGAAGATGCGCGTTGCTTGCTGTGGCGCCCTGAACGGATCGTTAAAGAACGAAAAAAGCTTGTCGCTACCCGTGCGACCGCGATATTTGACGCCACCGATCTCAAGGTTGCCGCTTTGATAGGCGAAAACCGCATACTTGCGTTCAATTACGTTGAAATGTATGCCGTCGCGCTCGCTGGAATAACGCTCCTCATGCAGTAACTTCATCTGTGTGTCTGGCATTGAAGGCTGGGGTGTGTCCAAGGATTCGGCATGGATACCGGGCGCCTGAAAGAGTTTGAGTGTGAGGATGACCTCCTCTTCGATATAGGCCCGGGATTTGTTCAGACTCAGTTCCACAAGAACCTGCTCTCTGTTGGCATCAATATCGCCTTTGGACTGCTCAGTAACCTCCAGTACAAGCGCTTCTGTCGACTCGTTACCGATTCTGATGGGTGGGATTTCGAGGCTGCCGGTCTGTCTGGGCAACAGGGTCAGGGTAAGAGAGCGTTTGGCCGACATCTTGCCGTTGATGATTGAAATACTCTGTTGTGTTGAGCGCCCGACAATCTCGAACAGCCGCTCCAATTCGCTCAGGTCGGGTGTCATCTCTTGCTCACCCTCCATCTGCAGGATAAGGCGAACCGGCTGATCCAGTCCGGTGGTGTTGCTCGAGAGGCTGGCGCCCACCTTGGCATCGACAGGAGATGAGAGCAGTAAAAGGAGAATGACCAAAAGACCATTCAACGGCGATGTAAGTGATGATTTTATCGGCAGCATTGCATTCAACGGTATATGACTATGCATCGTTTTTTTGACTACTTGGACTGTATAATGAGCCATCCCATTAGATGGGGGCAACAAGCATAAGTTTCCAGGGGTAATTGGTATTGTGAAGATCCTGCAACGTCCGCTTCCGGCCGAAGCCAGTTTGTTGTCGGCCTCGATCCATCCGGTCATGCAGCGGATATACAGCGCCAGGGGATTGACCAGGGATAGCGAACTCGAGCTCGAGCTGGCCCATATGGCGCCGGTAGGCCAGATGAAAGGGGTCACCGATGCGGCCGATCTGCTGTTTGAGGCGCTTCATCTCGATAAATCGATTCTGATCGTCGGAGATTACGATGCAGATGGGGCTACCAGTACCGCATTGGCGATGTTGGCCTTGGCTGCCTATGGCGCGAAACGGGTCTCTTATCTGGTACCTAACCGCTTCGATTACGGGTATGGATTGACGCCGGAACTGGTAGATCTGGCAGCCGGCAAGGAGCCTGGGCTGATCATTACCGTCGACAACGGCATCTCCAGCCTGTCTGGTGTGGAAAGAGCGAATGATTTGGGAATTCCTGTACTTATCACAGACCACCATCTGCCGCCTGATCGCTTGCCTTGTGCGGCCGCCATCGTCAATCCTAATCAGCCGGGTGATAGCTTTCCCAGCAAACATCTAGCCGGTGTCGGTGTGGTTTTCTACGTTATGGCGGCCCTTTTCAGAAAACTGAGGCATATCGGGTGGTTTACACAGCGGGGATTGAGTGAGCCCAATCCCGCCCAATGGCTCGATCTGGTTGCACTCGGCACTATTTGTGACCTTGTACCTCTTGATCACAATAATCGGGTGTTGGTAGCCCAGGGTTTGAAGCGGATCCGTGCCGGATATTGTCGACCCGGCATACGTGCCCTGGCGGAGGTTGCCAAACGCTCCCTGCCCAATATCATAGCCTCGGATATCGGGTTTGCTGTCGGCCCGCGTCTCAATGCCGCAGGCCGTCTCGATGATATGGGGCTCGGTATCGAGTGCTTGCTCACCGAATCGTTAAAAGCGGCCCGGCAAATGGCGCAGGAACTTGATCGGCTCAATCAGGAACGCCGCACAATTGAGCAGGCGATGAAAATCCAGGCTGATTCCCTGCTTGACCGACTGCATCTCAATGCCGACGGCGGGTTGCCGGCAGGACTTTGTCTCTATGATGAGGCGTGGCACCAGGGCGTGGTGGGTATCCTGGCATCCCGTATCAAGGCGCAGTACCACCGTCCTGTGATTGCTTTTGCCAGGGGGGGTGCAGGCACGCTGAAAGGTTCCGCACGCTCTATCGCCGGATTACACATGCGGGACCTGCTGGCAGGCATTGCCAGCCATAACCCCGGATTGATTACCCGCTTCGGGGGGCACGCGATGGCTGCCGGACTGACCCTCTCTGAGGCGGATTATCCCCGCTTCAAAAAGGCTTTCGAGCAAACGGCAGACGATCAACTGAGCCCTGAAATGCTGGAAGGTGTAGTGCTCACAGACGGGGAGTTGCTGCCGGACGAGATGAGCTTGGAGATGGCGGAAATCCTGCGCAACGGAGGTCCCTGGGGGCAGGGATTCCCAGAGCCGCTGTTTGAGGGCCGCTTCGATCTCCAGCAGCAACGCGTGGTGGGTGATCATCATCTCAAATTGGAGTTGTCATCTTCAAGCAGCGCCTGGACAATCGATGCAATTGCTTTCAATCAGCCGCTGCTATCCGATCCTGATCGACCGATACGATTGACCTATCGGCTGGATGTGAATGAGTTTCGCGGCAAACGATCGCCACAATTGATCGTGGAGACAATCCAATCGACAACCTAGATGAACAAGAACAGGGATTCGAAGGGCCCAGCAAGAGCGAGATCAAACGCGAGATGTTGGCTCTGCAGCAGCTTGGTGAGCGTCTCACCACACTGCCGCCAACGGTGTTGTCGCGCATACCGTTGAGTGCTGCATTGCAAGAGGCGCTGGAAGAGAGCAGGCGGATCAAATCACTGAACGCCCTGCGTCGGCACTACCGACGCCTGGGTAAGTTGCTGCGCACCGAGGATCTTGACACGATCAGGCGGGTGATAGGTGAAATCGATGACAGGCGCCAGGCCGATGTCAACCTGTTCCATACCCTGGAACGCTGGCGGGAGAGGCTGTTGGGCGAGGAGAGCGAGGCGTTTGGTGAATTCATGCAGGCCTACCCGGAGGCGGATCGTCAAAGATTGCGACAGTTGATCCAGGCTACCCGCAGAGAACGTGAGCAGGCGCGCCCTCCCGCATCTTACCGTAAATTGTTCAAATTCTTGCGAGATGTGGCGGGGATCTGAAGTTGCGCCGGAATCGGCTTCAGTGACCAGCGCGGAACAGCCCATTGCCAGAATGCCTCGATCGTCTCGGGACGCTGAGGGGGCAGTGGCTGGTTGAGAAAGTCGAGGGCACGCAAGAGGATATCCATCGGCTGATTGGGATCCACCGGGGCATCCTTGAATTGCTTACTCAGCTTTCTGCCCTGATCGTCAACGGCCAACGGGAGGTGAGCGTAAGTGGGGTGGGGTATCCGCAGCAGCTGTTGCAGATAGTGCTGTCTGGGGGTGGAGCTGAGTAGATCCGCACCCCGAACAATGTCTGTTATCCCCTGCCAGGCATCGTCGATAACCACTGCCAGCTGATAGGCATGAAAGCCATCGGCCCGCCGAATCACAAAATCCCCTATCTCTCTGTTGATCTGCTGGCCGATCCGGCCCTGCACGCTATCCACGACCGTGATCAACTCATCGGTGGTAAGGATGCGAACACTCCTCTCCTCTCTTCCTTGCGGGACACCATTGCGGCAGGTGCCCGGATAGATCGTCCCCTCTGATCCATACTTGGCCTGTTCTTCGATCAACTTGCGGGAGCAGCCGCAGGGATAGGCGAGCCGTGCCTGGATGAGCCTGTCGACCGCTTCGGCATAGGCGGCTGTTCTTCGGCTCTGGTAGATGATCTCACCGTCCCAGCGAAAGCCGAGGTTTTCCAATGTCTGCAGGATAGATTTGGCGGCGCCTTTTACCTCCCGTGTCCGATCCAGGTCCTCCATTCGAACAAACCACTCACCCTGATGGCTGCGGGCATCCAGATAGCTGCCCATTGCCGCCACCAGCGACCCGAAATGGAGTTCGCCGCTGGGAGAGGGGGCAAATCGACCCCGATAGCCTCTATTATTGTCCGTATCTGGCATGTATGCCTCTGTTTTCCAATGGTTTGTGGAATAAGCGGCAACCGTCATAAACAGAAAAACCGGCTACTGCCGGTTTTTCGTGAGGCAAATTGAAGATGGCGCTATCCCATCTGTTTTTCGCGAATCTCATCGAGCGTTTTGCAATCGATACACTGGGTGGCGGTTGGACGGGCCTCTAGCCGCCTGATCCCGATCTCCACACCGCAGGATTCACAGTAGCCATAGTCATGGTTATCGAGCTTCTCCAGGGCCTCATCGATTTTTTTGATCAGTTTACGCTCCCGGTCCCGGGTTCGCAGCTCAAGGCTGAACTCCGATTCCTGGGTCGCGCGATCGTTGGGATCAGGGAAATTGGCCGCTTCATCCTGCATATGATGCACGGTGCGATCAACCTCTTGCATCAGGTTGGATTTCCATGCATCCAGGATGGCGCGGAAATGAGTCTCCTGTCCCTCATTCATATACTCTTCGCCCTTGGCGGACTTATAGGGCTCTATGCCAAAGGCTTTAGCCCCTTGGGTGTTGGCTTTCTTCTGGGCCATTCATGGTACCTCTTCAGTGAAGGCGCATATCTATACCAGAAAGGAAAGAACGAAACAACAAAACCGAGTCGGCTTTGTTAATCGCTTTCCCAATACATAAGATTGGTTCAATTCGACTGAAATTAAAGGTAGATATCTGAATAACAGTTGTCACAGCTCATTAATTATGCGGTTTTTTACCTTTCCAGACGGCTATGCACACTAACCCCCAATGGTTAAGCTAGTGCCCTGGTCGTGAAAAAAACCATAACTTGAGTGGGTCTATATAATTCCAAGGTGCAGTAATGGCAGATCTAAAGGCATTGATATTCGATGTGGATGGTACTCTCGCGGATACCGAGCGAGATGGTCACCGGGTGGCTTTCAACAAGGCCTTTGAAGAGGCTGGGCTCGACTGGGAGTGGTCTGTGGCGCTGTATGGCAAGCTACTGGCAGTTACGGGAGGCAAGGAGCGCATCCGTTACTATCTTGACCACTATAATCCCGAATTCCCCGGGCCCGCGGATCTGGACGGGTTCATCGCCGCGCTTCACGCCGCTAAGACCGATCACTATACCCGAATGTTGTCGCAAGGATTGATACCGATGCGCAACGGGGTAAAACGACTGTTGCAGGAGGCACGTCAGGCCGGACTACGTTTGGCGATTGCTACCACAACCACGCCGGCCAATGTAAGTGCACTGCTGCAACATAGTCTTGATCCCGATGCAGAGCGTTGGTTTGAGGTGATAGCGGCGGGGGATATCGTACCGGCAAAAAAACCGGCGCCCGATATCTATCTCTGGGCACTTGATCAGATGGGCCTGCAAGGGGATGCCTGTATCGCATTCGAGGATTCACACAATGGCGTACAGTCAGCCAGTCAAGCCTCGATCTCCTCGATTCTGGTTACCACCAATGGTTATACCGCCGAGGATGACTTTAATGGGGCTAGGCTTGTCGTCGATCAGTTTGGTGAGCCCGAGCAACCCTTTCAGGTGAAATTTGGCAAGACTGGGGGGCGACATTTCGTCGATCTTGCCCTGCTTAGGGCACTACATGACAGAGCAGACCCATGAATCCCATCGCCCGGCGCATGCAGCGCATCGCTCCCTTCTACGTCATGGACCTACTGGCCCAGGCGCGTCGTATGGAGGCCGAGGGTCGATCGGTCATCCACATGGAGATAGGGGAGCCCGATTTCGATACCCCGGCGCCGGTCGTTGCCGAGGGGCAGGCTGCTCTGGCATCGGGTGATATTCACTATACCCCCGCGAAGGGTCTGGCGGCATTGCGTCAGGCTATCGCCAATCACTATCGCGACCAATATACAACCGAGATCGATCCCGGGCGCGTGGTTGTTACACCCGGTTCTTCCGGTGCGCTGCAGCTGATCATGAGTGTTTTGATCAATCCCGGAGAATCGGTACTGCTGGCAGATCCCGGCTATCCCTGTAACCGCCACTTTGTGGAGTTGGTCGATGGTCTACCCATAGCCGTGGCTGTGGGACCGGAGACCGGGTATCAATTGACGGCTCAGCTGGTGGAGGAGGCCTGGCGGGAAGATACCAAGGCCGTATTGGTAGCATCACCGTCCAATCCGACCGGCACCCTGATCCCCGATGAGGAGATGCGGATGCTGCACGCCACGGTGGAACGGCTGGGCGGGGTTTTGATCGTTGATGAGATCTATCAGGGGCTGGTTTATGACGAAGCAGGCGGAACGGCGCTTCGATTTGCTGATAATTTGTTTGTCATCAACAGTTTTTCAAAGTTTTTCGGTATGACCGGTTGGCGGCTGGGCTGGCTGGTTGCGCCAGAGCCCTTGATCGATCCCATCGACCGTTTGGCACAGAATATATTTCTTTCGGCGCCGACACTCTCTCAACACGCCGCTCTCGGTGCATTCACACCGGCAGTGATGGAGATTCTGGAACAACGCCGCCAGGCCTTCCGGCAACGCCGCGACTTCCTGCTGCCTGCGTTGCGTGATTTGGGATTCTCTATACCGGTGACACCGCAGGGGGCTTTCTATCTCTATGCCGGTTGTAGTGAATTGTGCGATGACAGCCGGGCCTTTGCCCAGAGGTTGTTACACGAGGCGGGTGTGGCGGTTACACCCGGACTCGATTTCGGCTTCAATCAACCGGAATCGCATCTGCGCTTCGCCTACACCACAGACCTAGAGCGTTTGCAGGAAGGCGTGGATAGAATCAGTCGATTTCTGGCGGGTTAAATGTTTTCCTGATTACTCATGAAGCTCAGCTATTGAGCCTGTGGTGCAAGCATAATGGAACCTACTGAATAAAAGAGGATTTCATCATGCCGAGAAATACCATTCAATTTCAAAAAGGCCTTGGTTTGCACGATTTTCTTGAACAATATGGGACCGAGGATCAGTGTCGCCAGGCATTGTATGATTTGCGCTGGCCGACGGGCTACGTCTGCCCTGAGTGCGGCAACACAACAGGCTGTGAACTCAAAAAGCGTCA
>QBVD01000095.1 GCA_003058525.1 gamma proteobacterium symbiont of Ctena orbiculata | reverse complement strand
TGTGAGGTATATGTGCTGAGCAAGGATGAGGGTGGCCGTCATACGCCGTTTTTCAGCAACTATCGTCCGCAGTTTTATTTCCGGACCACCGACGTGACGGGAGCCTGTGACCTGCCGGAGGGCGTGGAGATGGTGATGCCCGGCGACAACGTGAAGATGGTCGTGAAGCTGATCGCGCCGATCGCGATGGAAGAGGGACTGCGTTTTGCGATTCGCGAAGGCGGCCGGACCGTGGGTGCCGGTGTGGTAGCCAAGATTATCGAGTAATTTCGGTATTTGATGTCTGCGGGGTGGGTCGAAGACCCGCCCCGCTTTTACTTTTTCAAGGCCAATAGCTCAATTGGTAGAGCAGCGGTCTCCAAAACCGCAGGTTGGGGGTTCGATTCCCTCTTGGCCTGCCATACATATCGGCATACGGAACTATGAATTCGAAGTCCCAGGTAGAGGCATCGAGTCTCGATACTGTCAAGCTCCTGCTGGCGGTGGGGATCATTGTGAGCGGCATTTACGGGTTCTATTACCTGGATAGCTATTCACAACTTTTACGCGTCTTGGGTCTGCTGGCCCTGGTAGGGGTGGCCTCATTTATCGCCTATACGACGGCAGTGGGCCGTACCGTATGGGAGTTTGCCTCCTCCTCCAAGGTCGAGGTGCGCAAGGTGGTTTGGCCAAGTCGCCAAGAGACGATGCAGACCACCCTGATTGTATTTGTCATGGTGCTGATCATGGGTATCGTGCTCTGGCTGTTCGATATGATGTTGAGCGCAATCCTCAAGGCGCTGACCGGAACTGGATAAGGAGACGTTATGGCAATGCATTGGTATGTGGTCCATGCCTACTCCGGCTTTGAATCCCAGGTCCAACGTTCACTCAAGGAGCGTATTGAACGTTATGGCATGCAGGATAAATTTGGCGACATTCTCGTCCCTACCGAAGAGGTGGTGGAGATGCGGGCTGGCCAACAGCGCAAAAGTGAGCGCAAATTTTTTCCCGGCTATGTGCTGGTACAGATGGAGATGACCGACGATACCTGGCATCTGGTCAAGGATGTACCGAAAGTGATGGGATTTATCGGCGGTACCGGCGACCGTCCGGCGCCGATTTCAGAGAAGGAGGCGAATGCCATTTTGCAGCGGGTACAGGAGGGGGTCGAAAAACCCCGGCCAAAGGTACTGTTCGAACCCGGCGAAGTGGTACGTGTCATCGATGGGCCCTTCAACGATTTCACAGGCGTTGTAGAGGAGGTCGACTACGACAAGAGCCGTTTGAAGGTATCCGTGCTGATTTTCGGTCGCTCAACCCCGGTGGACCTGGAGTTTGGCCAGGTTGAAAAGGGCTGAGCACCGTAACAGATTTTTCATAGTGAAATAAGGGGAGCCTGGGTGAGAGTCCCAGGCGTTTGCACCCAAAATAGAGGTAAACATGGCTAAGAAGATAATGGCTTACATCAAGCTTCAAGTGAAAGCTGGTGAAGCGAATCCGAGTCCGCCGGTTGGTCCCGCCCTGGGTCAGCACGGTGTGAATATCATGGAGTTCTGCAAGGCCTTCAATGCGAAGACCCAGAGCGTGGAGAAGGGGTTGCCCATACCTGTGGTGATTACCGTCTACAACGATCGCTCTTTCAGTTTCATCACCAAGACGCCGCCAGCTGCTGTTCTGCTGAAAAAGGCGGCGGGACTGCAAAAAGGCAGCTCTACCCCGAACACGACCAAGGTCGGCACGGTCACCCGCCAGCAGCTTGAGGAGATTGCCACGACCAAGATGCCGGACCTGACCGCGGCGGATATGGATGCAGCGGTTCGCACCATTGCGGGCAGCGCCATGCAGATGGGTCTCAATGTTGAGGGAGTGGAGTAGATCATGGCTAAGATGACGAAACGGGCCAAGGCGATCCGGGAAAAACTCGAGACCGGTAAGCTCTATCCGGCAGAAGAGGCTTTTAGTCTGTTGAATGAGCTATCGACGGTGAAATTCAGTGAATCGGTGGATGTCAGCGTCAACCTGGGTGTCGATGCGCGCAAATCCGATCAGGTCGTGCGTGGTGCCTCGGTGCTGCCTCACGGCACCGGAAAGACAGTGAGGGTTGCCGTATTTGCACAGGGTGCAAATGCTGATGCCGCCAAAGAGGCGGGTGCCGACAAGATCGGCTTCGAAGACCTTGCCGATGAGATCAAGGGCGGAAATCTGGATTTTGATGTGGTGATTGCCTCACCGGATGCGATGCGCGTGGTCGGGAAGTTGGGACAGATCCTGGGTCCTCGTGGCCTGATGCCGAATCCCAAGGTCGGTACCGTTACACCCAATGTGGCTGAAGCGGTGCAGAACGCCAAGGCCGGGCAGGTGCGTTACCGTACCGATAAGGCGGGCATTATTCACTGCTCGATCGGCAAGGCCGATTTCGAACCGCAGAAGTTGAAGGAGAACCTGGAGTCTCTATTAGCTGCGTTGGTGAAGGCAAAACCGAGCTCGGCAAAGGGCGTCTATCTGAAAAAGGTGACAGTCTCCACAACCATGGGGCCTGGATTGACGCTGGATCAGGCATCTCTTGCCGTTTGATAGAAATTTTACGCTGCCAGGCATCTTGCACAGAGTGCCTTGCAGCAATCTGGAACTTTGGGGTACCGGTCTGACCGGTGCTGTCAAAGACCGCAGGTGCATGAATCGGCATGCTTAATTACCGCCTGCGCAGACGGGGCGCCCCCAATCAGGAATATCCTGATGATGGTGTGCGTGTGGTTGTGGCGCCGAAGGTGCCATGTATGTATTTGGGAATGAGATTTTCCCCATTATCAGGAGGTAACGACTTTGCCACTTAATCTTGAGCAAAAGAAAGCCATCGTTGCCGAAGTCAATGACGTAGCGAACAGCGCATTGTCAGCTATAGCCGCTGAATATCGGGGGCTGACGGTTGATGAGATGACCCTACTGCGACGTGAAGCGCGCAATAGTGGTGTCTATCTGCGGGTGGTGAGAAACACTCTCGCCAAGCGCGCTCTCGAGGACACCGATTTTGCCTGTATGCAGGAAGGTATGACGGGGCCTCTGCTCCTCGCCTTCTCCCAGGAGGATCCGGGTTCTGCAGCACGCGTCATTAAGGACTTTGCCAAAGAGCACAAACTTCTCGAGGTCAAACTGGTATCCATCGGCGGCAAGATGCTTGCTCCCGGTGATATCGATGCACTGGCCAAGATGCCGACCTATGATCAGGCTATCAGCATGCTGATGGCTGTCATGAAGGCGCCGGTGGAGAAGCTGACTCGTACGCTGAACGAAGTGCCTGGCAAGCTGGTCCGGACTGTGGCTGCGATCAAGGACGCCAAAGAGGCGGCCTGATCGGCTTTGACTTATTACACATCAACGTGCAAAACATTTTTTCAGGAGTTCAATAATGGCTGTTTCTAAAGAAGAGATCCTCGATGCGATCGCCGAGATGTCCGTCATGGACGTGGTTGCTTTAATCGAGGCAATGGAAGAGAAATTTGGCGTATCCGCGGCTGCGGCTGTGGCTGCTGCGCCGGTAGCGGCAGCAGGCGGCGGTGAAGCCGCTGCAGAAGAGAAGACCGAGTTCGACGTGGTATTGGCTGAGATCGGCGGCAACAAGATTGCCGTCATCAAGGCTGTTCGCGGTATGACCGGTCTGGGCCTTAAAGAGGCGAAGGAGGCGGTTGAAGGCGCACCGTCCACGCTGAAGGAAGGTGTCAGCAAGGAAGAGGCTGAAGAGGCCAAAAAGCAGTTGGAAGAGGCGGGCGCCAAAGTCGAGATCAAATAAGATTCTCGTCTCGATCGTCTGCAGGCAGGTGCGGTTGGGGCTGGTGGCGTAAGCCGCCGGCCTTTTCCCGCTTGTCACAAGGGTGTTTACCAATCCCTACGAAATGGTATTGATTGCCCCTTGTAGAACTGAACCGATTACGATTCAGGTATTTAGATTATATAGGCGTTGATCATCAGCCGGCTGGATGTCGGATTTTGACTTCGCAATCACCAAGCCTTTGACACTGAGGGACGGCAGCATGGCCTATTCTTTCACCGAAAAAAAGCGTATCCGCAAAGACTTCGGTAAACGACCCAGCATCCTGGATGTACCGTTTCTTTTAGCCACCCAGATCGATTCCTATCGCGGGTTCTTACAGGATGGGGTTCCGCCCGAGGAGCGACAGGACATCGGATTGCATGCGGCGTTCAAGTCGGTAATGCCGATTACCAGCTATTCGGGTAACGCAGTGCTCGAATATGTTAACTACAAGCTTGGTGAACCCGTATTCGATGTCCGGGAGTGCCAACTGCGAGGGACCACCTATGCGGCACCCCTGCGTGTGCTGGTGCGTCTGGTTATCTACGATAAAGAGGCGCCTGCAGGCTCCAAGGTTGTCAAGGATATCCGTGAGCAGGAAGTCTATATGGGAGAACTTCCCCTGATGACCGACACCGGTACCTTTGTCATCAATGGCACTGAGCGGGTCATCGTGTCACAGTTGCACCGCTCTCCCGGTGTCTTCTTCGACCACGATCGCGGAAAGACCCACTCCTCCGGCAAACTGCTCTTTTCTGCCCGGGTTATTCCCTATCGCGGATCCTGGCTCGACTTCGAATTTGATCCAAAGGACAACGTTTTCGTACGTATCGATCGCCGGCGCAAGCTGCCTGCGACTATTCTGCTGCGCGCGCTGGGTTACGATGCGGAACAGATTCTCGAGATGTTCTTCGAGACCGATACCTTCAGCCTCACCAAAAAGACCCTGAAGGTGGATCTGGTACCGGAGCGTTTGCGTGGCGAGACCGTCAGCTTCGATATCAAGGTAAGCAGCAAGGTCATCGTCGAGGCTGGTAGGCGTATTACCGCACGTCACATACGCGACCTTGAAAAGGCCGGTGTGAAAAAGCTGGATGTGCCGCGTGATTTCGTTTACGGCAAGGTGTTGGCGCACAACGTCGTCGATAAGGGGACGGGTGAGCTGATTGCTGAAGCCAATACCGAGATCACCGATGAGCTGTTTGAGAGTCTGGTCGAGAATGGTGTGAAGAAGCTGAACACGCTGTTCACCAATGACCTTGATCACGGAGCCTTCATTTCCGATACCCTGCGCATCGATCCGACCACCAATGAGCTGGAAGCCCAGGTTGAAATCTATCGCATGATGCGTCCTGGTGAGCCACCGACCAAAGAGGCTGCGCAGAACCTGTTCAACAACCTCTTTTTTACTTCGGACCGTTACGATCTGTCAGCCGTTGGCCGAATGAAATTCAACCGCCGTCTGAACCGAGAGGATGAAGTCGGGGAAGGCGTGTTGTCGAAAGAGGACATCATCGACGTCCTGAAAGAGCTGATCAATATACGTGACGGCAATGGAGTGGTGGACGATATCGATCACCTGGGTAACCGTCGCATACGCTGTGTCGGCGAGATGGCCGAGAATCAGTTCCGTGTCGGGCTGGTACGCGTCGAACGGGCGGTGAAAGAGCGTTTGACTCAGGCTGAGTCCGAAGGCCTGATGCCCCAGGAGATGATCAACGCCAAACCGGTCTCGGCCGCGATTAAGGAGTTTTTCGGCTCCAGCCAGCTGTCCCAGTTCATGGATCAGAACAATCCCCTGTCCGAGGTGACCCACAAGCGGCGTGTTTCTGCCCTCGGTCCCGGTGGTCTGGCGCGGGAACGGGCCGGTTTTGAGGTACGCGATGTACATCCCACGCATTACGGTCGTGTTTGCCCCATCGAAACGCCTGAAGGACCCAACATCGGTTTGATCAACTCGTTAGCGGTCTATGCACGCACCAATAAATACGGATTCCTGGAGACTCCCTACCGCAAGGTGGTGGACAGCAGGGTGACCGATCAGATCGACTACCTCTCCGCAATCGAGGAGGGACGCTTCGTCATCGCGCAGGCCAATGCCTCGATCAATGCCAAGGGCATGTTGACGGATGAACTGGTCTCCTCCCGTTTCCAGAATGAGTTCACCCTTTCCAGCCCGGACAAGGTGCAATATATCGACGTCTCTCCCAAGCAGATTGTCTCTGTTGCGGCTTCGTTGATACCTTTCCTGGAGCATGATGACGCCAACCGGGCGCTGATGGGTTCGAACATGCAGCGCCAGGCTGTGCCAGTTCTTCGCGCTGAAAAGCCCCTGGTAGGTACCGGCATCGAACGCGTGGTGGCGGTCGACTCTGGTGTTACCGTGGTTGCCAAACGTGGCGGTGAAATCGAATCGGTTGATGCGGCGCGCATTGTGGTGCGGGTCAACGACGATGAGACCGAGGCGGGAGAGCCGGGTGTCGATATCTATAACCTGACCAAATACACCCGCTCAAACCAGAATACCTGCATCAACCAACGGCCTTTGGTGAATGTTGATGATGTGATTGCCCGGGGTGATGTATTGGCCGATGGTCCGTCCACCGATATGGGTGAACTGGCGCTGGGTCAGAATTTACGGGTCGCCTTCATGCCCTGGAATGGCTACAACTTCGAGGATTCGATCCTAATCTCGGAGCGTGTCGTACAGGAGGATCGTTTTACCTCGATCCATATTGAAGAGATGACCTGTATGGCCCGTGATACCAAACTCGGTCCTGAAGAGATCACCGGCGATATCCCTAATGTGGGTGAAGCGGCACTCTCGAAACTGGATGAATCCGGTATTGTCTATATCGGCGCAGAGGTGCGTGAAGGGGATATCCTGGTCGGCAAGGTGACGCCCAAAGGCGAATCGCAACTGACGCCGGAAGAGAAGCTGTTGCGGGCAATCTTCGGCGAGAAGGCGTCTGATGTAAAAGATACCTCGCTGCGTGTCTCTTCCGGAATGGTCGGAACCGTTATCGATGTCCAGGTCTTTACCCGTGACGGTGTCGAGAAGGACGCCCGGGCACTGCAGATAGAACAGGTGGAGCTGGATCGCGTGCGCAAGGATCTCGATGATCAGTTGCGCATCATGGAAGATGATACCTTTCAGCGTGTCGAAAAGATGCTGATGAGTAAAGTGGTCGACGGTGGTCCCAACCAGATCAAGGCCGGCGCCAAGGTCACCAAGGCCTATCTTACCGAGATGGAGCGTGACAAGTGGTTGGAGATCCGTCTGCGCAATGAGGAGTCTGCCGCTCAACTGGAGGCCATTGCCGAGCAGATCAAGGCCCAGCGCGAACTCTTTCGTGATAAATACGAAGAGAAGAAACGCAAATTGACCGCCGGGGATGATCTCGCCCCCGGGGTACTGAAAATGGTCAAGGTCTACGTGGCGGTTAAGCGTCGTATACAACCGGGCGACAAGATGGCCGGACGTCATGGTAACAAGGGTGTTATCTCTACCATTGTACCTGTCGAAGACATGCCGTTCGATGAGAATGGCGAGCCGGTGGATATCGTGCTCAACCCACTTGGCGTACCCTCTCGAATGAATGTGGGGCAGGTGCTCGAGACCCATCTCGGATTTGCAGCCAAAGGTGTAGGGCGTCAGATCGGCGCTCTGTTGGATGCCCAGGGTAAGATCGTGGAACTGCGTAAGTTTCTCGAGAAGGTCTATAACACCAGTGGCAAATCCGAGGATATCAAGTCATTGAACGATGATGAGGTGGTGGCAATGTGTCAAAACCTCAGACAAGGTGTGCCGATGGCAACGCCGGTGTTCGATGGCGCCCACGAATCAGAAGTCAAGCATATGCTGGAACTGGCAGGATTACCGGAGAGCGGTCAGTGCAAGCTGTTCGACGGTCGAACCGGAGACCCGTTTGAACGCGAGGTAACGGTTGGCTATATGTACATGTTGAAGCTGAATCACCTGGTCGACGATAAGATGCATGCACGCTCCACCGGTCCCTACAGCCTGGTAACCCAGCAGCCCTTGGGCGGTAAGGCACAGTTTGGAGGCCAGCGATTCGGTGAGATGGAGGTGTGGGCACTGGAGGCCTATGGTGCTGCCTATACCTTGCAGGAGATGCTCACCGTCAAGTCGGACGACGTCAACGGCCGTACCCGCATGTACAAGAACATTGTGGATGGTAACCATCAGATGGAAGCCGGGATGCCCGAGTCGTTCAACGTACTGGTCAAAGAGATCCGTTCGCTGGGCATCAACATAGAACTGGAACAGGACTGAGGACTGGCGCTGGTCAGTAACCGAATGCAGGAGAGACGATCTTGAAAGATCTACTGAATATTCTAAAGCAGCAGGGTCAGACCGAAGACTTCGATGCTATCCGTATCGGTCTGGCATCACCGGATATGATCCGTTCCTGGTCCTATGGCGAAGTTAAAAAGCCGGAGACCATCAACTATCGTACCTTCAAGCCGGAACGGGATGGTCTGTTCTGTGCCAAGATCTTTGGTCCGGTCAGTGACTATGAGTGCCTGTGCGGCAAGTACAAGCGGCTCAAGCACCGAGGCGTGGTGTGCGAAAAGTGTGGCGTAGAGGTTACTCTGGCCAAGGTGCGGCGCGAGCGCATGGGACATATTGAGCTTGCCAGTCCGGTGGCCCATATCTGGTTCCTCAAGTCATTGCCGTCACGTATCGGATTACTGATGGATATGACCCTGCGTGATATCGAGCGGGTACTCTATTTCGAGTCATTCGTGGTCGTCGATCCGGGCATGACCCCACTTGAGCGTGGTCAGTTGTTGACTGACGAACAGTATCTGGATGCCATCGAGGAGAACGGAGACGAATTCGATGCCCGTATGGGGGCGGAAGCGGTCTATGAGTTGTTGAAGACCATTGATATCCCGGAAGAGATCAAGCGTCTGCGGGAGGATATCGAAGGTACCAACTCGGAGACCAAGATCAAGAAATTCACCAAGCGGTTGAAACTGCTTGAATCCCTGAACGAATCGGGCAACCGTCCGGAGTGGATGGTAATGACCGTTCTCCCGGTGTTGCCACCGGAATTGCGTCCACTGGTTCCCCTGGATGGCGGTCGATTCGCCACCTCAGACCTGAATGATCTCTATCGGCGGGTGATTAATCGGAACAACCGGCTGAAAAGGCTGCTGGATCTGAACGCACCGGACATCATCGTGCGCAACGAAAAGCGCATGCTGCAGGAGTCGGTGGATGCGCTGCTCGATAACGGACGCCGTGGGCGCGCCATTACCGGTACCAACCGGCGCCCGCTGAAATCTTTGGCGGATATGATCAAGGGCAAGCAGGGCCGCTTCCGTCAGAACCTGCTTGGCAAGCGTGTCGACTATTCCGGTCGTTCGGTCATCGTGGTGGGTCCGACCCTGAAACTGCATCAGTGCGGTCTACCGAAACGGATGGCGCTGGAACTGTTCAAGCCCTTTATCTTCAGTAAGCTGCAACTGCGTGGACTGGCCACGACAATCAAGGCAGCGAAGAAACTTGTGGAGCGTGGCACCGGCGATGTCTGGGATATCCTGGAAGAGGTGATCCGCGAGCACCCGGTGATGCTGAACCGTGCACCGACCCTGCACCGACTCGGTATCCAGGCCTTCGAACCTGTGCTGATCGAAGGTAAGGCGATTCAGCTCCACCCATTGGTCTGTACTGCATTCAATGCCGACTTCGACGGTGATCAGATGGCGGTCCATGTGCCGCTCTCGCTGGAGGCCCAGCTCGAGGCGCGCAGCCTGATGATGTCGACCAACAATATTCTCTCTCCCGCCAATGGCGATCCCATCATCGTTCCCTCTCAGGATGTGGTGTTGGGTCTCTACTTCATGACCCGTGAACGGGTCAATGCCAAAGGCGAGGGGTCAGTCTTCAGTGACATCAAAGAGGCCAAGCGTGCCTATGAGTCAGGTGCTGTCGATCTGCAGGCAAGGGTTAAAGTACGCCTGAACGAGGTAATCGTCGATGAAGATGGAAACCGGGACGAGAGCGTCCAGGTATTCTCCACTACCATCGGCCGGACCCTGGTATTCGATATCGTTCCAAAGGGTCTGCCCTTTGCGCTGGTCGACCAGCCGATGGGTAAAAAGGTGATCTCGAACCTGATCAACGCCTGTTATCGCAGATTGGGTTTGAAGGATACCGTAATCTTTGCCGATCAACTGATGTATATGGGATTCCGCTTTGCCACCCGCGCCGCAGTCTCTTTCTGTTCTAACGACATGGTTGTGCCAGAGGAGAAGAGTAAGATCTTAAGTCAGGCCGAGGCCGAGGTGAAAGAGATCGAGAATCAGTACACCTCCGGTTTGGTCACCAATGGCGAACGCTATAACAAGGTGGTCGATATCTGGTCCCACACCAATGACCAGGTGGCAAAGGCGATGATGTCCAAGCTGGGCAAGGAGAAGGTGGTCGATCGCGACGGTAACGATGTGGAGCAGGACTCCTTTAACTCCGTCTACATGATGGCCGATTCCGGAGCCCGTGGCTCTGCCGCCCAGATCCGTCAGTTGGCGGGTATGCGTGGTCTGATGGCGAAACCTGATGGCTCCATCATAGAAACCCCGATTACGGCGAACTTCCGTGAGGGTCTCGATGTTTTGCAGTACTTCATCTCTACCCATGGTGCCCGAAAAGGTCTGGCTGATACGGCGTTGAAAACCGCCAATTCGGGTTATCTGACACGGCGTCTGGTGGATGTAGCCCAGGACATGGTGGTGCTTGAAGAGAATTGCGGTACCGAAGAGGGCTTGCTGATGCAGCCTATCATCGAGGGTGGCGATGTCGTCGAGCCATTACGCGAGCGGATTCTCGGCCGTGTCACCGCCGTGCCCGTGTATCGTCCAAATAGTGATGAAGTGGTTTGCGATGCCGGGGTGATGTTGGATGAAGAGGGTGTGGAAAGACTCGAGATGGCAGGTGTCGACCAGGTCATAGTGCGTTCCGCCATCACTTGTGATGCAAAAGTGGGTGTCTGTTCCAAGTGCTATGGCCGTGATCTGGCGCGCGGACATCTGGTGAATCGAGGTGAGTCGGTGGGTGTCATCGCGGCGCAGTCGATTGGTGAACCGGGTACTCAGTTGACCATGCGGACCTTCCATATTGGTGGTGCCGCTTCGCGTGCAGCTTCCGTGAACAATATTCAGGTAAAGGCTGCAGGTACTGTAAGGTTGCATAATATCAAGACAGTCAAGCACTCGAGCGGACATCTGGTAGCGACCTCTCGTTCCGGCGAATTGACGGTAGTCGATGAGGTGGGCCGCGAGAGAGAGCGCTATAAGGTTCCCTACGGTGCGACTCTGCAGATCGACGACGGTACTGCAGTGGATGGCGGTCAAATCGTTGCCAACTGGGATCCACATACCCACCCGGTTATTACCGAAGTGGCGGGCGTGTTGCGGTTTGAGGATTTTGTCGATGGCGTGACTGTGCAGAAGAAGACCGATGAGGTGACGGGTTTGAGTTCCCTTGAGGTCATCGATCCCAAGCAGCGTCCTGCGGCGGGTAAGGACATACGGCCGATGGTCAAACTGGTGGATGCCAAGGGTAAGGACCTCAATATTGCCGGTACCGACATTCCGGCACACTATTATCTGCCCGCCAACGCGGTGGTGAATGTGCAGGACGGGGCTGATGTAGGGGTTGGTGACGTACTCGCCCGCATACCTCAAGAGTCATCCAAGACTCGTGATATCACAGGTGGTCTGCCTCGTGTCGCCGACCTGTTCGAAGCGCGTAAACCCAAGGATCCAGCGATTCTGGCGGAAGCTACGGGTACCGTCAGTTTTGGCAAGGATACGAAAGGTAAGCAGCGACTCGTCATCACCGACTCGGAAGGTGAGCATCACGAAGAGCTGATTCCGAAGTGGCGGCATGTGAATGTGTTCGAAGGTGAGCATGTTGAGAAAGGGGAGACCATCTCGGATGGCGAGCTCAACCCCCATGACATCCTGCGCCTGAAAGGTGTGACAGATCTTGCCGAGTATCTGGTAAAAGAGATTCAGGACGTCTACCGGTTGCAGGGTGTGAAGATCAACGACAAGCATATCGAAGTGATCATTCGCCAGATGTTGCGCAAGGTCGAAGTGACGGCAACCGGTGACGGCCGCTTCCTCAAGGGAGAACAGGTGGAGAAGTCCGCATTGCTGGAAGAGGCGGAAAAACTGCGTGGTGAGGAGAAACATCCTGCACTGTATGAGCCCTTGTTGCTTGGTATCACCAAGGCGTCTCTGGCTACTGAGTCTTTTATCTCTGCGGCATCCTTCCAGGAAACGACCCGGGTTCTGACGGAGGCGGCGGTACGCGGCCTGTCGGATCGTCTGAATGGATTGAAGGAGAACGTCATCGTGGGACGCCTGATACCCTCCGGCACAGGGCTCTCCTACCACACCGAGCGTCACCGTAGGCGTCACGAGGAGGTGATGGCGTCTGAGGAGAAACCCGAACTGGTTGTGGAAGAGGTGGAACAGGCGTTCAAGGAAGCGCTCAATACCCCCGAATCGGAGTAGCTGTTCGACAGGGATTTCATGACAGTCTCTTGACAACAGGGTGGAGCGG
This sequence comes from gamma proteobacterium symbiont of Ctena orbiculata, assembly GCA_003058525.1. Lineage (GTDB taxonomy): Bacteria > Pseudomonadota > Gammaproteobacteria > Chromatiales > Chromatiaceae > Thiodiazotropha. Next base: position 3,517 of record QBVD01000095.1, on the reverse strand, counting down.
GCATAGAATGCGCGCTCCTTAGACAGGCCGGCCTTTGCCGGCCTCTCGTTTCTGCCTCTCAATTATTCGTCTAAGACGTTGTTGAGTAAGGCTTATTCTGACCAGAGAAATTGCTTTCACTTTCTGTTGTCTCGGTATCAGCAGAAAGGATTCGGCTTCTCCGGTTTTTTTTATGCAAAGTACAAACATCACGTCCCTGGAGACGGAATAGATGGCGACAATCAACCAACTGGTGCGCAAGCCCAGGAAACGTAAAGTACAAAAGAGTAATGTGCCGGCGCTGGATGCCTGTCCGCAGCGACGTGGCGTCTGCACCCGTGTCTATACCACCACACCGAAAAAACCCAACTCCGCGTTGCGTAAGGTTGCTCGTGTCAGGTTGACCAACGGTTATGAAGTTTCGAGTTATATCGGTGGTGAGGGACACAATCTGCAGGAGCACTCGGTGGTACTGATTCGTGGCGGTCGTGTAAAGGACTTGCCAGGTGTTCGCTATCATGTGGTGCGCGGCAGCCTCGATACTTCGGGTGTCGAGAAGCGGCGTCAAGGTCGATCCAAGTACGGCGCGAAGCGTCCGAAAAGTTAACGGTCTGCTGGTCAGACAGAATTCAACGAGTTTGAGATAGAGCAATGCCAAGAAGACGAGTTGCAGCGCGGCGTGAAACACTGCCCGATCCCAAGTATGGAAGCGAACTATTGGCCAAATTCATCAATATGGTGATGCAGGATGGCAAGAAATCGGTAGCGGAAAAGATCCTCTACGGCGCATTGGACACAGTGGTTGACAAGCGCGGTGGTGAGCCGCTTGATCTGCTGGAGACGGCGCTTGAGAACGTGCGTCCGCTGGTGGAAGTCAAGTCACGCCGTGTCGGTGGCGCAACCTATCAGGTTCCGGTCGAGGTTCGTCCCAATCGTCGCAACTCGCTGGCGATGCGCTGGTTGATCGAGGCATCACGTAAGCGCAGCGAGAAATCGATGGCTTATCGCCTGGCGGGTGAGCTGCTGGATGCTTCGGAGAATAAGGGTGCGGCGGTCAAAAAGAAAGATGACACCCATCGAATGGCCGAGGCGAACAAGGCATTTTCACACTATCGCTGGTAAGCGAAACTAAATTAACTCTAACTTAGCTCTTTAAAAAACAGGTTTGTAACGTGGCACGGAAAACTCCTATCGAGCGCTATCGCAATATCGGTATCATGGCGCACATCGATGCTGGTAAGACGACAACGACAGAGCGTGTGCTCTACTATACTGGTGTGTCTCACAAGATTGGTGAGGTGCACGATGGTGCGGCCACCATGGATTGGATGGAACAGGAGCAGGAGCGTGGTATCACCATCACTTCCGCGGCCACAACCTGTTTCTGGAGCGGTATGGCTCAACAATTCCCCGAGCACCGTTTCAATATCATCGATACTCCCGGGCATGTCGACTTCACTATCGAAGTGGAACGTTCTCTGCGTGTGCTTGACGGCGCGGTATTTGTGCTTTGCGCCGTAGGCGGCGTCGAACCTCAGTCTGAAACTGTTTGGCGTCAGGCCAATAAGTACAATGTTCCCCGTATGGCATTCGTCAACAAGATGGACCGTATGGGTGCGGATTTCTTTCGTGTTGTCGGTCATCTGAAAGACCGTTTGGGCGCAAATGCGGTCCCGATTCAAGTGCCTGTTGGGGCTGAAGAGGGCTTCAAGGGCGTTATCGACCTCATTAAGATGAAATCAATCGTCTGGAGCGAGGAGAATATGGGTGCTCAGTTTGAGTACACTGATATCCCCGCCGATCTGCAGGATACATGTGATGAGTGGCGTGAGCACATGGTTGAGGCGGCTGCAGAGGGAACCGACGAATTGATGGAAAAATATCTGGAAGAAGGTGATCTTTCAGAAGAAGAGATTCTAGCCGGTCTGCGTGAGCGTACCCTGCGGCTCGAGATTGTACCGGTCACTTGCGGCTCGGCCTTTAAGAACAAAGGCGTTCAGGCCGTACTTGATAAAATTATTGAGGTCATGCCGTCTCCTGTGGACGTGCCGGCGATAACCGGTCTGCTGGATGATGCTGAGGGGACTGAAGAGTCTCGGCCCTCTGATGACAATGCGCCGTTCGCCGCTCTGGCGTTCAAGGTCGCGACAGATCCATTCGTCGGTACTTTGACTTTCTTCAGGGTCTATTCAGGTGTGCTCAAGTCGGGTGACTCTGTGTTCAATCCGGTAAAGGGCAAAAAAGAGCGTATTGGCCGTATCCTGCAGATGCACTCCAACTCCCGGGAGGAGATCAAAGAGGTGCTGGCAGGTGATATTGCCGCGGCGGTCGGTCTGAAGGACGTCACGACCGGTGATACCCTGTGTGCCATTGACAAGCCGATCACCCTGGAGCGCATGGAGTTCCCTGAGCCGGTCATCTCGGTTGCGGTGGAGCCCAGGACCAAGAGTGACCAGGAGAAGATGGGTATCGCACTCTCCAAGCTGGCACAGGAGGATCCATCCTTCCGGGTCAGCTCCGACGAGGAATCGGGTCAGACCATCATCTCCGGTATGGGCGAGCTGCATCTCGATATCATCGTTGATCGCATGAGGCGTGAATTCAAGGTGGAAGCCAATGTGGGCGCACCCCAGGTGGCCTACCGCGAAACCATTCGCAGCTCCATCGAGCAGGAAGGTAAATTCGTACGCCAGTCCGGTGGTCGTGGCCAGTTCGGTCATGTCTACCTGCGTATCGAGCCCCAGGAGGCGGGTACCGGCTATGAATTCGCGAATGAGATCGTGGGTGGCGCGGTTCCCCGCGAATATATCCCTGCGGTCGACAAGGGTGTACAGGAGGCCATGGGCAACGGCATCAAGGCCGGTTATCCTGTAGTGGACGTGAAAGTCACTCTATATGATGGTTCCTACCACGATGTCGACTCCAGCGAAATGGCCTTCAAGATCGCCGGCTCCATGTGTTTCAAGGAGGGTGCCTCCAAGGCGAAGCCTGTCCTGCTCGAACCGATGATGAAGGTGGAAGTCATCACACCGGAAGAGTATATGGGCGACGTGATGGGCGATCTCAACAGTCGTCGCGGAATCGTACAGGGTATGGATGACACACCTGCTGGCAGGCAGATCAAGGCCGAAGTGCCACTGTCCGAGATGTTCGGCTATGCCACCGATCTGCGCTCGGCCACACAGGGTCGTGCGAACTACAGCATGGAGTTCGCCAAATATTCAGAGGTGCCGGCTAACATCGCCGACGCCATCATCAAGAAACAGTAACGGGTATAGGGGTAGCACTGTGTCCAAGGAAAAATTCGAACGCACAAAGCCGCATGTCAATGTGGGCACGATTGGTCACGTAGACCACGGCAAGACCACGCTGACGGCGGCCATCACCACGGTACAAGCGGCCAAGTTTGGCGGCGAGCAACGTGCCTTTGACCAGATTGACAACGCGCCGGAGGAGAAAGAGCGCGGCATCACGATTGCGACCTCGCACGTGGAGTACGAGTCGGAGACGCGCCACTATGCGCACGTGGACTGTCCGG
>QBVD01000038.1 GCA_003058525.1 gamma proteobacterium symbiont of Ctena orbiculata | reverse complement strand
AAAACAACCTTGCATTGTTCATCAACACCATGAACCTGAAAAACATTCTTCGCCAAGTCCAGTCCAATTACGCTAACCTGCTTCATAACACCGCTCTCCTGTTAGTTGATTATCAATTACTTACCAACTATGGCACATCAATGCCGGTAAGGAGGGCGGTGTCCATTTCATCTCCGACAAACACGGGGTGGTTCAATAGTATGAAAAGACACTGTAACGTGTAATGACCAATTTTCTGATTGTAATGTTTTAATACATTATTCATTTTTAAAATAGTCCGCCATGGTACATGGACCGAATCCAGGAATCGGTATTCAATAACCTAAAGAGAAAACCATGAATATTTTTAAGCTAATAACAATAGGGTTCACTATTATTTTCACTGTTTCAACCGCTGTCGCAGATGAAGAAGGATCCGTATCGGGTACAGTAGCGGAGGTTTTTGATGTCGGTAATTACACCTATATGCAGCTCAGTGAGCAGGGAACTTGGATCGCAACCAGCCATATGTCGGTGGCTGTGGGTGATAAAGTTGAATATAGAGGCGGCATTGAGATGAGGGATTTTTACAGTAAGGCGCTGGACAGGAAATTCGATTCTGTCATCTTTGTACAAGCAGCTAAGCGGGTGGGTGAAAGTGTCAAAAGCAGCCAACATCAGGTGCTGAAAGGAGAAGGCCACGGAAATGAAAACAGACAAACTCAAATATTGACCACAGTAGAGGTACCCGCACCAGTACCTGGAGAGATTCCTCAACTGGCTGACGGAAAGACGATCGCCGATATAATGGCAGACGCGACTCAGCTGAATGAGCAATCGGTCAGCCTGCGGGCAAGAGTTATAAAGGTAAGTCCAAACATTATGGGCAAGAACTGGATTACCCTGCAGGACGGAACCGGCACACCACCCAATGACAAGCTGATTGCGACATCGACAGAACTGGTTTCGCCGGGTGAGCTTGTCATTGCCCATGGCGTGATTCGATATAATGTTGATATCGGTTCAGGCTACACATATAAGGTCTTACTTGAACAAGCGAAATTCGCGCCAAAGTAACATCATCACACGCTTTACAGAAAACACTTACGCAAAGGAATACTGCCCATACCTGAGTCACTCTACACTTACAATGTAAGAGGCAAACGGGACTATATTTATATCTTTTTTAGTGGTTATGTTTTCGGTCGTCGGTATTTGTGAAGATTCTCTATTGTAAAATCATGCTTACATGCTCAACGGCAACTAACCGGATCAGCAGCGTATATTTTCAATACCGACAAACACAAGAATGGACTGCTGTTACAGGAAAGACAGTATATACTTCCTCTAATGCATCTAAATAACTGATCGGAAGATATACGGGATGACAGAAAACCTCGAACTCCTGACGAGAGATGACTTTCAAGCCTTGGCTCAATCTTCACGGACACTGACAAAAGAGCTTTCACTTGAAATATTGCTCAACACCATTCTGGACACAGCTGGAAAACTAACAAATTCACCCGAAACAAGCATTATCCTGCGAAATGAACGCCAGCCGACACTCTATTTTGCCGCGGCAACCGGCGAAGAGGCGGAGTGGGTTCTGAGTTCATTTGGGCTCCACTCGGACCAGCAGGTACCGATCGACGGAAGCAAAGCAGGTGAAGTGTACAAGTCCGGTATTTCGATGGTTGAGAACATTGTCAAGGATCATTTCGGCGGGGTGGACGACGAAACGAATAAAGTCACCAAAAGTATGGTATGCGTGCCGTTGGTGGTCGGTGACAATCGTCTGGGAGTGATGCAGGTCTTAAATAAAATCGATGGCGACTATAGCGAGCGGGATCGTATTATTCTGGAATATTTTGCCGATCAAGCCAGTGTCGCTATCCGTAATGCACGGTTGGTCGAAAGTCTTCTTGCCCATAGCGGTCTATACGGGGCATCACGCCAAACCGACAAGTTGATCGCGCGAATGAATGAACTCGAGCAAGAGGCTCATTCAGAAACCTTATCGGTGCTGTTTGCCGACATGCGAGGTTTTACCCAACTTTGCCAGTCATTACTCGATCCTGGAATTGTACAAGAGCGACTGAGTGAGTTTATTACGATTCTCAGTCATGCCGTACTCGATCACGATGGGATAGTAAATAAGGTTCTGGGTGATGGAGTAATGGCACTGTTTCAGGGGAAAGATTGCAGCGAGAGGGCCGTAAAGTGTTCATTTTACATGGTGCGGGAATTTGAGCTGATGAAAGCGCGTTGGAATGAAGAAAGCAATCAGCAGCTCGATTTTCTTGATCTGGGAGTGGGCATAGTTACCGATCAGGTGATATTGGGGGGGATTGGCAGTGGAGACATGCGGGACTATACAGCAATCGGCACTGCAGTGAATCTTAGTGCCGCATTTGAAAGCAATGCCCGCAATGGGAAACGAATCTTATGTGACCAAGTCACCTACCGCAATGCGAAACAGATCATTGTAGCGGCCGATGATGCAGTAGATTTCCTGCTACAAAAACCCGGCCAGGATGTCGGCGTTAAGTACAAGTGCTATAACATCCGCGAACTGGATTCGGACAAGAGTGTTTCTGTATTTCTCAGCCACAGCCATGAAGATAGTCATTTTATTGAGAAAAAGCTTCTCGAACCACTGAAGAAAAGGGGAATCCGTACCTGGTATTCTACTGCCGATATTCCCAAGGGAGCACTTTGGACTGCCGAAATTCGTAAGGCGATTTCCGAATCAAACTGGATGGCGGTTGTTGTCTCCAGGAATTCCGCTCAGTCGAAATGGGTCCGGCGCGAAATTGATCTCGGCGTCGCTTCCGGACACCTGGACAATCGTATCATCCCAATCATAATTGACGACACATCTCCCGGCGACGTTAACGACTATCTTGCCGCGATGCAGGCCATTGACCTTTCGAGTAGCCCGGATGCGGAAAAGGTACTTGCCGACCGTTTTTCCAAACTCGACCCTACATGATGTACAATTGTTTTATCCCTGTGACGGAACCTCTAAATTTTCCTTAGGGCCTGTTAACACTAATCCAATCGGCTCTGTTGTGTCTGAAAATGCGCCAAACAAGGCGCGAGGAGTGAGGTTTGGTGATTCCAAATGAGTGACGAGCAACGCCGAGTGGCGCATTTTCAGGCACAACCCGAAGGGCTGGGGCTGTTTTTCCACCCAGCGGCGTTATCATTCGCTCATTTAGCACGGCTAAACCTCGCTCATTCTGCCTTGCTGGGTAAAAAAACAGCTCCAGCAGAGTCGATT
>QBVD01000093.1 GCA_003058525.1 gamma proteobacterium symbiont of Ctena orbiculata | reverse complement strand
AAACGATCAATGGCCTGTACAAAACAGAAATCATTCGCAATCCAAAGCGTGGCCCCTGGAAGACCATTGATGATGTTGAATATGCCACGCTGGAATGGGTTGAATGGTTTAACAACAGGCGACTACTCGAACCGATTGGAAATATTCCACCAATGGAATATGAAAAGCAGTACTATGACAATATTGAAGGGTCTGCCATGGCGGCATGACTCAAACTAAACACCCTCCGGTTTTTCCGGGGCGATTCATTTATCAAAGGTCTATTTCTGACAACCATGTTGTATTGAATTTTATGGTCGATGTTAAATGGATTGCTACCTTCATCGACATTCATAAAACTATCATCTAAATCGTATTCAGCAATAGCGTCAATTGCCATTTTTAATAGTGACTGCTTGGTTTGTAACTTTTGGATGATTTTACTTTGATGCGCTTCTTTCCAATCTTTTAGTACAGAGACAGGGTATTCATTTTCATTTTCTTTATTATCAATAATCGTATGGCATTCATCACACAATAAGATTAGGTTATTGAAGCCCCTCCTTTCATCATCTGTCATGTTTGGGTTATACCGTGGCCCATCAGAACTTGCGGCCTCAATGTGACAAATCTTGCTAATGATACTTTTATCGTCTCTGGCCACTAATGGCTTATCACAGTCCGGGGAAGAACATTCATTTCCCGATAATGTATCCAGCCGTCGGATAGTAGACGGTTTATATTGCCTAGCTTTATTATTTTTCTTGCCTGCCATTCTTTTTTATCTCTATCTTCCATGCCTAAAAAATAAAAACTTCTATATTTTACGCGCTTAAAGCCTTCATTGCATGCTCCGGATCAGCTTCAACTATCCTTAGCAAAGAACGGGCAGCCCCTGTAGGATGCCTGCGACCCTGTTCCCAGTTCTCCACTGTCCGCTTACTTACACCCAGGATAATGGCGAACTTTTCCTGGGATACACCCAAACGGTGACGAATAGCTTTAACCTCAGGATCAGGAAAATCAAAACTACGAGAAGCTTTTTTCTTGCCTTTTACAATTTCGTCCATTTCCTGAACGCTTTCTAAAAGCTCATCAAACATCTCTTTCTTCATCGTTACCACCTCTCGATAATGGCTTTCAGTTGGGCAACCTGCTCTTTCGTTAAGTTCGCCTGTTTACCCTTAGGGTAGACATATAGCATCCGAATATGGTGATCATCGACAACCCAATAATAGATAACTCGAACGCCACCACTTTTACCTGTCCCTTTCAAGTTCCAACGAACTTTGCGAATTCCTCCGGAACCTCTTATCAGATCACCTAAATCTGGCCGATTTACCAAAGCCTCTTGCAATTCCCTATATTCATCGTCATCAAACAACTCATTGATTAATTTAGTAAATACACTTGTTTCAATGATAATCATTTTAACTCAATTATACGCCACTGGCGTATTTTTACTAGTTCACTAAAATATTATTGAAAAGGAAATCCCTTAAAACCTAATATTTCGCATAATATCAATAGGTTATAAGCACATAACCATTAGCAGCTAATTATTTACCCTCGCTGCAGGATGCGTCTCATAGTACACCCGGTTCAAGTCCTTAATGGTCACATGGGCATAGATCTGGGTTGATGAGATATCACTGTGCCCCAGCATCTCCTGGACTTGCCGGATATCTGCCCCATTCCGGAGCATTTCAGTTGCTGTAGCATCGGTATAAACCGTATAAACCGGACACCCGTATAAACCGGACACCCATCGTTAATTTGCCAATATCGGGTAAATCTGGCAACCTCTAACCATCATCAGCTATCAAGGAGTGACACGATGCCCAAGCCAAGGAAAGCCCTGGTTCTACTGCAAGAAACACCCTACTACCACTGCGTCTCTCGCTGCGTCCGCCGTGCCTTTCTCTGCGGTGTGGACACCCTTACCGGTAAGAGCTATGAACATCGACGCCAGTGGATTGTCGATCGTATCAAGCAACTTTCGGATAGCTTCGCTATCGACACCTGCGCTTACTCTGTGATGTCAAATCACTATCACATTATCGTCCATGTCGATGCCGAATGTGCCGCCGAGTGGAGTGAGCAGGAGGTCATCGAGCGCTGGGACCACCTCTTTTCGCTCCCGGTGATCATACAACGCTATCTTGCCAAAGAAGTCTTCACACAAGCAGAACGCGATACGGTTTCGGAATTACTGACAAAATGGCGCATACGGCTTCACGACATCAGCTGGTTTATGCGCTGTATCAACGAACCGATTGCCCGTCAGGCCAATAAGGAAGATGGCTGCACCGGACGCTACTGGGAGGGCCGGTACAAATCCCAGGCGTTATTGGATGAGAAGGCCCTGATGGCCTGTATGGCCTATGTCGATCTCAATCCGGTCAGGGCTGGGTTGGCGGAGACACCGGAGCAATCCGAGTACACCTCCATCGCTGAGCGAACCCAGCAACTGACACGGGATCAAGATCGCACAGATGACGCTGAAACGCCCCATGGTTTACAGCCGTTTGTTGGCTACCCTCGCCAGGATATGCCAAAGGGGCTGCCGTTCAGGCTCAACGATTATCTTGCGCTTGTCGATTGGACAGGTCGCGCCATCTTGGAAAACAAACGTGGCCACATACCGAGTAATCAACCACCCATGCTTGAAAGATTGCAGATCGATCCCAAGCACTGGCTCTTCATGACGCAGCATTTCGAAAGCCGCTTTAAAGGGCTGGTGGGAGCAAGTCATGCGCTCAAGGCAGCTTGTCGTAAACTGGAGTTTCGACGAACGCCGAATCTGGGCGCAGTGGAACAGTTGCTCTCCTAGCGTATTCTTTCAAAACCAGATAGAAAAGCGATCAGTACAGGCTGAGGCGACGGTGTGTCTATTAGTGAGAAATCACCCATAACTAACCTCCATTCAATCTTAAAATCTGTCAATTTTTCACTTAGCAAGTCCATACAGCGCCATTATTTATGACGAGAGGGTATGACTATCTTGTTTTATTTACTCGCAAGAATGAAGGCTTTTTGAATGGCTGTCCTGTTTATTCTGTTTATTCTCTTTTCAATCCACATTCTGAGTGACGGGTCCGGATCGCTGATCGGGGGGCGTGGAACGGTGTTTTGTTCCTGGAAGACGATCGAAGAAGGGGCGCTACGAGTTCACGCGCTTACGCAAAAAATGGAGGGGTTCGGGTATGGCCTCGAGGGCGTGTCGACCGTGACGTCGACCGAGGTCGCCTAATAAGTCGGGGGCTACTAACACGTAACCCCTTGATTTATATGGTGGGTCGTATAGGAATCGAACCTATGACCACCTGATTAAAAGTCAGATGCTCTACCGACTGAGCTAACGACCCGAAATTTGGAACGCGCAATACTACCCTAGAATCCCCCCCGAGTGAACCCCAAATCGCGCCCTGCTACGGATCAGTAACTGCAGAGGCTATTTCATCAGGTCGACCACTTCGCCCCGGGCGCGCATCTCGTCCGCCCTGGCCTGAACGAAGCGCTGGAAATTGGGCTGATCCCTGTAGCTGCCTGAGCCTACGTAATCTATAACGGCATGGGTGTGGAAGGATCGCAGATAGGCCTCCGAGCGAAAGACCTCCCTACCCGACCCGTCGAAGAACAGCATGCTGGGGGCGTACTGGATCCCCAGGCGTTCAGCCCATTTCGTCGCTTTCATCCGCTTGCCGTCCGGAGTGATCAGTTCCTCTCCGGACCAGATATCCACCAACGCCACATCGAATCCTTGCAGGCTCTCCTGCAGTGCGGACTGCGGCAGGATCTCCTGGTGCAGTTCATCACAAGGCGGACACTGTTTCATCTCCATCAATACCAATAGCGGCCTGTCGGCTCCGGTGGGGCGGCGCAGATCCATTGGCGGCTGCAGATAGTCAGTCTCTCTGTGCAATTTACCTGTTGAGGCGACCGGCTGGATGCGGGCCAGGTAATTCCTGAAGGAGAGATTGCGCTCCTCTCTGCCGGCGACATAGTCCAATGCCGTCATGAAGCGGTGAGGCGCGTAATAGCCATTGATACGCAATACCCTTCTCCCCTGCTCATCCAGAAACAGCATGGTGGGTGTATACATGACCTTCATCGACGCTGCGAACGCCTTTTCGGTAGTAGCCTCGCCCGACAATCCGGTTACCTCCCTGTCGCCCCAGATATTGATCGCAACCAGTTGAAACGCCTCTTGAGTCTTATCGACGATCGCCTTGATGGAGAAATTTTCGTTCAGCAGTTTGGCGCAATAGGGACAACCGTCCTGATGAAAATAGAGAATCACTCTTTTATCTTCTTCCGTTGCCTCCTGCAGATCCTCCTGAAGATCGAGAAAGGAGTTTTTAAACCAGGCCGGCTTGTCATGAAATCCCGGGTTCACCAATCCTTGACCCAATCCCTCCTGATCCCCCGCAGCTTGCAATTGAGGTGCGGCAAACAGCAGCAGAATCGATAGTGTGGTGAGTTTCAGCATCTCTTTTTCTCTCTTATTTACCCGCTATGTAGAGATAGAGGTTTTTTAGCGCCAAGAGTGCCGATCACCTCATTTCAGTCTGGGTAATCGACAGGACGGCATAACTCTCCCTGCTTTAGATAGATGACAAAATATTGTCGAATTATAGCTTCTGCCCTGTTCCATCATCCCTTGATTCGGTGTCGTTTTTTTGGCACCACTCGTAATTATTGTCTCTTTGTTATTGATTATATTATATTTTTTAAATTTGGCACGCCTTTAGCATAACCAATTGCAGGAATTAGCTTTGAGTGAGCTTTTAACATGAGCGGTATCCACAGCACACCTCAGAAACCATCTGCACCCACTCCCTTGCAGATGTCTCGGCAATCAACCGTGAGGGAGAATACCCTCGGTTTGGTTTTGGAACTGAGCGGTAAGCTGCAGACCACCCTTGAGGTGGATGCCGTGATCGAGCTGTTCGCGAATGCCCTGCAGACGCAATTTCAATACGACACATTCAATTATCGCAGCAAAGATGGCGATGTCGATATTCTTTTAGGTGAAAAAGCGGGCAGAAACAGACTCGAGTATGATCTGAACGTGTTGGATACCGCACTTGGCCATATCACCATCAGCCGAAACAGACGATATAAAAAGCTTGAAGTGCAGCAGATCGAGAATCTGCTTGCCGCCCTGCTCTACCCACTGCGTAATGCGCTGCTCTACAGAGCAGCCATTCAGAGCGCCTTTCTCGACTCCCTGACCGGGGTAAAAAACCGCAGCGCCTTCGATGAAAATTTCAGTCGCGACATCGAATTCAATCGCCGCAAACTGAGCGATCTATCACTGCTGGTGCTGGATATCGACTTTTTCAAAAAGATAAATGACCACTACGGTCACGCCGTGGGCGATATGGTTTTGAAGGAGATCGCCACCACAGTGGAGCATACCATTCGCAGCAGTGATGCCCTCTACCGCTACGGTGGCGAGGAGTTCGTTGTGGTGTTGAACGATACAAACATTGCGGGCGCCCAGCTTTTGGCAAAGCGCATCCGCCGCAACGTGGAAAACCTGCGCATCAAATCTTTGAAAGATGTCCGCATCACCCTCAGTGTGGGCGTCAGCGCCATGCTCGACCAGGACACCCCGGAGAGCCTTTTTGAACGGGCGGACAGTGCGCTCTACCAGGCCAAGCAGAACGGACGCAATCAGGTCTATACGGCTGGGGTACCGTTGGCCAGTTGATCCACCCTATAGCGACATAGTTCAGACAAAGGACAACTGACACACACGGGTTTTGTTCTGCAGTGTGCCTTCGCGTGAACAACGATCAATGCATGGTATTCACTGAAGAGCGTTGAATCGCTCCGCAAAGCCGCTTCGAAACCCGCCCGCAAAGACTCGTAGCCACAATCATGCGCTATCAATCCCAAGCGACCGAATAGACGCCGGGTATAGGCATCGATCACGAATACCGGCCGATCAAAGGCGTAGAGCAGAATGTCATCCGCCGTCTCCGGCCCGATGCCATGAATCGACAATAACCGTGCTCGCAACTCATCGGTATCCAACTGTTCCAGGCCAGGATTCCGCTGCAGAAAGCGGCATAGGTTCAGCAACCGTTTAGTCTTGACATTGAAGTAACCGGCTGGACGAATCTGCGCTGCCAAACTGTCCGGCGGCATGGTGAGCAGCGACTCAAGGTTGAGTGCATCCAATCGTTTGAGATTATCGATCGCCTTTTCAACATTCGACCAGGCGGTATTTTGGGTCAGAACCGCCCCCACCATGACTTCGAAAGGGGTTTCACCCGGCCACCAGCGCTGTGCTTCGTAACGATCCGACAGCTGCTGATAGATCGTCATCAGATCGGCCGTCGAGAACTTTACCGCGATCGTCTGCCGCCCTGTTTGCCTTTCCATATCGTGTCAGTCTTGCCGCCGGATGGCTTGCGAGTCTCTTTGTTGCGTCCGGCTCCCGCTTTTTTCTGACCCCTTGCCTGATGCGGTTTCGACGACTTGGCGCTTTTACGGCCTTTTTGATCACCCCGCGGGGATTTGGCTTGATGCGATTTTCTCTGTTTGGCGACACTATGCCCCATGGTAGTGAGCAGATCATTGACCTCTTGCTCATTGAGATAACGCCAGCGTCCCACCTTCAGCGCACTCTCCAGGATCACGCTGCCATAGCGCACGCGCTTGAGTCGGCTGACCCGGGCGCCTACCGCTTCCCACATCCGCCTGACCTCCCGTTGACGACCCTCCATGATCACGACGTGAAACCAGCGATTGATACCCTCGCCGCCCGATTCGACGATCTCCTCGAAGCGGGCCGGTCCATCCTCCAGCTCGACCCCGTGAGTGAGGGCCTTCAACTGCTCTTCGGTGACCTCGCCCATCACCCTGACCGCGTACTCCCGTTCGACCTGCCGGCTCGGGTGCATCAGTTGATTGGCCAGCTCCCCATCTGTCGTCAGCAGAAGCAGGCCGGAGGAGTTGATATCCAGGCGTCCCACGGGAATCCAGCGCCCATGCTTGAGCTTCGGCATGCGCTCGAAGACGGTGTGACGGCCCTCGGGATCCTTGCGTGTCACCAACTCGCCCTCCGGCTTGTTGTAGACAATGACCTCCCGTACCGGCGCTTCGAGCAGTCGCTTTGCAATCCGCTTTCCATCCACGTATATGACATCGCTCGGATTGACCCGCTGCCCCAACTCGGCAGCCACGCCATTGACCTCGACCCGTCCTTCGACGATCCACCCCTCTATCTGACGGCGCGATCCCATACCTGCATTGGCAAGGACCTTTTGCAGACGTTCGCCGGCTCTGTCTCTACTCTGATTCATGGGTGTCGAGTTTGGATAAGTGCTGATCCTCATCCATGATGGGAACGGTATCTTCACCCTCGTGGGATTCAATCGCCTCGGGCTGTTGATCCGGGTCAAGCGGGGTCGACTCATCCGCCTCCTGATCTGTCTGGATCTCCCCCTGCTGTTGCTGCTTTTCGGGATCGACCAGTTCAAGTTCCCGATTGATGGAATCGAGATCGCGGATCTCAGCCAGGGTCGGCAGCTCGTTCAGACTCTTTAGATTGAAGTAGTCGAGAAACTCCCTGGTGGTGGCGTATAGGGCCGGTTTACCGGGAACATCCCGATGGCCGACGACTCTGACCCACTCCCGCTCGGTGAGGGTCTTGATAATGTTGGTGCTGACCGAGACGCCACGGACATCCTCGATCTCACCACGGGTTATCGGTTGCCGATAGGCGATCAAGGCCAGAGTCTCCAGCAGCGCACGGGAGTATTTGGGCGGCCTTTCCACCCACAGTTTCGATACCCAGGGGGAGAACTCAGCCCGCACCTGGATGCGAAAGCCGCTACCGACCTCGGTGATTTCAATGCCCCTGCCCTGATAATCATCGCTCAGCCCCGCCAATACCTCCCGCAGCTGTTTCTTGTCGGGCGCCTCCTGCTCGGGAAACAGAGACTGCAGCTGATCCAGGTTGAGCGGACGTCCCGCAGCCAACAGGGCCGCTTCGACGATCTGTTTTAATTTCTCTTCATCTGTCATATCAGGCTGTCTTCGCTTTCACGTGAATGGGGGCAAAGTCATCTGTCTGAACCAGCTCGAGCAACGAGACCTTCATCAGTTCCAGGATCGCAAGAAAGGTCACCACCACACCAAGGCGGCCCTCGTTCATATCGAACAGTTCTGTAAACGGCAGAAAATCCTTGCCGTTCACCAGCTGTAACACATGGGACATCCGTTCTCTGACCGAGAGCGGCTCTTTCTCTACGCGATGGCTGCTGAACATATCCGCACGGGACATCACATCCTGTAAAGCCAGCAGGATCTCCCGCAGGTCAACATCGGGCTCTCGTTTCTCCACATGCCGTTCCACCAGCTCCGCATGCCCCTGGAAGGTGTCCCGGGTCATATGTTCCAGACCATCCAGATCTTCCGCGGCCTGTTTATAGCGTTCGTACTCCTGCAGTCGTCTGATCAGCTCCGCCCGCGGGTCTTCCCCCTCCTCTTCCTCGCTCGTCGGCCTGGGCAGCAGCATGCGGGACTTGATCTCCGCCAACATCGCCGCCATCACCAGGTATTCCGCCGCCAACTCGAGCCGCAGGTCCTTCATCATCTCGATATATTGCACATACTGGTCGGTGATATCCGATATGGGGATATCGAGGATATCGAGATTCTGACGCCTGATGAGATAGAGCAGCAGATCCAACGGGCCCTCAAAGGCATCGAGAAAGACCTCGAGCGCATCGGGGGGGATATAGAGATCGGTGGGGGGCGTCGCCAACGGCTCCCCCATGACCATGGCGAAGGGCATCTCCTCCTGCTCGGGATGGTAGTGCGGATGGTGTTCAGTTTCTTCCATGTCAGTCCCTAAGGCGGGTGGATACAAGATAGGCGTAACAATCGTCTCGCAACATCATACTAAATCCGCGTTGTTCATGATTCGAATCCCCTCAAAGACATCGCTTCGCGCACTTCCCGCATAGTCTCCTGAGCCACCACACGGGCTCTTTCGGATCCCTCCGTGATAATGCGTCGCACCCGATCGGGCTGGGCCTCGAACTCAGCGGCCCGCTGCTGCATCGGTTTCAGTTCGTTCAGCACCGACTCGATCACCGGGCCCTTGCAGTCGAGACAACCGATCGCGGCGGAACGGCACCCCTCCTCGACCCACTGTTTTGTGCCTTCGTCGGAGTAGACCAGATGAAACTGCCAGACCGGGCACTTCTGCGGATCGCCCGGATCGGTGCGTCTGACCCGGTTGGTATCGGTCGGCATGCGTTTGAGCATCTGTTCGACATGTTCCGGTTTTTCCCGCAGGGAGATGGTGTTCTCATAGGACTTGGACATCTTCTGTCCATCCAGTCCCGGCATCTTCGAGGCCTTGGTCAACAACGGTTGCGGCTCGACCAGAATCAAACGCCCGCTCCCCTCCAGATATCCGAGCAGGCGTTCACGCTCTTCGGTGTTGATGTTCTGTTGCGCCTGCAACAGTGCTCGACCGTCCTCGAGGGCCTGCGGATCGCCCTGCTCCTGATAGGCCCTT
The DNA here is from genome assembly GCA_003058525.1 of gamma proteobacterium symbiont of Ctena orbiculata. Taxonomy (GTDB): domain Bacteria; phylum Pseudomonadota; class Gammaproteobacteria; order Chromatiales; family Chromatiaceae; genus Thiodiazotropha. Next base: position 6,598 of record QBVD01000093.1, on the reverse strand, counting down.
TGCAGTTGAGTGAACTGCTTGGCCGCTTTTTTACCCATTTTCTTGCGCGCCTGTTCCGCCTTCTCCTCGAAATCGGGCTCGCGTCCGTAGATATGGTTGAAGCGACGGGCCACTTCCCGGGTCAGCTCCACATGGGCTACCTGATCCTCGCCCACCGGTACCTGGGAGGCACGGTAGATCAGGATGTCCGCCGACTGCAGCAGCGGATAGCCCAGGAAGCCGTAGGTGGCAAGGTCTTTCTCCTTCAGTTTCTCCTGCTGGTCCTTGTAGCTGGGCACCCGTTCCAGCCAGCCCAGCGGGGTGATCATCGACAGCAGCAGATGCAGTTCGGCATGCTCAGGCACCAGGGACTGTATGAACAGGGTCGCTGCCTCGCTGTCGACACCGGCCGCCAGCCAGTCGACGACCATATCCCAGATGCTCTCCGGAATGACACTGGGATCATCATAATGGGTGGTCAGGGCATGCCAATCCGCGATAAAGAAGAAACACTCATGCTGATGTTGCAGCTCCACCCAGTTCTTCAGTACACCGTGATAGTGGCCAAGATGCAGACGGCCGGTGGGACGCATGCCGGAAAGCACGCGGGATGAGCTTGGCGACTGATTCAAAACTAACTCCTCGCTGGACTGAGAATCACAGGAATAAGATTGGCAACTATATCACTGGCCGGCAGGATCATGATGGTAAATGCAACGACAGGCTCGAGGATGAAACCCAAGAGCCCTGTCATGAGTAATGCAAGCACGATAAGGAGGCCGTAGGTTTCAAGTTTGGAATAGGCGTGCGCCTGTTTTGGCGGTAACAGGGAATAGACCACCCTGCCGCCGTCCAACGGCGGCACCGGCAGCATGTTGAGTGCCATCAAAATAGTATTGATCAGCACACCCGTAACCCCCATCAGCACCAGGGGCACCCCCAACCAGGCGAAGCTTTCCAGCAACAGCGCACCGGCGTAGACCAGGATCGACCAGATCAGCGCCATGATGAGATTAGCACCTGGGCCGGCCAGCGCGACCAGGCCCATATCCCTTTTAGGCTTATGCAGATTATTCCAGTTGACCGGCACCGGCTTGGCCCAGCCGAACATAAATCCGGTCAGTAGATAGAGACCCAATGGCACCAGGATGGTACCCACCGGATCGATGTGCTTTAAGGGGTTCAGGGTAACCCGTCCCAACATCTGTGCGGTCTTGTCCCCCAGGCGTTTGGCCATCCAGCCATGGGCCGCCTCATGCACGGTAATGGCGAAGATCAAGGGCAGGACGAAGATCGCCAGCTTTTGAATCAGACTAAGCCCTTGCATTGAATATAGGTCCTGAATGTATAGATTTCACTGTTTTTCAATAAGTTGAGAGAGCATTTGGCTTAAGGCGCGAGATAAACGATCGATTATACATCGAACATGGATGTATCGCCCTTCCCGGCCCGCACCACCTCGGGCAGCTCCTCGGTCATCACCACCACGGTTGTGGGTTCGAAGCCGCAATAGCCGCCATCGATGATTAGATCCACTTGATGATCCAATAGATCCCGTATCTCGTAGGGATCGGTCAGGGGCATCTCCTCCCCCGGCATGATCAGGGTGGTGCTCATGATCGGCTCTCCCAGCTCCTCCAGCAGGGCGCTGACGATGGCATTGTCGGGCACCCGGATACCGATGGTCTTTCGCCGGGGATGCATCAGCCGCCTGGGAACCTGCTTGGTGGCCTTATGGATGAAGGTATAGGGGCCGGGGGTCAACGCCTTCAACAGGCGGTAATCGCGGTTGTCGATCTTGGCGTAGTTGGAGATCTCTGTCAGATCCCGGCATACCAGGGTGAAGTTGTGGGATTGCTCCACCTTACGGATGCGCCGAATACGCTCCATCGCCCCCTTGTCGCCGATATGGCATCCCAAGGCATAGCTGGAATCGGTGGGGTAGATCACCAGGCCACCCTCGCGAATGATCTCAACCGCCTGATTGATCAGCCGTGGCTGGGGATTGTCCGGATGTATCTGGAGGAACAGGGCCATCGTATTTGCCTTGGCAACTAGACGGCCCTTCGGATGTCAGATGTTGCCGTTTCGATCACCCAATCCGACCATACGGGACGGCAATTGTCGGGCAACAACGGCAGCTGTCCAAACTCGATCCAGGGGTTGTCCGGGGAATGAAAATCCGAACCGGCCGAGGCCTGCAAGCCGAAATCGCCGGCATATTTGGCCATCGTAAAGTAGTCGTCACGACTATGGCTGCCGGAGACCACCTCGATGGCCTCACCCCCCAGCTCGACAAATTCACTGAACAATCGCCTCAATTTCGAGCGGGTCATTTTGTAGCGTGCAGGATGCGCCACCACGGCCACACCCCCGGCGTCGTGTATCCACTCAACAGCCTGAGCCAGTTCAGCCCATTGACCGGGAACGAAGCCGGGTTTTCCTTTCACCAGGTAGTGCTTGAAGACCCTGCGCTCATCGCTTGCCAGACCCTGCTCGACCAGATAGCGGGCAAAATGGGTACGGCTCACCAGGGTACCGTTGGAGTAGGCAAGCGCACCCTCATAGGCGCCTTCGATACCGGCTTTCCCGAGTCTCTCGGCAATCTCTTTCGCACGCCAATCGCGAAACCGCCTCAACTCGCGCAGCCCCAGTTGCAGGGCCCGGTTATCTTGATCCACATTCAGTCCGACGATGTGGACAGTATGCTTATTCCAGGTAACCGATATCTCCACGCCGGGTATCAACACCAGGCCACAGCTTGAGGCAGCCGATAAAGCCTCCTCGATACCGGCGGTGGTGTCGTGATCGGTGAGCGCCAATACCTGTACGCCCGCATTGGCCGCACGGTTGACCAGGTCTCCAGGCGAGAGGGTCCCGTCTGAGGCTGTGGAGTGGCTATGGAGATCGTATTCGCAAAACATGGGGGCGGATTGTACCCATAGTAAGGTGAAACCGATAGGTTTGCCGAAAAATAGAGGTCAGCCCCGGACGCCATCAATACAGGCTGATACAATGATGCGATGTTATTTCCAGTACTCGACCTGAATTACATAGGACAACGATTTGACGCTATCGCTCCAGCGGTGGTGTCGGCCGGCAAGCAGGCCGGCGTCGAAGACCCGGACCACTCCCCCTCGGCACTGCAGCAGGCGATGCATCGGCTGATGGAACTGTTGGAGATTCTGTCCGGGCAGGTGGATAGCACTCGCGAGAACCCACACCCCTCACTGAATGAGCTGAGTGAACTCGGCGATTACGGCATCCAACTGCTGGTCGATTTCTCGACCGCCGCCGCTGGCCTGAAGATGCCGCAGGAGAGTGAGGAGATGGAAGACCTGACCCTGCCCATGGCGCTTTGGCTGGTACGCCACAAAGGGGAGCTGCGCACCCTGGAGCCGGTGATCAACTCCCTTGCCCGCCTGGCGAACAAATTCCGGGAACCTTCTCAACTGCGGCAACTCTATGAGCTGTCGATGGAGTTGATCAAGGCCCTCGAACCAACCATGCAACAGGAGCGCGTACGGCTGGAAAAAGCGCAGCCCTGGAGTATTTTGTTAATGAATCAGGCAATAATCGCCACCCGCAGTTATCAGCCCGAGCTGATTGAGGAGGCTTATCAGACCCTGTGCCGCCTGCTGCCCGATCAGGCGCCCAATTTTTTTCGTGAAGGCATGGAACAGATGGATGCCCTCAACTATCCGCAGCAAGTCAGGGAAGTTGTTGAAAAATATTATAATCTCTGGGGCCAGCCCAGAACGCTTCACTGATTGGCCAAGTTTTATAAGCGGTCACTAAACAAAGTAAAAACATGATGTACTATTCAGCCAGCCATCGATACTATGCTTTTTTTTGTAACACACTGATCTCGTAATGAAATTTCTCGCTGATTTTTTTCCGGTCATTCTCTTTTTCGTGGCCTACAAGCTGTACGGCATCTATGTCGCCACCGCTGTCGCCATCGCATCCTCCGTGGTTCAGGTTGCCTACGGCTGGCTGCGCAAGCGGCATGTGGAGAAGATGCACCTGATCACATTCGGCATCCTACTGGTTTTCGGCGGCCTGACCATTCTGCTGCAGGACCGCACCTTTATCATGTGGAAACCCTCCGTGATCAACTGGCTGTTCGGCGCCACTTTTCTTGCCAGCCAATACATTGGCAAAAAACCGCTGGTTCAACGGATGATGGAGAGCAGCATCTCCGTGCCGGATCCGGTATGGAAAAGGCTCAATCTGACCTGGAGCCTGTTCTTTATCTTGTTGGGCTTTCTCAACCTCTACGTGGCCAACGATTTTTTCGTCGTTGAACACCAATTGATGGAACTCACGGGTCTGCAGCAGATCGACTACGACAACTGCGGCCAGCATTTTCAGGGAAATGAACTGGAGATGTGCAATACTGCGCACAGCCTGGAGGAGACTTGGGTCAACTTCAAATTATTTGGCATCATGGGACTGACCCTGGGATTTATCGTCCTGCAGGCCTTCTACCTGGCGCGCCATATCAATGACGATGAACCAGAGTCGATTAATACGTAAGGGGAGTTAAGTGTACTACGCAATCATTGCCGAGGATCGGGATGACAGCCTGGAGCAACGCCTCAAGGCACGGGGGGATCACCTGGCGAGACTGAAACAGCTTCAGGACGAGGGGCGCCTTTTGCTGGCCGGCCCCCACCCGATGATCGATAGCGAGGAGCCCGGTTCTGCCGGTTTTTCCGGCAGCCTGATCGTCGCCGAGTTCGACAGCCTCGAGAGCGCCAAGGCCTGGGCCGATGCGGACCCCTATATCGAGGCGGGTGTCTATGCCCGGGTCCAGGTAAAACCGTTTAAGAAAGTACTGCCAGCCTGACGGCGACAGTGCCAAACCCAAATTAAACAGATCAATCACAACTAGGTAAGTTCAACGATGAAAACTAAGATCTTATTAGCTGCAGTTTGCAGCGCAGGACTGCTGACAGCCTGCAACCAGTCTACGGACCAGGCTTCAACCGCAGCCAAGACGGATAGCGACCGTCCCGCCGCCGTACCCGAAATGAACGAACCCACAACCGGCGACATGGATGTTGAAACCCTGCTCACCGTCAATGGCGAAGCGATTACCCGCACCATGTACAGCCTCTACTTTCAGGACCGCATGCGCAACGTGCCCGATGCGCAAAACTCCCCTGAGATGCAGATGAGCGTGCTCAATGAGCTGTCCAATATCGTCATCGTGGCACAGGATGCGGAGAAACAGGGTATCCTAAAACGTCCGGAAGTCGCGGCATCGGTTGACCTGTTGAAAGCCAAGCTGCTGACCCAGATCGCCATCCAGGATTTCGCCGGCAGCCACGAGCCCAGCGAAGAGGATATCCAGAAGGCTTATCAGGAGGATTATGCAGGACAGTCCGGTAATGAATACAAGGCCAGGCATATCCTCGTGAAAGAACAGGATGAAGCAACCGCGCTGATCGAAAAACTCGATGGCGGCGCCGATTTCGCTGAACTCGCCGTCGAACATTCAACCGGACCCACCGGTAAGAATGGCGGCGACCTCGGCTGGTTCGATGTTGCGCAGATGGTGAAACCCTTTGGCGACGCCCTGAAAACCCTGGAAAAAGGCAAATACAGCGCAGCCCCGGTAGAGACCCAGTTCGGCTGGCATGTCATTCTGCTGGAGGACACCCGTGTGTCAGAGGCGCCGTCTCTGGACAGCGTCAAGGGCAAGATCGTCAACAAGCTGAAACAGGTCGCCCTGTCCGATTACATGCAGGGCCTGCGCGATTCCAGCAAACTGGTCTTCAATGAAAAGAACGCCAAACCCGCCCCTGCTGCCGACCCGAGTGCCGCAGCACCCGGGGCCGCTCCTGCCGGGGAAGCGCCAGCGTCTGACAGCGCAACACCAAGCATGGAAGCAAACGCCGAGATGGACAAACCGGCTGAAGCGGCCAAGTAATCCAAAGCGTCATCAAAACAGGGTGCCCGTCGTTCCTGACGGGCACCGGCTCAACAAACCGCCATTCCCATTCAAGATGGTTTGCAATATCTGACTATCCCCGGCAGCCTGCTCTCCAGAACGAACTCCACCAAACAAACCGTTCGCCACCAAAGGGCGAAGTAAAAGCCTGAAATCAATAGCGCCTCACCGCCTGAAGTCCCATATTCTTGCGTTTCACCACCGAAAACCTTAATAATGATGTGACTTATGAGGTGAAACAAACGGATACCCGTCGCCATGGAAACAATGGAATCAATCCGTCAAGCCAAGCCGGTTTTGCATTGCCGGCCGCCCCCTGGTCAAACGTCCCGGCTTAGAACTTATTTTCATCTGGTATCACAGAGAACCTGTCGTCGTCGGCATCAATTGAAACCCCATTGGATTAATGAGAACTTTTTGAATACATTTGGCGGCATAACACAATATTTAGAGCCGGCGGCATAACGCGATAATAGGTGCCGGCGATATAATCACCGGTTGAACTAAACCGCTACGCGGGGCCATCCACGCCCCACCCCTGAGTCATCATCAACCAGACTCCTAAAGGACCACTGTTGGTCTACCACACAGGAGTCAACTGATGACACAACTTCGCGAACAGATGATAGACGCCATGACCGTGCGTGGATTTTCGCCGCG
>QBVD01000035.1 GCA_003058525.1 gamma proteobacterium symbiont of Ctena orbiculata | reverse complement strand
CGGTTCGTGGAACGATACTGGCGTAAGATGCTTTGCAGTCGTAGCCGTAAGGGTTTTGTGCCGTGGGAGGTATTCCACCGGATCAAAGAGCGGTTTCCGTTACAGCGACCAAGACTGGCAATTCCCTATGGGAGGTTCCAGTCATTCGCTGTGCTGTAAATCAACTTCTGAACAGCGTAGTGCGGGAAATCCGCACGCTACGTTGTGTGGGAGCCGGAAGCGGGCGACTGCTTCCGGCGACCCGGTGGGAGCGACGGTAACGTCGCTTCCTTACCCGACTGGCATCCCAGGCGATTCGCACCAGTCGTGGATCCAGTGAACGGTTGCTGTTCAAGCTCTACCGGGTATCGCGTGACGGCAAGGTGATGAAAGCGGAGCTCGTAACACTGAAGCTGATCGTCGGGCCGGGTGACCAGGGCGAGCCTGTCATCACCATCCTATTACCCGACGAAGATTAGCAACGCCGGAATTCTCCGGCATCTTGCCCCTGGCTACTTGGGATAAAGTGGCACACTCTATTTCTTGGCAGGCAGCAGCCCATTACTACCCTCATGCGATACCGTGACACTGTTTAGTCACGATCTGCTCGATACGCTGCAGCGCCGGATAGTCACCAAATCGGGCTTCAAAGGTCGCTTTCGTCGTGACCAGGTTCTCCAGTAACAGGGCCGCGGACTCTTCCACCAGTTTGGCAAGAAAGCGTGGCCTGATATCACACTCCCTGGCAAACTCGTTCCAATGGGCTGGCGTGATCACACTGGGATTTCGTTCTCCGCCAACCGCAAAGGCGAGATGGTAGTCGATACGTTCAATCGCGCGGGTAGAGACCAGATCATAGAATGGGGCCAGGCGGATCTCGCCGCTGGGCAGGTGCAGCAGGGACAGGTTCTTGGCATGGCCATCGGAGTTGCCTGACAACACATTGAAGATTTGCCAGCGCAGCAGATGAAGGGCGTCGGCGGCCGGGTCACTGGAGGCATCCTGTACCAAGCGATAGCATTGGTCAAACGAGGGTCCACCGCTCTCCTGGTATTTTTTCTCATGCCCATACCCCAGGGCCTGGCAGAAATCCTCCTGATGCAGCCGCTGCACCTCCCCCTGTTCATCCCAAATGCGATCATAGCGTGCGATCTGCGCATAACGGATCTGCTCGATTGAGTGTAGCTCGATATCCGCCACCGGCAGACCGATCGCTCCGGCTAGTAAAGTCGTAAAGGTCTCATAGGCGGGCAGGTGACGATAGTCCGCCAACTCGAATTTCAGGATGTGGCTGGACGGCGCTTCTCCCTGGGGCAGGAAATAAATGCCGTCTCTCAGCAATATGGGGCATTTATCCTGGGCACCGGCAAGGGACAGCCGGGGACGCTCGTCCTCCGGCCAGGTCGCATAGATCTGGCCGCGCCGGGCCGCCAGGTTGGCCAGGTCCTTATCGGTCAGGCGACGGTAATGATGCTCACCCGAAGGTGTTCGCTCTACGGAGAGGATCGACAGTGCGCCCGCACACTCGCCGCCGATGGCGCGCAGCAGATCAAAATCCGTGTTCGGGATTTTCAGGTCGCGGACGATGTGTTCTCTGACGCCCCCCTCCGGGAGCAGGTTGGCGAAAAAGCGATGGGCGAGGGCAGCTTCGGCTGCGAATTCATCGTGTCTCAATGGGAGGGTGTGGGAGATCGCGAAGCCGCCGGTGGTGACCCACTCAGCATCGTAGCGAAACCCGATGGCGCCGACTGGGGTACGCCACAGATAGCCGACCAGGCGTTGCTCATGCCAGACGTTGAGGGCATCGGGGTCGATCACGACGTCTCCTCCCGGGTATTGCCGGCGCGGGAACCCGGTGATGGGGAGGGCGAGCCACCCCGTGGCTGAATGATGACCTCCAGCCCCAGGGTTCGCAGCGCCTTCAGGATCTTGCCGATCTCGGCGGTCTCTTTACCCCGTTCGAATTCGGACAGGAAGCGCGTGCTGAGGTTACCGAGCCCGGAGACCGTTTCCAGGGTCAGGCGCCGGCTTTTTCGATGCGCACGTACCAGCCGGCCGAGCGCTTCGGCTGTTTGGATCTTTCCGTATGTGATGTCGGATTTCATTCGGATTGCGCCTACTAAAAGATACCGTACGGTAAAAAATAGCATCTAAAATAACCGAGATCAACAAAAAGATATCGTACGTGATAAATGTGATGCTCGGTATTGTATTGACTCAAATAATATTACGTACGGTAAAAAACAGGCTTAGGCCATCCTATACGACGGTATGAGCAGGCGTGTAGTTGCGTATTCGAAGATCTCCATGTGCAAAAATCCATTATTCCAGTCTGCTGTCTAGAGTTGCAGCTGTCCACAGAGTCCCCAGGCCTTGCTCGCCACGGCGAAGCGAGTCTCTCACTCGCGCAGCCAAGGGTGGGGCCGCATAAGCGGCGCCTGTGGACCCCTGTGGGCAGGTGGCAATGTGCCGAAGGATTGCACCAACCGGCGAAAAGCAAGCCCTGTGACAGGCGTTCGCCTGGCGCAGGGTTTGTCTGATCCGAAGAGGCCCTCGTCACTGGTAAGCGTAGCGGGGTAGTGACGAGGGCGGCAACTCCGGAAATGGTGCGCGAAGCCGGCAGAATTTTTCAGTGAAAGGCCAGTGATGACCAGCGATACTGCCGCCCTCGACCGATTTTAACCGTGGCCACTGCGGGTACAGTGGCGCCCAAGCGCATCCGGATCCTTTAACGCGCAGCGGCGAAAGCCGTGGATCCATCTTCCAAGCCGAGCCGATCACGGGATCGGTTCATCCTCGCAGGCGCTGGCCTGCATTCACTCGACGAACCGTGACACCCGCCCTTAGAGGTGCTGTTCATGTTCATTTTCCATCATCCGCGGACCTGTTCCGCCTAACTGAAAGGAGGTGATTAACCACACTCGAAGAGCGCCCGTGAAGGGCTTGTTGGTCCACGCCGGACCTGTTTCCTCCGGGAAAAACCGGCGTTGCCTAGACCAGGCAGCTTTAGGTCGCAATGGGCGTAGTGTCCCATGACCGTACCGCATCCGCGGGACCGAATGGCTATGGCCACCGGTTGGGTCAGAAACACTTACCGATATGCGAGAACACTTTTGAGAGATCTGAACTACCAACTCAAGCAAATTTGCCGTCGAAACCGGGACGGCAGTTTTACCACCCAGCGAGACCGGGAGCGGCTGCTGACGCAGATCGCCGACCAGCTCCATGATCTGGGTTACCGTCATATGAGCGCACAGTCGCTCAAGCCCAAGCACATCGAGGCTTTGGTCAAAAACTGGCAAGAAAAAGAGCTGTCGTCCGGGGCGATGAAGAACCGGCTGGCAGTCATTCGCTGGTGGGCCCAGAAGGTCAATCGTCAGAACGTCGTTGCACGATCGAACGACCACTATGGTGTTCCTAACCGGCAGTTTGTGACCAACGAATCCAAGGCCCGCAGTGTAGGGGAGGAAGAACTTGGCAAGATTCGAGATGCCCGAGTTCAGATGAGCCTGGAGCTTCAGCAGGCCTTTGGCTTGCGCCGAGAAGAAGCGATCAAGTTCATACCGGACTACGCAGATCGCGGCGACCATATCGTCCTCAAGGAAAGCTGGACCAAGGGCGGCAAGGCGCGAACCATCCCGATACGGACTGAGGCCCAACGTGCTGTTCTCGATCGTGCGCGACAGCTGGCCGGTAAAGGCTCGCTGATTCCCAGCGCGAAGAACTACCGACAGCAATTGCGATTGTACGAAGCCGAGACAGCCAGGGCAGGCTTATCCAGGATGCATGGTCTTCGTCATGCCTATGCCCAGAACCGTTATGAGGAACTGACCGGATGGTGTTCACCCGCGGCGGGCGGTCCTGCAATCAAAACGCTCACGCCGGAACAAAAACGGATCGATCAGCGAGCCCGCCTGACGATCAGTTTCGAGCTCGGGCACGAGAGACCACAGATTGTGGCTGTGTATTGCGGGACGTGAATACAGCCACGAAAACACTGCGCCGGTGAGAATGGATTATCCATTTTCAGTACCCGAGCGCACCTTCATGATGCTGGCCAGGTTGTATCAAACCACTGAGGCCGAATCCATTATGAAACGATCACTCTTTAACCTTGCGCACCCTGGTGCAGTGATGGCGATAGGTATCGCCGGCATTTGTACTGTCACCAGTGCGAACCTTTATGCAAGCGATATCCAGACAGGCCGGTATTCGATGGTTTCCGCGGCTCCGACCCAGGCGCAGTCGGAACTGTTGAAAGCCACCGTTACCGTTCAGTTGCCAGCGCGGATCCAGACCATCGGAGAGGCGGTGCGGTATCTCCTTCAGCGCAGTGGATATCGGTTGGCGGTTACTGAATCCACTGCGCCGGAAACGCTCGCGTTATTTGCGCTAACGCTCCCGGCCGTGCATCGCCATCTTGGGCCGATGACATTGCGCGACGCGCTGGAGACACTCGCGGGTCCAGCCTTCCATCTAGTCCAGGATCCTGTCCACCGACTGATCACCTTCGAGCAGTGTGCCGTAAAGCAGGTTGTTGCCCGCGGAACCATGAACATGGCTAATGTGGAGGTAGCGCAGGATGACGACTGAGCAGCAACCGGAGCAGATCAATCCGTCAGAAGAGGAGGCCAAGCTGGATAAGGCAGAGGGCCAGCCAAGTTCCCGCCGGCTGGCGTACAAGTCCGTACTGACTGCCGTTGTGGTCGGGATCGTCGTCATCAGTGCGCTGTCGCTTTCCAAGATCCAGCGGCAAGAAATACCGTTGGATGAACTCCAGATACAGGACTCCAATACCCCAACCCGGGAGGTGATCAATACGCCGGAACTGGAGGTAGGCGCAGACGAGGACAAAGTCGAGCAGATCGATCAGAGGCTGACATCATTGTCTGGCCGGATCGACCGCGGTTTCGAAGCGCAAGTGGCCCTGAGTGCGGATGTGAAGAAAAGCCTGGCTTCCGTGGCTGAAGGTGTTCGCGCGATCAAAGTGGCCGTTGCCGATCTTACGGAAAGTAACCATGCCCTTCGTCAACGTATTGACGACTCCATTGCGCGGCTGAATACCCTCATCAAGGAGACTCAGATGCGTAAGGCCGCCCAGCAAAAGCCGGCGGCCAGGCCGAAACCTGCACCCGCCAAAACTCCACCGTTTCATGTCGATGCCATCGACGTTTGGGATGACATGACCTACGTGGCCATCTCCCAGGCAGGCCGCGTTGCATTTTTGAAGTCCGGAGAGCAGCAGTCGGGCTGGACCGTGGCTCGCATCGACCGCCTCAAGGGTAGGGTCGAATTCAAAGGGCCGTTTGGCCAGAACCATTCCATTTCATTGCGGAGGTAGAACCGATGGAAATCGTATTAGCCGTGTTATTGCTCTTCGGTGGTTTTGCGCTGGGATCCGCGACAGCGGAGAAGAATGATGGCACTGAACCATCCAACAATGGTGCATCTCATACTCAAACTACAGCAGATTCCGTTCTTGCGACACAGGGCATGCGTGGGTGTCTGTCTGACAAATCTGGAATGTACCGGGATCTGACGATGCCCTATATCGTCCAGAAAGACCCCTCAGCACCGAAGGCCGACACCTGTGAAGGAGAATGCGCCGATGAGTAGACGATGGAGATCTATGGTTTTTCTAGGTGTTCTTGTCGCGTCGAATATTGCGATGGCGGCCGAAGTTTCACATACCCAGATCGAACATACCCGGCAGGATAGCTCACAAAAATCCCCGAATGTCTTATCAGCCACGGATCTGGTGAATGCCCATCTATGGGGCTTGTCGGAGATGGAGTGGCACCGTTACAAACAGTTGATGCAGGGCATACGTGGGAGCATCAGCCCGGCGACGATATCGCCCATCGAGGTGCTCGGTATTCATGCGCGTGATGATGCGGAGCGGCAGCGATATGCCGAGGTGTGGGCACACGCCATGTATGAAGACACCGGCCGTATCCTTGCATTCCAGCGCGCCTACGATGCAGCAACCAAGCGCCTGTATCCGAATATGTCGCTGATCGACATCAGCCGGTTGCCCGGTAAGACCGAGGTGAAAAATCCCTTTCAGTCCGGAGACCGCCTGTTGTTCTTTACTCGCCCGGATTGTCCGGCCTGCGATCTGGTGCTGAATAAGCTGTTAAAGCGGATCGACGAAGTCAACGGTGTTGATATCTATCTTACCCATGTGGATAAGGGCGATGATCGCACCGTCAGGGAGTGGGCATCCAATCACCAGATCGATCCCGACTGGGTACGCAGCCGGCGGATTACCCTCAATCATGATGGCGGTGCCCTCGACAAACTGACCCAGGGGCAGGGTGAAGTGCCGTCCATTTTGCGCCGTCGAGGCGAGGACGTCTCAAAACTACCGGTTTCGGAGCTTTAGTGTGGTGAGTCGGAGGTGCATCGTGTTTCAGAGCAACCGAGAGCAATCAAGACAAGGCGCCGTCCGCCGAGAATGGCATGCCCTTTTCAAGGGCGGCAACGCAGGATTGATGGCTCTCGGTTGCTCCCTGCGGGCGAGATTGTGTTGGCCTGTGGCGTTGTTCCGCTTGCTTGAAAGGACTATGGCCATTCCTGCGCAAGCGCGCCTAGCCACAGGCCAACACAATCACGCTGAAACGCGTTGCACCTCTGACTCACCACACTCACCCATGGTGGCGTTGATGCGAGTTTTCGGCTGGCCGGTCGTATTTGCCGTCCTGACGCTTCCTGCCATGGGTAGGGCGAATGAATCTGTGCCAGCGGGCTATCGCATGATTGCGGCGGAGCATGGAATACCCCAGAGCGTTCTGTTCGCTGTGGCACTCACTGAAAGCGGTAAGCAGACGGGACAGACCGGTACCCTCCGGCCCTGGCCCTGGACATTGAACGTGGCCGGGCGGGGTTACTTCTTCGATTCCCGACAAGCGGCCTGGCAGGCATTGACGGCGTATCTGAAGGAGGGCAAGCGCTCCATCGATATCGGCCTGATGCAGGTCAACTGGCGTTATCACCAGGATCGGCTCGGGACCCCGTGGCAGGCACTCGATCCATATCACAACATACGCGTGGGCGCCGGGATTCTGCAGGATTGTTACGCCACGCGGCAGGACTGGTGGGGCAGCGTCGGCTGTTATCACTCGCCGAAGGATTCCTATCGTGCAGACCGGTACCGTCGCCGTGTTGTCTCCCACTGGCAGCGCATCGTACAGGAAGGATGACTCGATGGGTCGATTCAATCTTTATTACCGCAAGGTTTTGGTCATGAGTTGCTTGCTCGTACCCGTCATGGCACAGGCAGATCTGACCGTGATCCATGACAATGGCAATACGCAACTCATTGCGCCTTTTCTGGAGGTTTTTCAAACTCAGGATGGTTTGCCACAGCAAAGTCTGGTTCCAACAAGACCCCAGCTCGGTGCCGCTGACCCTAAAGCCTGGTTGCCGATTCAATCACCCGGCCTGACACCGGGACCAGTGCAGGCTCGTGCACATGACAGGCCGTTCACGCGGCCATTTTTCCTGATCGGGTCAGACAGCCGTTCCCGACAGTGGCTACAGACACACCGCGACCGGCTCAAGGAAATCGGTGCGGTCGGGATGCTTGTACAGGCAGAGACGATGGATGATTTGCGAACGATTGCCAGATTGGCTGACGGCCTTTCGATCCTACCAGCCTCGGGCAGCGACATCGCGAAGGCACTGAGGATTTCGCATTATCCGGTGCTGATCTCGGCGCACGGCATCGAGCAGTGAGCACGCATCCCATCGAGGCTCTGCTGCGGCCCCCGGTCGAGCTGTGGTCGGCCTTGGTGGCCTTTGCGACGGCAGGGATAGCCATTCTGGCGCCTTGGGCGCTGATGATGCCGCCGGGTATCGCCTATGGCGCCGGCGCCGTACTGGGACTGATCGGCCTGATCCGGGGCCGACAAGCCTGGCGGGTACTGTGCTACCAGGGCAACATGCGCCGGCTGCCCATCTATAAGGTGCGATCCCGCAAGATCCCCCTCAGCCGCCGCAAGCTCTTTTTAGGACGGGGCTTTCGCTGGACCCAGAAGCACACGCAGCGATTGCGCGATACCATCCGGCCGGAGGTCCAGCGTTACGTCCAGCCGGGTACTCTGTATCAATGGGCGCGCCGCAAGGAGGTCGCCTGGGAATCGGTCCCGATTCTGAGTTTGTTGGCGCGGCTGTTTCGGGTCCGGGCCTGGTGGAATCCGCTGTCCCCGTTGCCGGCCGTCGGTGGCAAACCAGCCCTACACGCTGTCGAGCCGGACGAGCAGGACGTGTGGATGGACATCGGCGAGCGGGTGGGGCATACCCTGGTGTTGGGGACCACTCGCGTCGGTAAGACCAGGCTGGCCGAGATCCTCATCACCCAGGACATCCGCCGCGGTGACGTGGTGATCGTTTTCGACCCCAAGGGGGATGCGGGTTTGTTGCGGCGTGTGTATGCCGAGGCCAAACGGGCCGGACGGACCAAAGACTTCTATATGTTCCATCTGGGATTTCCGCAGGTTTCGGCTCGCTACAACGCCATCGGTAACTTCTCGCGCATCACCGAGGTTGCCACCCGCATCGCCAACCAGTTACCCAGTGAAGGAAATTCGGCAGCCTTTAAGGAGTTCGCCTGGCGATTCGTCAACATCATTGCCCGCGCACTGGTGGCGCTAAACCGCCGTCCGGATTATCAGCAGGTCCGACGCTACATCAACGACATTGAACCTCTGTTCACGGAGTATGCCGAGGCGCATCTGGATACACACGGCGCCGAGGACTGGAAGGAACAGGTCGAGGAGCTGTCGAGCAAGATCTCGGAACGTAACCTGCCGGCAGCCCTGCGGGGTCGCAGTAAAGAAGCAATCGCGCTGATGCGACATCTGCAGGCACAGGACCTCTACGATCCAGTCCTTGATGGATTGGTGTCTGCCTTCAAGTACGACAAGACCTACTTCGACAAGATCGTCAGCTCCGTCGGCCCGCTGATGGAGAAACTGACCACGGGCAATATCGCTGAACTGATCTCGCCGGATTATCTGGATAAGAACGATACGCGTCCGATCTTCGAATGGATGGAAGTCATCCGCCGCAAGGGCATCGTCTATGTCGGGCTGGACGCCCTGACTGACACTACCGTGGCCAGCGCAGTCGGCAATTCCATGTTCGCTGATCTGGTGTCGGTCGCCGGACACATATACAAGCATGGCGTGGACGGAGAATCCATCGACACCCCGCCCACCATCTCCATGCATGCCGATGAGTTCAACGAACTGATCGGTGACGAGTTCGTTCCCCTACTGAACAAGGCCGGTGGGGCCGGCTTTCAGGTTACGGCTTACACCCAGACCTGGTCGGATGTCGAAGCACGCATCGGCAATCGTGCAAAAGCAGGGCAGGTGGCCGGTAACTTCAACACAATGATTATGCTAAGGGTGAAAGAGCTGGCTACGGCCGAGATGCTCACTGACCAGCTACCCAAGGTTGAGGTATTCACGTTGATGAGTGTCTCGGGTGTCAATGATTCCTCGGAGCCAGGTTCGGGAATAGATTTCAGCTCCCGTAACGAGGACCGGATCAGTGTTTCTGAAGTCCCGTTACTCACACCGGCCGAGTTGATAACTCTACCCAAGGGACAGGCCTTCGCCCTTCTGGAGGGTGGCCAGCTATGGAAGATTCGCATGCCGTTGCCCGCAACGGACTCGGATATGCCTGAAATGCTCACTGAGATAACCAATGAGATGGAGCGCACCTACATCACCAACGATCACTGGTACCGCGTGCAGGAACAGTGGTGGGGAGCCGCGCCGGACGTCAGCGAGCCCGAGGTAGAAGCGGAGGCTTCCGATGGCTGAGGCCGTCGCAGATCCTCGTCGCCGGGTAGTTCAGCAAGGGCTGTTTTCGAAGACCTTATCGGCTGTCGCGAAGCTCATCCTGTGGTTATTGTTTTCGCTGTTGTTCTCGATAATCGTGGAGTGGGCAGGCATGGTGCTTTGGTGGCCGGATGAAGGGGTCGATCACAGCCGTACCATGCTGGTCACGGAGATCAGCTATCTCGACAATGATTTTCGTCGCAGTGTTGTGACCTCCGATCCGGCACGATTCGCCAAACGGTTCGCCGATAATTCCTACCACTACCTTTTCGAGGTGACGCGGTTTGCGGACTTCATCCAATGGTTGTCACTGCCTCCGCGGAAGTATGAGCAGGGCGTCAGGGCGACGTTGCATAAGGTCTATAAACCCATGGCAGAGTACGTACTGGCCATGATGCAGGTGACCCAGGTGTTCTCGGTGCGCCTTGCCATTTTGACTCTGGCGATGCCGATATTTTTACTGTTTAGCCTGGTCGCGCTCGTCGATGGATTGGTACAACGCGATCTGCGCCGATGGGGTGGAGGTCGAGAGAGTTCCTTTGTCTATCACTATGCGAAGAAGGCGTCACTACCTTTGGTTGTCCTGACCTGGGTGACCTATCTCGCCTTGCCGTTCAGTCTGCATCCGACCTTCGTCATCTTGCCGTTTGCAACCTTGTTCGCGCTGACGGTGGCGGTTACAGCGAGCACGTTTA
Source organism: gamma proteobacterium symbiont of Ctena orbiculata (assembly GCA_003058525.1). Taxonomy (GTDB): domain Bacteria; phylum Pseudomonadota; class Gammaproteobacteria; order Chromatiales; family Chromatiaceae; genus Thiodiazotropha. The sequence goes on along the minus strand of QBVD01000035.1, from coordinate 109,453 downwards.
AGAAGTATCTTTAAAATTTATTAATACATTTCTATGATTGTGACTATATTTGTAATCTTGACGTCTATATGTTGGATTGTTTGAATATTATATGTGAATATTTTGTCAAGGCTGTAATTTAGAATGTGATATCGACCATTGAAAAAAATCAGAGGATTAGTGTAAGTATTCAATAATACTAAATCTGAACTTCTGTATCTATGTAGAGATAGTATTCATAAAAGTTAATAATTTATCAGTTTTATGTCGTATATTTGGTTAGAATATCTTCTTACACATTCTACCTTGGATTTTACTATGAGTTTACAATGAAAATTTTATTAGCGCATGGGTGGGGATTTGATCCAAGTTCTTGGAATAATTTAACAAAGAATCTTTGTGGACATAAGTTCATCTTTACTGGTCCAGAATTTCTTGTGGGAGGTATTAAAACAGACAAAGTTTTTCCACTAAAGGATGTTGTTTGTATTGGACATTCATTTGGCGTGTTGTGGTTACTAAAAAATAAACCAAGAAATATAAGAGGTTTTATTTCAATCGCAGGATTCGATTGGTTAGGAGAGTACCTTCCCGCTTCTTATTTTTTATTGGCAAGAAGGCGGCTATTAAGAAATCCAGAGATTCAGATGAGGCGATTTTGGAAGGAGTGCGGTATTGAAAATCCTGATATCAATTTAAAACCAAATGTTCCTGTACTTTTAGATGGTTTAGATTGGATGGAATCATGGAATTTAAAGAGAGAAAAAGATCAATTGGATTGCCCGGTGTTAGCGATTGGAAGTAGGAATGATTGTATAGTTACAGAAATAATGAGTAGAGAGATGTGGGGAAATTATCAGCTAATCATGTCAAGAGATGGTGAACATGTTATTCATTTACATAAGCCAAAATGGTGTGCAAAAAATATACTGAGTTTTTTGGAAACCTTATAAGTGTCTAATTATTATGTTTTTCCAATGCTTCAGAGATCTTCATAATTTGGGTTCTCATTTTTTCTCTATGCGTTTCATAATTTGCAAAGTTATAAAGAATATAACAATAAAATATAGAAATAAGCACTTGAAACAACAGAATAATATATTGAATTCCATTTAAATTATCAGTTACATTAGGATTTAATGAAATAAAAATAATCCAGGAAAAAACTAAAAGAGTAAAAAAGAATCCTATTGCAATTATTCTAAAATACTGTGGTGATTTAAAATCTTTCTTTGTAGAAAGACCATGTTGCTTTATCCAGTGAATTTTACTCCATTGCAAGTATGGTAAATGCTTTTCAATGTAATATTCTATATACAAGTTAATTCTTGCTATTGCTAGACTGCGATGAACATAAACAAACAACATTACTGATGTTGGAAAAAGTAGAATTGCACCAGATATATCTGCAAGCATTGATCCTGTTACGACTTCAGAGGTGTTTTGATTGGCCGAGTTGTTGCTGATAAGTGATAAAATAAAACCAGCCAATAAAAAGAAAGTGGTTCCTGCAAGAAGAAGAGTTTGTTCTCTAAGGCGCTTCTGAAACAACAGTTCTTGACGTAACACTTTGTATTGTTCCAGAAGAATAACAACTTCGTTTTCATCATTTGTGTTTTGATTGATCATTTAGATATCCATTGCTTAATAAAAATTCGGCAAAGATGAAGTCAAGTTCGTCATTAATGTTTAAAGATCTTTCCTTTGGCATGACTATTGGTAATATTTGTGTTCCCCACAGACTATTGTTTTCAATTACATCTGTTCTCGTGGCGTAAAAAGCTCCATTCCGCACATATGTATGTGTGTGTGATTGTCTTTGTTGCGGGTATTTTGGATGCTCAATGTCAGAGAAAATATAGTTCAACGAACCATCTTGATTGATTTTGAATGCGTGAATGGGTTCAAAAGGTGCTTTAACTACTGAAATTGCAGAATCTGCTTTTTGATTATTTATTAATGCGTTAATTGCCTTATCAATGTAATGTGGTTCACAAAAAGGTGATGTGGCGCGCATGGTCACTATTATTTCTGGTGGTTTTTCATCTTTCTGAAATATTTTTAAAAAGTTTTTTACAACTAAGAAACTAGGCGAACTATTTGTTGACAATGATTGGTCGTGTCTCAGTACTCTGACACCCTGTTCTTCAACCGACTGTGCGATCCTATCATCTTCAGTCGAAACTATGATGCTATCGAACAACGTTACTGTCTTAGCTGTATTTATGATGTGATAGATTAATGGTATGCCGCCGAGATTTCGGAGGTTTTTGTTTTTTATTCCTTGTGATCCACCGCGCGCTGGAATCAATCCATATACTGTTGGTTTAGTGTTGTTATTCATGTTTTAGACTTGGTTTAACGTCATAAACTTTAATTCTCGGAAATGGTCTTTCATTTTCATTCATTCGTTCAAAGTATGCTGCAGCAAACATTGGAGCTCTTCCAACTAAAATTATTAGAGAAGCAATTTCAGCGGGGAAACCAATCTCTAATAAAATAGCACCACAAGCAGCTTCAATGTTCATCGATTTGCTTCGGTGTGCACGCATGTAATTATCGATTTCTCTAGCAGTTTCAATATAGGGCCCACTATATGACTTTTCATCACATAGTATCATTAAGCGCATTGCACGTGGATCTCTAGGATGAAATCTGTGGCCATAACCATAAATAACACTTTTTGATGATATTCGTTCCTCAAGATATTTTATTATATCACCGTGTTTGTATGCTTCTTGTAATAGTTTCATTGTTAATTCTAATGCGCCTTGATGGTAAGTTCCAGATCCTACAGAAAAACCGCCTATTGCAGCATTTAAAAATGATGAACCACAGTCTGCTGCCATACGAACAGCAAGTGTACTTTGACCTGTAATTCCATGACTACAATGCGAAACGATAACTGCACGAAGTAGTTCTTTCTCTATAATTGATGGCAATTTACCAAATATTAGAAAGTAGACCATTTCTTCATAACTGAAGGACTCGATTATTTGTTGTTGGTCAATTCCATAGGTTGACAGTAGGTTTTTCTTTACTTCGGTGATTTTCGATATCCAAGGTCTTTCGATAGTCATTTATAATCGGTTCCTAAAATTTGAGAATAGTAAAAGTTACTATAATATCCAATTTATACGCTGTACGAGCAAATATATTTGGGCAAATGAGGAAAGTGTAGTTTTAGTAATTGGATTGTTGAATTTAAAATGATAATCGTTTTTACTTTAGTTGCCGATCGTATAATAAATACAAGTCACTTCGTTCTTTAGTGATATTTATCTTTTGAAGGCAACAATTAGTGACAATAAACAAGATAATAATATACTGATACACAAGAGTCACAAGCACATACGTTCTAAAAAAATGGTACACGAAACAGCTTTGATTGAAGCATTTTCTGAGGATCCAAAACCCCGCCCCTCCTTGATTTGATTTTCCATATCTAGTCCTCCCCGAATCCCCCACCATGCGCGTCATGCGCAACACGGGGAGGACATCCATGCAAATTACCAAACTGCTGGTCTCAGGACTGTTGGCGGCTGTATTGCCGGTTAAGTTTGCCATTGCTGACGCAGACGGTGAGCGGGCGGCACTCGCTCGGATTATCCACGAACTACAGGCCATCGATCCCCTGATCACGGAAGCGGCTTCGCAAGCCAATCCGGATGCCCGTGTTCGTTTCCAGTATGAGTGGCTGCGCCAGGATCTTGATCGGATTCGACTCGGGATCCAAGAGCATATCGATGCACCACGTTCGGAGCCCCGGACTTTCCCGCCGCTGCGTGGCGATTACCGTCGGTGATGTCAGGTCATGACGGCAGCACAGAACACGGCATTTCAAGCGGGCTCCGGTTTTACACCGGCCACATTGCTGACCGGCATCGCATCGGTCGTGCTGGTGCTGGCGTTCGTCTGGGTTATTTGGGTCTCGCTGGGCACCTTCCGTGCATGGCAGAACGGGCAGGTCGTTTTGTTCGATGTGGTCTGGTCGGCACTGCGCGCCAGCATCGTGCTCATGGTGTTGGGCTTTTATCTGCGGTAGCGGCCGTGGGCCATTGTCGCAGGGGTTCGGGGAGTTCCCCGTATTTTTAACAGGGGCAACCCTGTTACCTCGGAGAGTAAGTAATGACGAAAAAAGCAGTAAAAAAGGTGGTGAACGCAGCTGGTTTACTCGCAGTTACGGCAAGCCAGTCGGTATTGGCTGCATTGCCGACCCCGGTGGCACCCAGTACCGCACCCGCAGCCGGTGACTGGATTGGGCTCATTTCGGGCTACATCAAGGATGGTGGTCTGGTCCTGGGTCTGGCGATCGCTGTGCTGGGTTTCCTGTGGATCGCCTATCTCGGCTTCGCCAAGTTCAACGAGGCTCGCCAGGGCAAGGCCGAATGGGCCGAAGTGGGCGTGCTCGGCATCGTCGGTGCGATCGTACTGATCTTTGCCAGCTACCTGCTCACCGAAGCCGCGGGCGTCATATAAGAGCGCGTGTAAGGCATGGATAACCTACTGCAGAAGCGAGAGAGCGGTCCATATTCCCGCAAATCCTCGTCAAATAGAGCCCTGCTATTCTCCTCGAATTTGCAGGAATCTGTCCTCGCTCTCTCACACCTTCGTGACGGTTTCCATGCCTCACGCGCGCTCTACGATGTCTGATCGAGACGACATTCTGGCCGACCGGCTCAATGTGGAGCCGGCGATCTTCAAGGGATGCTCGTCGTCCGAGCTGGGCATCATCGTGGGTGTGGCCGCGCTCATCTGGTTACCCGTTAGCCTCCTCCTGGCGGGTTTGTTGGGCGCGGTCACCATGGGGTTCGGCATGGCCGGTGTCGGTGTCGTGGGAACAGTCATCGTTATGGCGGGGCTGTTCCAGCGGCTGAAACGTGGCCGACCGGATGGCTATTACCAGCAACAGATTGCCATCTGGTTGTCGGACCATGGTTTGCGCAGCTCACCGTTCATTCGGCGCAGTGGCGCCTGGGATATCGGGAGAACACGGTATGCGACGTTACCGCACCGAGATCGATAACGTTCGCGCGCACCTGCGCTCACTATGGGTGGTGATCGGCCTCCAGTTCGTCGTGATCCTGGTTCTCTGGTTTGGCTGGAGTCAGGCGCCGAAGCAGATGACGGTGCATGTCCCGCCAGACCTGCGCTCCGGGGCGACGCTCTCGGTCGATGAAGTGCCGGCGGCTAATGTGTATGCCTTTGCCTTTTACATCTTCCAGCAGCTTAACCGTTGGCCCGACGATGGAGCCAAGGACTATGGCAAGGCCATCTTCCGCATCTCTCCGTATGTGACGCCGCGGTACCGGACGGAACTCATGGCGGATCTGGAACAGAAAGGCCGCAAGGGTGAGCTGGCCTACCGAGTGCGAGGTGTGCATGAGATTGCCGGACATGGCTACGAGGAACGTCGTGTCGATGTGCTCGCGCCAGGCATTTGGGTGGTCTGGCTGGATCTCGATCTGTTCGAGTCGGTGAAAGGCATGACGGTGAAGAAAGCCGCTATTCGCTATCCCTTGCGGGTGGTCAGTCTCGCAGTCGATCCGGAAGCCAATCCCTGGGGGCTGGCGTTGGACGGCTTTGCGAGTGACGGGCCGCGCCGGCTGGAAGAATCGGAACTCGGTGTAGATGCCGGGCAAGAACAATAGCAGGAGCAACCCATGCGAATAAAACCATCGAACCATTCCGTAATGGCTACCTGGCTGGGTGTGACGCTGCTCTTGATGCAGTCGCTCGTGCATGCCGAGACGGAAACGCTTGAGCGGATCGAGTGGAAGAAAGCACCGATCCGGTTGGAACTCGCAGTTGGTCAGGAACAGCGGATTGAATTTCCCGCCGCAGTAAAGGTGGGTGTGCCGGCCTCCGTTCAGGGTGTGTTGCGCACGCAGAGTGTCAACGGGATGGTCTACCTGTTGGCGCACACGTCCTTCGGATCCAACCGGCTCATGGTGCGTGAACTCGATAGTGGGCGTATCTACCTATTTGATGTCACGGCTACGGAAGAAGGCGGGCCAGGTCATCCGATTCAAATCTATGTGTCGGGTGAACAGGGCAACGAGAAAGATCAGGCGACTGCCGGACATGAGCCGGAACAGGAGCGGCCTGATTTTATTCAGGTGACCCGCTTCGCCGCCCAACAGCTCTATGCCCCAGCTCGCCTGGTCAAAGACCAGCCCGGTATTGTCCGGGTGCCGGTCAGCCGTGATCCTGTCGATCTGTACCATGGTGGCGTCGTCGAAGGGGTCCCGCTGGTGGCATGGCGCGCCAAGGGTCTCTATATCACAGCGGTCAAGCTCACCAACCGTACCGAACAGGCGCTAACACTGGACCCACGCAACCTTCGCGGCACCTGGCTGACGGCAACCTTTCAGCACCACCGTCTGCTTCCCAAAGGCGATGAAGCTGATACCACGGCTGTGTATCTGATCTCCGCCCGGCAATTCGGCATTTCGCACTAGGGCTTACCATGGCAATTGCAACCTCCAACCGACTCTTACCCCTGCTTGCCGGTGCCGTTGTGCTGATGCTGGTATTCGTCACCCTGAAATCCTGTTCGCAGGAACCTGAAGATGCACTCGTTCTGGAGAGCGTGCCCCAGGCGCCTGCGCCGGATGCGGACAGTCCTGCCGATACCATCAAGACGCTGACGGCCAATGTCGCCTCCATGACCACGGAAGTACAGGCTTTACGCAAGGACAATGACCAGCTGCGCAAAGAGAACCGCGATCTGCTGGCCAACCGTCACCAGATCGAGGAGAACGTCACAACCCGGGTCAAGCGTGAGCTGCTCTCCCATGAAAAAGACCGGGAGTCACGCGACCGGATAGATGCCGGTGTGCTTTCTTCCCTGACGGCACGTGTGGATGCGCTGTCTCAGTCTCTTTCCCAGCGTTACCCCAACCAAAGTGACAGTGACATCCCGGTGGGTCTGGGCCTCGATGACGTCGGAGAGGGGGCTGAACCTTCTGACAGCCTGATCTGGGTCGAACCGCTGGATAGTGTCGACGATGCTGCGTTAGAGGCCAATGGAAACAGTCTGCTGCAGAGGGTAGGTCAGTCGACCGGAAGTGCGTTGACATCGGCGACTGAAAAGACTCCAAAAATTAAACAGGCACTGACTCAGGAACTCAGCACTGTCCATCCCGTTTATACGGTTCCCCGTAACGCCACCCTGATCGGTTCGACGGCCATGACGGCATTGGTCGGCCGGGTGCCGGTGCAAGGACAGGTCCGTGATCCGATGCCGTTCAAGGTCATCACCGGCGCAGATAACCTGGCCGCGAATGGCCTCACGGTGCCGGGCGTTCAAGGCATGGTGTGGAGTGGGACCGCTGTTGGAGACTGGACGCTTTCATGTGTGACCGGTCGCCTCGATTCGGTCACCTTCGTTTTCGAGGATGGCACCATCCGAACCATTTCCGGCGATGACCGAGGCAATCAGGGTGGTGGCGCAGAGAAGCCACTGGGCTGGATCTCCGACGAACAGGGCATTCCCTGCATCACCGGTGAACGCAAGACCAACGCACCGGCGTTTCTCAGCCAACGGATCGGTGTGATGGCCATCCAGGCTGCGGCGGAAGCAGCGGCCAATGCCGAGACAACCTCAGTCGTGAGCAATGCGGGCAGTGTCACCAGCAGCGTCAGTGGCGATACCGGTCGCTTCGTGTTGGGCAAGACCATTTCCGGCGGTAGTGAGGAAGTGTCGAAGTGGCTGCTGGAGCGCCAGTCCCAGAGCTTCGACGCCGTCTTCGTCCCGGCCGGCATCCGTATTGCCATCCATGTAGACCGGGAACTCCCTATTGATTTCGATACCACTGGCAGGAAATTGACCCATGAAACCGTCCTCGACCCCTATCGCCGTACTCGGCTTGATTAGCCTGGTGCTGGCCGGTTGCGCCAGCACCAAGGACACCGTATTACCTCAGGATGGCCCTTCGATGAAGGCGATCTATGAGGGCCACGTGCATGAGATGAATGCCGACAATCCCCAGGTCATTCGTGGTGAGCTGGGTGATCGGCCTATCGTCGCGGGTGAAGCGGCGCTGCATGGTTATACACGAGATGCTTTTAACGAGATCGATGTGCTGTTTCCTCGCCTGCCTAATCCGACGCTGGTGATGTACATCTTCCCGCACCTGGCCGGTGATGCCGGCGCACCGGTGCCTGGCTATACGACCGCCTTCCCGATGTATGAACAGGTGGAATATGCGCTACCCGGTGAAGTCCGTAGCCATCAGGGTGGTGTTAGCCGGTGAGCTTCATGAAGTCAGTCCCTACGCCCTCAAAGCGAGAGGAGCAAAGCGAAGACTTGCCTGTCACCACGAACCAGGTCAAGCAGCTGTATGGACGCCCGCCGTCGTTTACCGACTTCCTGCCGTGGATGGAATACAACCCGGCAAGCCGTACCTTTCTGCTGGAAGACGGGATCAGTGTCGGCGCCCTGTTCGAGCTGACCCCGGCCGGTACTGAGGCGCGTACGCCTGCGTTCATGACCCAGTTGCGCGATGCGATCCAGACCGCGCTGACCGATGCGATTCCTGAAGAAGACGACGCACCGTGGATCTTGCAGGTTTACGTGCAGGACGATCCGAGTCTTCAGGGATTCGAGAAGGAGATCGCGAACTATGCCCAGCCCGGCGCGCGGGAGTCAGGCTATACCCGTCACTTCCAGCAAACATTGTCGGAGCATCTCGCCCGGATTACCCGTCCCGGTGGTCTCTTTGAAGACACTGCGGTGACCGGTACCCAGTGGCGAGGCCAGGTCCGGCGTGTGCGGGCCACATTGTACCGTCGCCTGAAACCCAATGGCCGGGTGCCTTCCGCCGTGGAAATCGAGGAATCCCTGAACGATGTGGCCACCAAGTGGGTAGCCTCACTGGCCTCGGCTGGGATTCGGGTACGCCGTGGTACGGGTCGGGACCTCTACGAATGGTTGCTGAAATGGTTCAACCCAAGACCTGAAATTACGGGTGGTGATCCCGATAAGTTGCTGGAGATTGCCCCCTATCCGGGGGATGAAGACCTGCCGTTCGGGCATGATCTTGCCGAGCGCCTGACGCTGACGATGCCTCGCTCGGATAACGCTTCGGCGACCTGGTGGTTCGATGACCTACCGCACACGCTGGTGACCATCCAGGGCCTGCGCCGGGCGCCCGAAGTCGGTCACTTGACCGCAGAGCGCCAGGCCGGCGATCATGTCTTCTCACTGTTTGACCGATTCCCCGAATACACCGTGATGGTGCTGACCCTGACGGCCAAGCCTCAGGACTTTACGCGTAATCATATCGCCCAGGTCAAACGGGCCGCAGTGGGGGATTCCGCGGAGGCCGAGCTCACCAAGGAAGACGCCGAGGCCGTGGAGCGGGAGATGGCGCGCGGTAACAAGCTCTATCCGCTGGGCATTGGGTTCTATGTGCGTGGGAACGATATGAAGACCCTGCGCGCTAACGTCAATCAGTTGAACGCGTTGTTGTTGCCCAACGGGCTGCAACCGATTATGCACGAAGCCGATCTGCTGGCGCTCGACAGCTATATTCGCAATCTGCCCATGGCCTACGATGCTGCGTTGGAGAAATCCAGTCGCCGTTCACGACTGGTGTTTTCCAGTCATACGGCGAATCTGCTACCGCTGTATGGCCGATCCAAAGGAACCGACCACCCGGGTCTGGTGTTCTTCAACCGGGGTGCCGAACCCCTTGTGTTCGATCCTCTGCACAGGGCTGACCGAAAGAAGAACGCTCACATGCTGATCCTCGGTCCTACCGGCGCCGGTAAGTCGGCAATGCTGGTTTATCTGCTGCAGCAGATGGCCGCCATGTACAGCCCGCGCATCTTTATCATCGAGGCCGGCGGCTCCTTCTCGCTGCTGGGTCAGCAGTTTCAGGCTCATGGTCTGGCCGTCAACCAGGTTACCCTGAACCCGAACACCGATGTCAGTCTGCCGCCGTTTGCCGATGCCTTGCGTGTGTTGCAGAAAGAACGACAGCAGCATTTGCGCGATGATCCGGACGCACTGGAAGAAGACGACGAACTGGATGAGGAGGGTACCGGCCGCGACGTGCTCGGCGAAATGGAAATCGCGGCCCGCATCATGATCACCGGGGGCGATGAACGCGAGGATGCGCGCATGACCCGGGCCGACCGGCTGTTGATCCGTAATGCGATTTTCCTGGCGGCCAAAACCGTCAAGGAGGCTGGCCGTGATCAGGTGCTCACCCAGGATGTTGTCGCCGCACTCCAGAGTATCGGTCACGATGAAAGCCTGCCGGACCACCGGCGCAACCGGGCTATCGAGATGGGCGACGGCATGGCGCTGTTCTGTTCAGGACTCGCCGGACATTTTTTTAACCGCCCGGGCACCCCCTGGCCCGAGGCGGACATCACGATTCTGGAGATGGGCATACTTGCTCGGGAAGGCTACGAAGATCAGCTCACCGTCGCTTACATCTCCATGATGAGCCATATCAACGATCTGGTGGAGCGTCACCAGAACGACGCAAGGCCGACACTGGTGGTGACCGATGAAGGGCACATCATTACCACCAATCCGTTGCTAGCCCGCTATGTGGTCAAGATCACCAAGATGTGGCGCAAGCTCGGCGCCTGGTTCTGGATTGCCACCCAGAATTTGGAAGACTTCCCCGACGCCAGTCGCAAGATGCTCAACATGATGGAGTGGTGGCTCTGCCTGGTGATGCCCAAGGAAGAAGTCGAGCAGATTGCGCGCTTCAAGGATTTAACCGATGTGCAACGTAGTCTGTTGTTGTCGGCTCGCAAGGAGCCTGGCAAATATGTCGAGGGTGTCGTGCTCTCCGACAATATGGAAGCGCTATTTCGAAATGTCCCGCCGCCGCTATCACTTGCGCTTGCCATGACCGAGAAACACGAAAAGGCCGAGCGTGGCGCGATTATGCGGGAGCGCAACTGCAGCGAACTCGAGGCGGTGCATGTCATCGCTGAACGGACGGCTGAAAGTCGCAGTGCATGAATGTTAAGAACTATGGCAAGCATGTTGGCTATTAGAAAAAAGTAGTCTGGATATTCATCTATCATTACTGTCACAAACAGTAAACTATCGCCATCGAGGGTGTCATAAGTTGTGTGGAGGCCACTGTGAAGAGTATGGTATATCGCCCGATACGGGGTACTGGCCTGACTACAGCAGATCCCGCTGAACTACCACTCCGGCCCCAACATCACCTGTGCCATCTCCTCCTCAGGCAGAGACGCCTGTTGCCCGGATGCGTCATATGTACTTGAATACAGATGTAAATGGGTAAGTCTACGTATTAGGGGCGGATTTTCCGGAAAAGGGGGTGGAAAAATGGCCTGTACGAATCCAGGGAATGTCAAACAGGCTATAGCAGGTTTCTTGAGCTTCCTGATACCGCAAGGCGCCGCATAAACTGAAAACAAATTCCTTTCTCTCAGGAACGGCGAGTTGCGGGACACCTCGATCATTGCCGGATGCAAATCAAGAGGTTTTCTGGGCATTGTGGCTAAATCGAAGGGACGGGACACTCACAAAAGGCGGAGATAATACGGCTGACGGAGCACTAGCTCGCAGACATGGTCGGAGAGCTGGGGCCAATGGTGACGGTAACGGAGTGATGGAGAATCGGTTTGCCAGTCTGTCATACGCCTTGCAGGTTCGGCAGGAAGAAATAGAACTGCTCAGGGCTACCCGTGCGCCAGACGAACAGGTCTGATTCAACCAGTTCCCCTTCAAGGTATAGCCCTTGCGGTCACCCCGTACCGATGTCTGGCCGCCGGTAGCTTTGGCTTTGTCCTCTGTAGAGACTCCTAATGCGCTAATTTGCCGTCACTCCTTCACGGCAACTGATAAAGCTAGGCTAGGCCCTCACGTTTTATTGGGCTCGGGATTCAGCTGGTGGATTACGTCGGTGGCGGCTTGGAAGTCCGCTCGTGCATTCTAGACTCTGATCTGGACGTGTCAGACAGCACTCGCTCAAGCCTCTAGCCGGTCGGCACTGTGTTTCGTGCCTATTAGTACCATCGGTGGGAAGGATGGTTAATTTACTCGGTAACCATAGTTATGTACGATTAGATCAGATATTTCTGACAAACAATGCTGACCTGAAAAACTACAATAGGAAATCTGGGGAATCTTATGGAAGGGCTAGAATTCACCGAAATCGTTAGTCTGCTAAACCATAGCAGAACTACCAAGCTGGATCCAGAGCCAACGAAACGATCCAAAGGTAATTGGGAGCTATATCAAGGCGAATACAAAGTCCACCTCAGTACGCTTACCTTCAATGTTCTCTATCTTCATTCTCACGCGACTGCTGAGAGTATCAAACAGGCAAGGGCACAAGCATTTCAGCCAGGTGTAACTCAGGTTGTATATGCTCCCTCACTCGACCAACGTCGTCAAACACACCATGAAATATTGAAACCAGAGGCAGATACTCGATTTTGGACAACAAAAGAATATCTTGCATCAATTTTGCGTGAGGAACTCGATGCTTACCGAGAGAGGATTTCTCAATTAGAACCGAAGTTTTACACTGAGCCGCCAGTTCGGGTGCCGGCAGGTGTAAATCGAAAAATCCCAAATCCACTATATTCGTTATTGACAGACCCTGATTTTGGGTCACTACGTGATAGTGGGAGGCTCGGTATCATGCTCGCCGAGCCTGGACAGGGTAAGACCTATATGAGCCAGTACTTAGTAGCGAAACTGACTGGGCTTAAAAAAGACATAATTCCTATTTATATCGATTCGAATCAATGGCGGTCCATGAGCGTCGATGATTTGACTTCCATTTGGAAAACTATTGCACATTCATTTAGATACTTTGATACACCCATTGGATGGATAGAAGGCTGCGAAGACCTTTTTATCAAGACCACGCTCAAGGCGGGGCTGTTTCGTATCGTTTTTGATGGGTTCGATGAGTACGTTCTTCGTAATCATGGTCGTGTACAAGCCGGTGATGCTATTCAGGCCTTGCTGGAATTGGTCAATGCCACTGGAGCTCGTATCGTTGTAACCTCTCGTACTACATTCTGGGAATCAGAGATACGAACTACTGAGGTAGATGACGAATTATCATCTGATAAATCCGCTAGTATATTCGTGATAGAGCCCTTTGAGCGGAACCATGCGGAAAATTATTTTAAAAATCGCCTCAAGGGCAATGACCAGAAAATAAAAACTGCATTGGAGATATTTACAGGATTACGTGTGCATGGTGAATCCTTTGTTGGTAGAGGATTCGTACTAAACTTGATTGCTGATTTGGTTAGCAGAAATCCAACTATTCGTCCTGATGTTGGCAAGCAGAGTCCAATTCAGTGGCTGATGACTGCTATTTGCGAACGCGAACAGCTAAGGCAAGAGCTTCCAATTAACTCAGAACAACAGCTAAAAGTACTTCGTATATTTATTTCAGATGTGGTTCAGGGTAATCCAAATAATACGGAAACTCTTGATTACGCAATAAGTGAGGTTGCAAGTAATCTTGATACCGATACCAGGGAACTATGTATAGCAAAGTTATCGCCACATCCATTGATAAATAAAACGAGCGATCAGGACGAATGGGTGATACCACAGGAACAGATTAAGGTGGCCTTGTTATCTGAGCATCTTGTGTCCTTGGTAGGAGAAGGCGAGATAAATCCACTGTTGAGTGCATTCTGTAAGAATGCGGATATTGGTAGTTCACTGACAAATGATTTAGCGGCCATGATTCTAGAAATCACATCCATAGATTCACCTATGGATGAAAAAATTCAGAAATTCCGCATTATTATCGAGTCATTCCTTTCCTGTGATGAGAAGGCTAGACATATCTCAGAGCGAGTTAATGCGATAAAAATACTAGCAGTGCTGGTCGCGCTTAAGGTAGTTGATAAGTTTGTGAAAAAGGGGTCGTCACGTGAAGAGCGAAGTGAATTCCTAATTGATATGTTCCCACACAACAGATTTATGCATCTCCCCTTTAGCGGAACGATAGCGTCAATGGATTTGTGTGGCATAGAATTTGAATCTTGTCGTTTTGACCATGTACGATGGGCAAGTTGTAAATTTGATCAAGACTCAAAATTTACAAACTGTCACTTTATTGGTGGAAGTGAGAGCAATTGCGAAGGATTTGGTGATGCACAGTGGATTAATCCGACTAGCGACGAAGAAGGACGCTCCTTAATAGGTTCTGCGCAAATAAAAGCGGGGAAGAAACAATATACTGAGAATGATTTAAAATCTGACATTCAATCGGTCATCTCAAGATTTATTGGTAAGGGAGGAATGGGCTTTAAGAGCATGACCAACAGAAATATAAAAACTGGAACTATTAAATTTTCGAAGCACGCAGATTTAATCATCGAAGAACTAAAAAAGCGCGTTTTGGAAGAACATCATATATCTGGGTCGAGCGAGCAGGGTTATGGGGTAAGTGAAGAGGCCAGAGATTGTGTGAGGTTTTTTGCAGATAATAATGTTTTTACGGGAAATCTACAGGAGGTATATGAACGTCTACAAACAAAATTGAATTTGTAGACATGTTCTTGTATTTTTCCACCGAAAAAAGTCACAAAGGAATGTGTCCCATGCTTATCCTATTCCGCCCTCTTGGTGAATTCCCTCAAGATCGCTGACGACATAGAAGTCGTGGTGCTCGACATTCGTGGAAACCATGTCCGTCTCGGTATCGACGCCCTATACAAAGTAGCTATCCTGCAAGAGGAACTATATGAAGCATATTGGACGGGGCTATTCGATTTAGTCGGTACAGGAAGGGTATGCTGTACATAATTGTGGTATTTCCGAGTGCTGCATGAAGTTCTAAGCAGTTGAATGTGACCCTAGCGTAATTGTGTTATATTTATAAGTCCAATCGAAATAAATGCAGATGGAATGTTGCAAATCCAGCTACAACAGTAATTCCTAAGCTTTCCTCAGTGAAACCACTACACATTTAGACTGGATATTTCGTATCAAGAATTAATAGCCTGAGGCACTATCCTCGGTTATGAGCATTTCTTGTTTCCTAACTGCTGCGCTCGTCTTTTTGTTTGGCTTAAGCACAGCGTATGCCAAAACCTCACACCAGGCGCTACTTGTGGAAGTCTTTTCCACAATGGACCAAGTGGTTCAGAGAGACCCACTGGCTGGCAGCGAAGAAGAGCATCAACTCCTCAATGTTCACGTATATGAACTGGATGGTATTCGCTCCTTTGAAGCGCAGCTGTCCAGTGACCTTCCCGTTGATCCAAACCATGCGAGACAGATAGCACTGCAGCGTATACAGGTATTGGATGAACAGGCAAAAGCAGGTGTTCAGAATGCAGCTGTCGGTTTGGCGAAGGCCATGCAGTATGGTATCGACCGCTATCCTGCAATCGTCTTTGACAGCAAGGTTGTGGTCTATGGCGTGACCGACATCGGCGAGGCGCTCCATCGTTATCAACAGTGGCAGGAAGGTCAAAAGCGATGAGAGGGCGAAGGATTCTATCACTAGGCCTGGTTGCGCTGCTGACCATACCGTTACCTGGCATCTCTGGTTCCATCACGACACCAGAGATCGTGGCCAAGACGACCGCCGCGGTGTTTGCCTGCATGCGCTGGATGCCCATCGGCATGTGTTTCTGGTTGCATTGTTCCTGGTCCGGTTGCAGCGTACGCACCTCGCTCAAGGTCGGGCACTACAATCCGGACCTGGTGGTCAGCAGCTACAACGAATTGGGCGGCAATCCCTGGGTGGAGATCCGCGCAACCTTAGGACTTGCCCAGAAGACTGCGGCAACGACTCTGCTGGGAAGCTTGCTACCTATTCCTGTCGACAGTGCTGGCAATCGCACCGAGGGCAGCACCGAGCCCAGGGAACACCGGAACCTGGTGTTTCGTGAGACCGATGCCATCGGGCATCCGGTCGCCTCGTTGGCCAGTGTAACCACCGGGATGGGGTTGCTCTGCCAATCCCAGACAACCTCTTTCTTCCCTTACTTCCAATCGGGTCTGGATGCCTTGTCCTGGCGACAGGAGGTACCGGAGATTTTCTATCCGGCCAGTCTACTGCCCGGATTGCGCGAAATTGGCACCTGGCCACTGCAGACATGGGGTGGGGTCTATCCTCGTACTGGCTGGACCACCCAGGCTGAAGAGCCTAAAGCCGCCGCCATCAATGCGCAACGGGCCGGTGATATCGTCACCCGTGCCGGTCAGCCCCATGTCTATGTACCGCTCTCTGGTGCGCCTTATATGCACAACGACCTGATCAGCATCATCGACAATTGGATCCCCGGCGGGCTTGGTGGTCTGGTCAATCATTGGATCCCGAGCTTTTCGGGTCAGCGGGTCTGGCCGCCGGGTCCGTTGCGGGAAAAGGACCGCTCCACTGGCACCTGGCAGATGCTCGTGCCCCTGCCGGAATTGACCTGCAGTGTATTTGGCAGCAATGACCTCGCCAGTTTCAGCGGTTGGGGTGGCGGGCGTGTGGATGGGGCCGGGGACTATGCCTGGAACCTCTGGCGTCCCTACAAGTGTTGTAGCCGACGAGGGCAGATGTTTTTGTATTCACTTGATTGGTTTCCCTATCCACCATGAGCAAGAGTGACATGTTGTATAAGAAATGCTCGGTCATAAAAGTCCAATCCCGTTGCTCATTGCTGTTCATCGGACTTTGCCTGATGTTTGGTCCATACACGCTGGTGCAAGCCACCCAGGCACCCACTGAGGACAGTCTCTGGTACTACAAGATCGGCGGGGCGGAACCCGTCTCCGTACCCGCCAATCCAGCCGTGGCCTCAGTCACCCTCGGCGGTTCGGCCCAATTGGGTCTGGGCTATAGCTGTGGCCGGTTCGACCCGGTGGCGGCCGTCACTAATACCCTGAACGATATCGGTTCTGGCATCGATAACATGATGAATGCCATGACGGCTGCAGCGAGTGCGGCTATTGCATCACTTCCGGTGCTCATCCTGCAGCGCGCCAATCCAGGACTTTATGATCTGTTCCAGAATGCCCTGCTCAAAGCGGAAGAGACCATGCAACTCGCCACCAAGTCTTGCGAACAGATGGAAGCGGAGATCGCCAAAGGCAAGAATCCCTACGCCGATCTCATCACGTTATCCAAAGGCAATGACTGGAAGCTTCAGATGGGCGTTGGTGGTAATGATGCGGTAACCGCCAAGGACGCCGTCGAGACCGCTAACGGGGACAATGGCGTGCCCTGGATCGGTGGGCAGGCCGGGGGCTCCGGGCAGCCGGTGCTGGAATTTACCGGCGACATCGTCAAGGCCGGGTACAACATCAATATGAATCGTCCGATCACGACGGCAGGCCCGGTGCCTCCTGCATCGGCCACCCGCCTGACTGAGATCTGGACAACGCCTACCGAGGCGCGTAACTGGGTCGTCGATGTGGTCGGTGAAAATATCGTCACCACCTGTGATACCTGCCGCAAGGACAGTATCCCCGGTACCGGGCTACTGCCAAAGCTCAATCAGGAGGCGACTACCGTAACGACGGAAATTCAGAACCTGGTCAGTGGCGCAACGCCCCCGACACTGGCCAACCTGGACAATATTACTGCCCCCGGCGTGGCCATCACCCGCCAGGTCATCGAGGCGATCCGGGAGATGCCGGCATCCGAGCAGAGCCTCATCATGGGCCGGCTGGTTTCCGAGATCAGTACGGCCCGCACGGTGGAGAAGGCGCTGTATGCCCGCCGTTTGCTGCTTTCCGGCCGCCAGGTGCCCGAGGTCTATGCCACCGAGGTGGCGCGCGAGCACGCGGACAAGTCCATCGCCGAGCTGGACAAGGAGATCGAGAACCTGTTGTTCGAGACCCGGGTGCGCAAGGAGGTGGTTTCCGACACGATTGCGACTTTGCTTCAACGCGCTGCGGCCCGTCGGCAATCGTCCCTGAAAACACCAGAAGTCCCCACCATCGATCCGCTTCCGCTGAGCAATGGCCGTGTCCAATAACGGATTTGCCTTGCGTCGGCGCTGGTTCTTTTTGCTGACCCTGCTGGCGTTTGGTCTGACGCTAGGGGCGGGTGGCATCCTCTGGAATTCGGTCGAGACATCCTCTGTAGTCGCGGTGCAGACACGGATCGATTTATTGAAACCACTCCTGACGGGGATACGGGTCTCGCTGATTGCCCTGTTGGCGATGGGCTGGCCATGGATCGTGAACGCCCTTCAACGTTGGGGGCGTCTGGATGAGACACAGGCCGGGAATTTGCTCGCTGTACGCTGGCGTATCGTGACCTGGCTCGTCGTGATCGAACTGGTGTTGGGACAGAATCTGCTCGGTCAGGTGCTAGCCGTACTGCAGGGGAGTGGGGCATGACCGTCGACAGCTATCTCGAACTCTTTACGACACTGTTCGGCTGGACCTTCTACGGCATTTTGTGGGATGTACTGGTTGGCACCGGTATCGTGTTCCTGCCATTCCTTGGCATCCTGATCGACAACTGGCGGGAACCGGCGCAAGGCGGGGAGTTCGGTACCGTCACCGGATTGTCGCTGCGGCGCATGGAGCTGGAGCTCTTCATCGCATTATTAGTGGTTGTTTTGGCCGGCCAACCGGCCGCGTTGACGGCACTGAACGCCGCGTCACTCAACTACACGCCGCCCCCGACACTGATCGATCCGACCCCGCCCACGGCGACCGTGGCCGCACCCCAGAGCACCTACGGTTCCACCGGCTTCACCGGATCGCCAGCAACGGTGAACATCCCGGTGTGGTGGTATGCGGTGCTTTCGATGACCTCGGGATTCAATCACGCGGTGGTCGAAGGCCTGCCGAGTGCGGCGGACATGCGCACCTATGAGCAGCAGGCGCGGCTTGCCACCATTGCTGATCCACGCCTGCGCCAGGAGGTGAGTGACTTCTTCAGCCAGTGCTACATCCCCGCACGGTCGAAATATCAGGCCGAGCGTCCAGCCACCGCGGCGGTCAGCGCCTTATTGACGACCTATGGACCAGACGATCCGGACTGGATGGGATCCCATGTCTATCGCAATACGATTGGCTACTACGATACCCTGCGCCCAACGACCAAGGTTACCGGCTGGGCCTACAATGCAGCCCGCGATACCGAGTACGACCCGGCCGCACCACCGAGCTGGGGCAAGCCCTACTGTAAGGAGTGGTGGGAAGATGGATCGATCGGACTGCGTGAACAGCTGATCAACGAGGCCGATGCGACATCAGCGGGATTTTCAGGTCTCGTCGTTGCCATCGCGCCGGCATTAGCCAGCGAACAACAAAACGATGCTGTAGCTAGGACCGTACTGACCAACTCTCCACCGAGCTGGTCGAACAATGACCTCGTAGCGCACAATTCGGGTAGTACAGGTATTTTGAGTACGGTCGAGAACGTCGCCAAGGGTGGGTTGGCCGCCGGTGGCGTGCTCACTGCGTCTGCACTGTTTTCCGTTACCATGACCGCCGTCCTGCAGGCGCTTCCTATGGTCCAGGCCGTCCTTCTGCTTGGCATGTACGCTTTGCTTCCGATGGTCGTGGTGCTGTCACGCTATTCCATCTCCATGATGGTGGTTGGCGCTATGGCCATCTTCACCGTCAAATTCTGGAGCGCACTCTGGTACCTGGCCATGTGGGTGGATCAGAACCTCATCGCTTCCATGTACCCAGACGTGAATGTCTTCCTGCAAATCTTCGCCAACCCCGGTGAGCACGACATCAAGCGCATGCTGCTCAACATGATCACGACCAGTCTCTATCTGGGGCTTCCCTTAGTTTGGAGTGGAATGATGGCATGGACAGGTGTTCATGTGGGACGTTCTATCGAGGCAGCGACAAGTCCTCTCCGAAGCCCTGCCCAGGATGCAGGCCGTCAAGGGGGCTCCATTGGAAAAACAATGCTAACGAAGGGTACTCGTCGTTAATCACGTTCATACCACCCGGCAGGATCACTTCCGTCATCGAACTTTCCAGTTCGGTGATTCATAACGCCACCGCGAACCGTGTTGCTGAGTTCGTCATCCGCTGGTGTCGTTCGAGCACTGTTGGTGAGAAGTCTAACCGTTCCAGCGACGAACCTCAGCAGGAGGAGAGCCACTAAGCGAAGGGGTGCGACTAGAGTTTTATAAGTAGATTTCATCGATCAATTCGACTTAGTTTCCTGCCTAATTTGGCACATTTCAGCAGATATCTTCACTTCGATAACAATGATTGACTTATCATTAGCATAGAATACAGTATGCAACGATCCGGGACCAATGTTACAGATGGTGACATGAACTCGAGAATGGCAATAGAAATCAACGGAATCAACTACTTAAGTGCTTCCGAGCTGTTGAAAACGGTTGGTGTAACCAGGCAGACCCTGTGGCGTTGGCGGCAAGAAGGCAAAGTTCCTGCTGGCCACCGGTATAGGGGGCGTCATGTCGTATTCAGTCCAGACGAAGTTGAAGCGATTCAGGAGTATGCCAATCGTATAGAACGTATCGACAGTTCGGATTGAATTGCTAAGGATGGTGTTATCGACCTGTGCTACTGGCCCAAATTAAAGGCATCCTTGCCGGTGGGGTGCATCAGTAGCATATCCTTTTGGGTTGCTAGCAACGCGGGTAAACGAAGTTGGGATGACAAGAGGAAGAGATGATGATTTACAGTATAAATTTATCAATCCAATGATTGAGCAGACACAATCTCCGACAAGGGATCAAGGAAGGCAGCCAGTAGTAGCGTCCGTGTCTCCAGTAAGCTATCGATTCTCTGGGCATCAGACATTCCCACTTAGAATAGCGTGGCTCCCAAAAGCTGTTACCGAAGTCAGCAAGGGTAAGGATCCGCTGACTAACATCGACGAGGGTATTATCTCTCTTGGTCTCGGCAAGAACATGGTCGAGTCGCTACGGTGCTGGATCGAGGCTTTTCAGATTGCATCAAAAGTTGAGGGCAGATGGGAACTTACTCCCATTGGTGAGCTGATTTTCTCTCCGTCTAGTGGTTTCGATCCCTACTTGGAGGATCATTCCACAAGTTGGCTTTTGCATTGGCTCATTAGCACGAACACGAAAGCGCCTTTTTTCGCATGGGAGTGCCTCTTTAACCGCTGGCCCGCCCCGGAGTTCAGCGCGACAACTGTTCTCGAAGAATTTAGGCAAGAATCGGATAGAGCCCAAAAAACACCATCTGATGTTACCCTCCGGCAGCACTGGGAAGTTTTCGTGCATAGTTATCGTCCGCGACGCGGGGTGAAGGCAGAGGACCACTTAGACTGTGCGCTATCAGTTCTTGGGTTGATTCGCGAGGCGGGTGAACGCCGCAATTCAGCTGGAAAACTTGAGACTGTGTATTCCTTCGATATGGGTGCACGAACGGCTATCCCCCAGCAACTTTTTACATTCTTTATCCATGACTGGTGGAACCGCTTCTTTCCCGATGAGCAAACTATCCCAATAAGCGAGATCGTTGCTGGGGCTCATTGCCCAGGACGAATACTGAAGATGCAAGAGAACGAGATTCTTCGGCGAGTTGCAGATATTGCACGTAGACAATCACGAGTCTTCCAGGTAACTGAGTCAGCAAGCTTGCGTCAGCTTCGACGATTAAGAAAGAGCAATGGACGCACTGATCTCCGCTCCGCGTATAAATCACCTAGGTTCCTATAACTATGCCAAGGAAAACTATTTCCCCAAAGATTTCTCCGATGGTTTCGTTATTGCGAATACATCCGCATTTCATGCGTTCAGTGCACCTCGAACGGGATATCCAGGACCCAAGTTCTTCGCTCGGCTATATTCTTACGCCTGTGGCAGAGCAGGCACTTGAGCGTATTACCAAGGGCTTTAAGCGCAAATCAACTCAGCGGGCGTGGCGATTGACTGGGGATTATGGTTCAGGCAAAACGGATTTTGGTTTGGTTCTTGCTCGTGCGGCGAAGGGGGCTAGAAGGGAGTTGCCGAAGGATCTTCGCCGGTTCGCTAGTCGTAATGCGTTCCTTCCGGTGATAGCGACAGGTGATAGTGAGGCACTTGGATCAACTGTTCTCAGGGCGCTTGATCAGGCTCCAGAGAGTCGGCATAAACGGCCCAGTACTGATGATGTGCTCAAAGCTGTTCGGGATACTGTGGTAAAGGCCAAACGGAAGCGTTTCGGTGGTTTGCTACTTATTCTGGATGAGTTAGGAAAGAACCTGGAGCATATTTCAAGGAACCCCGATTCGGATGATATTTTCTTGCTTCAGCGGTTGGCTGAAGAGGCCGCGCGAAGTGGTGATAAGCCGTTCGTAATAGTAGTAATGTTACACCAGGGCGTTGCAGCTTACGCGGCCAATTTGGACACAGCTTCACGGCGGGAATGGGATAAGGTAGCAGGCCGTTTTGAAGAGATCGTCTATGCACAGCCAGTCGAGCAAACGGCGGCACTGGTAGCTGCCACCCTGAATGTTGATACCGACCGACTTCCAAATACGATCCGCCGAGAATCTGAGACATGTATGGTCGCAGCCTTGAAGGCTGGATTGTATGGTTCATCGGCAGGATCGTCAGTTAAGGAGTTAGGTTCCCAGATCTTTCCATTACATCCTACTGTATTGCCAGTTCTCGTTCGTGTAATGCGTCGTTTTGGCCAGAATGAGCGTTCACTATTTAGCTTTATTTCTTCGGCCGAGCCGATGGGCCTTCAGTATCATGCTTCTCGCGCCCTAGTCACCATGGGGCATTACCGCATTCATCATTTATTCGACTATGTAAGGAGTACCCTTTTACCGGTTGTAACTACCAGTAGTGCCAACACTCACTGGGGAATTATCGACACGGTTCTAGCCTCTGCCAAAGTACATTCACACGAAGAAGAGGCGATACTAAAAACAGTTGGCTTGCTGAACTTGCTCGATGCACCGGATCTTCCTGCAACAGAGAAAAACATTCGCTTGGCTGTTGGTGGCGAGCACAAGTTGGTTGATAAGGCTATCGTCTCATTGCGAGATCGGGGAATTATCTACGAACGGGGTAGTGTCAATGGCCTTTTCCTGTGGCCGCACACATCGGTGAACCTCGATGAGGTTTTTGAAGATGCTTTAGAGGCAACTGCTGAGTGCGGTGATCGAATAGAGCTTGTCTGTAACCATATTGAATCAGAGCGTTTGGTTCCACGTGCTTACTACGTGCAGACGGGTACCTTGAGGTTTGCTGAGGTTCAACTAATTCCAGCTAACTTATTGGATAAAATGCTCACTAACCAGCCCGTGTTAGATGGAAAGGGAGCAGACCTAAATATACGGATTGTTCTTCCCTTAGATAAAGCACAGAAGCGTAATGCGGAGCGGGTGCTACGGAAGAGAGGATGTGAGCTTAACGACGGACTTATCGTCGCTGTTGCCGGGCCGCCCTCGCATGCGGTGGTGGCGCTGAGAGATCTTGTCGCCTGGAAATGGGTAAAAAGTAACACGCCAAAACTTTCAGGAGACCACTATGCCAGAGAGGAAGTTGCGCGGCAAATCAGTCGTGCAGCGAAAAATCTTCGTACTAGTTTAGGTGGTCTGGATAATTTGGCAGTACCAAACGCAGTGCCCCTGCTATGGTTCTCAAACGCGATTTCTAAACGTCTACATCCGGGGCGACAATTGTTGAGCTTCCTTGGTGAAGAGTGTTCTCGCATCTATCGGAAGGCCCCTAAGGTACTTAATGAGTTAATCAACCGTCGGCAGCCAAGCGCTGCCGCGGTGGCAGCGCGCACGAAGATTGCAGAGGCTATGGCAACCTCTCCGCACCTCGAGAACCTTGGAATGGACGATAGCAAACGCCCTGCGGAATTGGCCCTTTACCTTTCGGTAGTGCGCAATGGTGGTTTCCACATTCTTGATGAAGATGGGGGAGGATGGGTGTTCCGGCTGCCTAGCAGGGCTCGGGATAGATGTCGCTTACTTCCATCCATAAATGCGATTACTCGCTTGCTTACTGCAGGTGGTGATGACGTTATGGTGCCTGTCACGGAAGTTTTCAGTGAGCTGGCCAAGCCACCTTACGGGGTTAGAGAAGGGCTGAGACCGGTTATCCTAGCACTCTATCTCGCCACCCATCATCAGCGCGTGGCCCTATATGAGGACGGGAGCTATTTGCCATCGGTAGGCGGCGATGAGTTCCACCGCTTGATGAAGGAGCCACAAGCCTTCCAACTCCAGCACTGCGCATTGGAGGGAGTACGAGAGGATGTGTTTCTCAAATTGCTCGCAATCCTCAAGTATCGTCCGCGTGATCCAAACGGGGCTGATCTCCTGGATTTGGTGCGCCCGTTGGTAGTCTTTATCGCACAGAATGTGCCGGAATACGCCCGCCGAACTAATAATCTGCCAGCACAAGCAGTAGCTGTACGCCGCGTACTTCTAGAGTCTCGCGAACCTATTCGCATGGTATTTACCCAACTCCCTCAGGCCTGCTGTCTTAACCCAGTTGGAAAGAAAAAGGGTGGTGATGTACTCGACCCGAAGGAACTGGCGGTACGTTTAAAAAAGTCGATGCACGCTATCCAGACAGCTTATCCCGAGCTGCTCAAGCGGATTGGTAATTCTCTTTGTGCTGCATTTGGTATTACCCAAGGCATGCCGCATGGGCGCAAGGTGATTTCAACTCGTGCCGCGCAATTGGTGCCAGCGGTCACCGAGCCAACATTGAAATCATTTGCCCTCCGGCTTGCTGACACTAAACTTGATCATACGGCATGGCTTGAATCGATGGGTAACTTGCTGGCTCGCAAGTCGCCGGAACGCTGGCGTGATCTAGACGAGACCGAGTTCCTCCATCAGCTCGAAATATCTGCCGGCAGATTCAAGCGCACCGAGTTTACCCTTGTTGGTACTACAAAAAGACTTAACGGCCATGCTTGCAGGATTGCTCTCACGCGTAGCGATGGTACTGAGGTTGGAGACCTCGTGGACTGGAATGGGCTCGACGAGTCACTATTAGAGGAGGCCCGTGGTGAAATCGAAAGTGTGCTCGATCAACTTGGACCGCACGGGCTAGCTGCTGCGATGGAAGCACTTTGGTGTCGCCTTGATAAGAAACAACCGCATAAGGAATGAAGCCTATGGGTTTAGTGGAATCAGAAAGTACTATGAACCAGAGTGCTTGGCCTGATGATTCATCACAAGTTCGCCACATCCTGAGTCTTTCTGGTGGTAAAGACAGTGCTGCCTTAGCCGTCTATCTCCGAGACCGGGTTTCGAATATGGAATACATTTTCCATGATACAGGAAAGGAACTCCCGGATACCTATGAGTACCTGGAAAGGCTAGAGGGCTATCTGGGGAGTAGAATTGTGAAAACCACATTTGGTACTACTTTCGATGATCTTCTACGTCGGTATGGAGGAATGATCCCATCGAATCATCGGCGATGGTGCACAAAAATGATGAAGCTCAAGCCATTTGAGGATTATATAGGGGATGACTTCTGCATTAACTACGTGGGTATTCGTGCTGATGAGGATCGTGTTGGTTACATCAGCCACAAGCCCAATATTCGTGCCGTTTTCCCTTTCCGTGAGGATGGGGTTTCCTATGGGGGAGTTCAGCGCATATTAGAAGATTCTGGGCTAGGTATGCCACCTTACACTGAGTGGGGTCGAAGCCGTAGTGGCTGTTTCTTCTGTTTCTATCAGCAGAAGATCGAATGGGTTCGGCTTAAACAACGTTATCCGGATTTATTCGAGGAAGCCAAGGCCTACGAGAAGCCTAATTCTGTTAACGGTAATATTTTTTACTGGTGTGGCTCCGAGCCATTGATGGAGTTAGAAAAGCCTGAACGTATGGCACAGATCGAGGAAAATTGGCGAAAAACACAAGAGCGGCTTGCGCGTAAGCGTAGCAAGGAGAATGTACCATTGGCAGCATCTCTAGGCGGGCTCGATTACGAGCCAGAACTCCGTGAAGGCTGCCTTATATGTCAACTATAGGATAGGTGGAGAAAGTGCCCATAACAAAAAATACATTTTCTAGTAGATATTGACAGTTCAGGGAAGCCAATATGGCAAATAAAAAAGGCCCGCAGTGGATTAGATTTTTGAGGCAGTACGGGCCTATCGCCCGAAACGACAATATGTACGACGAACACATTCGTCGTTCGGCTGCTCGAGTCAAACTTAGTCCGTTACTATTTGAACATCCGGTCGAAGAAGAGTTGATCTCGCTGTTCTCGAGGTCTGCAGCTTCGCCAACCTCCGTTGTCCTCACAGGAACTGCGGGTGATGGTAAGACGCATCTTTGTCGTCGAGTCTGGAATAAGCTAGGTGGTGCTGATACCGATTGGGATACGGACCAGGTCTATTTTTACATAAATACATACATTGGTGGCAGAGAAAGGACTGTCCATATTATACGTGACTTGACCGGGCTTCCAGAGAGTGGAGAGACTGGAAGCTTTGCGAGCAAGACGGAGCTTCTCAAATTCTTCTCGCACACCATTTTTGAGGAGGACTCAAACAACGTATTCCTTATCGCTGCGAACGATGGCCAATTGGTCGACACATGGGTAAGTTTGCATTGTTTGAAAGAAAAAGACATCGACAAAGCTGGTCGACTATTCGAGGAGATGCTTTTCAATGATTTGAGGTACAAAGAAGGTAGCAAGCTAACATTGTTCAATCTGAGTCGAATTCCGTCTGCTGTATTATTCGACTGCTCCTTAGAGGCGTTTCTCAATCATGAAGGCTGGAAGTACTGCTACGAGGAAGCTGATGAGGAAACGGAGCTATTCGGAGATCGATGCCCCATACGTCAGAATTACGAGTTGCTCAAAGAAGGTCAGGTACGTGAACGGCTTCGGGCGCTACTCGAACTTTGCGATTACAACGAAGTGCATTTGTCGATTCGTAGAATTCTGCTTTTACTCTCAAACGCGGTTCTTGGATTTGCAGGATCTGAGGCGGCAGGCAAGAAGGTTGGCGATCGTTTGTTAAAGGCGGTTGATGTTTCCCGTGTCATCGCCTCCAAGCAAGTTGCAAAGGCAAGCATCTACAACAACATCTTCGGTGGTAATCTGACGGCATATCGTCGCAACTCGCTTGATATTTTTGACTACCTGAATCGCTTCCGAATTGGACATGAAACATCGAACCGATTCGACAATATGTTGATTTACGGCCACGCTGATGAGCAACTCAAGCCCTTTTTCGATCAGTTCTTGGGCGCCGATGAATTCTACGGTGCCGATGAGATGTATCTTGCAGCTCAGCAGCAATACATTGATGGGGCAGATGAAAATCCTGACGCAACAAAACAGTTTCTTGACTTGCTCGTGTGCCAGCGACGTGCTTTGTTCTTCAAGATTCCAGATGCGATGAAGAATGATTTCTCGCCATGGGATCTGACTGTATTTAGTTTTGCTGGCGAGTATCTAGATCGAGTGATTAGTCGTCTTAGGCAAAGCAAGCGAGTTGAGAAGGGAGTGCTGGCTCGCCTAGCGAAGGGGTTAAACCGAGTATTCGTTGGAATGCTAGTCTCATCTGACCGCGAGCTACTCTTGGCGACAGGACTATCTGGCTCAGCAGCAAAAGTCAGTTGCATTCTTGAGGACCGTATTTCGGTATCGAGGCGTATAACCGAACAAGTTGAAATTCTTCTTGACGATTACCCCGTACCTATCTTGCGAGTTTCTTTTACCGACAGAGTCAATGTTGATTTGCGACTATCACTTACACGTTTTGAATTCCTAAGTCGTGTTGCTGAGGGGATTTTGCCAGGGAGTTTCTCAAAAGAATGTCATGAAGACATTCTGGCATTTAAATCTCGCCTGCTGACTGCTGCGGCGCAGAGACGATGTGAGTCGAACGGTGACGATGATGATCAAATGACATTTCGGTTGCTCGAACTTGACGAGCTGGGGAATCCTCTTGAGGAGATTGTGGAGCTGGACACATGAAGCTTACAAAACCAGACGTTGAGATTCCACATTATGACCATCAGACAATTCGCTATTGGGTAGACGAGCGAATATGGGGTCACCGAATATGGGACAATCAAACACCTTGGCTCATATTTCTGGAGTTTATCGGCATCGCTGATTCGGCTTTCCGTGAAGGTTCATTGCTGAATGAAAATGGCCAGTACTATCCGTTCTTGTTTTATCCTCATAAACGCATTGTGCTCCGCAATCTTGTTTACAATAACCAGATCTTGCCAGTTATCGTTGACAGATACGCAGATAGTACCCGCGCATGGAAAGAATGGAAAAGGTGGATGGGAGAGAACGCGCGCGGTGTTGCAAAACGAAAATTTGACTACCTTGAGGATCGTTTCCCTGATTTTCGTGAATTTTCCAAGCTTATTTCAATGATACGTACCTCCACTGTGGAAAGTGAATCTAACAGACGGTGGTCATCACGATTTCTTTTCCCATTTGGCGCCAGTTGTCTATATGAAGACTTAAACATTTCCTCTACAAACAAGGTTAGCCGAGAGTACATCAATTTCGGCCGAACAGGTGAACTCCTCTATCTGATGTTGTGCCGATCTGCGTTAAGAGATGAGCTTGTTACACATCTCACGAAGCTGATCACGAACCAGAATCGCTGGAATACGTTAGTTGGGCTTCTGCAAGATGAGGACCAGGAAAACAGAGAGCAGCGTGGAAAGAGTTATCTTCCCTATATTCGTCACCCATCATTCGATGTCTTAAGTGAAGATATTCTTCACTTATTCAAACTCGAGCTTCCCGGATTTGATGCATACCCACATCTCACGCTTATGGCGGCGTTCCACGTTATGCTCTATCAGTTGACGATCTCGTCTGAGACAATCGGAATGAATCGACAGCCAATCATTTGCGAAATTGTGGCGCCAAGAAAGACGCTGGTTCGTGAACTTTCAATTGCCAGCTACCAAAATAACAGTCAATTATCAGCTCAAGCCGTGACAACCTTCATTGATTCAATTGCGAGCACGGACGAATGGCGAGAGGCGGAATCTTCTTCTGATGCATACCCCAGATGCAAAGCAATGCTATTGGACATGGTCGTGTGGCCACGAGAACACGATGACTATGATAAAGCGCACGACTCAGAAACGCTAATTAAACATCTTCGTCAATCAGCACTTTCTCGCCATCGGCAGCATGCTGGTAATGTGCATAGATCCTACGGGCGCGCGATTGGCCTTATATCGAAGCGCGGCACGAACAAACTCAGATACGCTCCGAATGATGCGTTTCTTAAATCACTTATCCTCGCGAATGTAACTGAGAGAATGGAGTACAAAGAGTTTCTACAACGGATTTTTATTAGGTATGGGATCGTGATTGGTGAACGGGAGGCATCACGGTCACTTGAAGAAAGTGAATTCGACCACAAGGTATTCCAGTCAAACGCAGAACGGCTTGAACAGAGGCTTAGTAGTTTGGGTATGTTGCGGCGACTATCCGATGCATGTGCTTATGTATTAAATCCATATGCAGAGGGGATGCAATGAATCCCGTAGAAATGATTGGAGATGTTTTTGCTCGCTACCTGGAAGTAAGCATAGACAATAACAGTGAAGATGGTACGGCACGATTTATGATCGACCACCTATCACCACAACAAACAGTCGCAATTGCAGAAGCCGTTTTGAATCGATCGAATCTGAAGGGTTTGGTCGACCTTAAGTTGAATCGTGACTATGTAGGGGAGTCAGGCCTGCCCGAAGACGTTTTAACAACAGCACCTACAACGTTTTATCGAAATTGCATCTGTGAAAAGCCAATTCTGTTGGTTGCAAGCACGGGTGACGATGAAGATCAATCTCTGACAGAACTTACGCGCATTGGAGCAGAGGAGTTAAAAGCGTGTCCTGATCATTGGGTTGCCGCCGCTTGTGACAGTCTTCCCGTTACAGATGAGCATCAGAAATGGTGGGAAAAGGCCATAGCAGGCCTTTGTGATTTGCGGATTGTGTCAATAGAACGACTAGCTGCGTATGTTGTCAGAACGCGCCGCTTAATCAAAACAGAGGGGTTGCCGATTGGGCTCGCGCTTGGCCAGGCTATGCCCGCACTTCGCTTTCCAAAAGATTCCACCCTATTCGATCGGATTCGCGAAGGAAGGCGAACGCACAAATCAGCATGGAGAAGTGAATTCAACCGCGTCTATAGAAAGAACGCTTGTTTTTTACAAAAGCAGACGACATCACAGTTGTTGTTGGGTGAAGATGATCTCCGAAAATCGTTCAAAAAGGTGCGTGATGAGATTCCGGAGGAGCATCATGGCGTAATCCAAAACTTTATAGAGGCATCGAGCGGTTGGAATCAAGAGGCCTACGCACTCGCTAACCGTGAATGGGAAGATATTCGTCCTCTATTTGACGGATTGAGGCGGGTTAAACTTAATCTTGGTGAAGCAACCATAGCCTTCTATGATGAGCGGAGCCCAGATCTGCTAAGTGACGACGATCAGGAATATCTTGAGCTTCTTGCGAAACGTCCCAGAGCAAACGATCCTACCGACGAGGACCAGGTATTCTATGAGTCACACCGAAACGAAATCAAGGAAGACAGAAAGCTCAGGTCAGCTTGGGATAAATTTATCTTCGGTCGACCGCGCGAGTGCGCGGATTTCATTGTAGGTCTAGCTGCGAGTATAGAGTCTCTTTTTAACCAAACAGCAGAAGCAAAGAAACGTACGCTTCAAATACGCTGTGATAGCGCAACAAAAAAAGACCTTCGTGACCTAAACATAAACGCCGGGGAGTACTTTGCTCAAAGATATGCGGGCGTGAAAACCCTTCTCGGACCACAAGTAAAGTGGCAAGTTGGAAAGCTGTTTGACTTCGCTGAGTTGGTTCGTGAATGGAGAAAGTCACCGAAGACTGGTCTGAATCGTTCTCAGGCGAAGGCAGCTCTTCAACTAAGGTTTATTCTCGAGGTGGAAGCTGAAACGCTTGAAGGAAATACACAGACCTCATCTACCCAACTCATTTGGCAATTCGATCCAGACTCCGTGACGAGTGAGTTTGTTGGTGACTGGAGACGATTGCGCGAAAAGGCACTTGTGCAATGTCAAACAGAGCTTGAACCCATAAGCTCAAAAGGTCTTTTTCAGGCAATCGACTTGTCTAATGTAAAGACATTCGTTCCTTCGTACGATCGGAATCGTGGTTCATTTGTTTCTGTTTATCGAAAAGAGAAAGATCTTGAAGTTACATGGCGACAGAATATCGAGAGTGCGTTAAATCATGGTTTGATCAGCAAATCTATAAAGCAAGTTCTTGATGAGCAGTTTGCTGCATTCGCCGAGGAATATGTAAATGCCATAAACGGCTTGAGTACGGTAGGTCTTTCGGAGGGGGCGCTAAGTAAACAGGCCTCACTATACGCTACCTTACTTTCAACTATCTGTACGTGCGCCCGTGGCGATAGCAACCGAAAGCTGTTGCTTCGGCCGTTGCTTCAAATTGGCTCCGTCTCAATAGGGGATGCCGATGTTACTACAGTTGTAGTTGCGCCGTGGCACCCACTTAGAATGGCAGCAATTGCGCAAAAAGCAAAGTTGGTCGCCGATTTGATTAAGCGTCTTCTATCAGCAGAGCAGGTAGAATTTGGAGACCAGCGACTGTACTTCAAAGAGCTTGTCCGGGAGCTTGAGCATCCATTCTACCCAGAGGTGGTCGTTGGTTGGGATGATGATGAGCCAAAACTCCTGTCAACAACGGATGTAGTCGGCGATTACAGCTTGCACGAACCGCCAGTACTTTCAAAAAAGCGAATTTCAGCCACGAACGAGAATCCGGCACCAGCTGCTTCCAGAGTAATGGAGTTGTTGCATCAATATGTGAATTTGCATCCCCATGAGCGAAGTAATCTATCTCTTGTTATGTTCAACAGCGACTCCTCAAGGTTGCCACAAGCAGTCGTAGACAAGATGGGTGCGTTACACGATGATGATGAAGATGTTCACTGTCAGATAATTCTGCGTCACACGGAGCCACGTCGCCTACGGTCCTTATACCAGGAGATTGTTGAATCAACCGATGACGTGGATTCATACAGCGCTAGCGAGGCAACTCAAGACTTTCTAGCACGTTTAAGAATCGGGATACTTGTTGATCAGGCGCCTCCACCAGATCCCAAGGATGGGTGTCCACACGATATCTCGTTCTCGCAAGATGTAATAGCCCGACACGCGCAACTCGAATGGTATCGTGAATCATACAAACCTGTACCTCTCGATGACCTAGTTCCGCCACGATGGTCACGTAGGCGCCCAGCCGCAAAGGACGACTTAAAGTCAGTCGTCTACCTTTGTTGCCCGGTTCAAAGCCGCGAGGGATGGGCTTTCCTCACTGCGGTTACGAGTTTCTTGAAGGGGGATTGGGACGGTGATGAGTCTAGTAGACTGCTTCCTGTTCGTCAGCTCGATTTTCACGATAAGGAAACGGCTCAAATATTCGAAGAAACGCACAACCTTGCAAACTGGGTTGTAAACTACGACGAGCTACTCGACCGTCGACAATTGCAGAATCAAAACGTACGTATAATTCGATATAAGCAGTCTGCGACACAGGGGCGCAACCTTGTCATTTCATCGAAGGCGAGTTCAGGGCTCCTGCGAACGATGTTGCAAAGCCGTCTTCGGCAACTGAATCTGAGTCTATCAGATGCCGACTACGAAAACCTTGCAACAAAAATGATCGATGACGCAAACTCGATATCCGGCGACCTTGCGTTGCGCGCAGCCAAACGAGGGCGAAGCGCATACGAACTGATGGGGGTTGTCCTTAGTCGTTTTCTAATTCGCAATGAGTTCTCGTCCGCCCAATATTTTGGCTGGTATTTTCTTGATGATTACGCTGAATGGCTAGGTCAACGTGAAGAACAGATTGCAGATCTGATGATCGTCAGTCCGGAGAAAACAGAAGAAGGGGAGTTACAGCTTTCTATTGTGGTCTCTGAGGTAAAGTATATCGACGAGGCAAGCCTTTCGAAGAAGAAAAAGGAGAGTCAGAAGCAGTTGCGTGACACAGTCCGTCGTATTAATGATGCGTTGTTTGGGAATCCAGACCGGCTTGATCGCGAGCTTTGGCTCGCGAGACTAGCAGACCTCGTTTTAGATGGTGTTCAATTCTCTGCTGGTCAATCAATCGATGTAGGCAAGTGGCGCCATTCCATACGAGGTGGAAATTGCAAAATAATGCTTCGTGGCTATTCGCATGTATTTGTTCATTCATCGGAATTCGATGCTACGGATTCGTTCTCTATTGACGAAGTTGATGATTGCCATCAGGAGGTGTTTGCTCGTAAGGAATTACGTGATCTGGTATTGGCGTACTGGAACGATGAGAATCCTTTAGACGTAAGAAATCGTTGCCTTGATTTCCCTCCGTCCCAGAATCCGCACGTGTTCAAACCGCCGACATCAAGCACAAAGAACCAGACAAGTGGCGACAAGGAGGCACAAAGCAAGACTCCTGAACCTGATGTAAGATCGCAAAGCGAATCCAAGCCGCCAGTATCAACTACAGAACCAGTAGACGGCAGCACTTTTGTCGAAAAAGAGCGACCAGCTTCAAAGAATCAGGAGTCTGTGCCTATCTCCGCAGAGGCGAGTGACGATCTGTGGGCATATCAAGGGCTAACCACGATTGTCGATCGATATGCGGCAGAAGAAACCTACTCTTCTGCCGACAATGAGTGGTTAAAGCAGATCGAATTCACAGCAAGAAATGCCCTACAGCAATTCCACCTTCAAGCCAAATTGAAGAAATCAAAGATGACTCCTAATGCCGCCTTACTTAAGTTCGCGGGCAGTAAGCACATGACAGTCGACCAAGTAAACAAACGGCGGTCGGAGTTTCTGACCACGCACGGTTTGAATATCATTTCTGTACAGCCAGAACCCGGGACTGTCTCAATTGGGATCGCAAGACCAGAACGAGAGGTCGTCGATCTTGCGTTAGTTTGGAAACAATGGAGTCCAAAGCGGACTGCAGGAAACCAGGAAATAGCTATCGCGGTCCGGGAAGATGACGGAGCGATCTTGTATCTTGACCCGAGCAGTAAACATGCGCCGCACACCCTAGTTGCTGGTTCGACTGGTAGCGGCAAGTCCGTTTTGGTGCAAAACATCTTGCTTGGCATTGCGGCAAC
Source organism: gamma proteobacterium symbiont of Ctena orbiculata (assembly GCA_003058525.1). Lineage (GTDB taxonomy): Bacteria > Pseudomonadota > Gammaproteobacteria > Chromatiales > Chromatiaceae > Thiodiazotropha. The sequence continues at coordinate 75,412 of QBVD01000035.1, read as the reverse complement.
AAACACTCCAGCACAGGCAAACATTATACTGATTGACCCGAAGCAGGGCGTTGACTATTTCCTGTTTGAGGGACTGCCGCATTTGAGCGGTGGTTTGATAGTAGAAGAACAACAGGCGATCAACCGGCTTCAATCACTCGTTCAAGAGATGGATGAACGTTATAAGCGATTCCGTGCAGCCAAAGCAAATAACATCACGTCGTATAATCGGAAGTGCGACGATGCAGATCGAATGCCGACAATTTGGCTCATCCACGACGAATTCGCAGAATGGATGTTGGTAGAGGAATACAAGGAGGCTGTGTCCGCGACCGTCCAACGTCTTGGCGTCAAAGCACGAGCGGCCGGAATTCACCTTATTTTCGCAGCCCAGCGTCCTGACGCAAATGTTATGCCGATGCAGCTCCGCTCCAATCTTGGTAATCGCTTGATTCTACGCGTCGATGGAGAAGGGACTTCTGAGATTGCGCTCGGTGAGAAAGGAGCAGAAAAACTACTTGGAAAAGGGCATCTACTTGCGAAGCTTGAGGGTGAAACAGGATTGATCTATGCGCAGGTTCCACTTGCCTCTGAAGAGTTTTCCTATGCAATTATTGAGGCTGCTACAGGAAAATGATAGCAGTTAGTAGCCACCTGGTGAAGTGTTGCGACATATTGGTGCTTTTTTTTGCACAAGCACCCCATTTCGACATCGAGAATCAGGTGTCGAGATTAATTCACTTGTTAAGGCACATCCATGGTTTGGCAGTTGTCGAAAAGCTGCCGATGGTATGATGATTTATCTGGATAATAATGCAACAACCCAGCCGTCACCTCGCGTAGTCGATGCAATGCTTCCTTACCTTACAGATTGCTTCTTCAATCCGAGTTCATCCAATACCGCCTTCACAGGTGTGGATAAAGCAAGAGATCAGGCAGCCATCAGTATAGCGCAGCTCCTAAACGCGGAGGGCCCTGAGCGTTTTGTTTTCACCTCCGGGGCAACTGAATCGAATAATTGGGTGTTTCACGATCTGCTAACTAAGAAGGATAGAGGGCGAATTATCGTTAGTGCTATAGAGCATGCATCAGTATTTGAAGCAGCATCTATGCTTAGGAACTACAAGTTCGAGGTAGTAGAGGCACCAGTAGACCGGGAAGGGCTTGTTATCCTAGATGAGTTAGCGGAAATACTCTCGAATGATACTTTGTTGGTTTCAATAATGGCCGCTAATAATGAAACTGGTGTGCTGCAGCCATTAGAAAAGATTGGAAATATTATTCGTGCGCAATCTCCAGCAGCCCTGTTCCATACTGATGCAACGCAAGCAATTGGTAAAATATCTGTCGATCTCCAAGGCCTATGGTCTGAAGTTGATTTATTATCTTTTTCGGCTCACAAATTTCATGGACCAAAAGGTATAGGAGGATTGTATATTCGGGAAGCACTAAAGATCGAGCCTATGCTTAGAGGAGGTGGCCAGGAACGAGGATTACGGTCAGGAACGACAAACACACCGGCACTAGCGGGCCTTGCTGCGGCCGTATTAGATATTGGACATGTGGACCAAGAGAGGATACAAAGACAACGTGATGAATTCGAAAAAATGTTGATCGATGAATTTCCTGATGTGGTAATTCACTCCAGAAGTGTCCACAGACTTCCAAATACGAGCATGTTCTCATGCTATGGCATGATTGGAGAAGAGGTTGCCCAGATATTGGCCGCCGATGGGATTATCGTGGGGGCGGGGTCAGCATGTTCGTCGGGGGCGGGTCACCCATCTAAGACCATGCTGGCAATGGGTGTCCCTTATGATTTGGCCGAGGGAAGTTTACGTGTCAGTATTTGTGCAGATACACCTTCTTCATTTGCTGAAAGGTTTATAGAATCGATAAGTAGAAGAATTCGACATTAAACTCAAATGAGAATTGAAGGATGCGCGGGAGCATGTAAGTAAATGGCATGTCATCAGGAAGCTGTTTTCCGTAATGGATGGGGCGATCAAAAGAGATCCTTGTATTCGCGAAACTCCCTTTGACGTTTAGAAACTACTAAAGAATTTCAACCGACAAGTTCGTAGGTGTTATTAGCCACAAGCCTAAACACTGGCTCAACGGCTTTTGAGTTCGCTGTAGACTTGCCCCTGATTGTATTGGAGAGCACTGATTTGGGCTTTTTTGCTCGAAATGTATAGAGTTCGCGACGGAGTATTTCAGCGTATATATCATCGATGTGCATCGCCTTTCCGGCATCCTGGAGGACAAGTTGGGCTGCTTGGGCAATTGTCATAAAAATCACCATCTTATATTAAAGTATACTGAATCTCAGTAGCTTAATTATACTTGTTCATCTTTACGAACAGGAAAGAAAATACTCTTGGAAGTCAAAGCTCGGCATCATCAGGCGAAGTTCTATCGTTAACTCTGTGCGAGATTTCCCTGGTGTACCCCGGCGCGATGACAAGATTCTCTACTCCATAGAGCGCTTGCCGGTTTTTTAGCCACAGATGATATTCAGGGCCCTCCAAGCTGTGGTCTTCCGAGCAATCCACGTTCCAACGACGAAGTACGTAACCTGCAACGGCGGCACGTAGATTGACATTCAATACGCCGTTTTTCATGGCGTAATCAATTTCTATTGTTTTCGGGTGCTTGAGATACGGGTGTGGCACGATTTCTAGTTCGACGATGCGATTCCACTGGATATCCGATTCCCGGGTTTCATGTTCTTCGACCATGCTGTCGATGATTACCGGGTCCGCGATACGGGTAATAACGAAATCGGAAAATCTGGATTGTCTCCGGTCATACGCACGGACGTGCCAGCGCAGGCCGTTGTCGACCAGCACGAAGGGCACAATTTCGCGCGTGGTACCTCCACTGCTAAGAGAACGGTAGGTAATTGTTGCGGCTTTTTCTTGATGGATGGCCCGGGTAAGTACAGACAGCGTCGATAGCGAGGGCTTGTTCAGCTGCGCGGGCATTTCGCACGCGATGAAACCTTTGTGCGTGCCGACAAAGTCATCACCAAATCCGTGTGCAAGGGCGGCCAGCGCCTGGCTGGGGGAGTAGTCGAATAGTGGTTCAAAAGAGTTCGACCGTGCGTAGATCTTGGCCTTGGTGTCGTACTCCAGATTCTGTGGGGCCAGTTCCTTGTACAGTGTGATATCACGGGTCGCTGCTGCCGCCTTGATGCCGAATCGGCTCACGAGGTCATTCCGGCCGATTGTCCCGAGGAAACAAACCTTGAAATCGATGTGAGACAAGCGTTCTTTCTGGGCCTGGTGAATATCCTCTAGCCTCGTGAGTGGCATGTGATCACCTATTTTTGCCGCATTCGTACCCATCATGGCCGGTTATGATAATAAAAGGACCATATAGGAGTCAATATGAGATGTTGACATCATCAATTTGATGATAATAAAATTGGCCGCAACCTTATATCCATGCTTTATGCAAGGCGATAAGAATGGTGGCGCATCTGTATAGGTTGAGCGATGGTCGAGGCCAATATTATGAAAACTGATGACGAAAAGTTAGAGCGTATTTATTGACGTACCGATGGGCAGTGTCATATTTGCCGGAAGCGACTGTGTTTCGGTAACTACGGGGCTATTGGGAAAAGGGGCGCATGGGAAATCGAGCATTCCCGCCCACAATCAAAGGATGGCACTGACCATATGAATAATTTGTACGCTGCGTGTGTTAGTTGTAACCGTAGTAAGGGTAACGGTACGACAGCATCCGCTCGTGCGCCAAATGGTTATCGGCGAGCACCGCTGTCAAAGCAGAAGAAGAACCAGAACGCGTTGAAATGGGGCGCCGCTGGTTCGTTGGTCGCTCTTTTTGTGCCACCGCCGCTGCGCTTAGTTGCGTTTGTGGCCGGTGCTGCAGCGGGGGCTTTACTTGGGCATGATTCTGAACCTGAATAGTGGAGGTTAGTACGATGGCAAGAAAAGAACGTGTAACCAGAGTTATCGATGGCGATACATTTGAAACGGCAAGCCGCAAACATCCTGTACGCCTTGCCAATGTAAATGCCCCAGAGAAAGGACAACGCGGCGGGGCATCTGCTACCAATGCTTTGAAGGGACTCATTGCCGGGGAAACTGTGACAATTGAGACCGTGGCCCGAGATAAATATTCCCGCTCGGTAGCCAATGTGAAAGTCGGGCGGAAATCAGTCAATAAAGCTATGAAAGACAAGGTGGGAAAGTAGCCTGGTCTCATGCCCGATTTCCGATTACGTAACCTTGAGCGATATCGAACAGGTGGTTCCCGGGACCGTATGGAACTGTCCATGCCACTGCCGAAGAGCGCCTCTGGAATGGTAAACCAACATTGCCCGAATGAAGACTGCGCGCCAAGGGTCTTTCAACTGGGTGATGTAGTCGAAGGCTTTAGTTCGCCAGATAATACGGATACATATTATCGCCGGGAGCCCCACACAAATGGAGTTACCTGCCCATATTGTGGCCATGATGACGATGATCAGGAATTCATACATCCGGAGGATATCAAGGCTATTGAAAAGGAGCTTTTCTGGGCTGCCAAGAAAGATATCAGCGATATCCTTGGTGGAATGGCCTCGGATTTTAACCGTAAGACTTCCCGGAATGATCTTTTCTCGATCAACATGGATGTGAAGCCAGATCGTTCGCCACGTCCTGTTGCTTACAGGCACGATCTATTAAGAGGGCTTACATGTAACTGCTGTGGCAGGGCATATGGCGTTTACGCTATCGGACTATTTTGTCCGGATTGTGGCTCACCAAATTTGGCCGTCCATTTCTCCCGTGAACTTGAACTAATCATTCGCCAAATTGACATGGCGGAGCAGGTGAAGCGGGATGATACGAACGACGAAGAATTAGCCTACAGGTTGCTCGGGAATGCTCACGAAGATGTTCTCACCGCATTCGAGACCTATCAGAAAACTACCTACCGCTATCTAGTGCATAAGCGCATTCCAGAACAGGCGGAGGCTTTGTGTAATAAAAAAGCAACAGCCAATCGTTTCCAGAATATCGAGAAATCCAGAAAATTATATGCAGGTTTAGAAATCGATCCATTTGAAGCCCTTGATGAGGATGATCTGAAGTTCCTGCGACTTAATATAGAAAAGCGGCATGTGATAGGTCATAACCTGAGCATGGCTGACGAGTCATATATAAAAAACAATCAGAGCGAGCTGGAGGGAGAAACGGTGCATTTGATGGGCGAGGATATTCATCGGTTCGTGGGGATATCAGCAATGATTGTCAGGCGTCTTGAAGTGGAATTGAGGATTCAAGATGGTTGTCAATAAAAAAGAGTAATGGAAGCGTATGCAGATCATTATTCTGCCGTATGGGGCTTTGAATAAAAAATAACAGGGAGTCAGATGTCGATCCTACAAGAGATCCTAAAGTGGTCCAGCAGTCTGCCAGCATGGCAGAGTGATGCAATCGGGCGGTTATTCGAGAAGGAAGAGCTTTCAATAGAAGACCTGGATGACCTGTATGCGCTACTTAAGGATGAGCACGGCCTTGAGGACCCGAAGGGCAGGAAAGCCAGTAGGCTCAGTGCCGATCAAATCCCGGTAAGCGCTACTTCAAGCACTCAGATTGAGCTGATTGCAATGAAAGATCTGCGCAACGTAAATCGTATTGCGCCTGACCAGCGGCTTCCATTTTCACCACAAGGTCTAACCCTTATCTATGGAGACAATGGGTCAGGTAAATCCGGATACTCAAGAGTCCTGAAGAGAGCTTGTCGGGCTCGTGATCAAAGCGAGCCAATTCACCCCAATGCATTTTTACAACCTGAAAAAGCAGGTAGGGCGGAAGCGACATTTGAAGTCGATATAAACAAATCTCCAAAAGAACTGGCCTGGGAAGATGGCAAGGTGGCGCCTGAAGCGCTATCGGCATTTGCTGTGTTTGACTCGCGTTGTGCAAGAAGCTACCTGGACAGTGAAGGCGATTATGCCTATGTGCCATATGGTTTGGATATCTTGGAAGGACTGGCGGATGTCTGTAAGAAGATAAAGGGTAAGATTGATGCAGAGTATACGCAATCTACCGTCGACGACACCGCGTATAGAGATCTGGTCGGGGAAACTAAAGTCGGTAAACTTATTTCTGGCTTATCGGCGAAAACTAAGCCGGAACAGGTGATTGCACTTGCCACTATTACCGAGGTCGAGAAAGCGCGTCACACGGAGCTAGAGAAGAGCCTCAAAGAAGGAAATCCCAAGGAAAAGGCTGCCCAATTGCGATTACGCGCTCGTCGAATTGCAAAGGTCGTAAAGAGCGCGACTGAGAAACAATCGATTGTGGGTGATGCAGCGTTTGAGAAACTCCGAAAGCTGGTAGAGGCAAACGACATTGCGCAGAAAGCAGCGCAGCTGGCGGCTCAAAAATTCAACGATGAAGGTGGACTTCTTCCGGGTACCGGGAGTAAAGCATGGAAGGAGCTCTTTGAAGCGGCACGCCGGTTCGCGGTAGAAGCATATCAGGAAAAAACATTTCCAGACCTGGGGCCGGGTTCCCAATGTCCTTTGTGCCAACAACCTTTGAAGGAAGGAGCTGAACGTTTACTTCGATTCGAAGAGTTTGTCCAGCAAGAGGCGGAAAAGAAAGCAGAGGCTAGCAAAAAGGCGCTATCAGACGAGTACAAGCTGTTTGCCGAGCGGAATGTGTCGCTTGGTATTGATGATGAGCTCTATACGGAACTGGAGGCAATAGATAAGGAACTGGCCACAGATACACGAAAATTCAACTCAGAAATTCTTGCTCGACATGCTGCAATCAAAGAGGCCGTAAGTACCAAAGATTGGGGGCAGGTGTTCGCAATGCCAGCCGGTCCCGCCACACGGCTCCAGTCATGGGTCGATAAAATCAATGCAGAGGCAGACACGCTGGACAAGGTTGCCGAGGAGGAAGGGCGAGCAACAGCGAAAAAGGAATTCGTCGAACTGGATGCTCGGATCCAGTTAGTCAAAGTAAAAGGAGCTGTACTGACTGCGGTCGAGCGATTAGACCGCCAAGCGAAACTTCGGAAGTGTCAGTCGGCGGTGAAGACAAATGCTATTTCCAAGAAAGCGACTGAACTGACTCAAAAGGTGGTATCAAAGGATCTTGAGTCTGCGCTCAATCGAGAGTTCAAGAGCTTGGGCGTGGGGAATCTTCAAGTGTGCTTGAAAAGCCGAACGGATAAAGGTAAGGCATTTCATAAGCTCAAGTTAGATCTTCCACAGGCTAAGACTCCAGGAGATATTTTGAGCGAAGGAGAACAAAGAGCGATTGCAATTGGGTCATTTTTAGCGGAGGCGAATATCGGAGAGAGTTCAACTGGGGTGGTGTTTGACGATCCGGTCTCATCTTTGGATCACAAACGTCGCGAACGTGTTGCCAGGCGCTTAGCACAGGAAGCGTCCAGAAGGCAGGTTATTGTTTTCACCCATGATCTTTATTTTCTCGACTTGCTAATACACGAAGCGGAGAAAGCAGGAGTTCCTGTTGAGAAGCAAAGTCTAATACGTCGTCCCGAGGGGTTCGGCGTTGCTGACCCTGATTTACCTTTTGAGGGGATGAATACCAAGGCTCGTGTAGGTTACTTGCGAAACAAGCAACAGCAGATCAATAAGATCTATAAATCAGGTGATGAGCCTGAGCATCGGAAGCAGACGGCAGACGCGTATCGACAACTACGCATCGCATGGGAGCGAGCTATTGAGGAAGTTCTGTTGCGAAGTGTGGTGCTTAGGTTTCGAAAGGGTATTGAAACTCAGCGCTTGGCTGGCGTGGTCGTAGAAGATGGCGACTATGCCACCGTGGATCAATGGATGTCAAAGTGTTCTAACTACGCACACGACCAAGCGCTTCTTGGTGGTGTAGAGGTTCCTGATCCTGATGAACTTTTAGCCGATATTAATGCTTTGGACAAATGGCGAAAGCAAATCGAAAAACGTGGCGAGGTTACTCAGAAACAACGAAAGGCAGCTAGTAGCATGCAGACGGCTGGCAAACATTGAAGTATGACTAGGTCGTCTAGGGTTTAATCATGTTCTGTTTTATTCACGCTGCTGATATTCATCTCGACAGTTCCCTTCATGGTTTGGAGCGCTATGAAGGCGCCCCCGTGGATGAAATCCGTAGTGCCACGCGCCGTGCTTTTGACAACCTGATCGAACTGGCGATTGATGAGGAAGTGGCATTTGTTCTGCTGGTGGGTGATCTTTATGACGGCGACTGGAAGGACTACAACACTGGCCTCTATCTAGTAGAGCGGATGGGAAGGCTGCGGGAAGCAGGTATACGCGTCTACATCGTGGCTGGTAATCATGATGCCGCCAGCCAAATCACTAAGCACCTACGCCTACCGGATAATGTCACCCTGTTTTCAACCAAACATCCGGAAGAGGTGATTCTGGATGATCTGAATGTAGCCATTTACGGACAAGGGTTTGCGACTCGGGCGGTAACCGATGACCTTTCGGCGGCCTATCCGCAAGGAGATTCGCAGCTCTTTAACATCGGCCTGCTGCACACTTGCCTGGACGGTAAGCCGGGCCACGAGCCTTACGCTCCTTGCTCCGTTGATGGACTACGGTCCAAAGGATATCAGTACTGGGCGCTGGGGCATGTTCATAATCGTGAAGAGGTGAGCCAGGATCCATGGATTGTATTTCCGGGAAATATCCAGGGACGACACATCCGTGAGTTAGGGCCAAAAGGCTGTACTTTGGTTACGGTAGAGAACGGACAGATTGCGGAGGTAGAACATCGTGATCTCGATGTGATGCGCTGGTCTCTCTGTGAGCTGGATGTTTCTGCCAGCGAGACAATTGATGATATCTATGAGCAGGTGCGTGAAGGTTTGCAGGCAACATCAGATGCCGCCGAAGGCAGGCCAGTCGCTGTGCGCCTGGAATTACAAGGTTCTTGCGCTGCACATTCGATATTGCATGCAGATCGTGAGCGCTGGACCCAGGAGTATCGGGCCTTGGCAACGGGGCTGGTCGGTGCAGGCATCTGGTTGGAGAAGGTTTCCATCAAGACAAGGCCGTCCGTCTCGGTTGATGAGGTGCTCGAACGTGACGACGCACTAAGCGGCCTGCTGCGTGCGATCCGCGACATGGAACTGGATGCCTCGGCTTTGGACGATCTCACCGATGATATTTCCACGCTTCGTCAGAAGCTTCCGGCCGAACTGCACGGTGGTGGTGACCCCTATGATCCGACCAAACCGGAAATACTCAAAGAGACACTGGAGGACATCAAAGAGCTTCTCGTCAACCGCTTGTTAACCACGGAAAAAGGGGAATGAAGCCAGGATGAGAATCGACGAGTTGAATCTTGCCGCATTTGGCCCCTTCACCGATCGAGTATTGGCTTTTGGTGAGAATGGACTTCATATCGTCTACGGACCTAATGAGGCAGGGAAGAGCTCGGCCCTGCGAGGTCTCAAAGCCCTGCTTTATGGCATTGACGAACGTACCCTTGATAATTTTCTTCATGCGAATGACAAGCTCCGCATCCGCGGTTTTCTACGTACAACCGACGGGCAAGAACTTGCGTTTATCCGGCGCAAAGGCCGGAAAAATACGTTATTGACTTTGGATGGCGAGCCACTTAATGAACAGGCGCTAGCGCCTTTTCTCCAAGGCGTGACTGCGGAACTCTTCGAGACGCTTTTTGGAATCGACCACCAGGCATTGGTGCAGGGTGGGCAGGAGATTCTCGAGCAGAAGGGAGAGGTCGGGCAGGCGCTTTTTTCAGCAGCACTTGGTAGCCACGCGTTACATGCCGTACTAGTTGAGCTTGATGTGGAAGCTGATGGACTTTTCAGGCCCCGGGGATCCACGCAGACGATCAATTCAGCGTTGAAGTCTTATGCAGATCTCAACAAAGAGGTCAGGGAGTGCTCTCTTTCATCCAGAGCGTGGGATGAGCATCGTCGTGCTTTGGGGCGGACGACAAAGGAACTGGAAAAAATTCAATCTGAACTGTCGGACAACCGGATTGAGGTGAACCGCTTACAACGTATCCAGCGTGTTTTACCGAAATTTGCTCGGCGTCGTGAGCTTTTTCAGGAATTAGAATTGTTGGGCGATGTTATCGTTCTGCCGGAGGATTATGCTGACCGTCGCCAGCAAGCAGTGCGTGCGCTGGAGACCGCACAGGCCATCGTTGGTAAGGCAACACCTCGTCTCGAAGGATTACAGCAACAGCTTGAAGGATTATCAATAAACGAGGCATTGCTGGAGCAGGCAGAGATAATTGAAGATCTACATGCTCGCCTGGGAGGTCATCGAAAAGCATTACAAGACCGACCGCATCTCGAAGCGGAAGCCCAGCAATTATTGACAGATGCTGGCTCTATCCTCAAAGAAATTCGTCCTGATCTCGAGCTGAAGGCTACTGAGCAATTACGTCCCATAGTGGCTAGGCGACAGAGCATTGCCGAGTTGGGCAGTAAAAATGCTGTGCTGAACGCTCGGGTAGAGCAGGCAAAAGCCAGCCTGCGTGAGACAGAGAAGCGACTTAAGTCTGCCCGCAAAGAACGCGATGAGATCACCGAATCAGGCGACACCGACGATTTGCACCGGGCCATCGCTGCCGCTAGAAAACAGGGGGAATTGGATGCCTCGATCCAGTCGACTCAGAGTCAACTTACCAGCCTTCAGACAGAGTGTGCTGAAGATCTTGCACAGCTCACGCTATGGGAAGGGGAGCTAGAGGCGGTGTCCGGTTTGAAATTACCCAACCGTGAAAGTGTCCGTCACTTTAAAGAAAACTATGACGATCTCTCGAAACGCATTCAGCGGCTTGAAGAGAAAAAAGAGGAGCTCGTCGACTCCTTACAGGATACCTCGCGGAGACTCAATGAGATCGAACGTGTCGGGGAGGTGCCGACAGAATCTGTCCTCACCAATGCCAGATCCGAACGTGACGTGGTTTGGCAGTTGCTGCGCCGGCAGTGGATGGATGGTGAGGATGTGTCAGCTGAAGCAAGTGAACACCAGGGTGAAGGTACATTGCCGGATGCCTTCGAAATCCGACTTGCTGAAGCTGATGAAGTGTCTGATCGGCTACGCCGTGAAGCTGATCGAGTCCATGCATTGGCAAGCCTTCAGGCCAAGCAGGAGGGCGGGCAACAGCAAGGACAGCAGATTGATGAGCAGCTTGAAGCAACAAGCGCTGATAAAGCTCAACTGGATGCGGATTGGCAGGCATTGTGGGCACCTTGTCAAATTGACCCACGTGGCCCACGCGAGATGCGGGCCTGGCTGGATGAGTTCGAAAAACTTCGTGATCAGGTGGGACAGCTCAATCTGACCCGCCAGAAAGTGAGTGAGCTGGAGCAGAATCGTATCACGCATATCCAACGGCTTAATGAGCAGCTAACTGGGCTGGGAAGAGCGGGCTCCACATCAGAGGAGCTTGAAACTGTACTCCTGGAATGCGAAGCGTTAGCCAGTCAGCTTGATGAATCTAAACGCAAACACGATTTGCTGAGTAAGGAGGTCAATGACCGGGAAGCCGATGTTGAATCGTTGAGCGACGAGCATCGATTGGCAACCGAGGCGCTCGAAGCATGGAAGATGCAGTGGGGTGATTTGATGCAGAGCCTTGGTCTGCGGGCCGAGAGCTCACCATCGGAGGTTGATGATTTCATTGAACGTCTCAGAGCTTTGTTCTCGAAACAGGGTGAGGCAGAAAAACTGCGAATACGGCTCAATGCCATTGACGAAGACGCAATGGCGTTCTGCGGCCAGGTAGGGGCCTTGGTCGCCACGATTGCTCCGGAACTGGTGGATTTGCCTGCGGATGATGCCGTCGTACGTCTCAACTCACTGTTATCGGAAAACCGATCAAGACAGACAAAACGACAACAGATTGAAGAACAGATCGAACAGGCGATGCAGGAAATACAGGATTCGAACGCATCTATCCAGACCATGACGGATCGGCTTGACGCGTTATGTGTAGAAGCAAAATGTGACGCCCATGATCAATTTGAAGCAGCGGAACGCCGCTCGGCTGATTATCTTCGAACCAAAGAGTCAATCGCTTCGATTGAGAAAGAGATCCTGGAAGCCGGTGAAGGCGTCACCATTGCGGAGCTGGAGATGCAGGCGGAGGGTGTCGATCCAGATAGTCTGCCCGGGCGAATCACAGAGTTGAACAATAAGATCGATGATGAGCTCGAACCCCGGCGGACAGAATTGGCTGAAACAAAAGGGCGCGAAGAAAAAGAACAGGAGCTCATGGATGGCAGCGATCATGCAGCACTGCTCGCTGACCAGGCTCACGCCATACTCGCCAGAATTCGTTCAGATGCGGAGCGTTACGTGCAGGCCAAACTGGCTGGCAAGATCTTGCGTGACCAGATTGAGCGTTATCGCAGAGAGAACCAGGGTCCGCTGGTCAAGCGCGCTAGCGAACACTTTTGTGCACTAACACTTGGATCGTTCGAAGGGCTCATTACTGACTTTAATGAAAAGGATGAGCCTGTCCTCGCCGGTATTCGCGTGGGAGGAGACCGTGTGACTGTCGAAGGTATGAGTTCCGGAACGCGGGATCAGCTCTACCTGGCGTTGCGTCTGGCTTCTCTCGAAAAATACATGGAAAGTGCAGAGCCCATGCCTTTCATTGTGGACGACGTATTGGTGGACTTTGATGATGCGCGCTCACAAGCTGCATTGAATGCCTTGGCTGAATTAGCCGAAAAGACACAAGTTATCCTGTTTACCCACCATTCGCAGGTGGTCGAGCAGTCCAAACAGCTGCAAGGGTCGGTGCAGGTACATGAGTTAGGGGCAACTGCATGAGCCGTTGCTGCGTGGAATAGCTGTCAAAAATGACCGGCGCTGACCAAAGAAGGGAGTGGTTTATCGGCTGGGATGTTGGTGGCTGGAACTGCGACAAGAATAAGAACAGTCGCGATGCCATTGCGATTCTCGACGCTAACCATGAGATCGTCGGTACTCCCTGGCGCGGCAACCTGCGCGAGTGCATCAATAGCTGTTCGACGAGCATCGAGTGGATAGCTGCTCTGTTCGATTTGTGTGGGAGTGGGGTACCTCCAGAAGCGGGTCCAGTGACTCTCGCCATTGACACCCGTTTGGGTTTCTCCGAAGCCTTTATCCAGCTGGTAACCCAAAGTAAGGCTGCTGCCTCCATCGAGGCATCCAACACCAATCCCTATCTGTTTCGCCGCACTGAGCATTACCTGTTTGAGCAAGGCCTCAGTCCGCTTTCGGCCATTAAAGACATGATCGGCTCCCAGGCCACGAAGGGGATGCACGTCCTTGCGCGTTTTGCGCCGAAGATAGTGGAGTGCGGCGTCTGGAGTGACGGCAGCAATCTCACTGCCATCGAAGCCTATCCTTCGGCCTGCAAACGCTCAGAAACCATTCAGGCTCTGCACCGGCCTTACCCCGTGCTCAGTCATGCAGACTGCGAGGATGCTCTGACCTGTGCATTAGTCGCCAGTCTATTTGCGGAAAAGCGGGGTGCTCTTATTCCGCCTGAGGCTGACGTTTCCCCCAGTGAGGGCTGGATATGGGTGCCCATGGATGCTTTTTTTCAAGATGCATTGCCCTCAAGCTGAACCTAGTGATCTGGACCTGCATGGAAAACATGATCCTCTGCGAGATGCCTGATTTCGATCAGATTCTAGCGGTGCCTAAGGCGCTTCAGGAAGAAATCAACGCGTGATGATTCGAACATGAAGGTCCGGTGCCATTGAGGAATACTGATCCGTCTCGTGAAGAATTGTTCGCTCTGGTTTGGGAACGCCCTGCCACAGTGGTGGCTCGTGAGTTGGGAATTTCTGATGTGGCGCTGGGCAAGCTTTGCCGGCGACTTCAGGTGCCGAAGCCACCGAGAGGATATTGGGCCAGGGTAGCATCGGGTAAGACGCCAAGGAAGCCGCCGCTACCGGCGTACCGCACGGAAGTTGAAGGACGCCTGCGGAAACAGGTGAAGTCCAAAAACCAGGTTCCACTATCCAAGCTGCAGTTGGAATTTCTCAGATATGCACTGGATGAGTTGGCGGGCAGCGGAGTCGATACCAAGGCTTGCGAGTTGGCTTACGATGGGATCCGTTCCATTCCCCCGGAGCTGGCGGCGCAGATCCTGATCGTTCTACAGACCCGATATGAGAAGTGGTTGGCCGACAGGACAACTGCGTCAAGCATGAATGGCGCGTTTAGCAGTCTGAGTAATCTGGTCGGCAAATTGTTGCCACATGCTAAGGAGCAGCTGCTGATATTTCGTCGCAAGACAGATGGTCGTTACTCTCGTGCAGATAGTCCCACAATCTCCATCAGGGTGACACCGGATTTTCTTGGGCGTATTGCGCATCTTTCACGACTGGCGCGTGACAATGGTCTGGCTTATGCCGCAGCCGACATGTCGGCCTTGGATCATGCCTGGTCAGTGAAGCAGATTTATTCACCCAGTGCTTACTCAAGAGCCAAGACTGAGTTGTGTGTGTCATCCCATGACGTCTGGATCCGGGCGGACGTGGACGATACCTGGTCACGCGACCGGTTCGAGACGGCTCGGATTCCACTGCGAGAAGTTTGTCCGATTGACCTGATGCCCGCGAACGAAAAGCGGTTACCCGGGAGGATTCAACGGGCAGGGATCAAACCCTATGCAGAACGTCTTCAAGCACTACAGGAGGCGCAAGCGGTCTATGAGGCGTTAGTGGAGGCGACCTATGACATGGATCGGGCCGTGCCGAACGAACGACTCGCGCTATTCGATAGGCTGTGGTTTTCTCGGGGAGAGGCGGGGCCGTTTGTCGGCGCCCGACAGGCCTGGTGGCAGCTGGAGGCAGACCTCGAGATATGGGAGCAGGAGCTCGAAAGTGAATCTGTGGTCCTGTGTCAGGATGTTTTGGGTATCGAAGTGGGGGATATCGTGCTGGTCGAGGCTGGGAAAAGTCTGGTGCGGTTCGAGGTGGAAGGGATGAACGTTAACACCCATGAAAATCGTGTAATGTTCACTGTATGGGGAAGACGGTTTCGCAAGGATGGCCTACCGGGTAAACGCAGCGAACATTTCAGTATCGTACTTGAAAATGCCTAAAGCCCTGTTGAGAGCTATTTACAGTAACACTGAGTCGTTAAGTTTGGTCCGTTCGGCAGTCTTAGCCTGGGCGTCTCCGCATGCATTTTTCATCGAATAATTTGGGTGTGGTTGCTCACGAATGAAGGACAGCGAGCAAGCGTGTACTTGGCTAAAAATAGGGAATCTGCGTTCCACCCACGTTCCACTGGCGTTCCATTTTTACGACTATCTGAGACAATGAGAGACAACCAAGTGAAATTGCATACGCAAAAAAATCACTGTAAATACAGTGCCTTCCGTTGTTTTTCGTTGTCTGGGATGGTCTGGGAAAATGGTGCCGAGGAGAGGACTTGAACCTCCACGGGGTTGCCCCCACTAGCACCTGAAGCTAGCGTGTCTACCAATTTCACCACCTCGGCTAGGATGTGGTTTGCCGGTGGCCGGCGTAGAGACCGCGCACTCTACAACCAGTTTCTTTTTCTGTCAATCCTCTTGGTCGATCTGGTTGGCTGGCCAATCTCAACTGTGGTAGTTTGCTGTGATGCGCGCCATCGGATAAGTGATATCGGATCCGAATGGCGCTTACTTAAGCCAAGAGCCGCCGTCATCCCGGCACAGGCCGGGATCCAGAATGCTTGATGGTGACGGTATTCCTGGATTCCGGCCTGCGCCGGAATGACGAAAATAGTGAAATTCGTCCTCAAGTAACTGCCATTCATATCAGACCCTAGTGCATGGTTACCATGATTTTTATGCTATTAGATGCTTTAAACAAGAGACACCTTCTTTTTCTACTGGCCATATTCCTATTGCCGTCCACGGTCCTCTCGGTGACCCTGGAAGGTGAGAGGGTCCAGGGGGGGATGCTGATCGGTAAAACAGAGCCGGGTAATCAGATCAGATTCAACGATAAACCGATTCGTGTCTCCCCTGAGGGGTTTTTTTTAATTGGTTTTGGCAGGGATGACAGCCTGCGGCATACCCTGGAAGTGAACAGGGCGGGTAAGAGCGTTGAAAAACGGCAGATTGAAATTGCCGAAAGAGCCTATCGGATTCAGAAAATAGACGGTCTCCCCCCGAGTAAGGTCACACCCCCGAAAAGAGATTGGGCGCGGATCAGGAAGGAGGCGGCACTGGTGAAACAGGCTCGCAAGCGGGACGATGACCGCAGTGACTTCACCAATGGATTCATCTGGCCGGCGAAAGGGATTATCTCCGGTGTCTACGGCAGTCAACGGATCCTCAATGGTACTCCCAAACGGCCACACTTCGGCGTTGACATCGCTGCGCCAGTGGGAACGCTGGTGGTGGCACCGGCGGATGGTGTGGTGACCCTGGCCTATCCCGATATGTTCTATTCAGGAGGAACCTTGATCGTCGATCATGGTCATCAGCTATCGTCCTCCTTTCTGCATCTGCACAAGATCCTGGTAAAAGAGGGTGATCGGGTAAAACAGGGTGATCCGATCGCCGAGATCGGCGCCACCGGCCGGGTAACCGGTGCGCATCTCGACTGGCGTATGAATCTTCGCCAGGCCCGCATCGATCCGCAGCTCCTGGTCCCCCCCATGCCGACGGATGAATAGCCGTGGGGCCGGTTGATTATTGTTACAGGCCAGGCAGGTGATCTATGGTAAAGTCACCCGGTATTTTTTTTAGTTTGACTGCCGTTCAGGCGATGGAATAACAATGAAATCGATAAAACGATTGATCCTGCTTCTAGTGACACTTATTCCCACGTTATCAGTTCAGGCAGAGGATTTGATAACGGTCTATCAACAGGCGTTGCAAAATGATCCTCAATTACAGGTTGCCAAGGAACAGTTGAGCGCAGCTCGTGAATCCAAGAGTCTCGCCCGTTCCCAGCTGTTGCCAACCATTGGATTGGGCGCTACCTACGATGTGGTGCGCAGAGATCTCAAAACCCTGCAGGGAACTCCCTTCGATGATCAAAGCACCAGTCATGACAAGGCGCTTGGCTTGAATCTGACCCAGCCGATCTATCGCCGGGACCGGTTACTGCAGCTGGAGCAGGCGGACAGTACCATCGCCCAGGCCGAGGCCGAGTATGCGGCGGCGGAGATCGATCTGATGGTGCGCAGTACCACCACCTATTTCAATATTCTCTCTGCCGAGGACGATCTTCGGGTCGCCAAGGCGGAACGCGAGGCCACTGGCCGTCAGCTCGAACAGGCACAGCAGCGTTTCGACGTCGGCCTGATCGCGATCACCGACGTGCACGAGGCCCAGGCGGCATTCGATGCGGCCAGGGCATCGGAGATTGCCGCTGAGAACAGCCTCGACAATGCCTGGGAGGCGCTGTTTGAAATCATCGGTTCGCAACCGAAGCATGACTTGGCGAAACTGGGGCAGGGGCTGGCGCTCAATCCACCTGTACCCAATGATCTTCAGGAGTGGTCGGATACCGCCCAGCAGCAGAATTACAGCATCATCGCAGCCCGCGCCGGTCTCGAGAGTCTCAAACAGGAGATCGACGTCAGCCGGTCAGGCCACTATCCGACCCTGGATCTGGTAGGTGGCTATGCGATGAACCGCAGCGATTCAGATACCGCCACCGAATCCGATACGGGTACCATCGGACTCTCCCTGGAGGTGCCGATCTACACGGGTGGAGCGGTCAGTGCGCAAACCCGCCAGGCCCAGGCGAACTTTCGCGCCAGTCAGCAGGGTCTGGATCAGACCCGCCGCGCGGTAAACCGACAGGTGAGGGATGCCTATCGTGGCGTACTCTCCACCATCAGCCAGGTCGAGGCCTTGAAAGCGGCGACCGTATCTGCCCAAAGCGCGCTGGAGTCGACCCAGGCGGGTTATGAGGTGGGAACCCGGACCATCGTCGATGTGCTCAATGTGCAGCGTAACCTCTTCTCTTCGCAACGCGACTATCTCAATTCCCGTTACAGCTACATCATCAACGGGCTCAACCTGAAATCCGCTGCCGGCAACTTGAGCGAATCGGACCTGGAGCGGGTCAATGGTTGGTTGGAGCGCTAGGGCCTGTTAACAGGTCCCCAGGGGATAACATGTCAGGCAATACCATCGGCAAACTCTTCAGTGTGACCTCCTTTGGCGAGTCCCACGGTCCAGCCATCGGTTGTATCGTAGATGGCTGTCCTCCGGGGCTGGAACTCGCCGCCGGAGATCTGCAGCACGATCTGGATCGCCGCAAACCCGGCACCTCGCGCCATACCACCCAGCGGCGGGAGGCGGACGAAGTGGAGATTCTTTCCGGCGTCTTTGAGGGTAAAACCACCGGTACCCCCATCGGCCTGATTATCCGCAACACCGATCAACGTTCAAAGGACTACTCCGAGATCATGGACCGCTTTCGGCCGGGACATGCCGACTACACCTACAATCAGAAATACGGATTTCGGGATTACCGGGGTGGTGGTCGCTCCTCGGCACGTGAAACCGCGATGCGCGTCGCCGCAGGCGGGATCGCAAAAAAGTATCTGCGCGAGCGCTACGGCATTCAGATTCGCGGCTACCTGGCTCAGCTGGGTCCGATCAAGGCTGAAAAGCTCGATTGGGATCAGGTGGAGAAAAACCCCTTTTTCTGTCCCGATGCAGACAAGGTGGCGGAGCTGGAGTCATTCATGGATGCCCTGCGTAAAGAGGGAAACTCCATCGGTGCCCGCATCAATGTGGCAGCCAGCGGCATGCCCGCCGGCTTGGGTGAGCCCATCTTCGACCGTCTGGATGCCGAGCTTGCCCACGCACTGATGAGTATCAATGCGGTAAAAGGCGTCGAACTGGGGGCCGGCTTCCACTGCGTCGAGCAGAAGGGCACCGAGCATCGGGATGAGATGACCCCCGACGGTTTCCTTACCAATCACGCCGGGGGTGTATTGGGAGGCATATCCAGCGGTCAGGATCTCTTGGCCTCGATAGCCTTGAAGCCGACATCGAGTCTGCGTTTGCCTGGTAAGACGGTCAATCGTGACGGTGATCCTGTCGAGGTTGTCACCGAAGGGCGTCATGATCCCTGTGTCGGGATTCGGGCCACACCGATCGCCGAGGCAATGGTGGCAATTGTGGTAATGGATCATGTGCTGCGCCATCGTGGACAGAATATGGACGTAGATTCCGGTCTGACGGATCTTGGTTCAAACGACTAGGGCCTAACCCGATGCGGATGCCCTACTGGCGTCTTTCCAGCTTCTATTTTTTTTACTTCGCATCCCTCGGTGCCCTTATCCCTTTCTGGGGACTCTACCTGCAAGCACGGAGTTTTACCCCGGTAGAGATCGGCGAGCTGATGGCGGTGATCATGGTCACTAAACTGATCGCACCCAATATCTGGGGCTGGATCGGTGACCATACCGGCCACCGCATGCCTATTGTACGCCTGGCATCGCTGCTCTCGTTATGCTGTTTTCTGGGGGTCTTCATCGCAGACGGTTTCTGGCCGTTCGCCTTGGTGATGATGCTGTTCAGTTTTTTCTGGAATGCGTCGCTGCCGCAATTCGAGGCAGTCACCATGAGTTACCTGCGGGAGCGTATTCAACGCTACAGTCTGATCCGCTTATGGGGTTCGATCGGCTTTATCCTGACCGTTGTCGCATTGGGGATCATGCTCGACCAGTGGGGCGTTGAGGTGATTCCCTATTTTGTATTGCTTCTCTTTTTCGGCATCTTAATCGATAGCCTGCTGGTTCCGGAGAAAGAGGCGGTAATGCCGGAACATGATCAGGGATCGATCTTACATGTATTGCGGCGGAGTGATGTGATCGCGTTTCTTGTGGTCTGTTTTCTTATGCAGGCCAGCCATA
The DNA here is from genome assembly GCA_003058525.1 of gamma proteobacterium symbiont of Ctena orbiculata. Classification (GTDB taxonomy): domain Bacteria; phylum Pseudomonadota; class Gammaproteobacteria; order Chromatiales; family Chromatiaceae; genus Thiodiazotropha. The sequence goes on along the minus strand of QBVD01000035.1, from coordinate 55,566 downwards.
GCGCCTACTACGCCTTCTACTCCATCTATATGGAAGAGGCAGGCTATTCCAGCAGCGTCATCGGGCAGCTGTGGGCCCTCGGTGTGATCGCCGAGGTGGGACTGTTTCTGGTGATGCACCGGCTGTTGCATCAATGGGGTGCGCGCAAGGTGCTGATCATCAGCCTTGTGATTGCGGTGGTGCGTTGGATCCTGGTTGGATCAGCACCTGATAATCTTTTCCTGGTGCTGCTGGCCCAGGTCATGCATGCGGCCACTTTTGGAACCTTTCATGCCGCAGCCATTCATTTGGTACATCACTATTTCATCGGTCGCCATCAGGGTAGGGGCCAGGCGCTCTACAGCAGTATCAGTTTTGGTGCGGGCGGGGCCTTCGGCAGTCTCCTCAGCGGTTATCTTTGGAGTGGCATTGGACCCGCCGCTACCTTTTGGATTGCAGCAGCTTATGCACTATTGGCGGTTGTCATAGCCTGGCGCTGGGTCGATAGGGACAACTAGGCGTGCGCTGCTGAGGCGCGCCTGCGACAGGCCTGGCATTCAACAAATCGTACCCTGTCCTCAAAATGACTTGACAGCAATTGTGATGGGCAGTAAGTTGCGCGCATGCTGCACTGCAGCATTGAAATCTAACCTTTGAATCCATTCACTAACGACTGACTCGGGAGCTCCATCATGGCCATCGAACAGACCCTATCCATTATCAAGCCGGATGCAGTGGCAAAAAACGTGATCGGGAAGATCTATAGCCGATTCGAATCCGCCGGTTTGAGGATCGTGGCCTCACGGATGTTCCAGTTGAGCCGGGAACAGGCGGGGGAATTCTATGCGGTACACAAAGCGCGTCCCTTCTACAACGATCTGATCGATTTCATGACGTCAGGCCCTGTGATGGTACAGGTGCTGGAAGGCGATAACGCCATCTCCCGCAACCGTGAGATCATGGGCGCCACCAATCCGCAAGAGGCGGCTGCAGGTACTATCCGTGCCGATTTTGCAGAAACGGTGGATGAGAACGCAGTGCATGGATCCGACGGCCCGGATACGGCCAGGGTTGAGATCAGCTTCTTTTTTCCCGAAGGCGTCTGTGCAAGAACCCGTTGATCCTGTTCGTGGCTTGGCTGCCGCCAATCGGCAAACCCGGGCGGTGTTCGCCAGTTACCTTTCAGCGTTGATACATCGTATACACATGCTTACCGGCAACCTCTGAAGTAATCGGGGGTTGCCGGGGCTATTTACTGCCGGAAAACAGTAACAGTTCCCGCATCGCACGTGCAGCATTGGATAGGGTACGTTTATGATGGGTGACGATACCAAGCGAACGGCTTAACTTCAGCTTGGGTACCTGTAACTGAACCAGGTGATCATCCACCAGGATCTCAGGCAGGAGACTCCAGCCCAGGCCTATGGTGGCCATCATCTTCAGGGTTTCGAGATAGTCCGTGGAAAGCGTGCAATTGACATGCAGGTGGTGCTGGCCGATGCGTTGCTCAATCAGGCTTCGGGTATAAGTGCCGCGGGATGGCAGAACCGCAGGGTAATCCAATAATTCGCGCAGACTCACTGCACGCTGTTTTGCCAGGGGATGGTCCAGTCCGACCACCACAGCCATTGGGTCATGCCAAATCGTCCTGCTCTGCAGGGCGTCAACAGGATTCAACGGGAGGGTAACGACAGCGAGCTCCAACTCCCCATGTTCCACCGATTGACACGCCTTTTCTGATTCCATGAAGCGGATATCCAGATCGACTTGTGGGTTAGTGTCACTGTAGCTGCGCAGTACGGCTGGCAGTCGATGCAGGCCGATGTGGTGGCTCGTGGCCATTGCCAGGCTTCCGGCAACCCGGCCGGTGAGGTTGGCAAGTTCCCGGCGCATATCGCTCAACTGGTCAATGATATGCTCCGCTCTCGGGAGTAGATGCCGCCCGGCTTCGGTAAGAAAGATCTGGCGTCCCATGCGATCGAACAACCGGGTATCGAGTTCACTCTCCAGTGTGGCTATGCGCTTACTGATAGCGGGTTGGGTGAGAAAAAGATGTTCCGCCGCCAGGGAGAATGAGCCGTCATGAGCCACCTGAACAAAGGCGCGAAGGGTATTTAATTCCATATCTATTCCTCTAAAGAATGGAAAAAATGAAAATTATGAATTTGTATTATGTAGCATACTCCCCTATGTTTTTCACTAGCATTTTTGAACGATCCCTATGAGGTTACGAGAGATGAGCGCCAAGACCCTATACGACAAATTGTGGGATTCTCATGTGGTGCGTACGGAAGAGGATGGTACATCATTGATCTATATCGATCGGCATCTGGTGCATGAAGTAACATCGCCTCAGGCATTCGAAGGTCTGCGTCTGGCCGGACGCAAGCCATGGCGGGTCGAGGCCAATCTCGCGACGCCTGACCATAATGTACCAACCACGCCTCGACAAGGTGGCGTTGAATCCATTCAGGATCCGATATCGCGGACTCAGGTCGAGACCCTGGACACGAATTGTGAAGATTTCGGTATTACTGAATTCAAGATGCTCGATACACGGCAGGGTATTGTTCATGTAGTCGGCCCTGAGCAGGGAGCAACCCTGCCGGGTATGACTGTAGTGTGTGGCGACTCCCATACCTCCACCCATGGCGCAATAGGCGCATTGGCGCATGGCATAGGGACCTCTGAGGTAGAGCATGTACTGGCCACACAATGCCTGATCCAGAAGAAATCGAAGGCCATGCGGATCCTGGTTGAGGGTAAAACGGCACCTGGCGTGACAGCAAAGGATATTGTGCTTGCCATCATTGGCCGGATCGGTACCGCAGGGGGTACAGGTTATGCAGTCGAATTTGCCGGCTCGGCGATTGAAGATCTCTCCATCGAGGGCCGTCTCACTCTCTGTAACATGGCTATCGAGGCGGGTGCGCGAGCCGGCTTTGTGGCCGTTGACGATAAAACCATCGACTATGTCAAAGGCCGTCCCTACGCCCCCAGCGGCGAGACATGGGAAAAAGCAGTTGCCTATTGGCGGACCTTGCACAGTGACGAGGGTGCGGAATTCCATCGTGTGGTAACCCTGGATGCGGCTGTCATCAAACCCCAGGTTACCTGGGGCACATCTCCTGAGATGGTGGTGGCGGTGGATCAGGTGGTACCGGACCCGGCCAATGAGTCCGACAGTGTCAAGGCGGAAGGAATGCAGCGCGCCCTTGACTACATGGGCCTGGAAGCGGGTACGCCGATCACCAAGATCGCTTTGGACAAGGTCTTTATCGGCTCATGCACCAATTCAAGGATTGAGGATCTGCGTGCAGCGGCGGCAATTGCAAAGGGTCGTAAGGTGGCGGACAACGTCAAGCTTGCGCTGGTGGTGCCTGGATCCGGCCTGGTGAAGGCCCAGGCCGAGCAAGAGGGGCTTGATCAGATCTTTCTCGATGCCGGTTTTGAGTGGCGTGAACCCGGCTGTTCCATGTGTCTTGCCATGAATGCAGACCGTCTGTTGTCCGGAGAGCGTTGCGCCTCCACTTCGAATCGAAATTTCGAGGGTAGGCAGGGGCAGGGGGGGCGCACCCATCTGGTGAGTCCCGCAATGGCCGCCGCCGCCGCGGTAGTGGGCCGTTTCGTTGACCTTGACGATCTTAACATCAGATAAAACGGGTTTGGATTAAGCGGAGACAGTAATGGATAAATTCAATACATTTACAGGTATCGTCTGCCCTCTGGATAGATCCAATGTGGATACAGACGCCATTATTCCGAAGCAGTTTCTCAAGTCGATCAAGCGTTCCGGCTTTGGCCCCAATCTGTTCGATGAGTGGCGTTATCTGGATCATGGCGAGCCGGGCATGGATAACAGTAAACGAACTGTCAATCCCGATTTCGTATTAAACGATCCTCGCTATCAAGCTGCACAAATCCTTCTGGCACGGGAAAATTTCGGTTGTGGCTCATCCCGTGAACATGCGCCCTGGGCCCTGGAGGACTACGGATTCAAGGTGATATTGGCCCCGAGCTTTGCCGATATTTTCTTCAATAATAGCTTTAAGAATGGATTGCTTCCTATTGTATTAAAAGAAAAAACAATTGATGACCTGTTTCGGCAATCAAGCAATGAAGAGGCCCTGGAGATGACAGTGAACCTGTTGGATCAACTGCTCACGACAGACCATGGGCAAATCTCATTCGAAGTGGATGCTTTTCGCAAGCACTGTCTGCTGAATGGCTTGGATGATATTGGTCTGACGCTACAGCATGTTGACGATATCAAGGCCTATGAAAAGCGTAGACGGGTAGAGGCCCCTTGGTTGTTTACTGATTAAGCGCCGGCGTGTACTTGGTACGCTGATCGTATTGGTATCACAGGCAACAGATAACTTATTGAATTTATATTAATATCGCTGCCGAACTCTGCTCGGTCGCAAGGTACAAAGTGATGAGTAAAAATATATTGGTTTTGCCGGGTGACGGCATTGGACCTGAAATTGTTTCAGAGGCTGTCAAGGTATTGGCGGTACTGCGGGATGATTTCGGTTTGGACGTCGATCTCGATGAGGCATTGGTTGGCGGCGCTGCGATCGACGCCACAGGCGGGCCGTTGCCTGATGCCACGCTTGATTTGGCTCGAGAGGTGGATGCCATTCTGCTGGGCGCGGTTGGTGGACCTAAATGGGAGGCATTGGATATCTCAATTCGTCCGGAGAAGGGGTTATTGGGGTTGCGATCGGAGCTGAATCTGTTTGCCAATTTACGTCCCGCTATCCTCTATCCTCAGCTGGCCGAGGCTTCTAGCCTCAAGGCGGATATCGTTGCCGGTCTCAACATCATGATAGTGCGCGAGCTCACCGGTGGCATCTACTTCGGTCAGCCAAGAGGGGTTCGTGAACTTGACAGTGGTGAACGCCAGGGCTTTAACACTCTTGTCTACAACGAATCGGAGATTGAGCGTATCGCTGGAGTCGCCTTTGATATCGCCAGAAAGCGCGGCAGCAGGCTCTGTTCAGTCGATAAGGCCAACGTGCTCGAATCCACTGAGCTCTGGCGGGAGGTCGTGACGCGAGTTGGCGAGGCGTATGCGGATGTGGAACTGAGTCACATGTATGTCGATAACGCTGCGATGCAACTGGTGAAATGGCCAAAACAGTTCGATGTGATGGTGACGACCAATATGTTTGGGGATATTCTATCGGATTGTGCAGCGATGCTGACCGGCTCCATTGGCATGCTGCCGTCGGCTTCTCTGGATGAGCGGGGTAAAGGGATGTATGAACCGATTCACGGTTCGGCGCCGGATATTGCGGGTCAGGGTACGGCCAATCCCCTGGCAACGATTCTCTCCGTGGCTATGATGTTGCGCTACAGTCTTGATGAGCCGGTGATGGCCGATCGGATTGAACATGCAGTGGACAGGGTTCTGGATGAGGGACTGCGCACAGCGGATATCATGTCGGAAGGGATGACTGAAGTGAGCTGTGAATCGATGGGCGACGCCGTGGTATTGGCATTGAGTTAAACTGAAGGCTCTGCGGCTTGCCGCAGCGGGCTACTGAATTACTTTTTTTTGGTTATATTAGAGATGAAACGAGTCGGATTTGTTGGTTGGCGCGGGATGGTAGGTTCCGTATTAATGGGACGCATGCGGGAAGAGAATGACTTCGCCGCCATTGAAGAGCCGGTATTCTTCACGACATCGCAAGTCGGCCAGCTGGGCCCGGATATCGGTAGAGAACGGGCGCCGCTGAGAGATGCCACTGATATCGATGCCTTGATGGAGATGGATGCCATTCTCACCTGTCAGGGCGGTAGCTACACAAACAAGGTCTATGACAGCTTGCGCTCGGCGGGTTGGCAAGGGTATTGGATCGATGCAGCATCCAGCCTACGCATGAAGGACCACTCGCTGATCGTCCTGGATCCGGTGAATGACGGGGTTATTCGCGACGGCCTGGCTAACGGTACAAAGGATTTTATCGGCGGCAACTGTACCGTGAGTTTGATGTTGATGGCGCTGGGCGGTCTGTTTCAGCGGGATCTCGTGGAGTGGGTGACATCCATGACCTATCAGGCTGCCTCGGGCGCGGGTGCGCGCAACATGCGTGAGTTGATCGGTCAGATGGGTGCAGTCGAGGCGTCGGTAAGGGATTATCTGGCTGATCCCGCTTCTGCTATCCTCGATATCGATCGGCAGGTGGCTGAGACGCTCCGTAGCGAGAGTTTCCCGACAGAGAATTTCGGAGCAGCCTTGGCGGGAAGTCTCATTCCGTGGATCGATGTGGCCCTGGAAAACGGTCAGAGCAAGGAGGAGTGGAAGGGATTCGTTGAAACCAACAAGATACTCGGTCGTAGCGACAAACCGGTTCCCATCGACGGTACCTGCGTAAGAATCGGCTCTATGCGCTGTCATAGTCAGGCATTGACCATAAAGTTACGTAGTGACGTGCCGATAGACGAAGTGGAGTCGATATTGGCCAGTGCCAATGATTGGGTAAAGGTTATCCCGAATGCGCGGGATATTACGATACAGGAATTGAATCCTGCCCAGGTTACAGGAACCTTGTCCGTCCCGGTGGGACGGCTGAGAAAGATGAATCTGGGCGAACAGTATCTGAATGCCTTTACTGTGGGTGACCAACTGCTTTGGGGTGCAGCTGAACCGTTGCGGCGTATGTTGAAAATTCTGCTGGAGGCTTGAAGCACCGACAGAATGACTGCGCTGATGGTGTGTAACCCCGTCGTAGAGTCAACCGGCTGACGACGGGGTTTTCTATTTCAGGCCAAGGAGTGGAGATATTGATTCAGCGTCGTTTTGCAGCAGATGGAGATGACAGAGGGTCATCAGGAGTAGAGGGGTATTTATTCAGCGTGAAAAACTCGACCTGTTTCTCACTTTGGGTAGTCGCCGGCTAGCACTGGCAAAGTATCGCAAAAAATAGTGTGAAGATCATCGAAGTTTTGGTAAAAAGATCATTTATCAGCTATAGTTAGCGACTAATTATTAAGTTTATTCTAAACCTATCGGGACTGTTCAGGGGACCATTTTGAACACTATATTTCGGAATGAGTTTGACCGGTGGGTTATGTTTTCTGGCAAGGAGGAAGCATGATTCGTAAGCTGTCTCTGGCAGTGGCTGTCGCAACAGCCCTATCACCCGTTGGTGCTTTGGCTCTCGGATTGGGTGAAATTCATCCCCAGTCTGCTCTCAACCAAGCCTTCAAAGCCGATATCGATCTGCTTTCAGTATCCCAGGAAGAGTTGCAGGATGTTCGTGTTTCGCTTGCCTCCCGCGAGGCCTTCGAGAAAGCAGGCATGGAGAGGCCCTATCTGTTGACTGGCCTGAAGTTCGCTCCGATGCTGACCCCCGCCGGCAAACCGGTGATCTCCATCTCGAGCTCTGATGCCATTCGAGAACCCTTCCTGAATTTCCTGGTTGAGGTGAATTGGCCGAAAGGCAGACTGGTACGTGAGTATACGGTGCTGCTTGATCCGCCGGTTACCCTGAAACGTGCTCCACAGCCCGTTACATCTCCCACAACCACAATGGCACCTACAACCCAGGTCAGTAGGTCTCGGCCGGCAATGGTAACCTCCTCGACGAGCAGCGAGGTTGGTGCCAGGGAATACGGTCCTGTACAGCCCAATGACAATCTCTGGAATATTGCCAAGGGCATGCAGCGGTCCGATGAGTCCGTGGAGCAGGTGATGATGGCACTGCAGCGCCATAATCCATCTGCATTCATCAATAACAACGTCAATAACCTCAAGGTCGGCAAAATACTGCGATTGCCCGAGGACTCGGGCGTGACTTCAATATCCAAGCGGGAGGCGCGTGACGAGTTCCTTGCACAGACCAGGACCTGGCAGGCAGGGCGTACTGGTGACGCACGCAGGCCCGCGGTTTCCAAAAAGCCCGTCAAAACCGAGGCCAAGGAAGAGGATCGTCTGCGTCTGATTTCAGCCAAACCTGGTGAGGGCGAAGCTGCCCAACGGGAAGGTATGGCTGAATCCGAAAGTGAGATCAATCGCTTGCAAGACGAGATCATGCTTGTTCGAGAATCCAATGAAGGTGTCGTGCAAGAGAACAATGCACTGCGCGACAGGGTGCAGGAGCTGGAGAAGCAGATTAATGATATCCAGCGGTTACTCACACTGAAGAGTGATCAGTTGGCGGAGATACAGTCTGCACAAGATATCGCTGCTGAGAAAATGGAGGAGATGGAGGCGGTCGAGGCCGCTCCGGCAGAAGTGCCCGAGCCAGAGATGGAGCCAGAGGTGGCGGAGGATGTTGCCGCAACTGAACCCGAAATGGAACCGACAACCGCTAAGGCTGAGGAGCCTGTTGTAGCTGTTCCTCCAGGTACCGTGATCGAAGAGGTCGATATCGAGGCGCGGATTGATGAAGCCCTGCAGCAGGAGGCACCTGTAGCGGAAACAACCCCGCCCGCTGTAGAGCCGGAGCCGGCCCCGGCCCCAACACCAGCGCCTATGGCTCAACCGGAACCGGCGAAACCGCCAGTTTCCATACCGCCGCCGAAGAAGGTGAGCTATTTCGATGGCATCAAAGAAAACAGCACCCTGTTGGGGATAGTCGGTGGTGTTGCGGTATTGCTGATTGGCCTGTTGTGGATGATCATGCGTCGTCGGAAAGAGGCTGAAGCAGAATTCGCTGAGAGCATTCTGGTGTCACCTGACAGTGGTGTCGTGACCACGGGCAAAGAAGATTCCAGTTCACTTACCGCACCGACTGATGAAACCTCATTCATGAGTGATTTCTCTCCCAGTGATATAGATGCGCTGCAGGATGAGACTGGTGAAGTCGATCCTCTCTCCGAGGCAGATGTCTATATCGCCTATGGCCGTTATCAACAGGCTGAAGAGCTGATCAAGCAGGCGATAGAGAAGAATCCGGAACGTGAGGAACTCAAGCACAAACTTGCTGAAATCTACTTTTCTGCGAAAAAGCACCAGGATTTCAACTCCCTTGCTCAAGAACTCCACGATGCGGGATTGGAGGATAAAGAGCCGGAAACCTGGTCAAAAATCGCTGCAATGGGTAAAGAACTGGATCCGTCATACGCACTTTTCGCAGGGGCTGCCGGCATGGCCGCAGGTGGTGTCGCTGCGGCTGATGAGGCATTGGATGACCTTGGCTTGGATCTCGGCTCAGAGCCGGCCGTCGAAGCCGAAGAGATGGCCGAGACCCCCGAAGCTCAGGATTCTTCTGACATAGAAATCGATTCAATGGATCTGAGTGGTCTTGAAAATCTTGATGAAATGGATTCCGAAAGTCTCGAAGGCAATCTGTCGCTGGACTCGGAATTTCTAAACAAGATGGAGTCCGGCGAGAGTCCGGTGGAAGAGGAAGAGGCGCTGGATATCGATCTCAGTGATCTGGATATGGACTCTGAACAGAGCAGTGCCGCTGAAGAACCTCAGCCCTTCGATCTTTCCGACGTTGAAGGAGATTCGGAGATTGCTGCTGATTTGGGTGCATCGGATGCATCTGATGCCATAGAACTCGAAGATTCCGAATCATTGGATAACCTGGATCTGGAGAGTATCGAAAAGGAACTCGAAGGGCTCTCGTCGGATCTCGATAGCGAAGACTCAGAAGCTGTGGATGAGTTGAGTCTGTTGCAAAGTCATAGTGAAAACCTGGATCTCGACTCCACGGATGAGATTACGACCAAGTTGGATTTGGCTCGGGCCTATATAGACATGGGTGATATTGAAGGCGCCAAGAGCATCCTTGACGAGGTTTCCAGCGAAGGCAGTGAAGCACAACAGAAAGAGGCCCAGGAGTTACTCAACGGTCTCGGCGCTTAAGTCAGAGACTTTCAAATCTCGTAAGGGGCGCACTTCTGGTGCGCCCTTTTTTATTGCTCTTACCCTAGATTAAAAAAAGCTAAATTAAAGAGTAAAGAATTAGCCGCAAATGAACGCTAGTCACCGCCAATAAACGCGAATTGTTTAAAATCAGTCAGTGATTTGTAATCCAAATGCTATGAACTTTGAAATCCTATGAAGGTTTCTTACAGCGGAAATTAGATGGAATTATTTATGCGATCACCACTAACAATGTCCTGTTATTTGCGATAGTTTGCGGTGATTGGCGTTCATTCGCAGCATGATCAAGGTTTTTTTAATTAAAATAATTTGATTGGTTGTTTACTCACTAAAGCAACTTTATGTGGCGAAGAGCCTTATTTAAATCAGGGTATGTGATGAAGATAGCGCTGGGTGTGGAATACGATGGCAGTGCATTTCACGGCTGGCAGTACCAGGGAGATGTTCGGAGTGTACAGGAGTTGTTACAACAGGCACTCTCCAGGGTGGCTGATCATGAGGTGACAGTTCACTGTGCCGGCCGGACAGACAGTGGTGTGCATGCCACGGGGCAAGTGGTCCATTTTGAGACCGATGCCGAAAGATCCGATCGCTCCTGGGTGTTGGGAAGCAATGCCAATCTGCCGTTGGATATCAGCATCGGTTGGGCCAAACAGGTCCCGGCAGCGTTTCACGCACGCTTTTCCGCTGTTGCCAGGCGTTACCGTTACCTGATCCTGAATCGGCGCTTTCGTTCTGCCCAGTGGCGTGATCGGGCGGTTTGGATTCACCGACCCCTGGATGAGTCACGCATGCAGCGGGCGGCACAGGCACTGGTCGGTACCCACGACTTCTCTTCATACCGGGCGATGGGGTGTCAAGCCAAACATCCGGTCAGGACAGTTCACCGACTGCAGGTCGAACGGCTTGGCGAGTTTATCTCAATCGAGGTTTATGCCAATGCCTTTTTACATCATATGGTGCGCAATATCGCCGGTGTTTTGATTGCTATCGGAAAAGGCGAGCAGGATGTGTCGTGGACTCAGGATGTATTGGAGTTGCGTGATCGTACGCTGGGTGGGGTCACAGCGCCGCCACAAGGGCTCTATCTGACGAAGGTCGACTATCCGCAGGCATTTGCGATCCCTGATCCGCCCGGATCTGGTTTTTGCCTGGATTAGTGTTAACAGGCCCTAGAACCTGTCAACACTACACTAGCCTCAGGGTGATGCATCATGTATCTTTCAGCAGTTTATGAGAACACGTATCAAAATTTGCGGCATTACCAGGGTTGAAGACGCTGCCGATGCTGTTCGGTTGGGCGCTGATGCCATAGGATTGGTATTCTACCCTGCCAGCCCGCGTGCCGTTTCACTACAGCAGGCCAAGACCATTGTGGAAAGCCTGCCACCCTTCGTCACGGTAGTTGGTCTGTTTGTCGATCAGGATCGGGATACGATTGAAAGATATATACATGAAGTTCAAATCGATTTGTTGCAATTTCATGGTGACGAGTCGGCGCATGAGTGCAGTCGATATGCCAGGCCGTGGATCAAAGCGATCCGTATGCGCGAGGGGATTGATCTAGCCGAGATTGCGCGGACTTACGGCAGAGCGGCAGGGCTGTTGCTGGACAGCTACAAGGCGGGTGTTCCCGGAGGAACCGGCGAGTGTTTCGATTGGGGTCGAATACCTGCAGCCCTGGCTTCGAGGATAATCCTTGCAGGTGGTCTCGATCCGCAAAATGTGGCTCAGGCCATTAAGCAGGTGCATCCCTATGCGGTGGATGTGAGCGGTGGTGTCGAACGCTCAAAGGGTATTAAAGACGCGGCGAAAATTGAGGCATTTATTGCGGGAGTTAAGCGTGGAGACAACTGAGAAAATCATTGGGTCCCTACCCGATCATAAGGGGCATTTTGGTCCATATGGTGGGCTCTTTGTCTCGGAAACCCTGATGGCGCCGCTTGAAGAGTTACGTCAAGCCTACCATCGTTTTATGAATGACCCGGAGTTTCTCGAGGAGCTGGATCAGGATCTTGCTCACTATGTCGGCCGTCCGTCCCCCATCTATCATGCCAAGCGCTGGAGTGAAAAGTTGGGTGGCGCTCAGATCTACCTGAAGCGAGAAGACCTTAACCATACCGGTGCCCACAAGGTCAATAACACGGTGGGACAGGCGCTGCTTGCCAGGCATATGGGTAAGGCCCGGATCATCGCGGAGACGGGTGCGGGTCAACATGGTGTGGCCAGCGCCACAGTGGCTGCCAGGCTTGGTTTGGAGTGCGTTGTCTATATGGGGGCTGTAGATATTGCGCGGCAGGAGGCGAACGTCTATCGCATGCGCCTGCTGGGTGCAGAGGTGAGGGCGGTTGAATCGGGTTCCAGAACCCTCAAGGACGCGCTCAATGAGGCCATGCGAGATTGGGTGACCAATGTGGATAACACCTTTTATATCATCGGTACGGTTGCCGGGCCACACCCCTATCCGGCGATGGTACGCGATTTCCAGGCGGTTATCGGCAGAGAGGCACGCACCCAGATGGAACGCCAGGCAGGTCGGCAGCCGGATGCGCTGGTCGCTTGTGTCGGTGGAGGATCAAATGCGATCGGGCTTTTCTACCCCTATCTGGATGACAAAGAGATCGCCATCTATGGCGTCGAGGCCGCCGGAAACGGTTTGGAAACAGGTCAGCACGCTGCACCGCTCTGTGCCGGACAACCTGGTGTGTTGCATGGCAATCGCACCTACCTGATGGAGGACAAGGATGGACAGATTATAGAAACCCATTCCATATCCGCCGGCCTTGATTATCCGGGAGTTGGTCCGGAGCATGCGTGGCTGAAGGATAGCGGCCGCGCCAACTATGTCGCTGTGACCGACGACCAGGCCCTTGCGGCATTTCATGATCTGACCAGGATCGAAGGCATCATTCCTGCACTCGAGTCGAGCCACGCCCTTGCCTATGCGGCAAAGCTTGCCACTACCATGAGTCCGGACCAGATTATCCTGGTCAACCTCTCGGGCAGGGGTGACAAGGACATGCATACTGTAGCGGCGCTAGAGGGGATCCAGTTATGAGCCAGATCGGTAAGAAGTTTGCGCAGCTCAAGACGGAGGGCAGAAAAGCGCTGATTCCTTTCATCACCGCCGGTGATCCGATCCCGGAGATAACTGTTGATCTGATGCACGATCTGGTATCCGCTGGTGCGGACCTGATCGAGTTGGGGGTACCATTTTCCGACCCGATGGCTGATGGTCCGGTGATCCAGAGGGCCAGTGAACGCGCATTGGAATACCATGTCAGTCTGCGTGATGTATTGGAGATGGTTGCCCAGTTCAGGCAGCTCGATGCTGAAACACCGGTGATATTGATGGGCTATCTCAATCCCATTGAAACAATGGGATATGAGCAATTCGCCACACAGGCGGCAGGGGCCGGTGTGGATGGTATACTGGTGGTCGATATTCCGCCTGAGGAGGGTGGGGATCTGCAGCAGCTATTGCAGGCAAAATCGATCGATCAGATCTATCTCGTGGCGCCTACCAGTACGCCTGAACGTATTCAACGGATCTGTGACTTGGCTGGAGGCTTCGTCTACTATGTCTCCGTGAAAGGGGTAACAGGCGCCAGTCATTTGGATCTGCAGTCCCTGGATGAGAAACTGGCTGAGATTCGTGCCGCAAGCGATCTGCCGGTGGGGGTCGGATTCGGCATCAAGGATGCGCAAACCGCTGCAGCCGTTTCTGCGCTCGCTGATGCCGTAGTGGTCGGCAGTGCACTGGTTTCACGTGTGGAAGCCCTGGCGGACGAACCGGAGAAGATCGGTGCATCTTTGCGGGAAGTCCTCTCATCCATGAGATTGGCAATGGACCAGGCAAACTGATTACGCTGAGATATATACCAACTGGATCTATGGATCCAGTGGCGATGACGAGATAACAAGGGTCGTACATTTTATGAGTTGGTTTGAAAAACTGATGCCTAGCCGCATCCGTACGGATGCCGGACACAAACGTGCGGTACCGGAGGGACTATGGGCCAAATGTCCGGGGTGCAGCGCTATTCTCTACCGGGCTGAGATGGAACGGAATCTCGACGTCTGTCCTAAATGCAACCATCACAACAGGATTGGCGCCAGGCGTCGTCTTGAGACCTTTCTCGATCCGGAACCCCAGGAGGAGATAGGCGCGAATCTGGAGTCGGTGGATCCCTTGAAATTCAAGGACAGCAAAAAGTACAAAGAACGTCTCAGCCAGGCACAAAAGGGTTCGGGTGAGAAAGAGGCCTTGGTGGCCATGCGTGGCCAATTGAAGGGTATAGACTTGGTTGTTGCCGCTTTCGAGTTCAGCTTTATGGGGGGCTCGATGGGTTCGGTCGTGGGTGAACGCTTCGTGCGTGCTGTCAACATGGCGTTGGAGAGGCACACACCTCTGGTCTGTTTTTCAGCCAGTGGCGGTGCGCGGATGCAGGAATCACTCTTCTCTTTGATGCAGATGGCCAAGACAAGCGCCGCACTCGAGCGGCTGCAAAAGCGCGGTCTGCCCTTTATCTCGGTGATGACCGATCCCACCATGGGTGGTGTATCGGCCAGCCTGGCGATGCTGGGTGACATCAATGTGGCGGAGCCGAATGCCTTGATCGGTTTCGCAGGCCCCCGGGTTATTGAACAGACAGTGCGCGAAAAGCTCCCTGAAGGTTTTCAGCGCAGTGAATTTCTACTCGATCATGGCGCCATCGATATGATCATCGACCGCCGGGATATGCGAGACCGAATTGCTGACTTGCTCAGTATCTTGCTGAGTAAGCCCAGGGCCTGATGGTTGTTGGCCTGAGGGTTATTGCAACAGAGCGTCAGGGGATTTCCCCCAATTATGATTTTTTCCTGATTTAAGTTATTGATTGTAAATCATAAATATAGATTTATTGTAGCCTGGTCGAAGGTTTGCGATATGGGTCGTTGGAGTCTCAACGGTGCGTTTTGAAACCTTGGATCAATGGCTTGACTGGCAGGCAAAGCTGCATCCGAGAGAGATCGACCTGGGTTTGCAGCGGGTTAAGACCGTTTGGCAGCGACTGCAACCGGTTGCATTCCAGGCCCAGGTGGTAACGGTAGCCGGTACCAATGGCAAAGGCTCTTGTGTAGCCATGCTTGAATCGATTTACCTCCGGGCAGGTATCCATATCGGCAGCTTCACCTCGCCGCATCTCATCCGCTACAACGAACGCATTCGCCTGAATGGTAAGCCGGTTTCCGATCAGCAGCTATGCCGTGCCTTCGAGATGATTGATCAGGCAAGGGAGCAGATAAGTCTGAGCTATTTCGAATTCGCTACGTTGGCGGCACTGATCTGTTTCGCTTCGGAGAAGCCGGATCTGGTGATCCTGGAGGTTGGGCTTGGCGGTCGTCTCGATGCGGTGAATATCATCGACGCCGATGTTGCCCTGATCACTACCATCGATCTGGACCATACCGATTGGCTCGGTAATGATGTTGAATCAATCGGCAGGGAGAAGGCGGGTATAATACGCGGTCATAAGGCTGTGGTTTTGGCAGATCCGGTCATGCCGCGGTCGGTACTCGATCACGCAGATCAATTAGAAGCGGATATCTACCAGTTTGGTAAGGATTTCAAGCATCAGACATGCGGTAGCGGGTGGCTTTGGTCGGGTCCGAACGGTGCGGAGTTGGAACTCCCGGAACCGGGTTTGACAGGTAGCAAGCAGCTTCTGAATGCCAGTGCGGTTGTGATGGTGTGTCATCTGCTGCAGGACCGTTTTCCTCTGCATGGGAATTTCATAGCCGAGGGATTGCGTGATGTCAGGCTGGCGGGGCGATTGCATTTCATACCGGCTACACCCGCATTACTATTGGATGTCGCCCATAACAGGCAATCATTGGAAGCCTTGCGCGATGCCTTGGATCAGTTGAATTGGCAGGGGCGTATCCATGCGTTGTTCGGGATGTTGCAGGACAAGAATGCGGCCGATGCAGTCCAATTGATAGGGCCGCATCTGGCGAGTTGGCACCTGCTTGACTTGAATGGCTGGCGCGGTCGCACGGCAGATCAGCTTGCCGACAACCTGAGGCAGGAGGGGGTGAAACAATCGATCAGCTGTCATCACACCTTCTCCGAGGCTTACCAGGCCTGTGGAAATCGGGCGGAACCGCAGGATTTGATTCTGATCTTCGGGTCCTTCCTGATTGTGGGAGAGGCTATGCACAATTTGAATTTGTCATGAGGGTTATCCGGAGTTGAGCTGATATACTTGCCTGAACAGGCAAGGACTGAATTATTGGAGCATGTTCGACTTGTCACTGAATCGTAAGCTGGAATAGTGAATATGGGATTGGAGGAGAGACTCAAACAGCGATTATTGGGAGGCGCGGTGCTAGTTGCATTGGTCGTGATATTCGTGCCGATGCTTATTGAAGAGCCTGTTGAAAGGCGTACCGACTCAGATTACACCATTCCGGTCAAACCGGCGCTCAATAAATCCAAACCGGAAAAGAGGATTCAGCAGCCAAAGGCGGCTGAACCACAGCCGGTGCCTGCAATAACGAAACCCGAACCACAGAAGATTTCCAAACCGGCGCCGACTGTCACCAAGGAAGCTAAGCCGTCTGTATCGAAGCCGGTCAAAGCAACCGGGGATACATCAAATAGACCATCACCGACTGCATGGATGATCCAGGTTGCCAGTCTTACGAATGAGAAAAATGCTGAAAATCTGGTCAAACGCCTACGTAAGGCAGATCTGCCGGCGCAGATGGAAAAGGTCAGGTTGAACGGTAAGCTCCACTACCGTATTCGCGTCGGGCCGGAGGTGGATCACAGACTGGCTGAAAAAATGCTTGCTAAGATAAAAACAGCATTCAAACTTAACCCAAAGCTGATGCGATATCCGGAAAGTAAGGAATAAACGGGTATACGGGGAGATCGATGAACATCGCAACACAGGCTCAAAGCTATTTCAACGACTGGATGTCGGAAAAGACAGCCCCCAAATGGCTGGAGAAGCTGCTCACCAAGCAACTGCCGGTGGCTGTGGCGCTGATACTGGTTTTACTGATCAGTTGGCGAGCCGCGGATCTCACATGGAGCCTGATACCTGCACCCGAGATTCAACAGAAGATGCAACCACAAGGCGTTAAATCCACGCCGAACACCCAGCGGAAGACGACCTCCAATCAGCTCGACAGTGTGGCTAAACTACACCTGTTTGGTGTTGCAGGAGCTGCCAAAACAGTAAAGAAAATCGATACCAAGGCACCGGAAACCCGACTCAATTTGACGCTGCATGGGGTATTTGTGGCTGATGAAGCTGAAAAGGGAGAGGCCATCATCGGAACATCGGGCAACGTGCAAAAATACTATAAAGTCGGCAATGCAGTCATGTCGGGAGTTACATTACAGGCAGTCTTCGAAGATCGGGTGGTGTTGTTGAGGAATGGGCAGTCGGAAGTGTTACGATTTCCCAAGGTATCGAAGCCAAGAACCACAACAAGTACCCGGGGTAGCACTAGGGCCAAAAGCCGCTCATCACAAACGGGATTCGGGCCGGGAGCGGCAACCAACAGCACAAGCAAAAATCTGAAGAAGTATAGTGATCTGTTGCGCAATGAGCCGTTGAAGATTTTTGAATTTGTTCGTTTCGTGCCTGTAAAGTCCAGGGAAGGCATGAAGGGATATCGAATTTTGCCGCAAAAGAATCGTGAACTCTATAACCAGTTGGGAGTGCGGCCCTCGGATCTGGTGACCTCGGTGAACGGCATTACCTTGTCAAATGACAAGGAGGCGATGAAACTGATTGAAAAACTGAAGGGTGTGAAGAACATTCAGGTGGAAATCGTGCGCAACGGAAAGCCGCAAACACTCAATTTCGATCTAAACTGAATCCACTTTAAACCTGTATTTCACCGGCTGGATTGCGCCAGGAATCCATTGCTTCACTAGCCCCCACGGAATACGCCCCGAAGGAAGTGCCCTTGGGGTGCGCCCCGAAGGAAGTGCCCTTGGGGTGCGCCCCGAAGGAAGTGCCCTTGGGGTGCGCCCCGAAGGAAGTGCCCTTGGGGTACGCCTGAAAAGCGCCACTCGGTGTTGCTCGTCGCTCATTTTGAATCACCAAACCGCTCTTCTCGCAGCTTGATCGGCGTCTGTTCAGTTACCACAGCACCGATCGGGTTGGTGTTGACAGGCCCTACAGATCGGGTGTTGCGGGTGGTGTCGGACGATTGGGTATCAATGCAACCTCGTCGCCATCTTCAAGGCGGCTGAAAAACTCGGCAAACTGCTTGTTGATGGTAGGTCTCAAAAGCGATTCATCGAAGACTTGAGCGACCTGATGCCGACGGTTTCTGAGTAATTTCAGTAGCTCAGAAATGGTTGTCACTGAAGGCGGCAATACCAGTTCTTCACTCTCTCTACCCGTTTTATTAGCCAACCAGGAGAAATAGTAGAGCTTGATCTTGCGTTCTCCCTGACCGTTTTCCTGGCGTGTGTAGCCGATGGTTTCTAACGTTTTGAGATAGTTGTTCCAGTTTTTCTCTTGCTTGACACCCAACTGATAGAGCGTTTCCCAAGAGTAGATCCCGGTATCGTGTCCGTCATCGAAGATAAGGCGAATCGCATACTGGCCCTGAGGCTCGATTTTTGTAATGTTGACCGACTCCTTTCCTATGACGGGTGCGTCACTTGCTTTGACCTCCGCCGCTGTGGAGAAGACACGCAGATACTCGCAGGGCAGCTCAAAACTCATTCCATCGGAAAAGCGCAGGACCAGGAGGCGGGATTTTTGGTGCAAATTGATCTCAATGGGGGTTGGGCTCTCACTCGACATAATTCATGCAGGCCAACAAGGTTAGATAAGGGGCAAGGATGATGTCACACAAAGGCTTCCCGCTTCAACCTGGAATCTTTGATGGCCTTATCAGCGTCTGCCGCTCCCCCCGACCCTGAGAAGGGTGCGATCCAAGGCGCGACTGCTGAGCAGTCGCCGTAGTAGTGCGAACAGATGGGTAGGAAAGGTGACGTGATAGCGCGGTTTGGGCCTGCTGCTTTCCAGGGCATGGATGACCTTTTTCAGCACCGCTTCCGCCGGTAAGGTAAAGGGAGCGGCAGGTCCTTGTTTTTCGAGACGATTTATCAAGGACTGGTAGTACTGCCGATGGACTGAATGGAGGCTGTCGATATGTTTTTGAAACATCCTATGGGCATTTTCCCGAAATTTGCTTTCGATCGGTCCCGGTTCGATCAGTGAGACGTGAATACCGCTTCCCACAAGCTCCAAGCGCAGCGTGTCGCTCAATCCCTCCAGGGCATATTTACTGGCTACGTAGGCCCCACGATAGGGCAGAGTGATAAAACCCAGAATGGAACTGTTCTGAATGATTCGCCCCTCTCCCTGTCTGCGCATTGTGGGTATGATCCGGCAGGTCAGCTCATGCCAGCCGAACAGATTGGTTTCAAATTGTCGCCGCAACGCCTCGCGGCTCAGATCCTCAACCGCTCCCGGCTGACCGTATGCGCCATTGTTGAAGAGGCCATAGAGATGTCCGTCGGTTCTTTTTAACACCTGATCCACGGCCTGATCGATGGAACTGCTGTCATCGAGATCGAGCTGGAGTGATTCGAATCCCTGTCGCTGCAAATCGGCCACATCCTGCTCTTTGCGGGCACTGGCAAAGACACGATAACCGCGGTTTTTCAGTCCAGCCGCGACGCAATGTCCGATACCACTGGAACAGCCGGTTATGAGTACACTTTTTTCATTTGACATATGGGCGGTATTGTAAAATTTTTTGTAACGATTCTGCTCATGATAGCGTGGTTTGCAGCAATCCAATGCTGATTCAAACGACTTACGGAGTGAACGCCTAAGGGCCTTGAGGAATTAAAGTTTGCCAATTTCCTACCGCTAAAACAAACAGATTGGAATCTTAGCGCAACGCCTGTGATCGACCCGGGACGGGTTGCTCTCAGCCAGCTTTTCAAAGATGCATAAATAAGCAACGGGGATTCGGAGAACTAATAAGTGGATATTGCTACTCTGGTCGGCCTATTGGGTGGTTTCGGCATCATCATCGGGGCTATTGCTTCAGGTGGCGATGTGATGCTGTTTGTGAATATTCCCTCACTATTGATTGTTGGAGGGGGAACGTTCATGGTGACATTGATGCAGGTCTCCCTGGGTGACTTTCTCGGCTCCTTCAGTATCGGTATGAAGGCATTTTTCTACAAGACCGACGACCCTAAGAAACTCATCGAAGAGGCGGTTGAGCTGGCTGACATTGCACGGAAAAACGGATTACTGGCCTTGGAGGGGCAGGAGATCGGCAATCCTTTCCTCCAGCAAGGTATCGGTCTCTGTGTGGATGGACATGATCCGGCTTTGGTCAATAAGTTGTTGACCAAGGATATCGATCTGACGATTCAGCGCCACGAGGTCGGCCAGACTATGTTCAAGAATATGGCAACCATGGCGCCGGCCATGGGAATGATCGGTACCCTGGTCGGTTTGGTGCAGATGCTGGCGAACATGTCGGATCCGGCCAGTATCGGGCCCGCCATGGCAGTCGCCTTGCTGACAACACTCTATGGTGCCGTTATCGCGAATGCCTTCGCACAACCCATTTCTGACAAACTTGCCCGGGCCAGTGCGATGGAGAAGACCAACAAGTCGCTGATAATGGAGACAATCTCTGGCATCCAGGAAGGTATGAATCCACGGGTCCTGGAACAGCTTTTGAGCACCTATCTCCCAACCGGTAAGCGTCCGGTTCAGGAAACCTGACCAAATGGCGGACGAATGCCCGAAATGCCCTGACGGACTTCCTCCGTGGTTGGCGACCTTCGCCGATCTGATGTCATTGCTGATGTGTTTCTTCGTTTTGCTGCTCTCCTTCGCGGAGATCGATGCCGCACGTTTCAAGAAAATGGCCGAATCGATGAAGGATGCCTTCGGTGTCCAGCGTGAAATCCCGGTAATGGACGTCGTCAAGGGTACCAGCGTGGTCATGCAGGAATTCAGCCCGGGAAAGCCGGAACCGACGCCGATAGAAGAGCTCCGCCAGCAGACTACGGATGTGGAAAAGGATTTTCTGCAGAGTGAGGATCAACGTAGCGAGGCTGAGGAGCAACAGGATCTCGATATCGACGTGGCAAAGGCCGCGATGCAGGCTCAGATTGAGGAAGAGGTCAAGGAGCAGGCAGAAGAGCTGCAGGAGATGCTGGACGGCGAAATTTCGGAAGGATTGCTGGATGTGGAGACGGAGGATACAAAAATTATCATTCGCATCCAGGAAAAGGGTTCATTTCCATCGGGTCGGGCGACTCTCAACCCCGATTTCTTCGAAGTGATCTCAAAAATAACCGATGTTATCGCCAACACGCCTGGTAAGATCATTGTTGCCGGTCATACTGACAACATTCCGATTTCCACCCGGCGCTTTCGCTCGAATTGGGAGCTCTCGTCTGCCCGGGCGGTGACTGTGGTGCACGCCATGCTGAGTAATGCGGCCATTGATGAAGGTCGCTTTCTGATCCAGGGGTATGCCGATTCACAACCACTGGTAGTCAATGATACGAGTGAAAACAGGGCGACAAACAGACGTGTCGAGCTTGTGATTCAGCGTGGTGAGGATGAGGATAGCGGTGAGGTGATCAAGGCCAGTGAACAATAGTGTAAGCTGGAGAGGAGTGCTGATAGATGACGAAGAATGAGAAGGCAATGACACAGGATGAACGCAGAGAGTTCTTTCGCATCGATGATTCGATACAGGTCAGCTATCGTGTGATCACCCTGAATGAGTTACCTGAAAGCATCGATGACAAATTGCAGGGGACAGACAGATTCACCGTAATGACCCGGCTACAGACCATCAGCCAGCACCTGTCCGCACCCCTGCACCGTATCGAGCAGCGGGATCCTGATATAGCCGACTATCTCAAGGCGTTGGATGACAAGATCAATTTACTGGGACAAAGTTTCCTCGCACAGGAAAATGAGTTGCTGAATCGACCCTCCCATTCGGTTAACCTGAGTGCCGGTGGCATCGCCATGGATATCACCGAGAAGTTGGAAGTGGGTGACCTGGTTGAGATAAAGCTGCTGCTGTTGCCCTCATTTACCGGTGTGGTGGCCTACGGCGAGGTGGTTGGCATCGAAGAGGCAATCGGTGGAGATGCGGCCTATCCCTTCCACACCAGGATAAATTTCACCCTGATCCGCAATAGTGATCAGGATGCCTTGATCCGCCACATCACAAGGCGCCAGGGTGAGATGCTGCGTCAACGTAGAGAACAGTTGGATCAGCAGAACGACTGATTCGCCGTTGCTGGCTGTGTATTGAGCATGACTTTGGGCGCTTTTCTGCCGCCCGTATCCACTCTCCGGCGTAAAACCGCAAAACAATCACTCGTGTGTGAGCTCGAGCAGAGACCGGTCCGACGGTATTGTCAGGTGGAATTTGGTCTTGAAATGTCGTTTATCACCCCCAATATGGTAGGATTCCCCGATTCAGCGGCGCTGATACCATCGATACCGCCGCAACCGAACGATTGAGGAACCTGTGATGCCCATCTATGAATATCGTTGTGAGGCTTGTGATCATCAGCTGGAAGTCATCCAGAAAATGAGTGACCAAGCGCTTTCCGAATGTCCGGAATGTAAGTCTGATAGCCTCAAGAAGGTTATCTCTGCAGCCGCTTTCCATCTCAAGGGAAGCGGTTGGTATGAAACCGATTTCAAGAACGGGAGTAAGAAAAACGTCCATGATGGCGAAGGCAGTGAGAAGAAAGCTGCCAAGAGTGAAACCAAGCCGGCCAGTTGCAGTGGCGGTTCCTGCGGGTGCCATTAAGCACCCGGTGGATAGTTAAATGAGCTTTCTTCGCCGCTATCTGGTGGCCGGACTGTTGGTGTGGTTGCCCCTTGGGGCCACCTTTCTTGTCATCAATTTACTGGTCAGCTGGATGGACACCAGTCTATTACTGCTGCCTGAGGCCTATCGCCCCGATAATCTGTTCGGTTTCCATATTCCGGGACTGGGGGTTCTGCTCTCCCTGCTGATTCTGCTCCTTACCGGATTGGTGGCCGCCAATCTATTCGGGCGAAAAGTGGTAAGCATGTGGGAGGGGCTGCTGGCCCGGATTCCATTGGTCAGGTCGATCTACTCCGCTGTCAAACAGATGGTAGAGACCATGTTTGCCGACAAAGGCAAATCGTTTCGCAAAGTGGTTTTGGTCGAGTTTCCCCGGCGTGGGCTCTGGACTCTGGCTTTTTTGACCAGCGAAGAGGGTGGGGCGGTACAGCAGGCGACCGGCCGGGATGTGGTCAACGTCTATGTACCCACCACGCCAAACCCGACAGGCGGCTATTTTGTGCTGGTACCGAAAGAAGATATACGGGAATTGGATATGAGTGTCGATGAGGGATTGAAGATGCTCCTCTCCATGGGTGCAGTCAATCCGGGTGATGGGCTTGCAGAGTCTGAGGTCAAGCCGTAACATTCCCGCCTTTTAGCCGGTTGCCGGATCAATATCGCGGATTCTCACAGGAATATTCCATGCGCAGTCACTATTGTGGACAGATCAACAGCTCTCATATCGACCAGGAAGTAGAACTTTGTGGTTGGGTACACCGAAGACGGGATCACGGTGGGGTCATATTTATCGATCTGCGGGATCGGGAAGGTCTTGTTCAGGTGGTCTACGATCCCGACCTGCCGGATATTTTCAGTGTCGCCGAGCATGTGCGCAATGAATATGTGCTGCGCATCAAAGGACGTGTCAGAGCCAGGCCTGAAGGTACGGTCAATCCCGATCTGCCCACCGGCGAGATCGAGATCCTGGGGTTGGAACTGGAAGTGCTGAATGGTGCCGAAACGCCGCCGTTCCAGCTCGATGAACATGAAAACGCCTCGGAAGAGATACGTCTGCGCTACCGTTACATCGATCTGCGTCGTCCCGAGATGCTGGAGAAGATCCGCACCAGGGCTCGGGTTACCCAGGTGTTGCGTCGCTTCCTGGATGATAGCGGATTTCTGGACATCGAAACACCGATGCTTACCAAAGCGACACCCGAAGGCGCACGTGATTATCTGGTCCCCAGCCGTACCCACCCCGGTTCCTTTTTTGCATTGCCTCAGTCACCACAACTCTTCAAGCAGCTGCTGATGATGTCGGGAATGGATCGCTACTATCAGATCGTGCGCTGTTTTCGCGATGAGGATTTGCGTGCCGACCGGCAGCCGGAGTTTACCCAGCTCGATATAGAGGCCTCTTTTCTCGATGAGGATGAAATCATCCAGCTCAATGAAGAGATGATTCGTCAACTCTATAAAGAGATACTGGATGTGGATCTGCCGAATCCCTTTCCGCGCATGAGTTATGACGAGTCGATGGAGCGCTATGGATCGGATCGTCCCGACCTTCGTGTGCCCCTTGAGTTGGTGGATCTGCGGGATCTGATGAAAGAGGTCGAATTCAAGGTCTTTTCCGGTCCTGCGAAGGATCCCAAGGGCCGTGTGGCGGCCTTGAAGGTGCCCGGGGGCAGTTCCCTCAGCCGTAAACAGATCGATGAATACACTAAGTTCGTGGCGATCTACGGCGCCAAGGGGCTGGCCTATATCAAGGTCAATGAGATCGCCAAGGGTGTCGAGGGGTTGCAGTCGCCAATTCTCAAGTTCCTCCCGGATGAAGTCGCCCAAGCGATACTGCAACGTACCGCTGCCGAAGACGGTGACCTGATATTCTTTGGTGCCGACAAGCGCCATGTGGTGAACGAATCCTTGGGAGCCCTGCGGGTCAAGTTGGGGCATGACCTGGAACTGTTACAGGGCGAGTGGCAACCACTCTGGGTGGTCGATTTCCCGATGTTCGAATGGGACGAGCAGCACGACCGCTGGACACCCTTGCACCACCCGTTTACCTCACCCAAGCTGGATCAGCTCGATGTGCTCGAGAGCAATCCCGGGGCCTGTAAATCTCGGGCCTACGACATGGTCATGAACGGTGTTGAGCTGGGTGGTGGTTCCATTCGTATCCACCAGCAGGAGGTACAGCAGAAGATCTTTGAGCTGTTGGAGATCAGCGAAGATGAGGCCGAAGAGAAGTTCGGCTTTCTGTTGACCGCCCTGCAATACGGCTGTCCACCCCACGGTGGTCTGGCCTTCGGTCTCGATCGTCTGGTCATGTTGCTGACCGACTCCGCCTCGATCAGGGAAGTGATGGCCTTCCCGAAGACCCAGACAGCGGCATGCCTGCTCACCGCCGCACCTTCGGAAGTGGGCGCCGATCAGTTGCGGGAACTCTCGATCCGGGTTAGAAAACCGGTTAGTGAAGAAAGCAAATAAACGCCCCGAATCGGTCCTGGTAGTGGTCTATACCACAGCGGGTGATATATTGATGCTGCGTCGAACCCGCCCTGGGGATTTCTGGCAGTCAGTGACCGGTAGCCTGGAGTGGGGAGAATCCGCCGCCCAGGCTGCGCGTCGGGAACTCTTCGAGGAGACCGGGATTATGGCTGGCGGGGCCTTGTTCGATCTTGCCTGTCAGGAGATCTTTCCCATCCTTCCCGCCTGGCGCTCACGCTATGCGGCAAACACCCACACCAATACCGAGCACTGGTTTGCGGTGATGTTGCCTTTCAGGCGGCAACCCAGGCTTCACCAGCAGGAACATGCTGAATATCGCTGGGTCTCCTATGCACAAGCCCTTCGCTTGGCGTCATCATGGACCAATAGGAAAGCGATTCGACATCTTTTCGGCGAAATCGCTTAAGGCCTATCAACACTCTTCCCGCTGCCCGGCTCTGGTATGCGGGGTGCAGTACCCCTCATGACTACTGTTTCGCAAGCCATGCTGCGATTGCGCGCATCTCCTTTTCGCTGACGGCTGTCATGATACCCTTCATAATATTCGATTGGCTGTTGCTGCGGCTGCCGTTCTTCATGTCACGCAATTGATTGTAGAGGTAACCTTCATTCTGTCCAGCGATCTTCGGATAGTATGGGTCCACAGGTGAGCGGCCATCAACACCGTGGCATCCCGCACATGCCTTGGCGAGGTAGAGGTTGGCACTGTCTATGTCATCGGTTTCGGCATATGCGCTGGATATCGGAATAGTTGCAATGAGACCGCAAAGATATAACGCAGTATAACTCGATTTATTCATCTTTATGACCTCCCGGCCTGGAATATTGTATGAAGGTATTCGTTCATTCGAATTCAGTTTCATCATTCTGAAACATCCTTGCCACTTCAAAGCGCAAACGCTTCTCGATGCCGATCCCCTGCCAGCCGTCAACACTGTTCAATGCCGCCAACGCCAGTGGTAACCCTTCATTATTACGGATAAGCAGGGTTTCGGTGGAGCCGTCCGATATTTGACTGATGATTTGTCTTCCATAGATATCCTGGTAGTCGATCGTTCCTTCCGAGTCCCAAAGATCGCTCTGCTCATTGTCCAGGGTTACCACTGCGAGTGGTCGTCCATCCATCGACCTGATAAATTGATGGATCTCATCGATGGTGCGTTGTCTGGATTCCTCTATAGGATCTTCGCTAAACTTCAGTGAGTATTCGGACATAGGCTATCCTTGGTTATCACAGCAAATATATTATTGTCATGGCGCAACAAACACCCAAGGTTAAAAAAAGAGCGGGAAAGGTTATTCACAGTGCGGTTTCGCAGCATGCCCTTGAAAAGGCGAAAGAGATACGAACCCGTTACGGTGACGAAATCGATTATCGGACGGTGCTCAACATGCTCGAAGATAGAAAATCGGTTCGCTATCCCGTTAAGATCAGGTTTGTATCGGAAGGTATCGAACCCGGCATGTTCGCAAAAACAGAGCCTATTTCTGATAATCCTGAGGATGGCTACACCATCTTGTTGCACAGTTATTACAAAAATCGACACGACGATATACCCGCGCTCATTCTCTATCAATTGGTGCTGGTTAACTATGGCGATCTTGCCACTGCAAACGATGCAGAAATATTCGGTGCCACCGTGCTTGGTATGGATCGCGATGCCTATTACAAACAGATCGCCTCTCTGGTTGATGCGGCCTGGGGTTGCTGACCACATCGATCTGCCCCCTTTGAATTCAGCAAACAAGGTTATTCGGGAATCTTCGCGAGCCATTCTGCCAGTACAGACATCTCCTCATCACTGATCAGGTGCATTACATTTTTCATGGCCATTGAGTGGGCATTCGATCGCGATCCGTTTTTTATATCTTTCATCTGTGTCAAAAGATACTGTTGTGGTTGCCCGGCTAATT
The DNA here is from genome assembly GCA_003058525.1 of gamma proteobacterium symbiont of Ctena orbiculata. GTDB lineage: Bacteria > Pseudomonadota > Gammaproteobacteria > Chromatiales > Chromatiaceae > Thiodiazotropha. Next base: position 28,475 of record QBVD01000035.1, on the reverse strand, counting down.
TAGGATATTCATCCATCACCGGCTCTTTGCCGTTTACGCCGTGGCATGCGATACAAGTACGTTCATGGTAGAGAGCAGGCGCATCCAATGCCTGTGCCGCAAAAGGCGTCAGGGCGATGGCGAGGATGCCGATGTAAGTGATCAATCTGTTATGAATTGTCATAATGTCATTACCCAAGAAGAAACTGCGCATGTGTCAGTGACCGATTGTGGATGAGACCCCTCCGCTAAAGCTTGCACGCTTTGTGTATCGCAACAGTACCGCCCAGCAGGGGTTTGCCGATAACGTCTGAAAAACCTAATTCAGAGAGCAGGCGAGAGAGCTCGTCCGTGGAGTAGAAAAGACGGATGGCATCAATAAAATAGTCACAGCAGTTTCTCGCTTCCGGTCCGACTCTGATGGCCCAGGAAATCGTTTTTAGACATCCCCGCAAATAGAGGCAATAAGCCTCTTCAATTATTTTGTTGGCTGGCCTCAGCATGTCGAAATGATAGAAGTGTCCCCCGGGTTTAAGCACCCGATTGATCTCTGAGAAAACATCGATGACACGCAAATGACGTGTTGCATATTGTAAAGTCACCACGTCGAAATGGTTGTCGGGAAATGGCAACCGATGCACATCGCAGATATGTCCTTTAATATCGAAACCCTGTCGTGCGGCACGATCGCTGCCGACTTTCTGCATGGCATCACTGCGATCGACTGCGTAGATATCAAGGTTCGGCTCTTTTTTCAGCAGGTCGATACCGATCACATTGGTTCCGGCGCACACATCGAGCACCCGTTGGCCAGGTGAAACGTCAATGGTGGCGATGAATCTGCGACGCAGACCATTCAGGGTTCCGAGACTGGCAAAGTCGTTGGCTTTGTCATAGACCGCTGCGACATCTGAAAACACAGCATCGATCTGGCTTTCCCAGATCGATTCGAATGCCTGTCGCCGGACATTTTCTCTGTTCTGGAAACTGGTTGTCACTGTTCTCTTCTCCGTTGATCAGCATTACTCTCGCTGTGAATGAACGAGCATAAGTTCTTACATCCCTTATCACGCCCTGTGCTGTATATGGATATTGGTGATGCAGTCATTTTTAATGAGGTTCTTCACTTTGGATTGGGCCATGGTGCATCCTTTCGTGATCCGCATTCGTCATCCCCTTTGGCAGGTTTGGCGCCGGTTCCGGCCGCAATTGAGCAAAGCCGGAATTTCTCCCTGCCTGTTCAACATCATGCGGGTTGTGACATTCAGTACAGACCCACCAGCGTTTTTTGCCGCCCTTGTCCCACATGCCGATTCGCTTACCGTGGATTCCGTCGCGCCAGGCACGATAGACCTGACCGTGACACTTGCCGCAGAGTTTTTGCGGCTGATTGAAGCTGATCGAATAGCCAAAATTGTCGATCAGCTTGGTGCGGTCGACCAAGTGGTGACAATCAAGACACCAGACGCCTCCTTTGCCATGCTTGAGGTTCATGGCGTCAGGAATAATGTCCAGATGCATCTTCAACGGGCGGGGATCCTTGTTGTACGGGATCGGAACATATTCACCGTTGTGGCAGGCCATACTGCATATCGTCAGCAGTTTGTTCCTGTCAATTTGCGGTTCACGGGGTTTCACCACAGCCTCTTCATGAAAGTAATCCGCTTCTATATCCATGTGACCCATAGGGATAGTGCCTTCGAAAGGGTCTCCCCACCACAACACGCCACCTGTAGCGGGGGAGCATTTCACATTCATCATCCCAGGTGCTGTTTCATGTGAAATGACCTGTGACATGCCGTCCCGGCTTTCGAAGCACTCGTTGCCATCCTGAGCCTCAGTGCCGATTGCGGACTTGATCGACATAACCGCCAGCAAGCAGAGACCCAAAATAGACAGATGGTTTCGATAGCTCGTCATCGTTTTTTCTCCAAATCGATATGGTCCGCACAATCCATGAGTCACAAGGTCAAGTTGTTGCTTCGGTCTGTTCGCCTGTAATAGGTTGCTCGCTTACCGGTGTTTGGTAGCGGACTTCTCCCAGCAGTACCGCGACCGCACCTTTAAGCATGAAGGTAAGCATGAAAAAACCGATTGCCCACACACCGCCGACAACCATGAGTTCAATATGGCTCGGTGTATATTCTGCGAACTCGCCAATGGGTGTCGGGATCACGCCTGGCAGCATCAAGCCCATACCTTTTTCGATCCAGATGCCGATAAAGGCAGCGAAACAGATGATGGGCAGGAGAGTCAGGTTTTTTCTGATCCTGGGTATCAGCAACAGCACGAATGAGCCCACCATCAGGGATAGTGCAGTCCAGAAATAGGGCACCAGGCTGTTCAGGCCATTGTGCCCAAACATCAGATATTGCAGACCCAGGGAGTGCTCGGTGGCGGGATAGAGTTCAGTGACTATCTCCGACATTGTCAGAAACAGTGCTATGCCGAGACACCAGACGACAATCTGGGAAAGGAGGTGGAAGGCCTCATCGGCAATCTTCATGGGTGTGAAACGGCGCACCAGAAGGAACACGATGATGATCAGCGAAGGGCCCGCGGCAAACGCCGTGGTGATGAACTTGATCGGCATCATCGAGTGGAACCACATCGGACGCGCCGGCATGGTGTTGATCAGGAATGCCGTAACCGTATGGATACTCAATGCCCAGACAATGGCGATATAGACGATCGGCAGATAGAAGGCCTTGTTGACCTCAGTGCCGGCATATTTTTTGTACAGGTAGTAGAAACCGCCGATGATATTGAGCAGCAGGTAACCGCTGAGCACGATAACATCCCATGTCAGCATGGCATGGGGCCAGTTGAAAATGCCAATCACCGGGAAGATATGCCACAGGCGGTCCGGTCTACCCATATGCGCAACGACGAAAAGCAGACACATCACCACCGCAGCAATGGCGAGCATTTCGCCAAGTATCACAATGCGGTGCAACTCTTTGTGTTTATAGACATAGGCCGGAAATACTACGGTTACCGCAGCTGCCGCCACACCGACCATGAACACGAAATTGGCCAGGTAGAACCCCCAGCTGACCTGATCGTTGAGGTTGGTGACGATCATGCCATTGGCGATCTGGACATACTCCCCGTATCCCCAGAGCATGATGAAAAAGGCCAGGAAAAGCATCCAGGACCAGAACAGGATGCCCCCGGTGAAACCTGCCCGCAGGAAATCGACCACGAATTGAAAAAAGCGCATCATGAGATCTCCCCTTAATCCATGAAATAGAAAAACTTGGGATAGGTATTGAGGTCGGCCCGCAGGCGGAACACTTTCTTGTTTGCCAGGACTTTGCGGATTTCACTGTTCGGATCCAAAAGATTGCCGAACTTACGGGCACCGACAGGACATACCTCGACACAAGCAGTCCAGCGGCCTTTGCGGGTACGCTGGATACAGAAGCTGCATTTCTCGACAACACCTTTCATACGCGGGCGATTGCCAAGATAGTGGGTATTGGGATTCATCTCTTCCTTCGGCAGATTGGGTTCGCCCCAATTGAAGCGCCGGGCCCAATAGGGACAGGCGCCGATGCACATGCGACAGCCGATACACCAGTTGTAATCGATAACCACGATGCCGTCGGGATCACGATAGGTGGTACGTACCGGACAGACCTTGACACAGGGAGGTTTCTCACACTGCATGCATTGCATGGGAAAGTAGAAGGCGTCCTTTTCCGGCACCTGTTCCGGTTCATAATAGTGCTGGCCTTCCAGCACCACTCCCGCGGGTTTGTAGGCGTTGCCGCCGACCTGAACGCCGTATGCATCCGGGTAACCGTGTTGATCCCTGCCTGCCTCGGTAAAATTTCCCTTTTCCATGCGTAACACGCGAATCCACTCGATCTGCTGTTCGTCGCCACGGGATTGGTTGTTCTCCGCCACGCAGGCCTTGACACACCGACGGCAACCGATGCATTTCTGTATATTGAGCGCATATCCAAACAAAACACCCTCCATTGAGGGTGCATCGTCGACGATGACTTTTTTGCCGTATTCCTCTGAATAACGGGTTTCGAGGCGGTCGATAGCCTCCTTTTTTTCCTCATCTGTCATTAGCCGATAGTTTTTCTGGAAATGTTCCGCCCATGTGACATTCGCTTTCGCCGGTTTGGGATCGGACAGCAGCATCGCCGCGCCGGATAGTGATGCCACCGTGTAGTTGCCCGCACTGCGCAGAAAATCACGGCGGGTGGTGGGTTTGCTATCGTTTTCTTTGCTCTCTTCTTGTTTGGGCATGGTTGTCCTCAGATCGAGTGGCTATCGGATAGACTGGAACAATCTCTTGATGATCAGGATTCTTTGTTGTAGGTATCGACGAATGACTGCACCATTGCGTCCTTTTCCTGGTCGGTCATAAGCACATATTCCCGTTGCAGGAGTTCTTCTTCACCCTTAACGGCGTCTTTGTTATATCGCTGTCGCAAGTCAGGTTGAGGCATGGAATCAACGGCAGTCTTGGCCAGGCCTGCGGTGCCGGCGATGCTCACCGTACTGATGGCTGCCTGCTTGAAAAAACGTCTGCGGGTAGTATCCGGCTCATCTGAACTGTCCAACCGGGTGTGCTGTTGATTTTCAGTTACTCCGAACAGCCATCTTTGCAGCGGTATGATCCATCTTTTAAACATCTGAATTACCTCTTGGCCTGTTTCAAAACTGTCAATACATTCCGCTATACCGATCAGCGGCAATCGGCGGCGGTGAAGTGTTGTCTTTAATAAAAGCGGAATACTGCAATCGCGTTAATTTTTTTTACAGCGGTTGTGTGTCGGATGTGCAAGCCGATCTCAACAGTATGAGCAATCCCTGTGCCATTCTGCGAGTTGGTTCGATATCCTATTGTTTATTTTGATAAAAAATTATCGATAGTTATTTTCGACAAGTGCCGGCCAATGGCTGAACCTGACAAATTGTCTGGTTGAATGATGCGCTTGTTGATAACCGTTTGTTATCAAAAGAAAAAAAATATGCCAATTTGGCGTACCGAAAAATGTGATGAGCGGGCGACTGTTGGTGCAAGAATACAGATCGACGCCAAGCCTTGTATGATTAGACCACCTGAGCAGCTTGTAAACAGCCTCTATTCACGGAGAGTCAATTACGCGGTAGAAATCGGGCATCGGACTTTTTTCTGACAAAATTGGTAGCAGGAACATTGGATGGGATATTTAATCTCAGCGAACAGCGGGTGAGAAACGGGTATGGGTGAGACGATTCATTTACAGACCGACAAACGCGAGACTTTAGTCGATATCACAGACCAGGTTGAACGAGTGCTGGCACACAGCGGTATTGAACAGGGATTGGTGAATGTCTACGCGCAAGGTGCAACGGCGGCGATCATGATCCAGGAGAACTGGGACCAGAGTGTGCAGACCGATGTGGTCAACCTGCTGCGCAAGATGATCCCGCAGGGCGTCTGGCTGCACGACGCCCAGGACGGCAATGGGGACAGTCACCTCAAAGCGGGCCTGGTTGGACCATCCGAGACCATCCCGATTATCGATGGCAAACTGGGTCTTTCACGCTGGCAGAATATCTTCTTCTGCGAGTTCGATGGGCCAAGGAGTGACCGTAGGGTTGTCTGTACAATAGTGTCAGAAATATGATGAACACATCCTAGCGCTAAAAGGATACATATCTGTTTTATAAACTAGGACTCCGATTTTAGTAACACCTGTGGGTACTCGATTCCATGATCTGCCAGGTAATTCGGGTTTATGGCATCCGCGTAGTAATAAATTTTGGTTTTGCTGAAGCACTGGGCAGTGACCGATTTAACTGCTGCGATGTTACATATTCACATGTAAAGGCAACTATCTAAGTAACTAGACTTTTTTGTTCTATGGATAATAAAATGCGTGGATAGGACAGGCGACCTAAGGGTCGCCTGTAATGCTATTCACTGGACGGGTGGTTATTTTTTATTACAACCGACCGTTTTGATGGAGTCTGTACCTGTTACGGGATCACCATCCAGGGTTTGGGCCGATAGAGTTGCTTCCGTGTCATCGCAGGCAATGCCTGTTTCACCTGTTTTTACCTTGAAAACCAAATCCCAGTCGCCGTCATGGTCGAAGTCTTTAACTCGGCTTTGCACGGCTTCGGCGCCGTCTGGACCGAATCGAATGGAGTCAATGTTTACCATGCTGGCGTCAAAATCATCGGTTGTCAGAATAGCGACTTTGAGTTTGCCTTTGGAGCGAGGATTGACCGGGTTCTTCATATTGTGGGGTTTGATATCAATCAGGACGCTGGTGGCATAGCTGACATTCCATAGTGTGGCGTGAATCTCTCCTGTTGCGGTCTCGCTTTCACCGACAATCTGTCCTGTGGAATTGATGGCGTAGGCTTTACTGTTTGCGCCACCTAGTGTACCAAGTGATTGCATGCCAAAATCGGTATGCCAGATGAATGCTACCGTTTCTCCGCTGGCCGTGTCGCTGTGGCCGACGATTACCCTGTCATCATTGATATCACGCGCTTCACTATTGTCGCCCCCAAGCGTTCCCAGATCGATCACTGTTATCGGTTCAGGCCAATAGACTGCATGAGAGTAGATAGGCGGCCCAACGAGTGCGCGTCCTGCGATCTCACCCAGTTCGTTGATTCCATAGGCATCGGTGTCGAGCCCCGGTTGTAAATGTACGAGAGTTTCTAATGTGCCTGCCTGCCAACGGAATCCCGTTATAAAGGAAACAAGTGTGCCTACCGCTTGTCCCGCATGATTGATATCTTCCGTGTTCGCGGGGCTGAACGGACCAGGATCCGTGACTCTTACATAAGGCGGAAAGGGGGGATAATTAGGTGTGCCGTTCAGGTCCCAAACCACCCCGGCCAGATCCACACTGCCCGAGATCAACCCACTGTTATTGATTGCAGTCGCGGTGCTGCTGGAGTTGATGTCGTCTTGGGGTGGAAAGGCACCCAGATCACGCATCACACCAGTTTCCCAAATAAAACCGTGATTGACTAAATCACTCGTTATTGGATTCAAGATATTCGAACGACCGACAATCTGGTCGTCGTCATTCAGGCCAAGCGCAACACTGGAATCACCATCAGTCAGTGTACCAAGGTCTTGCATCACGCCTCCTGTAGGGAGATAGAAGGCATGGATTTCACCTGATAGGGTATCGCTGCGACCGACTATGTTTCCAAACTCATTTATGTCGTGTGCAATGCTGGAGGTTCCACCAGGCAATGTGCCTAAATCTACGGCTTGTATATCGGTTATAACTATCTCAGCCTGTACAAAGCTATTGCCTAGGAATATTGCAAGCATCAACGCAGAGAGTGACTTATTCATTGCTATCCTCCTGGCTGTTGTAATCACATGATATTGATATCACATTGGATACCAACAATCTGACAATAACTTTTTAACTATTAGGTTGGCAATGAGGCATATCACCAAAACATTGTTTAAATGATAGGTTTGACCTGAAATGTTTTTATCGATGATGGTAGTCAATAAAGCTGCCTAATGAGTCCGGAAGCAAACCGAATTATTTAGCCGGATTAGTGTACTTAGGCCCTAGGGGGGTGTCTTGAAGTCGGGATAGCCATCATGATCTGCATGTTGTAAGGAAGCGCTATATTTTTGTTTAGAGATCGATATTCAAGATAACCGATTTAAAGCGTGATTATAGCGGCAGGCTCATTACTTGTTGAATGAGTGGCTATGATCGACAAAGATGATTTCGTTAGTGTCGAAACCTAACGATCTAGAGTGATCAAGAAAACGTTTAATGATCTTTCTGTCGATGCCGGGCTTTCTTGCCAGTAGCCAAAGATAATCACGGTTGTATCCACTGACAAAGGCGTATTGGTAGTCGTCCTTGTCCAGTTCGAAGATTACATATGAGCTGTAGAAAGGACCGAAAAACGAGACCTGCAAATGGCCTTTTTGATTGTCATCGACAAAGTATGCTTTGCCTTGTGCCTCTTTCCATGCCTGATCCTTGGGAGCGTATCCTCTGTTGATTACATTGATGCCGCCATCATTCCGTAGCGTGTAGTTGGCGGTGACATTATTAAGGCCTTTTTCAAAGCGATGGTCCAGGCGTGCGATTTCATACCATGTGCCGAGATATCGGTCGATTTCAAATCCGCTGATGGGCTGGATGCCTCGAGGTAGCTGAGTACAGCTTGCCAGTACGAGACAAACAGCCAACAGATAAACAATACGCCTTGAGATATCTGATACCGCAACACAAAACCGTTTGCGTTGATCAGCGTTCATTTGCGGACATTAATATTAAGAGGACTGTTCTTCCAAGGCATCAAGGAAGCGTTCCGCATCCAGGGCCGCCTGGCAACCGGTGCCGGCGGAGGTGATCGCCTGTCGGTAGACGTGATCCATCACATCGCCGGCGGCATAGATGCCTGGGATGGAGGTTTGCGTGGCGTTGCCCTCCAGGCCCCCGGCAACGTGTAAATAGCCGTTGGTCATGTCAAGCTGCCCCTCGAACAGCGATGTGTTGGGGCTGTGTCCGATGGCGATAAAAACGCCCTGCAGATCGATCTCCTTGGTCTCGCCGTCTTTGACATTCTTGATGCGCATGCCGGTGACCCCGCTCTGGTCCCCGAGTACTTCATCGAGCACATGATCCCATTCAATGGTGACATTGCCATCCGCTGCCTTGCTCTTCAGTTTATCAGCCAGTATCTTCTCGGAGCGGAACTGATCGCGCCGGTGCACCACAACCACTTCGGAGGCGATGTGCGACAGGTAGAGCGCCTCTTCCACGGCGGTATTGCCACCGCCGATGACGGCGACCCGCTGGTTTTTATAGAAGAATCCGTCACAGGTGGCACAGGCCGAGACACCGCGACCGCGAAATGCCTGCTCGGATTCCATCCCCAGGTACTTGGCGGAGGCCCCGGTACAGATGATCAGGGCATCGCAGGTGTAGACCGCCTGGTCTCCGGTGAGGCGAAAGGGGCGTTCAGCCAATTCCGCCTTGTTGATATGGTCGAAAATGATCTCGGTGTCGAAGCGTTCCGCATGTAGGCGCATCCGCTCCATCAGATCCGGTCCCTGCACACCGGCGTTGTCGCCTGGCCAGTTGTCCACTTCGGTGGTGGTCATCAATTGACCGCCCTGTTCCATACCGGTCACCAGAACAGGGTTCAGGTTGGCACGTGCGGCGTAGACCGCTGCGGTATAACCGGCGGGACCGGATCCCAGAATCAGCAGGCGACAATGCTTGGTTTCGCTCATGTATACTTACTCCAGCTCAGGCCTGCCCCGGCTTGTTGTGTGGCAGGCGATATTAAATAAGACTTGGCCTTGCGCGTCCTTAATCGGTGACCCGCATCCAAGACATAAATCAGGATTGCGGGAATACTACGTAATCATCCCTCCGGGGTAAAGAATCGAGAGAATATGGTAATGAAAATCGGCATACCGAAAGAGATCAAGCCCCTTGAGGGACGGGTAGGTTTGGTCCCTGAGGCCTGCGGCGAGTTGGTCAAGGCAGGGCATCTGGTGCTGCTGGAGCAGGGCGCGGGCAGCGCCAGTGGTTACACGGATCAGACATATGAGAAGGCCGGGGTGGAGATCGTGTCCGATGCAGAGACGATCTATCAGCAGGCCGAACTGGTAGTGAAGGTCAAGGAGCCCTATGACAATGAGCCGGAGATGCTGCGGGAAGGGCAATTGCTGTTCTGCTTTCTCCACCTGGCAGCGGATGAGGGATTGACCCGGCGTCTCTTACATTCAGGCGTCACCGGCATCGCCTTTGAAACGGTGGCGGACCGAGGAGGGTTGCCGATTCTGGCCCCGATGAGTGATATAGCCGGTCGAATTGCGGTACAGAATGGCGTTACCCTGTTACACCATCAGCATGGGGGCAGGGGGCTGTTGCTGGGTGGCCTGCCAGCCGCGGAACGGGGTCATGTGGTGATATTGGGCGCCGGTCAGGCGGGGGGCAATGCCGCCCAACTTGCCGCTGCCGTGGGTGCCCGGGTCACGGTGTTTGATCGATTAAGGGATAAAATGGGCGCGATGCGGGTACTTGGCAACAGTGTCACTGCACTCTATCCCTATCAGGATGCGATCAGTGAGGCGGTTGCCAGTGCCGACCTGCTGATCGGTGCGGTATTGATTCCCGGAGCGAAAGCGCCGCATCTGATATCACGCCAACAGATTTCGACGATGCAGGCGGGCAGTGTGGTTGTGGATATATCAGTCGATCAGGGCGGGTGCATCGAGACTACCCGCCCGACGACCTATGAGGAGCCGAGCTATCAGGTGGATGGGGTGACCCACTTTTGTGTCACGAATATGCCGGGTGCGGTGCCCAGGAGCGCCAGCCAAGCCCTCTCCGCGGCGATGATGCCCTATCTGAAACGCCTGCTTGAAGGGTGGCAGGACGATCCGTGCCTGAAGGCTGCGGTCAACCTCTCGATGGGGGAGCTGATCTATCCGGCCTTGCGTGACCAGTATTTATGAAACTACAATAATAAATAACTGTAACATTTTAATTTAAAAAGATTATTGATATGCCAGCACAGGCCAAAAGCCAACAAGCACCAGACCAGAGTGCATTTCACAGCCACGTCAGCCATGCCATGCGTGAAGGCATCATGTGGAGCCTGTTCTGCCTCAGTGGTTATCTATTGCTCTCTCTGTTCAGTTATTCGCCGCTGGATCCCGGTTGGTCCTACACCGGGCCTACCATCTCAGTACGGAATTCCGGTGGTCCTGCCGGTGCCTGGTTTGCCGATGTCTTTCTCTACCTGTTCGGGATTTTTGCCTACCTGTTCCCCATCATGTTGAGCTGGAGTGCAGTACTTGTATTCCGTCGTCGCAATCCCGATGATTCCGTCAACCTGAATCTGGTGCTGGTGCGTTGGCTGGGATTCTTTATCACCCTGGCATCCGGCTGTGCCCTGGCCGCACTCCACACCAACCATTTGGCGGCTACTCTGCCTACAGGTACGGGCGGCGCCCTGGGTAATTTTCTTGGCGGCCACTTCGAGGCCTCTTTCAGCCGCTCCGGCAGTTCTTTGCTGATGCTGGCGCTGTTTCTCAGTGGTTTTACCCTGTTCACCGGTGTCTCCTGGTTTACCGTGATGGACTTTTTGGGTGGGATGGTGCTGGGTGTGATGCGTAAGACCCAACGCTTCTTCGCTCACTGGCGAGAAAACCTGGCGGCGAAGCGGGCACGCCAGGAAAGGGTTGAGATGATCAAGAAGGAGCAGAAGAAGTCGGTCAAACGCAAGCAGCCACGCATCGAGCCGGTGATCAGTGCGCCAAAAGCCAGTGAGCGGGTTGAGAAGGAGCGCCAGGTGCCTTTGTTCGAGGCCGATCCCAACAGTGAACTTCCCCCGCTGGCGTTGTTGGACCCGGCCAAGCAGACGGTGCAATCCTATTCACCGGAAGCGCTGCAGGCAATGTCGCGTCAGGTGGAGTTGAAGTTCTCCGACTTCGATATCGAGGTTCAGGTGGTTGCAGTCCACCCCGGTCCGGTGGTCACCCTGTTTGAGCTGCAACTCGCTGCGGGCACCAAGGTCAGCAAAATCAGTAGTTTGTCTAAAGACCTTGCGCGAGCGCTATCGACCATTGCGGTACGCGTGGTGGAGGTGATCCCCGGTAAATCGGTGATCGGTCTCGAAATCCCCAATGAGTATCGTGAAATGGTCTTTCTCAGCGAAGTGCTCCAGTCTGAGACCTACGAATCGGCGAAATCCCCGCTGACCCTCGCCCTGGGCAAGGACATCGCCGGCAATCCGATGTGCGCCGATCTGGCCAAGATGCCTCATGCGCTGATCGCCGGTACCACCGGTTCCGGTAAATCGGTGGCGATCAATGCCATGATCCTCAGTCTGCTCTACAAGGCCAAGCCGGATCAGGTACGGATGATCATGGTCGATCCCAAGATGTTGGAGTTATCGGTCTATGAAGGCATACCCCATCTGTTGACCCCGGTGGTGACCGACATGCAGGAGGCGGCCAATGCTCTGCGCTGGTGTGTCGGCGAGATGGAACGGCGCTATAAACTGATGGCCAGCCTGGGTGTGAGAAACATCGTCGGTTACAACCGCAAGGTCAAGGATGCGATCAAGAAGGGTGAACCGATCAAGGACCCGTTGTTTCAGCCCGAGCCAACCGAGATCATCGAGGCGATGGAGCATCCCACCCTGGAACCTCTCCCCTATATCGTGGTCATTATCGACGAGCTTGCCGATATGATGATGATGGCGAGAAAGAAGGTCGAGGAGTTGATCGCCAGGCTGGCACAGAAGGCGCGTGCCTCCGGTATCCATCTGATTCTGGCCACACAGCGGCCATCGGTGGATGTGATCACCGGTCTGATCAAGGCGAACATACCCACCCGTATCGCCTTCCAGGTCTCCTCCAGGGTCGACTCCCGCACCATCCTCGATCAGATGGGTGCGGAACACCTGCTGGGTCATGGCGACATGCTCTATATGGGTACCGGCAGCAATATCCCGCAGCGCATGCACGGCGCCTTTGTGGATGACAACGAAGTGCACCGGGTGGTGAAACATCTGAAACAGGCGGGAGAGCCGGACTATCTGGAAGAGATCCTCCAGGAAGCGACCGAGTCGGTACCCGGTTTTCCGGCAGAGAACGGCGATGTGGAAGATAGCGATCCGCTGTATGACGAAGCGGTACGCATCGTTACGGAGACGCGACGGGCCTCGATCTCGGGTGTCCAGCGCAGGCTCAAGATCGGCTACAACCGGGCCGCGCGGATGATAGAGGAGATGGAGCGTACCGGTATCGTGGGAGCGGCGGAGAGCAATGGCAGCCGAACCGTACTGGCCCCACCACCGCCAAAAGACTGATTGAGAATATAACTGTATGCAGACAAGCCTGAAACTCATTTGTACCCTGATTCTTTTGGGGGTTGTGCAACCCTTGTGGGCATTGAATGGTCCGCAACAGCTGGAGGCCTTCCTCAAGGACCTTACAACCCTGCAGGCAGACTTCGAGCAAACACTGCAGCAGGATGACCAGGCCTATACCAGCAGTGGTGTCTTCTATCTGAAACGCCCCGGCCTGTTGCGTTGGGAATACACGACGCCGAGTGAGCAGTTGATCGTGGCGGATGGCGATCGCATCTGGCTTTATGACATCGAGTTGGAACAGGTCTCCCATCGCAGTCAACAGGCGGCATTGGTAGGTACACCGGCTCAAGTGCTGAGTGACCAAGCCCCCATCAGTGAGCATTTCCAGGTCAATGACCTGGGCGAAGCCGATGGATTGAGTTGGGTCGAACTGCTGCCGAGAGAGAAAGAGTCCCAATTCTCCAGTTTAAGACTGGCCCTCAATGAGAATAATCTGCAGCGTATGGAGATGATCGACAACTTCGGGCAGACCACCCGCTTCGTGTTCGACAATCTCCAACGCAACCTCACACTGGATGCCACCTTGTTCACGTTCAAGCCACCGTCCATGATCGATCTGATCGGTGACCTATGAACGATCAGGATCTCTTTGCCCGGAACGGGGGCGGAGAGAACCGCCCACTCGCAGACCGGATGCGGCCGCGTACCCTGGAACAGTTCATCGGCCAGTCCCACATCGTCTCAGAGGGCAAACCGCTGCGGCGGGCCATCCAGGAGGACCGCCTCCATTCAATGATCTTCTGGGGTCCCCCGGGTACGGGGAAGACCACCTTGGCACGGTTGATCGCACAACACTCAGGTGCACAGTTTCTCAGCCTCTCGGCAGTGTTGTCCGGCGTTAAGGAGATCCGTGCCTCAGTCGAGCAGGCGAAGCTCTATAAACAACAGACGCAACGACAGACCGTTCTTTTCATCGATGAGGTGCACCGGTTCAATAAATCCCAACAGGATGCCTTCCTGCCCCATGTGGAGGATGGCACCGTGGTCTTCATCGGCGCCACCACCGAAAATCCATCATTTGAGCTCAACAATGCGCTGCTTTCCCGTGCCCGCACCTATGTGCTGAAAGCGCTGACACATGAAGAACTGAAACAGATCATCGACCTGGCGCTGAAAGATGCCGGCAATGGACTTGGCGCAAGAGAGCTTGATATCAGTGACAAGGCCCGCACCCTGCTAGCGGAAGCGGCGGATGGTGATGCCAGAAGGGCACTGAACCTGTTGGAGATAGCAGCCGACTTGACCGAGTCGGGAGAGATCGATGAAACGGTCGTGGCGGAGGTGGCCAGCGGTACGCTGCGCCGTTTCGATAAAGGCGGTGAGGCCTTCTACGATCAGATATCGGCCCTGCACAAATCGGTCAGGGGCTCTGCCCCGGATGCGGCCCTCTACTGGCTGGCAAGGATGGTCGACGGCGGTTGCGATCCCCTCTACATCGCCCGCAGGGTCGTACGCATGGCCTCGGAGGATATCGGTAATGCGGATCCGCGTGCCCTGCAGCTGGCCCTGAATGCCTGGGATACCCAGCAACGGCTCGGCAGCCCGGAAGGGGAACTGGCTATCGCGCAAGCCGTGGTCTACATGGCGTGCGCCCCCAAGAGCAATGCTGTTTATACAGCATGGAATGCCGCCCTAACCGAAGCCAAGACATCCGGCTCCCTAGAGGTTCCTCTGCATCTACGCAATGCACCCACCGAACTGATGAAAGAGCTCGAATACGGTAAGACCTACCGCTATGCCCACGATGAACCCAATGCCTACACTGCTGGTGAAAACTATATGCCGGAACATTTAGCGGGCCATCGATACTACTACCCGGTTGATCGGGGCATGGAGATCAGGATAGCCGAAAAGCTGGAATTTCTGCGTAGATTGGATGAAGAGTCTGCAGACGATTGAACAACTCAGCAGCCTCTATGTTGAAGACAGAAACGCACAGTCTGGAAAGACGTCCCACCACTAGAGCATCCAAAAAATAATCCGATATTAGCGTCCGCTTTTAATAAAAATTTACACAACAGAGATCCTATATATCGTCAAATTATGTGAATTGGCTCACATAATCTTGTGGTCATTTTCTGAAATGTACCTCTAACAGTCGATCAGGCGTTCCCATAATTGGGTATTAAACGTTAATCTTTTCCCCGATCATTGGATGGTCATTAATGGAATGATTAAGTTGTATCAGAGGTATAAAAGGACATGAAAGGAAGTTCAAAGGTTATAGTGCTGGTATCGATCTCCCTGATGCTGGCAATGCAAGGATGCGGCGGGGGCGGAGACTCCTCAGACGATCCAGTCAACACAGGTGAATCAAACAACAACGACTCAACGGCTGACAATTCGAACAGTGGTTACACAGGATTGGATTCCCAAGCGACTGTCGATGAATTCAACGCCAAGGATCTGGCTATTGCCGCTGCATCAGGTATCGCGCAAGCTGTAGAGGAAGAGAGTGTCATTGCCCCCTTTTCTGTTCCTGGCACAGCAGCCAGATCCTATGAACCAACGGAAGAGATGCATCAGCAAACCACGGCAGAGGTATGCACTCAAGGTGGAGAGGCGATAGTCGAGGAAATCACCGAAGAAGCTGACCACTGGGTAAACGTATTTTCCTTGAACAATTGCAGTTACGGCGAGGGATTGCACATCTACACCTTCACTGGGAGAGTGCGGCACACCTATTCCAAACAATCGAATGCCTTTGACTATGTCATGACAGGTACGGTGTCATCAGCCAGTAGCCAATCAACGGATATCAACTGGCGTGTGGCTTGTGACGCCAATTTCAGATGCAACATGTCTTCCGATTTCCAAGGTTTCGACGGCCGTAGTTACCGTGTCACTGAGATTGATGTTACAGATGATGGTAACTCGGTTTATACGGCAGCAGGCAGGATCTATGATCCTATTCATGGGTATATTGATGTAACCACGGAAATCCCATTCACAACGGGTTGCGAAAACGGACGACCTGGTTCGGGACGTTTGAATTTTACCGGTGCTGACCAGAACTTCGGCTACATAGAATTTGTCAGTTGTACCGAGTATGTAGTCGCAACCAGTAATGGAACAGCGAATAGTTACACCTGGTAAACAAGGATTAAGGACCATAACAGGATGTATGCAGGTGAACGTATGCAGTTGATAGCAGGATGTGTCTTATCTGCCTGTGTATTCGCATGCGATGCTGCTGATCTCATCGAATCGACATCCAAGGGCTGGAAACCATTCGCGAATAAGCCATTCAGTGCGGTATTGGTCGAATACAGAAGAGATAGTGCGGACATATACAGTAAATCCAGAATCTATTTAAGTCCTATGGGGATGCGTACTGAACGCCTTTCTGTTCAGAACGGTGAACCTGAGCTTATAGTGATCAAGAACCACCAAACTGAACAGGTGTGGCTGATTAACCCGGTCCAACACAACTTTACTGAATTACCAAACGATAAAACTAAAGAAACGGAGCGGGTGATAAAGGGAGAGAAAAGGCCGCTGTTAGGTGTTCTGGCAAACGAGCCTTGCTATGAAATGAGGGCCGAGAAGCAATCCGTTCGAGCGGTCGGAGATTCAGAACTGAGTATCTGGCATTGCATGGATGGTGATGGCAAGCAACATCTGCAACACTTCAGTACGCTGCTTGGTGTAGTTGTTCGTCAGGAATTTCAGGATGGGCGAATAAGCGAGCTGCAAGATATTGCATTTATCGATGATTCAGGAAAATATTTCCAACCTTCCAGTGACATGCAGCAGATTTCAATTGAAGAATTGTTTACCGGAAGGGTGACATTACCGGATTTTGTCGAATGAGGTTGGAATATGGATTGGCAGATAACTGGTGAGGATTAACTGTTGAAGGAGGGTGTAATTTATCAAGTGTCTTTTTTTGCTTGGGATAAATAAATAGATCTTGAAGGAAAACATATTTTTTCAATCGAACCATTCATTCAAGGAGCTGTTAAAGGAGCTACTGATATGTCTACAAAACTTAATAAGTCAGCAAGGAAATCACACTTTGGTCAAGGCATGACCGAGTACATAATCATAGTTGCCGTTATAGCGATTGCCGCTATCGGCGCATTCGGTTATTTCGGGCAGATTGTTGAGACACAGATTGCCGGTGTTGGCCAGGAACTTGGTGGTAATAGTGGTGCGGATGCGCGAACTGCTGCAGGTGATCTGGGTCAAGCATCGCAAGATATGGCGGCAGAGGCCAACAATAGTATGACCAACTACCATGATAATGATTCTGAAGCTGCGCCAGGAGGAGGTTAATCGGTCTATTGCTGCAGCAAGCTGATCATAATATCGTAGAAGTCGTCCGATTTTTTCTATTTCTGATGGAAAAAATCGGACGAAATTAGGTGTAGTTCAATGACTCACATATTTAGATCCAAGGAAACCGGTCAAGCACTGCCGCTGGGAATTGCTTTTCTTATGTCCACCATTCTGCTTGGTTTGGTATTATTCAACACAGGCCAAACCGCATCGGAAAAATCCCGCCTTGTAAATACAGCTGATGCCGCCGCTTACAGTGGTCTTATTTGGCAGGCGCGCGCACTCAACTATCAGGCTTATACAAACAGGGCGATGGTTGCCAACCAGGTATCAATCGGACAGATGGTAAGTCTCACTTCATGGACTCAATACGCATATATCGTTGCCCGCAATATAGATTACATCGGTACCTGGTTTCCTATCATCAGACCATATACCCAGGCGGCAGAATCGATAACAGAGATGATTGACGGTGTAATGGTAAATATTGCTGAGGCATTCATACCTGTTATTGATACTGTCAATGGTGTTTTGAGTCAGTCGCAACATGCAATATTTTTGGCAAGTTTCGCTGCAACACCCGGTATTGTGAGAGAGGTTGTCGAGAGAAATGATAATCGTTACAACGCCGATACGGCTTATGCGGTTATCGGTATGGGACAGAATGGAGTGAATTGGAGCAGTTTTACTGAGAGATATGAAGATAACGATGGACTTTTACGCAAGGCAAATGTCGTAAATCGTTCGAAGGATGAATTTACCAGTTCTAGGAATCTTCGAACTGGTGACATGTTGCCTGGCGCACCAAATAGACTCGATCTTGGTATTGTACGCGTTTGGGTTAAAAAAGAGGGAAGTACAAATTTTATATCCGAGGAGTCAACGTCAAGCAGTTATATATTTCAGAATAACAGTTCAGCAAGTAATTTAGAATGGGAATGGAAAGGTAAGGACACACTCTCCTTTCACATAGAGGTATGGGATTGTGATCATCGTGGATGTGGCTGGGATCATGATGAAATTCCATTGGGGTGGGGCTCTCGTTATGTCAATGGTGATTTTGAATGTGACGATAGCCAATACCAGAGCAGCAGTTGGTGGGGATGGTATTTCTTTAACGATGGTTGTCCCCGCTATATGCAAGAAAACAGATGGGCAGAAAGGCTTGCCAATATGGAAAAGGAAGAACTTGATGCAGAGTATGAAGGTATCAGGGCCTATTATGACTTGCAGGATTTAAGTCGAGAAAACCGCGATCCCCGGCTGGCTTTGCGTATCGAGGTTGAACTGCCGCAAAATCATGTGCGAACAGCATCGAAAATAGACGGCCTAGGGTCGTATTCTGTGCCAAATGAAGAACTGAGAAATGGCATAGGTGAGGGAATGTTCGGAACGCAAGACCAGATGGCCGGTGAGGGTTTGGCGGCAATTTCCAGCGGCGAACTTTTTTTTCATCCGCCTGATGACTACATACCGTCAAGAAGAAGGGGTAGATATGAAATTGCCAGTCTGTTCAGTCCATATTGGGAAGTGAGATTGACCGAAACGCCTTCGTCAAATCGATTCATGGCATGGGCATTGAGAGATCCTTCACTCTTATCGGATGGTGTATCCGGTGTTGCTGCGGGCGTACAGCATTACATAGGAGAAAGAGAAGAAGAATTGCAGCGGTTGCTTGACCTTGAAGAGTCACTGCAAACGCAATTAAGCAGCACAACGGATGAGGAACGACGCCAAGAGCTAGAGAACCAGCTGGTTAATGTGGATTCACAGCTCACACAACTGCAAAACATGCATTACAGTACAGATTTGGTGGCAAACGACCTGCAGCAAGGTATTTCACAAGGTGTCAGTACGGCGGCGCAAACACAGGTCGGACAGTATGAACAGCTGCTTGATCAGTATGCTCAGCAACAGGGGGAAGCGTATGTTGATCAGTTTGAAGATGAGATTGTCGACCAGGTGACTGATCAACTGCAGCAAGTACTGGAGGACGCTGTTGAAGAGGCAGCGGAAAGTGCAATCACATCATTCTTGTGATTATCAGTTCGGCTTTGGTTTATGCGAGTTGATCAACAAAAGGAAACACTAATGATAGCCATCAAACAGTGCCGATTATTGAAACAGAAGGGAAATGCCACTGTTGAAACAATCTTAATCGCAACAGTGACAGTGCCTCTGCTGACAGGTATTCCACTGATGGGCAAGATCGCAGATATTAATCATACGACTGCTCAGTCAAGTCGCTATCTGGCTTGGGAACAAACGATTGCAGGGCCGCACTACAAAGATATCGAGCAATTGGAGACAGAAGTCAATAATCGATTTTTTGTTCGTCCTGATCTACAGATACGAACAGACCGTGAGGCACTTACCGATGAGGGGTTTGAGAACCCGTTTTGGAGCGGATTTGGCTATGATGAAGATGATGAGGAAAATCGTCTTGTGGTGCTTGGTAGAGGTTTTGATGCAGCAGTCAGCAACCAACGTCCCGAGAGTATAGCGGGCACGCTTTCAGCAGGGATCAATGAAATTGGCGATACACTTGCCAGTATTACAGGTGGTCAGTGGGATATCGAGGAGAATGGTTTATATACTGGCCGGGTATCGATTGAAGTCGCAGGTAATACTATTTTGACATCAGGTGTTGACTGTAATGGACAGGAATCTGAAACCATAGCAGCATGTGTTACCCGTTCAAACACAATCTATGCTGATAGTTGGGACGCCAGAGACCCTGCGCAAGCTGCAAGACGTTCACGGTCATTCGTCCCGGCCGGAGCTCTGGAATCGGTAGGTGATGCGCTGGCTGGTGTGGCAACCATTGTACCCTTCTTTGCGGATATTCAAGGTCTTCGTTCTGATAGCAATGGGGGGTTTGGTTATATTAACCCTCATGTGTTACCGATGGATCGCTATGCGGAAGACTAAAGTGGCATTTAATGTAAAACAATTCATCGATATCTGGCGTTATGCAATGTGTTCTATAGCGTTTAGCAGTACTTGCTTTGCTTATGACATTCACGATGTTGCAGACCCGCCAGTTGCATCAGTGATATACGTGGGTGAGGTTGTTCAAAACGGAATGCCATTGCAGATGAAGCAGTTTTCTACAGAGTCTTCGGTAACGGAAGTGTTGGCATTCTACAAGCAACGCTGGTCAGACATATCAAGACACCGGAACAACGTGCCTGCCTATTTGGAAAAACATGTCGGAGAATGGCATGTATTAAGTAAGATGGAAACAGATAAAAGCGTTGTCGTGCAGGCGCGAAAATCAAACCGGGGATCTACTGAGGGTTATATATCAGTCAGTGATATTTCTCGTGCAACAAAGCCGAACCGGTGGTCAAGTGAATTTCCTCGCATCCAAGGTACCCAGCTTTTATCAAATACGGAATCGATTGACAAGGGAAGAGTTGCATATACGCTGGTGCTTTTCAATGACTATTCCGTGCATGTAAATAGAGACTATTATCGTGACAACATGCATGCAGATGGTTGGCAATACGCTAGAGGAAGCGAAAAGACAAAAACAGCGATACTCTACTTCAGAAGAGACAAATGGCATTGTGATATTGCAGTAACTGAAGCAGATGATGGTAAGACCATAATCATCGCGAATCTGGTAGAGATGAATGAAAATAGCTGATCAAAAAAACACACTAAGCAGACAATCAGGCCACATCGCCCTGGAGTATGCCTTAGTGACATTCATACTGGTTATGTTCTTATTTGCACCAGTCACTGATGATAATCAGTCAGTGATGGGGCTGTTTATGGATTCGATCAGAGACTATGACCGAAATAGGTCTCTGATCTATTCATTACCCTAAATGATCGAGTAGACAACTATGGATATGATGCATACCAAAGATTCCACTGGTCAACGAAAGAAAGTCAGTATTATCAACAAGAATGTAATTATGTTGATAATATCATTGGCGCTTGGTGTGGGCGGGGTATATCTGACAAAGGATTTTATAGAAAAAAAGGTCAACTACTACAAAAGCCAGCTGGAAAAGACCGAGGAGATGGTTGCTCTTGTAGTGCCGAACAGAAATATACAAAGAGGAACAGTCGTTACATTGCGTGACTTTTCTGTACGTAAAATTCCCGCAAAGTATGCGCATAAAAATGCAGTTACTGAGTCAACATTCAGTACAGCAACTGGACAAAGAGTCAGTTTTGATATCACAAAGGGGCGGCCGCTTCTGTGGGCTCATCTTGAAGGCGGATTGATACCAACCTTTTCAGGTAAACTAAAGCCCGGTAAGAGGGCGCTTGCCTTCACAGTCGATAAAATCAATTCGATATCAGGTTTTCTCCAGCCGAATGACAAAATTGATCTGTTACTCGACTACAAGGACAGGATCATTCCGATAATTCAAAATCTGCATGTGATTGCTACTGGTCCGTATACCCATATAGATAAAACCGGAAGGCAGTCAGATGACTCATTTCGAATCATTACAGTTGAAGTGACGCCGGAAGTGGCAGAAAAAATTACGCTTGCTAAAAGTATTGGAAGGATCACAGCGCTGTTGCGTTCACCGCAAGACGATAAATTGATTAGCGATGATCCAATGACAGTTGCGCGCTTGTTAAACAAGCCGAATCCAAAACCTAAAATCAGGAAACGGATTGTCCGAAAAGAAAAAGGAATTGAGTACATTATTGGTGGTATATGAGCTTGATTCTTATACGGAAAAAGGCCTTTTTGAGGACAATCAACAAGTGATTAGTAAAGTCTTAAAAACAGTCATCACCTTATATATGGTGATGATGGCAACCAGTGTTTATGCAAAGAATGTCGATCTGTTTATTGGTGAGGTCAGGATACTCGGTAAAGTATCTGTTGACCGTGTTGCGATTGGACAGGCGGGTATAATCAAATTAGAGATTCTTAGTACGGATGAGTTACTGGTCATTGGCGAGAATGCAGGAAGTACCTCCTTGCGTCTGTGGAACAAGGATGGAAGTTATAGTCAGTACAATATTCGGGTAACAGAGCAAGATCCTGAAAAGCGTGTTCGGATGGATAGTATGATAAGGATCAGTGTCAAGATGGTTGAGTTCAGAAAAAGTGCACTCTCCAAGCTTGGCATAGATTGGTCGACGGATTTAGATGGACCAACCTTTGCGACAGTCGGCGATTTTGTAACGAATTCCCTATTCAGGTCGCCAACCTCAGCAATTGATGGCACACCACTGCCTTTCAATGTGAAGCCCTTCGCGTCCTACTTCGGTATAGCGACAGCGTTGACATCACGCATCAATCTATTGGCATCAGACGGTGATGCTGTCGTGTTGTCCGAGCCTGTTCTCAGCTGCGTCAATGGTGGTACAGCCAAATTTATATCTGGTGGCGAGTATCCTATACCCGTGATCGGTACAAATGGTGGAACCAGCGTAGAATTCAAGCAGTATGGAATAAAGCTGGATATTTCACCGCGGGTAAATAATGAAAAGCAGATATATACAACCATAAAAGCAGAAGTCAGCGAGATCGACACGTCTACAACTGTGTTGGATGTGCCGGGTATTTTAAAGAATGAAACAGAGACCATAGTCAATGTTCATTCCGGTCAGACAATCGTTATATCGGGATTGTTAAAAGCTAAACAGGGAAGAGGCACCAGTAAGGTTCCAGGACTGGGTGATTTACCTGTACTTGGCAGCCTTTTCAAGAGTAATGATATTCAGCATGAAATGTCAGAAATGGTGGTCTTTCTCACACCAGAGGTTATTGAAATTGACGATACCTATGATCAAAGGGCAAGAAACCTGATGGGGGTTAGAAACAATACCGTTAATCAACTAAAGAAAGAGCTTGAATTCAGCATCCTGGATTAGTCGAAATGTTTGATATTCATTACCAACAAGGCCGCAAGCGCCGGACTCGCTACACTGTAAAGGGAGACAGGTGTGTAATCGGCAGCGCACGTCATAGTGATCTGGTATTCAAGCATCGACATATTGCGAAAAGGCATGCAACACTATTTTCGCAAAACAACCAGATACATATTGAGGACTTGGGAAGTATCACTGGAACCTGGGTCAATAGAGAGCGTGTTATCAATTATGGTCCTTTGACAGACAATGACGAGATTACAATCGGTGATGTCATCCTGAGAGTAGAGTTTGACCCAAGCAAGGCAAGTTCTGCAATATCGCAACACCCTGTTGAAGAGAGTCCAGACGCAAGTTGGGAAACAAAAGAGTCGGTACAGGAAACTAATCCTGTCAATAGCCTGATCGATGAACAAGGAAAGGTTATTCTCTACTGGACAAGAATAATCCACGAACAGCTGATATCAGAGATGGATCTCCGTCGCAAAGACGTGCACAGCATGTCTGATGAACAGTTAAGGGTCGAGGCAGAAACACTGATAGATCAAATCATTGGTCGCATCACATCAGATCTCCCCGCTGATATCGACATAACAAAGCTTCGTAGTAGTGTGATTAACGAGGCTGTAGGTCTTGGGCCGCTTGAGCGTTTTCTTGAAGACGATTCAATTACGGAGATCATGGTCAACAATCACCAGGAAGTTTTTGTAGAACGTGCCGGCAAATTGATCAATAGCGGTGAAAACTTCAGTAGTGACCAAGCCGTCATGTCGGTCATTGAACGCATTATTACTCCGTTGGGCAGACGTATTGATGAAGGAAGTCCAATGGTCGATGCCCGTTTAAAGGATGGCTCTCGCGTAAACGCCATCATCCAGCCATTGGCCATTAAGGGACCTAGCTTGACAATCAGAAAATTCGCTAAACATCGATTGACATTCAACGACATCATAGATTATGGATCGATCAATCAGGAAATGGTCGATTTTCTCAGGGTTTGTGTAGAGCAGCGCAAGAATGTCATTGTATCTGGCGGTACTGGTTCGGGTAAGACCACCTTGCTGAATGTATTGTCAAGCTTCATCCCGGATGGTGAGCGCATAGTCACCGTGGAAGACGCTGCCGAGCTTAAACTCTACCAACCTAATCTGGTATCGCTGGAGGCAAAACCGGCAAATATAGAGGGGCGTGGTGCTATTACCATTCGTGAATTGGTGAAGAACACGCTACGTATGCGTCCTGATCGTATTATCGTAGGTGAATGCCGGGGAGGCGAGGCCCTTGACATGCTGCAGGCAATGAATACCGGTCATGATGGTTCACTCACTACGGCACATGCCAACAGTCCAAGGGATGCACTTTCAAGACTTGAGGTAATGGTGTTGATGGCAGGTATGGATCTGCCGGTCACGGCGATTCGTGAACAGATAGCCTCTGCGGTCAACATTATTGTTCAGCAGACACGATATGCCTGTGGTTCCAGGAAAATTTCCAAAATTACAGAGGTTACCGGTATTGAGGGTAATACGATACAGCTACAGGATATCTTCGAATTCAGGCAGCGTGGATTCAACGAACATGGAAAAGTGTGGGGAGAGTTTGTTGCCTCTGGTTTCGTACCCTCCTTCTATGAGTCACTAAAATCAATTGGCGTTCCGGTTGATTTATCAATCTTCGGAAACGAAAAAGACGAGTTCCATTGATGGATATCAATTTTATTCTTGCGCTCGTATTTATAGCTATCAGTGCCGTAATCTGGGTACTGTTGGGATTCAGTGTGCATGGCTATGAGCGTTATCAATCGGTATTTACAGAGCAAACTGAGAGCAAACTTGAGAACCTGTTTCTGTTTGTAGATGCAAAAAAAATGTTTTTGCTGAACGTAGCATCATTGCTGGCGCTACCGGTTGTCATCTACTTTTTTACCGGATCTTTTTTCTATATCGCACTGGTGGTACTTGTATTACTGGTAATGCCGAAATTATTGCTCATGCGTATGGAGGCCAAGCGCAAGGAGAAACTTATTCATGCACTACCTGATGCATTGACACAAATTGCCAGTGGTATGAGTGCCGGCCAGACCTTCCTTTCAGCTGTGGAAACCATGGTGAATGAGACCAAGGGACCTATAAGCCAGGAATTTTCACTGGTTCTAAGGGAGCAGAGGCTTGGTATGAGCCTATCCGAAGCGATGGATAATCTTGCTGAGCGAGTACAGACCGAAGAATTTGATTTGGTTGTCACAGCAACACAAATTGCAAACGATGTGGGTGGTAACCTATCGGAAATATTCCGCCGGTTGTCGGATAGCCTGAGGCGGAAGATGGAGATGGAGGGCAAAATCAAGGCGCTAACATCTCAGGGAATCTTACAAGGCTGGGTGGTTGGTTTATTGCCATTTTTCATTATCGGCGCACTCTATTTTGTCGATCGTGAAAATATCGCTCCAATATTCACCAATCTACTTGGTTGGATCTTTTTAGCCGTCATCATAATCCTTGAGATTATTGGTGGGTTAATGATTCGAAAAATAGTCAATATAGATATTTAAAAATGGAATTTCTAATCGTCAGCGTAATGTTCGGTGGGGTGGTTAGCCTGATAATCTGGAACACATATCGGGTATTTGCCATGGTTCCGGATCAGGACAGATCCTATCTCGACCGACCACCATTGGGATTTCGACTGACATGGCCGCTTGTTAGTGCATTCGTACACTATTTCGGACCGTTGATTACCCAAAACTATCGCATTGTCACATTATTAAGGCTAAGGAAAGCAGGGATCGACTATATGTTGAGTCCTGACCAGTTCTTTGCGGGTAAAGTTATTGCGGCTGTAGTGTTTTCACTTTTCGTCTATGTGTTGCTGAGTATGATCGGGTCCAATGCATGGTATATGATGGCGCTCGGTCTGGTCGGTGGTTTCTTCTATCCGGAATTATGGTTACGTGAAGCAACAGAGGAACGTAGTAAAAGTATATTTAGAGAGTTGCCGTTCTATCTCGATATCATCATTCTGGCCGTAGAATCGGGAACCAATTTTACCGGTGGACTGCAACAGGCCATCAATAAGGCATCGGACGGTCCTCTCAGGCAAGAATTCAGTCGCGTTCTCAGGGATATTCGAGCAGGAAAACCCAGGGCGGATTCACTGCGCGACTTAGGCGATCGTGTAGACACTGAAAGCATAAGAAATGTCGTCAGTAGTACTATCCAGGCTGAAAAGACAGGTTCGAGTCTCGGGCCTGTACTCAAAGCGCAGGCCGATCAATTGAGGTCGACCCGATTCCAGAAAGCGGAAAAACTGGCCATGGAGGCGCCGGTCAAGTTACTCGGCCCGCTGGTTATGTTTATTTTTCCCAACACCTTTTTGATCATCATCTTTGTCATCCTTAGCAGTGCGATTCAAAAGGGTGTGTTGACATGGCCTGTATTCAAGCCATTGGTATGGGCCTTTAACTGGCCAGGTTAGGAAGCTTAAATGAAGTTTATATTAAAAATTATTGATACTACATACACTAAACGATTGGTCAGTGGGCCATCGGTTTTTTTGTTGAGTCTTTTATTCTCAGCATGTAACAACAGTAATGATCAATTCTCACCAGGTACAAATGTCTCAATCACGCCTACATCCTTTACCTGGACAGTAACCGAATTGCTCGATAATCAAGGTCAATGCATCTTCTATCCTGACGATTATCAAGACAATGTCATGGTGGTTACTGTCAGTGATCCAAATGATAGACCGATTGGTGAGATGAAGTTGGAGCTATATCTCTCACCTTCCAACTCCACATCCAATCCAATACTCAGTAACCAACATGTGTTTTATCTCTATGACGACCTCAATGGCAATGGTGTTGTGGATCACCCGGAAGAGCTGGTGAGCGGTTCCGGCGATCCAATACTCTATGAAACGGAAACCGAGAAATATCATGGAACCAAGGCAATCATCGTAAGAACGAATACATCATGTGGCGGTTACCGCGCAACACTGCATGCTTACGCCGGGAATGGCTATGGTGCTATGGAGATCAATACTCAAACCG
Source organism: gamma proteobacterium symbiont of Ctena orbiculata (assembly GCA_003058525.1). Classification (GTDB taxonomy): domain Bacteria; phylum Pseudomonadota; class Gammaproteobacteria; order Chromatiales; family Chromatiaceae; genus Thiodiazotropha. The sequence continues at coordinate 1,399 of QBVD01000035.1, read as the reverse complement.
AAGAAGATGGTGAAGACGAACAGGTGACTGAGCAAGAGTAGGGTGCATGAAACGTATCAGGCTCAAAAGACATGCCACTGAAGACGATCCCGCCAAAGAGTCTCCTGCACTCGAAGCATGGGTGGCGGATAGCTATTTGACTCGCCTGCGCGGTCTATTAGGAAAAAAGCGGCTTGACGATTCTGATGGATTATTACTTGAGCGCTGCGCATCAGTACATACATTTTGGATGCGTTATCCACTGGATCTGGTGTTTATGGACAAGAAGGGTAAGGTTGTGAAGTGTCAGGAGGGTGTCAAGCCCTTTCGTACTGCATCGGCACGTGGAGCCTATTACACACTGGAACTGAACCAGGGAGTGATCAGTAAACAGGGTATTTCCGAGAGTGATCATTTTTATTGGTAATCAGCGACAGTTTAAGAGGGACATTGTGTTAAACAAAGCAGTGATTCATATTCTATGTGCATTAGTGGTAATTACACTTGCAGCATGCAACGGAACTGCTCCCAAGCGGAAGGCATTTACAAATCTGGAGATTGCCGACAGTGCCTATGAACAGGGCAGGTGGGTTGAAGCGGAGCAACACTATCATGCAATTACTGAGATTGCCCCCAATGATTTCTATGCCTGGTTCAGGCTCGGAAACTCTCGGCTCCATCAGGCCAATATCGAGGCCGCGATTCATGCCTATGAATCATCACTACAGCGTGACCCGAGGCAACCGAAACCACATCACAATCTGGCAGAAGCCTATTTGATGAAAGCGCATCAGTCGTTACAGAGGGCGCAGAGCTTGGCTGAGGAATCGAGTTATGAACGGCTGGCGATAGAAACCAAGCTCAAAAAACTGCGGGAAATCATCTACAAACCGATCAGTGATATTCCTTCGCCGGCAAAAGGGTTGATCCGTTACTGATAACAAAACAACACAAAGTTGTAGTAGTTCATTAGGAGAGCAGGATGCAGATCAAAGGGATGTTAAGCCGTTTGTTCAAAGGACAACGTGGCGCCGCCATGACGGAGCTGCTGGTGTCGTTGCCGGCACTGCTGCTGATGGGACTGGGTGGACTGCAAAGCGCACTGCTCTTCGACGCCAAGACCACTATTAACTACGCCACATTCGAAGCGGCGCGCAAGGGTGCGGTCAACCATGCCCAGAGCGACGCCATGCGCCGGGAACTGGGCCTGCGCCTGGCGCCCCTGTTCGGTGGTGACGGCAGCGCCGAAAAAGCGCTGTCGGCGATCACCCGCGCCAGCCTGGATGTGCAGGACAGCCGCTTCACCGAGATCGAGATCATCAACCCCACCATCGAGGCTTTTGATGAGTTCGGCCGCGAGATCGTCGATCCGCGCACCGGCGACGTCCACTTCGGCATCCCCAACAGCCACCTGCGCTGG
>QBVD01000092.1 GCA_003058525.1 gamma proteobacterium symbiont of Ctena orbiculata | reverse complement strand
TGGCAGCCGATGTAAGGTTGTGGGATGGCTGCATACGATATTCATTATGGTATATCTATGTGTGGGGTGAATTAACTTCCTGAAATGTTAAATGAATTTATCTCTTAATGCGAGTGTTTAAGTTTATAGATCCAACAGAATCTGCTGTAGCAAACTCTGTATGGACTCTGTTGTGAAGGGTTTGTCACAAATTGCTGAAACACCGGATTTCTGTACTGCCGCCAGTCGGTTTTCATTGGACTCACTGGTTACCATGAGGATAGGGAGGCCGGGTTGCCCACTTTGATCACGGATATGATCGACCAATTGCTGACCATTCATTTCAGGCATGTTGTAATCCGAAATGACCAGGTCGTAATAATGTTGGTCGATCAGGCTGGCGGCTTCGGCGCCATTGCCTGCCTCGGTAATGCTCTCAATCTCCATAGCCTCCAGAATGCGGCGTATATGTTTGCGGGACATACCGCTGTCATCGACTATCAGAATTCGTAGGTTTTCGGTGTCGATGTCGTGCAGTTCCAGATCGGGCGTCTCTACATAGTCCAGGGTGGCCTGCATGGCCAGATAGAGGTCGTCGTGGGTGAAGGGCTTTGGCAGTATTGCCACGGCGCCGGCCTGGCGGATCGGATCCAGGTAGGAAAGGCTGGTTTCACTGGAGATCAACATAAATGCGGTTTGCATGAGTTCCTCATCGTCACGCATCTCAAATACAAGGTCGGTCCCGGTCATGTCCGGCAAATAGAGGCTGCTGATAACAACGTCCGGTTTACTTGTAGGCAGGGCCTGCAGCGTGTCGCTACCGTTGCTGAATAATTCAATATGGCTGATTCCCAGTGCTGCGAGTTGCTTGGCGATGAGTTTTCGCTGGGTCAGCGAGGGTTCCACCAGGATGACTGAGAGGTCTTTGATATTCATCTGCTTGTAATCAAATACTGGCTGATGCCTTTATTGTTGTGTCAAAGTCATCATAGCAAGCAAGCCGGTCCGGTTGTAGCTGGAGCTATTTCAGGCGTACCCCAAGGGCACTTCCTTTGTTGCCCAACCCAAAGGACTGGGGCTATTTTTCCGCCCAGCGGCGTTATCATTCGCTCATACTGCCTTGCCGGACGAAAAAATAGCCCAGCAGGGCTGATTGGATTAGTGTTAACAAGCCCTAGCCCGTAGAATTGGCCTCTCAGTGAATTGGAGCGTAGATATCGTGAGATTGAGTGTTGAACAATTTCGTGCCTGGGATCGGAAATGTGTGACCCTGCTGGGTATGTCCGGTGTGGGTAAGACCCGCCTGTCGAATCTACTGAGACGGAAGGAGTGGTTTCACTATTCGGGAGACTACCGCATCGGTACCCGCTATCTGGACGAACCCATTCTCGACAGCATCAAAGATCAGGCCATGAGTGTGCCTTTGCTGCGTGATCTGTTGCGCTCGGATTCTATATTCATCCGCAACAATATCACCTTCCATAACCTTAAACCGGTCTCCACCTTTCTCGGTATGCTGGGCAATCCGGAGTTGGGAGGGATGCCGCTGACCGAATTCAAACGGCGTCAGAGTCTGCATCGCCAGGCCGAGATCGCCGCCATGTACGATGTGCCAAGCTTCATACGTAAATCGCGCATGATCTACGGCTATTCACATTTCATCAATGATGTGGGTGGCAGCCTGTGCGAACTGGATGAACCTGGTCTGCTGGAGTTTCTTGCCGAGTACTCGCTGATTCTCTACATCAAGGCTTCCGAGGAGGATGAAACGGCATTGATCGCACGCTCCGTGTCTCATCCGAAACCACTCTATTATCGTGAGGCGTTTCTTGACGACCACCTGGCCGAGTATATGCAAATCAATGAGTTGGAATATGTTTCGCTAATCGATCCGTTTGATTTCACACGCTGGGTTTTTCCGCGCCTGTTTCGCGCCCGGATACCGCGTTATCAGGCAATCGCCCGTGATTACGGCTATACAGTGACGACTCAGGAGCTATCCATGGTCAACAGTGAATCCGATTTTCTGCAGCTGCTGGAAGAGGTCATCGACAGGGAATCCAGTACTCAGTCCGTAGCGCTTTGAATGGGGGATCGTCATGCCTTTGGTTGCACACACTGAACTGCCTACCTTCAATCGCCTGCGACAGGAGGGGCAGAACGTCCTCTCACCGGACAGGGCGACACATCAACATATACGCGAGCTGCATATCGGGCTGTTGAATATGATGCCCGACAGCGCGATTGAGGCGACTGAGCGACAATTTTTCCGCTTGGTGGGAGAGGCCAATCCCATCGCGCAGTTCTTCGTCCACCCATTCACCCTTGATGAATTACCGCGCAGTGAAAAGGCCAGGATGCATATCGAGGCCTACTACGAGACCTTCGGCCGGATCAAACAGGATGGCCTGGATGCGCTGATCATCACCGGTGCCAATGTCACACACCCGGATCTGGCCCAGGAGGCATTCTGGCAGCCCTTGACCGAAGTGGTCGACTGGGCCTATGACAATGTGACCTCCGTACTCTGCTCCTGTCTGGCGACCCATGCTGTTGTTCAGTCGCATCATGGTCAGAAACGTACCCATATGGGGGACAAGCTATGGGGTGTCTACAGCCACCGGGTCATGGATCCGAAACATCCTCTGGTGAATGATGTCAATACCCGCTTCGATGTGCCGCACTCCCGTTTCAACCAGATTACCCGGGAGCAATTCCAACGGGCTGGACTCAAGGTCCTGGTGGAGAGTGAAGAGGGGGGGGTCCATCTGGCTGTCAGTCAGGATGGCCTGAGGGTTGTCTACTTCCAGGGGCATCCTGAATATGACACCATCAGTCTTCTCAAGGAGTACAAAAGAGAGGTTACCCTCTATTTCAACCGCATGCGCGAGGATTACCCACCCTTTCCGGACAACTATTTCACCCTGCGTAATCAGGCGATTTTCAACGAGTATCGTGAACATCTCGAACAGGCCATGTCGAAACAGCAACCCATGCCGGCCTTTCCGGAGGCGTTGGTCACCGATACGCTGGATAATACCTGGCATGATACGGCTGAAGCGGTTATCGGAAACTGGATAGGTTTGGTCTATCAAATCACTCATCGTGACCGCAATATCCCCTTTATGGAGGGCGTGGATCCCAATGATCCGCTCGGTTTGACACAGGGTTAACCGGCCCTAGACAAAAAGCCCGGTATAGGCTGATTCGTAATCGGTCCCAGTCTGAAAATTCACCAGATTGGGGAACAGTGACCGCATCAGGGAATCATCCACACCGAACCATTGGGCAATGGCGGCATTCACCTGATCCTGAGCGGTAGTGGGAATGTAGCGCCCCTTGTCACCGTAATCATCGCTACCGCCGAGTCGCAGGTCAGGAGGGGTGCCGAACAGCTTTCCACCATCCAGACTGCCTGGCGAATGATCACCAAGACCGCCCATCACCAGCTGGTTCGATGCCCAGGCATGATCGGTGCCATCGCCGTTATTTGTCAGGGTTCGGCCGAAATCGGACATCGTGAATGTAGTGACCTGTTGAGAATAACCAAGCTCCTCCATCGCCATCTGAAATTTCCACAGGGCAAGGCTCAGCTCCCGCAAAAGCAGGGGGTGGTGTTCTGCCTGGCCGGCATGTGTGTCAAATCCACCCAATCGGACAAGGAAAATCTGCCTGTTATAATCTGGTCCCAGGATACCCGAGGCACCCATATGGATTATCTTTGTCACCGAGGCAAGCTGCCTGATCAGTACTCCGTTGATATTTTTGGTAAAGCCCAGTTGCTGATTGGTAGGAATGGAAAATAGCTCCCGGCCATAAGAATCGGGAGTTGCAAAGTCCATATGGATCGCCTGCCAACTGCTGTTTAAAAAGTCAAATGTAGAGAGTGATTTCAATAACAGGCGATTGTAGAGGCCTTTGAAATAGTCCGCCGTACTTGCCGTATTCGCAGTGTTGAAGTCGAGTCGGCTGGTATTGCCTTGCACACCGGCAAGCGCCTTGAAAAGTGCACGACGATCATCCCGGTAACGATTGACTCCTGTTCTCAGGTGGCCAATGTTGGGTGGGTTGTTGGCCTTCAATACCAGGGGGGAGCTGTTTCGACCGACCATCATGCGATCATTGTTGAAATAGGACAGGTTGAGACCCACCGGATTTCCGGCGTTGATGTCATTCCAGGTATCCGCGATTCGTCCTGCCCAGCCAATATGTCCAAGATCATCGCCCCGCCCGGTTTGCAGCTCTCTTTGCTGGTGGTCGTGTGCAAAAAGGAATTTTGGCAGTTCAGCGCCACCCGCGATAATATCTGCACGGCTCACGGGTTCGACCAGGGTGCCGGTATTTGCCACGATACTGACCCGATTATCGACAATCAATTGGGCCAGTTCCGGCATTACACCACTCACAGCGAGATCGATGCCCTTACCGGTCAGTGGATAGAGGCCTCGTGTATAAGCAGAGCTTTGAGTTTGGTTCACATTGTAGGGATTGGCACTGCCCGATCCTAGATTGCCCCGGTTCAGTTCTGTGTTGCCGGTGGTCACTGAGCTGAGGTCAAGGTCTCTGTCAGCGACTGCCAGATCTCTTCGAGCGGAGGCATATTCCATATAGCCTTTTCCCGGCGCGCCGCCATAGGGAATCAACATATTGAATGTGTCATTGCCGCCATAGAGAAAGATGCAGACCAGTGCCTTGTAGTCTGAAAAGTCCGGTGCAGCGGCCAGGCATGGGCTGGTATATGACAGTTGGCCGAGGGGAGCTAACAGACCGAGACCTCCCATAACCGTGGCTTGTTTTAGAAAATCTCTTCGATGCATCACCATAGCCTGATCGCTTCCTTGGATTACCGGGTTATTTTTGAATCATGTAGCTGCTGGAGGTGGCTATCATTGTGATTGCATCACGAATCACAGAGCGCGCCTCCATGAATGGTCTACTGTGGTTGGTGCCAGCACTTGCCACGAGATAATGCTTGAGTGCGGATCTGAACTCAGGGGACATTTGTCCACCCAGCAACAATAGATCGAGGTGGTCGAGCAGGGCGTCAATGGCATTCGCCTTGGGTGTGTCACCCTGTATATCCGTAGATGTGTCATTGATCGATGCAAAGTCCCTGTCATTGTCCCCCTCGAGAGCTTGTTCAAAGAGAGATATTTCAGTATCGAAATTGGTTAATAATATCTTTTCTGAATGGCTGTTGAATGAAGCGCCGAATGCCGCCAGGGTTTCACCCGTAAAGTGGATGATATGATTTTTTTCGAAACTGTTGAGCAGACTGAAAACCAGGTTGTTGTATTCGATCAGCATTTGATCTGTCTGTATCTGCAGCTCCGGCGCCACCAGATTATGCACAATAAAGCGGTTGTCTCTCGGGATGTGGCCGGGGCTGTAAAAGTTGAACACGGATGGGGAACGCAGTGGCCCTTGTCCCAATATAGTCTGGGGTGCCCTGAACCAATAGACACCGTTCATTGTCACGCCGCTTTGGCTGCTCCACCCGTTTAACGGCGAGGTATGGACAGCTCGAAGCAGTTGGGTTATCGCCAGCAGGGGCTCCTTTGCCTTGCCAAAGGATGGATCGATCAAATAACGATCATCCCGTGCTTCAGGGTCTAGAAGGATGGCGCGCACTACCGCCTTAAGGTCACCTTTTACGCCATTGCCGTTATTGTCGAAAACCTGTGCCACTCGGGCCAGGTAGGCTGGGGATGGATTGGATGTGACAAGTCGCTGGATGAGGTGTCTGCTGACATAGGGGGCAACATTCGGGTGGCTGAACAGAACATCCAAAGCACTATCGAGTCCACTCTGGTCATTCCCCGAATTGAGGGAGAATGTCTGTCCCAGTACAGTGACATAGCCGTCTCCGCCAGTGGCTGACTCGTTTTCATGTTGCTCGGCATGAAACACCATCGGGTGCGTGTAGTCACCATCTCTACTGCTCACTCTGCCAAACCTGCTGTTACTTACCAGATCCCAGCCTGTCATTACCTTGGCTAATTCTTCTATATCGTATTGGGTGTATGTGGCTGCCAGGTTGTGACCGGGATCCGGATAACTGCTCCTGTCACCGTCCCGATTGGGACTGCCGTCCAGGTTCAATTCATAAAGTCCGATAGAGAATAACTGGATGACTTCACGGGCGAAGTTTTCATCGGGTCGCGAACCTGTCGCGGGGTTGCTCTTGCTGTTACCCTGGTGCGATAGGTAGACACCCATGGCCGGACTTCGGGCAATTTCTCCCAGCAATGTCCTGTAGTTACCGAATGCATGCTCCGCCAACAGATCATAGTAGGCGGCCAAGGCTTCACCGCGGGATTTCAGGACCGGTACACTGTCGGAGGTAACCAGCAACTGACTCAGTGCATAAGCGACGCGTTGACGCAGTTGATCTGAGCCGGTCTCGTTACCCGGGATCGAAGGTGAACCCAGGGCATTCTCCCACCATGCGGCCATTTGATAATCCAAGGCTGATCGGTCGCCGGTCGATTCATTGAAAATACCGGTGGCGAGCCAATTGTTGGCGGGTTCCGCCTGTAGCGCGATTGCGCGGGTACGTTGCAGATGGCTCAGCCAGCCATCGCCAGAATTGGTATATGCCGATCGCATGGAGAGCTGATGATCGATCCAACCCGCCACTCCCAGCTGCTTGACGCTTTCGATTTCATTCAGTGTCGGGCCGAAAGTGGCTTGTACCAATAGGCGATGGGCCATGCTGTCTGTGACAGGCCATCTTTCCACGACAGTGATGACGAATCGGTTTTCAATACTCACTTCATCGTCATTGACAGTGATCGTTACAGGGTATGAATTTCCCAGGTCGGCCCAAGAGGGCTGCCCGGACAAGATATGTGTATCGGTTGAGAAATGTAACCAATGAGGAAGATGGGAGACCGAATAGCTCAACTCATCGCCGTCAGGATCCACAGCTTCAACGGATAACTCGTAGTGTGTGTCGATGGGCAGATGGATATCGTTACCTTGGCGGGTGAAACCGGGCGGTTGGTTTACGTGTGTGATGGTGATAGAGACATCTGCGCTGGCGGAAAGGGCATCCCCGTCACTGATGATATAGCTGAAACTGTCAGCGGTTGTATTCGAACCGTCGTGCCGATAGGTGACAGTGCCATCCGGTTCCAATGTCACTTCACCGTTCCCGGGAGTACCCAGGGTTTCGATGCCGAGTGGGTCATTCTCTGCGTCAGAATCGTTGACCAGCAGATCGAGGGAAACAGCACCACCTGTTGTCACCGCGGCCTGATCATCGCCCGCAACCGGTGGTTGGTTGGTAGTTGGGGCTGTTGTATTGTCATCGGTGGAATAGGGAGGAATTAAAATCGTTACCTGTACCTGGGCAGGTGCGGAATAGGCAGCGCCATCATAGGCAAGATAGGTGAAACTGTCCGATCCGGCTGTTGAACCGTCATGCTGATAAACGATCAGACCGCCATCTTGGATGATTAAAGTACCATGAGAAGGTGGTTTGCCGGCGACTACGACAAGTGGATCATGATCCTTGTCCCGGTCGTTCTGCAATACATCGATAGTTGTGCTTCTGCCCTGATTGAGGATGGTGCTGTCGTCAGCTGCCACCGGTGCGGTATTTTTATCTAGACATCCTGTCAGAATGAGGATTAATAGAATAGTCAGTAACAGTTTGACAGATTTCGACACTTCCATTTCTCTCTGCTTGGTAGAATATGCAGCGGTTGCAATGGCAACCGGGAATCGTGTACTTGATTGTTCGTTAGTGCCAAGAATAGGAGGTTGTGACCAGGGAATTTGAGTAGTGCTTCAAATTTTTCTGTTTTATCTGACTCCATGGCGAGTAGAGAGTGGTTCTGCGAAGGCCACAAATAATATGACACTGTTTGTTTCGCTGGCTGATAGACAGATTAATCTGCTGGGGCTATCCGGCTGTTGAAGACACACTCCGCCTGCCCGGTATTGATAAGGGAGAAAGCCTGTCCAGTGAGGCGGATAATCTTCCTGAAATGCAATCTATTTTTTTACACAGGCCCTAGAGCGGGGATAATTCAGTGTTTATTCAGACGATCCCTCTGGGTAAGGTATGCGGGTCTTTGGGGGCTGCAACCGATCGGACCGATTGAGTCTTGTGTTGAAAAATGGCGGAGCGGACGGGACTCGAACCCGCGACCCCCGGCGTGACAGGCCGGTATTCTAACCAACTGAACTACCGCTCCAGAGTCGAGAGCGCGATAGTTTAAGGTATTTCGTGCTCAGGTCAACTAAAACCTTGCAACCAGGCGCGCCAGGCTTCAAACAGTTGTTGGTTGGCCGCGCCGACCGCCATCTGCGGCTGTATTTCGGGATTTGCCTGACTCTGCGCCATGGCTGTTGTTTCGCCCAGCCAGAAGTGGCCGCCGGCTTCGCGAAAGATAAGCGTGCCAGCAGCATAGTCCCAAATTCTGGCACCGCCATGCAGATAGAGTTGCAGACGTCCCGCCGCAAGCCAGCACCAGTCGAGGGCCACACTGCCTATACTGCGTTGGGAGCGGTAGGGAGGATCGGTTGCCAATTGACTGGCAAGTGCAGGTGCGAGTCGCTTGAAATCGATCATTGCCACACACTCTTGCAATTGATCCAACGCACAGTTGATTGTCAGCCTGTCCTGATTCAGCCAGGCTCCAGAACCCTTTGTGGCATGAAAAAGCTCATCCCTCAGTGGGTCGTAGATGATCCCGATTTGTACTTCTCCATTGACCAGATAGGCTAGAGATACGGCAAAACAGGGCATACCGGATAGATAATTTGCAGTGCCATCCAGTGGGTCAAGACACCAAAAACCCCTGTTTTCGTCACTTAATACGGCTGCCTGCAGGTCAGCCGGCATCTCCTCGCCCAACAGCGGAATATCAGGGTAGAGATGTTTCAACTGGGTCATTATACGCTGCTGCATTGCCAGATCCGCCTGGGTTACAAGGCTCCCGTCTGTCTTGATCCGGCCTTCGCAGCGATTGAATCGAGGTATCAGTTCCGATTGAGCGCTTTCAACAAGCAATTCACCTAATATCTCGATGTCAATGGTCATGGCTTTAGTTTACCTTCAATGTCCGGTTTGCGTAATATCAACGCCAAGGTTGGATAATCGTGTCATAGTCGATCACAAGATGATCGGATGTGCGGGAGAGAGCATACAATGATTTTCGATGTCGAAGAGTCGGTTCGCAAGCGGGCCAAGACGCCTCATGAGCTGTCCATGGTGAACCTGGTGGGTTGTCATCTGATTGCGGCACCCGCGGCAATCGTGCTCGATATCGGTTTCTTGGGATTTCTGATACCGTTGCTGCTTTCATTCTCCGTCATCGGCTTTATCTGGTATCGTGCAAGCGTGGAAACCGCACCTGGAGACTGGTTCGCCGCCGCCCACTGGCGACTCTCCGCCAATCGTACCCGTATCCTGATAATCGGATATACCATCAGCGCCGTCATACTGGGAATGGCAATGCTTGCCACCAGCGGCAGTTCGAAAGGCGATATCATGATGGTCGCCATTACGCGTGTCGCTGTTGTGCCGACACTGATCACAGTCATGATCTGCTTTGTGTTGGAGTCGGGCTCCATCTATCAGGCTGGGAGAGGAGAGGTGCCTGACGGCATCGTCAAGCGCATGCCACCGCCTGAAACACTTTCCGTTTCGGAGCGTGCCGTGGGTCAGTGATAAAGTCGTTGAAAAACGGCTATAACCATTGCCTCATATAAATTATCCGATATCGATTCCCTTTCAGTGGAACCGCTTTGCACAGTTATCCGCAGACATCGGTCTTCCATAGCGAAAACCCTGAGCCATACGATAATCAGATAGAATCAAATAGGTTTCCTGTTCAGGAGTTTCGACACCTTCCGCAAGCACTTCGATTCCCAAGCGATGCCCGAGATCCTGGACGGTTTGAATGATCGCCTGATTCGCCGAGTCAGTGGTAAGGTTCTGCAAAAAAATCTTGTCTAACTTCAATCTGTCTATCGGCAACTGCTTCAAACGTGCCAGGGAAGAGTGTTCGATACCGAAATCATCGATCGCGATGGCAATTCCAAGTTCCTTCAGTTGCTGCAGGATTTCGGCGGCAAGTTCGATTTGACCTGAGTAGGAGCTTTCTGTAATTTCGATTGTCAACCACTCTCCCTTGCAATTTGTCTCATTGAGCATCTTCTGAATCGAGTCGACGAAATCCTTGTGCAGTAATTCACTGGCGGAAATGTTCACCGCCATCGGCGGCGGTATCAGATCCATGCTGCGCCAGGACTGTATTTGTCTGCAGACATTCCGCAATACCCACTGTCCGATTGGGAATACCAGTCCCACATCCTCAGCCAATTCCAAAAAATGGGTGGGTGATACCAGTTCCCGGCCCTCTTTGTTCCAGCGCAGCAAGGCTTCCACACCGATCAGTTTTTTTGTGTGCAGCTCATACTGCGGTTGATACAGCAAGACGAAATCATCATCATTGACCGCGCTTTGTAGTGCTGTAATCGTATTCAACCGTTCTTGTATCATCAGTGTCATGCTGGGATCGTATAGTTGATAACTGTTCTGTGATTCCCGTTTCGCGCGGTACATGGCAGTATCGGCACTCTGTAACAATAGTTTGCCGGTCCGGCCATCATTGGGAAAAAGGCTGATACCGATGCTGACGGAAGGGTGGAGGCGGTTACCCTGAATGATTACCCTCTGGCGTACGGATTCAACGATATGATCAGCCACTAATGTGGCATCGTCCGGACGCTTGATATCCGCCAGCAGGATCACAAACTCGTCTCCACTGATGCGGGAAACCACATCCCCCTTACGGACAGCCTTCAGCAAACGTTGTGCAACGATCTCGAGGAGTGTATCGCCTGCATCATGACCCAGACTGTCATTCACTTCTTTAAAACGATCCAGGTCAAGAAACAGCAGGGCGAGCATGGAGTGGGTTCTGGCTGCTCGGGAGACCGCCTGATCCAACAGCCGATTGAACATGAACCTGTTGGGTAATTGCGTCAGAGTGTCTTTTTCGGCAAGTTGTTGCAGTTGATGTTTATTACTTTGCAATTCATCCAACAACACCAGATGATCAGTGAGGTCCCTGTAGGTGATGATAATCCCCGTGTTGTTATTGCTGCCATCTGATAACGGGCTTGCCTGAAGTTCCATGCGCAACAGTTTATTCCTACCCTGCGGTATTTTGTGGATGCTTTTTACCGGTCTGTTGTTGGTAATCACATCACGTATCAATGATATCGGGGGAAGAATATATTTCTGAAATTCCGCCTCATCCATGCCATGATTGGATAAAGCAAGTTTATGTGCAGCCTGGTTGTGTAAAACCATTATTCTGTCTGTGGTATAGACATACAGGGGGTCTGCGACGCCATCGATGATTGATTGCAGATTCGACTCATTCTTACGTAATTTTCGTAGGAAATTTTCGATCAACAACCAAGCAGATAGCACAATCAAAGTTACGATAACACCGGACCACCAGAGCTTTTCCCGGAAATCATCTTTCAATGCGGTAAGAAAGTTCCGATTGACATGGATTCGTGCGCTGCCAACCGGTTTACCTGTCTGTTCATTCAACAGTGCGACTTCTGAAACAAGACAGTTCTCGCAGTTAGACAAACCTCGAGCCAGTTCCAGCGTATCGAATTCCTTGGCAGCAGTTACAAGTCTGGTGCTGACCTCTATGCGTTGCACTATCGGCTTTTGCGTTGCAGGGTCTTGCAGTTGGAGTATTGTATCCATTGCCTGCTCCAATTCCTGCGAGTGGGATGGTGTTTTGTTGCTCAAAAATTTAGCCAGGATTCCAGCCTGGGCTTGTGCAAGTGTATTGGTTTGTGCAGTTAATCTGGGCTCCAGGCTGAATTGCCAATAGGCTGTGATCAACAGATTTAAGAGGATTGCCAAGGCTATGAATATGACTGCAAGCAGATGGCTGCGGGCCAGCATATCAAGATGAACTCTCAGGTGCTGACCTCTTTTCATATTAGGAAACAACCAGGCTGATACAACTTATCCATCCATGAGGTGGGGAAGGGGAATGTGACGTAGTTCACGTTTTACTGCATCCTGCAAAACATGAGTTTTGCCCTGTTCCAAATGGAAGAGTTGCGGAGCGACTCTGGATGAGTTTCCTGCGAGCCAAGCCTTGATTATCGGGTTCTGAGGATAGGCTGTGCGTGTATTGCTTTGCCGACCATAGAGCCATGATCGCAATAAAACTGAATTTGCGCAATGACGGCTGGTTGGAGACATAATTCCTTTTGGCTTTGGTTAGTTCCGCCTGGATATCGCGCTTTTTACTATGTCTGCCACTTTTTTACAAATCAATGAGTTTTATGGGATTTTTGATCACATCATAGTATCGAAACGGGACCCTTGTTGCCCGATAATAACCAAGTAAATTGCTGGAGATAAATAGGGGGGTTGTGGCGGTAACTGATCAATCGATCAGCAAATAGATCAAAGAGGCGAAGAGGCCTGCTATCGGGAGGGTGATAATCCACGCCAAAATGATGCGTATGAAGGTGGAACGTTTGACGATTTCATAGCGGTAGAGTTTTTGTAGTGAGGTGCGTTTCTTTTTACTGAGTTTTAACTGTTTGTCTGAATCCAATTCCGCCAAAAGACGACCCTTTTCACTGAAACTTGCCCGATCGAATCGTTGGATAAAGGCCTCAATCTGAGCTTTATCCCGGCTTTGGTGCTGCTGCCTGAGGGTTTCCAGGAGAATGGCATAATTTGTCTTTAATATTTCGCGTAAAAAGCCGATACCGAAGACTGCACCGACAGCGGTATGTGTACTGCTCACGGGAAGGCCGAACTGGCTTGCAAACAACACTGTAATAGTGACAGAAGTGACAATGCAGAATGCCCTCACTTGATCGAGTTCAGTAATTTCGCTGCCAATCGTCTCGATAAGGCGCCTTCCATACAAAATCAATCCCAGGGGTATGCCAACCGCCCCGATCGACAATTCCCACAGTGAGAGGTCAGGCAGTGCGGTCTGGCTGTCCATCAGCGCCTCTTTGATCGCAATAACGGGACCAATGGCGTTTGCAACATCATTTGATCCGTGGGCGAAACTCAGAAGACCGGCACCGAACAATAGCGGGATATTGAACAGTCGGTTGACGGCGGATTTGGTATTGGGAAGTATGTCGGTACGCTGCACGATATGGGGTTTTATCACCATGTAGACACCCAGGCCTATGGCAAAACCACATATCAGCGCCGTAAAAAAATCGACCCGCCAACTCGCTTTGACGCCTTTGACCATCAGGTAAGTGGTGAAACTCCAGGCCATGAAACCGACCAGCAACGGCAACACCTTTCCGGCGGCCCGTGACATCTTTTCCTGATAGGTGATCGTACGCTTGATCAGGTACAACAGGAGTGCGGCGATGATTCCACCCAGTATCGGTGATAAAAACCAGCTGACGGTAATAGAGACCAAGGTGTGCCAATTGACGGCGGAAACTCCGCCAACGGTTATTCCTGCTCCCAGGACACCACCCACGATGGTATGTGTTGTGGAGACAGGCGTGCCTGTGAACGTGGCTAAATTAAGCCAAACAATTGTGGCTATCATGGCGGAAAACATAACACGTGTTATCGTTTCCGCATCACTCAGTTGATTAGGATCTATTATGCCTTGCTTTATGGTGCTGATCACCTCGTCGCCTGAAAGAAATGCGCCGGCAGCTTCAAACAGTGCGGCGAACAACATCGCTCCGGTCATGCCGATGACTGCGGAACCCACCAAGGGCCCGATATTGTTGCCTGCATCGTTGGCGCCGATATTCAGGGCCAGATAACCGCCGAGAATGGCGGCCAGTATCATTATCAAGCTGTTGTCGATGGTGCTGTAAATGAAATAATAACTGACACCGATGGCGATCAGAAAGAGTAATGCGAGCGCGTGATTCGCTCTGTAGACAGCAGCGTTGTGTACCTTTGACGACATGCGTTGATTTGTCTGAAGTCTATGCGGTTCTCCAAACGCTAGGAGCTCTGCATACCACGAATAAATTCATCTGATTGTTTGATCGACTGGTTCATTCGGTTGATCAGGTTATTGATATCGGCCTTGAGATTACCGAATTCACCGCGCAGGGATCCGATTGCCTGGGCATTGAGGTTATGCTTCAGAAACAGCACATTATCACGGAAAGTATTGATTACGGGCTGCATACTCCGTTCTGCCTTCTTCATTGAGCTGAGCATGGTCTGATAGCGCTGTTTGGTCTGTTTGAGTTTCCTGGCGCTGGTGGCTTTCAGACTCTTGTTCTCATACAGGTTCAACTCTTCCTGCCACTCTTCAAACAGGTCTTCGGCCACCGATTCCACCTTGCTGATGCGTTCCGTAACCGCTGCCGCCGCCGCTTCACTGGCTTCAAATTCATGATTGAGGCTATCGTAGGCACGCTTCAGATCACTCTCCTCAAGATTGATGACAGAAGCGAATTGATCCAGTGCCGATTGAAACTGCTCCTGTGCCTCAGCCTGGGCGTCACGAGCAGATTCCACCCGGTCGACCATGATGTCACGTTTGTGAATGCCGACCTTTTCCATGGTGTCGTAGTAGACGCTCGAGCAACCGGAAATGAGCGTTACCAGGCCTAATAAAGTGTAAAGGCGTGTTGAGAGCATGTGAACAATTCTCCGCATAATCTGTTAGATTGCTCAATTCTGCCATAGAGTGATCGGCGATTGCGATATTTGGATATGTCAACATTTATTGCCGGTAACAGGCAAGATCCTCCTGTACTACTGAATCCCGGGCAGATAACAATAGGGGGGATGCATCGGCAATACGAAGATTCAGGTGTCTCAATGGTTGATATGGGTTGGATTGGCTTGTATGCAGAGCAGAGTCGTTAACAGCGGGGATCAAGGCAGTGCTGTATAGGCAAAATCTCCTGTTGGGAGCACTGTTCATACTGTTGTCTGAGTTAATGTTCGCCTCAATGGGGGCGTCTGTAAAATATGTGACACAAACATTGCCCAGTGATATGGCAGTCTTTATGCGCAATCTGTTCGGGCTGGCCTTATTGATGCCATTGGTCTGGAGTAACGGCTGGGTCAGTTTACGCACCGAGATCATCCACCTGCATCTGTTGCGATCGATCGCCGGTGTTTCAGCAATGTACTGTTTTTTCTATGCCTTGGCCAACCTGCCGCTGGCGGACGGTATGTTATTGAAGATGACATCGCCGCTCTTTATGCCGCTTATCGCCTGGTTCTGGCTTAGCGAACCTCTGCGTCAAAGGATACTGCTGGCCATCGGCATCGGTTTTATCGGTGTGATTCTGGTGCTTAATCCGGAAGGGGAGTTCAACCGTATAGCACTGATCGGTTTGCTGGGAGGCGGTTTTGCATCCCTGGCCAAAGTGACGCTCAGGCGTCTTGGACGCAGTGAACCCTCAGTACGAGTGGTATTCTATTTTGCGCTGCTAAGCAGCCTGATTTCATCGATCCCCATGTTCTGGGGCTGGCGGCAGCCGACCGCGGCCGAATGGGGCTGGTTGGCCTTGATCGGTCTATTGGGCACCCTGGGTCAGTTGATGCTGACTCGCGGTTATGCCATCGCATCCGCGGCCACGGTAAGCCCCATGACCTACACATCCGTATTATTCGGTGCCGGATATGGGTATCTCTTCTGGCAGGAGACCTTGACCTGGCAGTTCATTGCAGGGGCGTTACTGATCGCCACGGCAGGCCTCCTGGCAATAGGTTTTCGTGAGCGTATCGATGACACCCTGGTGAGTGACCCGACCCGGTCCTAGTATAGGACACTACACTCGCGTTGCAGGCCTTTAGGGCCTGTTAACACTAATCCAATCGACTCTGCTGGAGCTGTTTTTTTACCCAGCAAGGCAGAATGAGCGAGGTTTAGCCGTGCTAAATGAGCGAATGATAACGCCGCTGGGTGGAAAAACAGCCCAGCCCTTCGGGTTGTGCCTGAAAATGCACCACTCGGCGTTGCTCGTCGCTCATTTGGAATCACCAAACTTCACTCCTCGCGCCTTGATTGGCGCATTTTCAGACACAACAGAGCCGATTGGATTAGTGTTAACAGGCCCTAGATGAGTTAGCCGCGAATGAATGCCAATCACCGCACAATTAGCACGAAATAGTATGAGTGATTGAGAGATTATCGCCTGCATTCCCACGCAGGAATGAGATGTTTACGATTCAACCGGAGTGATATCCATTTGCGTTTGTTTGCGGTGATTGGCGTTCATTCGCGGCTTGCTGCTTTAAGGCTGTATCCCAACGGACACTAGGTTAGAATGGCCGCATGTCG
>QBVD01000111.1 GCA_003058525.1 gamma proteobacterium symbiont of Ctena orbiculata | reverse complement strand
GGTTCTTGAGTTTACAGCCCGTTATGTTGCCGCACTCTGGACAGACATAACCGGTTGGCCAACGAAGTTGGTACAATGCTTTAGCGCATTGAGCATCGGTACCATACTTTTCGAGAAATTCGTGCAAACCAAGGCCTTTTTGAAACTGTATGGCATTCTTTGGCATAATGAAAAATCTCCTGTATTCAGTAGGTTCCATTATGCGGATACCACAGGCTCAATAGCTGAGCCTAGTGGGTAATCAGGAAACTGAATGGAACCTTAATGTCACTTTTTCATATCCGGCCAACGCCATATGGGTTCATCCAGCATCCCCTGGTCAGTGACGATCGTCTGCCCCAGCTCTTTCTCCAAGCCTAGTGTCGGAAGTGGTTGCATACTGAGAAACCACCTCACACTCACAAAAAAGTACGTACCTCAATTACCCCCGTCTCTATCCACCAGCTGACTTGCCGGCCTGTAGGCATTACCCGCCCAGATGCAGGAGTGAACGATAGTTTGCGATGGCGACATTACCCTGATTTCAGCAGGGTAATCCTATATGAATCCACAGACCGATAACGTGCGTATACCTTACTGTGATTCGTGTAGTCAATCGCATCGTAGCGGACCAGTTAAGGAGATTGACTGGGCTTGGATTGCACAACTGTGAGGCACTGGAAAATGATCAGTCTTCTACCTGCAGCAAAATCCTTGTTTGAGCCGGATTATACTTCCGAATTACAACAGCGTGAAATGAAACCACTATTACAGTCACTGTTGGTTATGGCTTGGATGGTGGAAGCCCGCGACCCCTATTCCGGCGGTCATTTATGGCGGGTATCCCAATACTGTCGACTGCTTGCCGAGTCACTGGGTTTAAATAAATACGAAGTGGCACGGATCACCCTTGGAGGTTTCCTCCATGATCTGGGCAAGATAAGCGTTCCTGATTCAATCCTGAAGAAACCGGGAAGGTTGAATGACCACGAATACGAAGTCATTATGAACCATCCCGAAATTGGAGCGAGAATATTGATCGGGCACCCGTTGGCCTCATTGGTAAAAAACGCCATTCTTCATCATCATGAACGTCCCGATGGCGCCGGCTATCCATTTGGACTGGACGAGGGCAATCTGTCAATCGACTCCCGAATCGTAAGTATCTGCGATGCCTTCGATGCAATGACCAGTACCCGTCCCTATCGTCGCAGTTTGCCCCTTGATCAGGCCTTGAAAGGTATTAAATTGAACCTGCATACCCAATTCGACGGCAATTTCGGAGATCTTTTTATCGAACTTGCCCATTCCGGCCGAATGAACACGATTCTAGGGCATACGGACCAGGGTATTCCCATTCAGAATTGTCTCACATGCGGACCCACCATTGTCGTGAGACGCAGTCAGAAAAGCGGCGAACACACTTACTGCCCAAATTGTGCCGCAGAAGCGATAATAGAAAAAAACAATAGTCGCATTTCTATCCACCCTACCGGACGTAAGGGTTCGGTAAAATCCCTGCAACCAAAGGTAGATATGGATCTGATTGGTGAATATGTGGCCACCTCTGCTGCAGCCCTGGTGATAGCGTAAAGTGTGGTCGGTATGGCATTCAACAGGATTATAGCCCTACTCTTTTTGGCAGGCGGCATATATATCGGCTCGGCTGAAGCAAGAAGCTATAAAAGCGGATTTGATGTAACAGATGCATTGGTACCAATCGAACAAATATTACCGGGCGGTCCCCCTAAGGATGGCATTCCCTCCATCGACAATCCCAAGTTCCTACCAGTCCGCAAGGTCGATTTCCTTCAACCTGAAGATCGTGTTCTTGGTCTTTCCTATAATAGTTTTGTCAGGGCCTACCCGATTGCCATCATGAATTGGCATGAGATTGTCAATGACCGATTTGGGAACCAACCCGTTGCCGTCACCTTCTGCCCGCTATGCGGTACGGGAATCGCATTCAAGGCTGAGCATAACAATAGACCGCTAAGCTTCGGTGTATCGGGACTACTCTACAACAGTGATGTGCTGCTGTATGACCGGACTTCAGAATCTTTGTGGTCGCAGATCAAAATGCAGGCCATCAGTGGTAAATTCAAAGGAGAGCGCCTGGAGCCCATCGCTCTGTATCACACAACCTGGTCCGACTGGATAAAGAGGCATCCGGACTCTCAAGTGTTATCTGATGACACCGGTTTCGCAAGAAACTACCGGCGGTCTCCCTATGGGGACTACAAAACTAACCGCTCGATCTATTTTCCGGTTGAATTTGCCGCAAAGGGCTACCATCCAAAGGAACGTGTTATGGGCGTGAATATCGGTGGGGTCGTCAAAGCCTACCCTTTTGCTGAATTGGCGAAAACATCAGGCAGAATAGCGGACAGCGTGGGTGGAGAATCGATTGAAATCGAATACGATATCGATAACCAGACAGCAAGCGCAATCGATGCTGAGGGCAAAACCATACCCACAGTCATCGCCTTCTGGTTTGCGTGGTATGCCTTTCATCCGGACGGTCAGCTGTTCAAGTGGAGTGAATAGCCAGAGTGGACAGGGTGATTTTTATGCCTGTATTCATCACTGCCTTGCTCTTTTTTATCATTTGAAAAAACATGCTTTAGATTCAATTACCCGATAAATTGTGATCAATAAGCAGGGTGAGATACCTGTCAAATAGTGATCATAGTTATTAAGGAAAATAGTAACCGGGGGATAAGCCATGAGCAAAATTCGCGATGAGGTTATAACTGCAAACGCAAAGTATGCAAAAGGTTTTGGTAATAAAAGTGAACTTCCCATGCCGCCGGGGCGCCGATTCGCTGTGCTAACCTGTATGGATGCAAGACTCGACCCGGCTAAGTTTGCCGGATTGTCTGAAGGTGACGCGCATGTTATTCGCAATGCCGGAGGAAGAGCAAGCGACGATGCAATCCGTTCCCTTGTCATTTCCTATAAGCTACTTGGAACGAAAGAGTGGTTTGTTATCCATCATACCGATTGCGGTATGCTGACATTCACCAATGAAATCATGGGCGACCTGCTCGCAAGCAGTCTCAAAACCGCAACGATCGACGCCGATGGCTGGCATGACTTCGATGACGGCAGCGGTTCAATCGAAGGCAGGTTTATCAATTGGCTGACCATCTCGGACAATGCTAAAAGTGTTGTCGAGGATGTACAAAGAATACGCAATCACCCATTGGTGCCTGGTGATATGCCTATATATGGTTATATCTATAACTGCAAGACAGGAAAGCTTATCGAAGTACCCATACCGGAGTAGGATGGCTTGACTTTAAGGTGCGGTTACCCGATCGATTGCTCAGTTTATTGATTGGTGTGTTTACGGACTATAACGTGGATGCCGTATTCATGGCATACACAGGCCGTTTTTCACTCAAGTAAAATAGATGCTGTCCGATCTTTTTGCCCAATACCAGCGCTGTACTCCATACAGGATTGACATAGTCCGCATGATACCAAAGCGCACCATCAGTCGGGTCTTTGGATAGCCCTTTATAGATCGCCTTGGCAAGTTTCTGCGACCGCTTCCAGGCCTTTTTATTCACGGGCAAATCCGAACGTCCATCGCACCACCAGGAAAATTGACACCGGTTACGTCTTTTTTCCCCTCCCTGTTTGACGACCGCACAAACCGAATCCGGATAGCCTGCATGCGCAACCCGGTTCATGACAACATGACCCACAGCAAGCTGTCCCTGTTCAGACTCGCTGCGTGCTTCAAAATAGATATTTCGCGCCAGGCAATCGATCTCTTTTGAAACCTCTGATGTTTCTGGGGGTTGGTATAGCGAGCGCCAGTGTCTGAGATCGTCTTCCAGGTTCGTCGGTTCAATGGCCTCTTCAGCCATCACAATGCCAGTGCTGAACATGGCGACCAAGAACAACAGTACCTTGGGCGGATAGCTGTCATCTTGACTGTGCAGAAGGTTGTTGTTTTTCATTGTTGTCGTTTGAGAAAAACCGGCCTGTTGCTCAACTGTCAAAGACCAACAATGTCAGTTTTCTTAACACCTTTGTCTTAACATGATGCTTTTATGAAATAAATGCACAACTCAAGCCATATTTAATTTACAATCGTTAAATTAAATAGTTACTGTATATTTCTAATGTATATAATAGAAACGGGCGTAAAATATCCCGACAATCAAAAACCCTTAATAATCTATGCCTTACTGCCATTATTTATCGACTTTATGGGGCATTCTTTTTTATTGAGACATACTTAAGGCAGGGAAGATATAAATTACATTAAAAAAGAGAGCCAATACGCTTGGCAGATATGAAATAAATTCGCATCTTTGTAAATATTCGTTACTATATAGCTACATGCAATGGAAATTTTCGTTGCCTTGCCAGGCACACATTTCCAGTCAAGGTTTTGGATCTATAAAAACGATAGCAGGGGATCAATATGCAGCATTGCAAACAGGCCACAATGCTCGCGAAATTTCTATTTCTCATTTCCATCCTGGTCTTTTCGCAGCAACTCTTTTCAGCCGAGTGCAGTCATGTGGCTCAATTGGTCTCCCTGGAAGGCAGTGCAGAAAAGAAAAGAGACGGCCAGGAAACCTGGCAACAAGCGGTGCTTGACGATCAATTCTGTGCCGGTGATGCCATAAGAACACTCCACGATGGCAGGGCTGCCGTCCGCCTGACCAACGATACCCTGCTGCGTCTGGATCGAGATTCCGCTCTGACATTTACCCAGGTCGGAAAGACAACGCCATCCCTCCTGGACCTGCTTCGAGGTGCTGTACACTTCATCAGCCGCACACCAAAGAGCCTGGAGGTCAAAACTCCCTATGTGAACGCATCCATTGAGGGCACAGAGTTTGTGGTGCGTATCCGGAATCAAGCCACCGAAGTGACAGTTCTGGAAGGTGTTGTGGTAGCCGCCAATGAGGCCGGCTTAATCGATTTGAGCGCAAATCAGGCCACCCGGGCATCAGCCGATCAACAGCCGGTTCGAATTGAGGTCGTCAAACCCTTTGAGGCTGTTGCATGGGCGCTCTACTACCCTCCTCTACCCGAGGCCCCCGGTAAAGCCGATACCCTGGCTCGAGAAGCCATCAAGACCATCGTGCAGAATCGTCTGGAAGAGGCGACCGAACTGGCAAAACAGGCTTTGCAGCAGGATAGTCAGTCGGCAGCAGCCTATATGGCGCAATCCTATGTCAATCAGGCCATGTTCGACATTCCGGCCGCCCTGGCCAATAGCAGGAAAGCAGCAGAACTGGCCCCGCAAAACGCTTTGACGCAAGCGCGTCTTGCAGAAGTCTGGTTAATGACCGGTGACACGAGATCCGCCCGGGAAGCCGCCAATCAGGCAATCAACATCAATCCCGAGCTTTCACTAGCATATACCGTTCTCGGGTTCGCATCACTGCGGGATATCAATTTGGATGCTGCCAAAACGGCATTTGAAAAGGCCATCGCACTCGATTCAGCAGCCCCCCTGCCCCACCTTGGTCTAGGTTTACTGGAGATTCGCCAAGGTACTTTAGAGTCTGGTCGTGAAGAGATCGAAACCGCCGTACTGCTATATCCAAGCAATGCACTGCTTCGCAGCTATATGGGCAAGGCCTATTACGAAGAAAAGCGCAACGACTTGGCATCCCAACAGTTTGCCATGGCGAAGGACCTCGACCCTTATGACCCAACGGCTTGGTTCTATGATTCGATACTTCTACAGTCCGGAAACCGTCCAGTTGAGGCCCTGCATGCACAAAAGAGGGCTATTGAATTGAATGACAACAGAGGTGTATACCGTTCAAGACAGCTCTTAGACAAGGATGAGGCTGCCCGGAGCGTTGCACTGGGCAGAATATACAACGATCTGAATTTCGAGCAACAAGCGCGGCTCCAAGCAACCGATGCACTGGCACAGGACCCAAGCAACCACTCTGCGCATCGATTATTGGCAGACAGCTATTCTGGCCTTACCAACCTGGATGCCGCGAGACAGAGTGAATTGTTGCAATCAAAGATGACCCAGCCCCTCAATCTCGATCCGTTACAACCACAGTTGAGCAACTCTAACTTAGGCTTGTTAGATGGCAATGGTCCTGGTGAACTTTCATATAACGAATACAATCCGCTCTTTACCCGCAACGGCCTGGCATTCCAGCTTGATGCAGCGATTGCCGAAGAGGACACCTGGAGTAACGATGCAATCATAGCCGGATTACATGATCGCTTTGCGTTCAGTGCAGGCCAGTATCATACTGAAACCGATGGATTTCGGCCGAATGCAGATTACGAACAGGATATCTACAATGTTTTCGCTCAATATGCTTTTTCCGAAAACACCTCTATCCAGATGGAAGTTAGTCAGGATGAAGTGACTAAAGGGGACGTCAGCCAAAGGTTGTTGCCCAGTTTGCTGGTTGATGAAACCTTGCGTGTCGATACGGACACAATGAACTATCGACTTGGTTTCAATCATAGATTCTCACCAATAACCAATGTTATTTTTACAACCTCAAAAATAGAGGACGAAGCAAATTTTGTTACTTCATCACCATTATTTGAGCTTGTGCGTGAAAGCGATGCCAACATAAATACGCATGACCTTCAGCTATTGCATTATAACGGATCGCATCACTTCGTTGGTGGACTCAGCTACAATCGGGATGAGCTAGATACCATTTCCACCTTTGATTACTCACCTATACCGTGCCCACTGCCTTTTCCTAACTGTGCCCAGCGCAGTACATTTACCGAGCAGCAGTCACGTCTGTACGGGTATTATTTCTACAACCCGTCAAAAATGCTGCACCTAACTGCAGCAATATCCGCAGTTCGTGGCGATAGTGAAATATTTGACGACAATGAGACCCGAGTCCTTCCAAAATTGGGAGTGCAATGGTCTATATCCGATGCGTCTGTTCTCCGTGCAGCCCTTTTTAGGACTACTTCAAGTGTAATTGTCGCTTCATTTTATCAAACACTCGAACCATCACATGTTGCAGGTTTCAATCAAATCCATGACGAGTTCCGCCAAACAGAAAGCTGGAATTTTGGATTGGGTCTTGACCATCAGTTCTCGCCATCTCTGTCTGTAGGCGTTAGAGGTTTGAACCGTAATGGTGAAACGCCCTTTACACTACTTGACACAATGACATTTAACTCATCAGTAGTAGATGTCGAATTTGAGGAGACTAGTGTAAATGCATGGGTCAATTGGACTCCACAAAAGAATCTGAGTCTAAGCATTGATTACGAATATAACGATCTTGATTCTGCTACCAATGTTGACGCCGCCAACTTCAATGGGTTGGCGCCGGATGGCGTAGTGGAACTGGAAACACATCGGTTTCCAATTGCTTTTAACTACTATCACCCGACAGGTTTAATTTTTGGCGCTATTGCGACTTATATAAATCAGGAAGGCGTGTTCCAGGGAAATTCCATTTTAGATCCACCCCAAAGTGCCGAGGATGAATTCTGGCAAACTGACCTTCAACTTTCTTACCGTCTTCCGGATAAGTATGGCCTCATATCATTTGGCGTTAAGAATGCCTTTGACGAGGATTTCAATTTCGAAGATAGAAACAGTTATGATAGCCTGGGCATTGAAGCCACAGCTTCACCGTCATCATTCAGTCCTGAACGCCTGATCTACGGGCAGGTATCTGTCATTTTCCGCTGATTTACAAAATAACTTCAACAAGAGGAGCATCGAAATGAAGCGACTTAGAAATTTCATATCACTTACTCTGATCGTTTTCTTTGCGTCGACAATTACGGCTTGCGCAGAAATGTACAGAAAGCCGGGTAACGACAGTTCTTCGCAAACGGATAAATTTGAATACTCAATTCAGTTCGATGCCAAATCAGGTAAACTGGTAATACTGAATAGCGAGGGTAAAGCCATTACCGGAAAACCCGTAAAATTCCCTGAAGAGCATCTACCAGTCGATGCAATTATAAATGTCCACACAATTATTGAAGCAAAGGGTTCTTGTCTAATTATCGTGAGTGGATTTGTATACAACCTCTGTCCAAGGTAATTCCTGAATTATTTATTCTTCACCCATAAGGACATGCGGTGAAGATACCCAGGCTGAAAATGACAAAAAAGTAGTCATTTTAGTATCCTTAAGTCAGGCAATTTTCTAGTTTGTCTCAATTAGTATCAGTGGCACATTGAGTTCATCGTTACTGAAGCCTCCATGCACCCCTATCATTTCATAGCGTCTTTCCTGTGCCAACCAATCCTTGATGACATAGTTGTCTTGCAACAGTAGCAAACGATCACCAATCCGCCACGGTAGTTGAGGGTGGTGCAACCCCTGACCAAACCAATTCTTCTCGATTAACTCATTTGATTGATAAGCGACCGCTTTTCCGGCTAACTCACTTTTCACATAATCATCAAAATCATTTTCACTGCCTGGACGCAAATAACAATAGGCAGCACGCGGTTCACCACAAAGTGGCAAACTGAGCATTTTCAATAATTCCGGGTGATCGTCGAGCGAAATCCTGTCATTCGGCTGGGTATCGATCTGGCCATGGTCTGCACAGATGATAATCAGGCTATCGGTGCCTCGACATTGTTCCAGTAGATACCTGAACGTTTGATCGATTTCCAATAGATGGTGTTTCGCCTCTTCGCTCCAGATGCCTGACTGGTGGCCAATACTGTCCAGTTCGGACCAGTAGGCATAGAGATAACGCTCATCACCCTCACGAAGCAATTCTGCAATCTGACTGGCGAGTTCCGGCAGGTTCCGGTGTCTCACCAGGCGCGCCCTGCCGAGGTGGGCCCGGTTAAAATCCGAATCGGCGATGTAGGCCGGCGACAGCATGACTGAGTCACAGGCGATTTTATCGCTGAAAGGTGTGTGCCCAAGCAAGATCCCGGTATCGATCCCTGCCTCTCCCAGCGTGACACCGCCATATCTTGGGCGTCCCGGCAGTACCGCCAATACGGCGCCCAACTCCCTGAAGTAGACATGCCAACCGGTCAGGCCATGCTGTTGCGGCGCATCGCCGGTGAGGAAGGTGGTTACCGCTGTGGCAGTGGTTGGTGGAAAGACAGAGGTTATCGCTCCCTTGAGATGGGCATTCAGCATCTCGGCTTCAGGATGAGCACGAAGATAGTTGACTCCCAAGCCGTCCACCACCCAGAGCAGGATTTTACGATAGGACCCGAGTGGCAGGGATGCTATGAGATCGAGTGGCGGATAGCTGTGGCGGTCACCACCCATTGCCCTCTGCAATGATGCCATCAGATTGACAATGCTGCCGCCGTTGTAGTCTGGAAATGGCATAAATCCTACCGATCCGGGGCGCTGATACACGATGAATCATTGTACATTATTAGGTATTCTCCCCTATTATTGGCTCTTCCCCGGATCGAGTGGGTTTTAAGCCGCGAAAGAACAAGCCGCAAATTAACGCCAATCAAAGATAATACTCGCAAATTGTTCGCAATGAAGATACAGCCGATATATGACCTGCAATTCAAATATAATGCTTTGCCAAACCTTACAGAGGCTATGATCGACATGCGCAATGTCTTATCATTTGCGATAGTTTGCGGTGATTGGCGTTCATTCGCGGCTAACAACCGTTTATGGATTTGCTAGAGAGGATTCAAGGTTAGTGGCTACACATGATGACGATCGTCCCTCCCCTGATGATGAAGCGACGCGTCTTGCCACGACCGACAGAACGGACAAGCAAAAGTCTACCGGTACTACCAATCCGACAACCGATCCCGGAAAGAACGTCACTGAAGCATTGACCGCCATCTCGGAAGAGCTGGCCAATGGAACCTCTACTGTAGTTGCTGTCGGCTCGGTACTGAAAAACCGCTTTGTCCTGGAAGAGATGCTGGGACGGGGCGGCATGGGCGTGGTCTACAAGGCCCGGGATTTGCGCAAAGTCGAGGCAATGGACCGGGACCCCTATATCGCGGTCAAGGTATTGTCGAAGGACTTTCAGGCCAATCCTGACTCTTTCATCGCCCTGCAACGGGAGAGCAAGAAGGCGCAGCAGCTGGCGCACCCCAATATCGTGACTGTCTACGATTTCGATCGGGACGGTCCGAATGTGTTTATGACCATGGAGTTGTTGGAGGGTGAGCCCCTCGATCAGCTGATCAGGCGCCTGCGCCCGGCCACCCTTCCGGCTCAGCAGGCCCTCTCCATCATCGAGCAGATGGCCCGCGCGCTTGCCTACGCCCACTCCGAGAACATCGTTCACTCCGATTTCAAACCGGGTAATGTCTTTCTCACCTCGAAAAGCGTGGTCAAGGTGGTGGATTTCGGTATCGCGAGGGCCGCAAAAAACGCCGACCGTCCTGCAGAGGACGCCACTGTCTTCGATCCCGGGTCCCTCGGCGCCCTGACCCCGACCTATGCCAGCTGTGAAATGCTGGAGTATGGCGAGCCGGATCCGCGGGATGACGTCTATGGCCTTTCGGTGGTCGCTTACGAATTGATGGCGGGCAGCCATCCTTTCGAGCGGAAACCGGCGACCTATGCACGGGACCTGGCGCTCAAGCCCAAACGTCCCAAAGAGTTGTCGAAGGAGATCTGGAATGCCATCTCCCATGGATTGGAGTTCGAGCGGGAGAATCGGACCCGCAATGCGACAGAGTTTCTCCAGGAGATGTCAGGGCCCCGGCAAGGGAGGGACAATCTCCTCCCAAAATGGGCGGTTCCGGCTGCTGCAGGCGTTATTCTATTGTTCGTCATCACCATCGGATCCCTGCTTTTCAACGGGCAAAATGGCGAAGTCCAACCTGAAATCGTGCTGCAGGAGACGACATCGCTGGAACCGGAACTAAGGGCGAGGATTGAGAGCATCCTCGAGGTCGCCGAGGTGCATATGCTTGTCGGTCGGCTGCTGGAACCCCCTGGCAGCAGTGCCTATGACGCCTATCAGCAGATATTGATCATGCACCGACACAACAAGCAGGCAACCCTTGGCCTGCAGCAAATTGGCGATTATCTTGCAGAACAGGTCAGAGGCCTGATCGAATCGAAACAGGTTCAAGAGGGGAAGGCGCTGCTGGAAAAAGGGCTGGATGCCCTGCCCGATCATCAGGGATTGATCAAGTTACAGCAAGATCTACAATAAGACCTTTAAGGGATCTTGCCGGTCAACGAAAAAAAACGTTGTTACTTAAGCGTTTCATGACGCCATACGCACCGGGCATCGATACAGGCCAGTACCTCATCCCAGATCTCCTCCCAACAACAACCATGGGTGAAATCCTCTAACAGTATCAACTGACTGTCAGGTTGATTGTTCAAAGCATCACGTATGATATTGGGGGGTACGTTGCCATCCTTGCCCCCCGCCAGATGGTATTGCCGAATCTTCGTTGGCAGCGTCGATAGCAGTTTTGGATTCCTTGACCCTTCCAATGGGTCGTAACCATGCAGATCGGCCCATGATTCAATATCCAGGTTAGCGGCAATGGTGACGATGCTCCGGGTTTCAGGAAATCTCTCAGCCATCAGCATGGCCAAGCTCCCTCCTCCACTAAAACCCAACAGGTGGAGGTTTTCATGCCCGTAGTCATTCATCAGCGTCCGTAGCGCCCTGGACATGCTGTCTATCACTTCCTCAGAGTAGCGTGCAGAGGTCCAGTAATCCGGCATACAGGGATGCTGATTCGCATATCCATGGTAACAAGGCCGACCCAGAAAGAGACTGGGGGATTCATCCATTGCCATCAATTTCAATGCAATAGGTTTTCTTGGTGTGGGATCGCTGGCTTTAATGAACCCACCGATCCAAGGCGTGCCGTCCCCCCCCAGGTAGACGTGCAGGGTGGATGCGGTGCCCAACTTCCCGTTATCGAAGACGACATGGAAGAAATCACTGCCCATTATCTCGGTTTTTCGGAATCCCTGTTCCTGCGCCATCCGTTCAAATCGCTGACTGGGCGTGGAACAGGCAACCATCAGCATGCATGCTGCGGCGCAACAAATAAGTGAATATGTCATAGATAGCCGATTAAACCATTTCCAGAGGGATTTGAATTGTCTATTCTTTATCGAGAAGCAAAATTATTAGGTTTTGGATATACCATGTTACATCTTCATTCAAACAAGCAAACACCCAACATCAAACCAGTACCGCTGATCATCAGCACTTTACTCACGGCAGTGCTGGCCCTTTCAGGCTGTCAAACGCAGAGTACCCGGCAGAGCAGCGCAGACGCGGCAGCACCGGTTACCGGCAACCCGGATAAATTTCTGATTGTCGACTGCCTGCTGCCTGGCCAGGTACGCAAACTGGGTGCCAACATGACCTATCTTTCACCCAGGCGGCCGGTTAAAACCACTGCCTCCGAGTGTGAGATTCGTGGTGGCGAATATGTGGCATTTGACCGTGCAGACTATCGAACCTCCCTGCGTGTCTGGTTGCCCCAGGCCCAGGAGGGTGACCCTGTGGCGCAAAATTATGTGGGCGAGATATATGAGAAGGGACTCGGTATTGAGCCCGATTATGCCACTGCCGCCGCCTGGTATCTAAAGGCGGCAGATCAGGGCAACTCCAGGGCGCGCATCAACCTGGGCTTTCTCCATGAAAAAGGCTTTGGGGTGAAGAAAGATCTGGCTCAGGCACTTAACTGGTATCGCAAAGCCTCCGGTCTGGAGGATGACAACCTGCAGTTTTCCTCCGCGGTGGAGATCTCCAAGGCCGAACGGAAAGAACTGCGCCTTCTGAAGCAGGAGAGACAGCAACAAAAATCTGAAACAGAACGATTGCGCAAACAGCTCAAGAACACCAGCACACAGTTGAAGTCGGAAAGAGTAAAGTTGACAAAGGCTGAAAAACGACTGAAAAAGCTGAGGTCTGAAGCTGGAATTCAGCCCGCAATGACGACCTCTCCATTGATTGCAGCCGCCTCCGATGTCAAACAGCTGAAATCGGAACTGGCTGTCAGCGAAAAACAGGCGCAGCAACAGCGTACCCAGATAGCGGTTTTGGAAAAGGCGCTTACGAAACAACGGATGCAGATGGACAGTGCGCTTAAACAGTCGCAGCTGGAAACCGAACAGCAGAGAAAACAGGCCGCAGTACTAAGGCGTAAACTCGATGAAACCAACCAGCAGTTGATGAATGAAAAGGCGTCGCTTACCTCAACCGAGTCTGAGCTGGTGATGCTGCGCTCGGAGTTGAGCCGGAAAGAGAAACTATCCAAGGTTTCCCAGGATGAGGCACTCTCCGCACTACAGGCGCAACTTGCCGAACAGGAAAAGGCCGTAGTAATCCAACAGCGCAAGATCGTGGATCTGGAATCATCACTCTCCACTCAGCAGACAAAGATGAATGAGGCGCTCCGCCTCTCGACCCAGGAGAAAGCCCAGTTAGAGGAGGCTTTGAAGGTTCAGACCGGCAAGGCCAGCCAATTGAAACAGAAACTTGACCGGACACAAACTGAACTTGATCGGACAATTGCGGATATCGAGAAGAATCAGCCTGTGCTTGCCGATCAACGCCGGCAACTGGAACTGGCACAAAAAACATTGAATGAGACAACCAGCAAGAGCATCAGCCTTGAACAGACGGTAGTGCGTCTGCAACAAGACCTTGAGAAGCGTGAAGGTACTATGGGACAACAGGGACAGGCAGTCGCAAAGCTCCGGGAACAGCTGACCAAATACCAACAGCGCCTGCAAGTGCTGGAACAGGAAAAGATCAATCAGCAAACTGCCTTGCAGGGTGATGTCGCCAAGCAGGAGCGCCAGATTGCGGAGTTACGAGAAAAACTTGGGGAGACAGAGCGACAACTCGACACTAATCAGGCACAACTGGCAAAAGTAAACCCTGACCTTGCTCGTCAACAGTCGCTGCTAAGAAAGACTCAAAAGGAGCTTGTCGCCACCAAGACGGCTGCCGCACGAAAGGAGGCGGAAGTCATTCGTCTGCGCAAGTCCGAACAGGACTTTCTCGATCAGATTCAGCAACAGCAGATCAAGATCGACCGTTATCAGGCCGAAGCGTTGCGTTACAGGGCCCAGTTAGCCGACCTGAGAGCCAATGAACAGGCCAGTCTGGTCTCCGGGCCGACAATCGAGATCATCGATCCACCGGTTGCCCTGACCCGCGGCATTCCAAGCGTCCGTTTACGCTCGGCGGCAAAGGAGCGGCAAATAACGGGACGGGTTGTGGCGCCGGCCGGGCTGCTCTCTTTCACGGTGAACGACAAAACTGAAGCACCCGATAATCTGGGTATCTTTTCAACCAATGTCAGAGTGGAAGATGAACAGACACCGGTAAAAATGGTTGCTGTGGACAAAAAGGGACAACATACCAGCCTCGAGTTTCTGCTCATACCCAAGCTGCGTTATGCCAGTAGCGCAGAGGAGCAGCTGAATACAAGCAGTGACTCCCGCAACACCACCCGACGGATCGCCGGACAGGTGGATTTCGGCAATTATCATGCGCTGATCATCGGAAACAATCAGTACAATGACTTTCCCAATCTCCTCAGTGCCAGTGTCGATGCAAGGGAGACCGCGGAATTACTGCGTACAAAATATGGTTTCCAGACAACCACACTGATCGACGCCACGCGTTATGACATGCTCTCGGCACTCAATAAATTGCGTGAGACCCTGACAGAAAATGATAATCTACTTATCTATTATGCAGGACACGGTGAATTGGACAGAGTGAATTTACGCGGCTACTGGTTGCCCGTGGATGCAGAACCCAACAGTACAACTAACTGGATCTCGAATATCGCCATCACCGATATTCTCAACGCCATGTCGGCAAAGCATATACTCGTGGTTGCCGACTCCTGTTATTCTGGTTCCCTTACTCGCTCATCCATGGCACGATTGGAGTCAGGTATGTCCGATGAGGTCAAGACCAAGTGGCTGAAGGTCATGGCGAAGACCCGGTCTCGTACCGTGTTGACTTCGGGAGGCCTCAAACCTGTACTCGATCAGGGTGGCGGACAACATTCGGTATTCGCCAAGTCCTTTCTCAGAACCTTGGCTGATAACGACTCTATTCTCGAGGCCTATAAGTTGTTCCGTAACCTGGCGAAAGAGGTACAGCAGACAGCTTCGAAATTCGGCATCGACCAGATTCCGGAGTACGCACCTATCAAACATGGGGGACATGAAGCAGGCGAGTTCTTCTTCATACCGCAGGGTTGATTGGCTCAAGGGCTGACAACAATAAAGAAATCGAATCCGGGGAGGATATCTAATGACTGATTGTGGTAAAAATGCCCCAGTGGGTAAGCTTTTTGTCACCCAGCTGAAATACAGCTCAGTACTTCTTTTGCTGCTGTATTCTATGAACGCTTTCGCAATATTCAGCGTAACACCTGCAAGCTTGGATTTTGGCGGCATTGGTGTCGGCTCCGGCAGCGGCATCATGACCGTGACGTTCAATAACGACAACTCCACGTCTGCTATCGATTTCACATCAATCACTGCAACAGGCGATTTCTCAATCGTCAACAATACTTGTCCTTTCCTACCGACGCTTCTCGATGAATTGACGAGCTGTACCGTCGATGTCAGGTTCAATCCCTCAGTTTCCGGTCCGTTAGCCGGCGCATTGACTTTTGACGGCCACGATCGTTCGATTGTCCTCGGCATGGGATTCCTGCCTTTTACCACGTCTGTATTGCTCAGCGGTACGGGACTGATCGGTGATCTGGCAATAGATGGCAATGCCGTGGATCTGGGCTCTGTACCATTAGGTGTAGCTAGCCAACCAGTAGCTGTACCCCTATCCAACGCGGGCAATGACGCAGTTAATATCAGTACAATCTCGGCAACGGCACCTTTTTCGCAAACCAATGACTGTCCGGCAACCCTCAATGCCGGCACCAGCTGTACCATCATGGTCAGCGTCACTGCCACAGGCTTAGGGTCACAGTCCGGAACATTGACCGCAAGTGGTACCGCCATACAGGGTACTACCACTCAGTCGATCTCTCTGACGGCAAACGCCCAAAGTGGCGTACTGGGCACATCCTCTGACAGCATCGCCTTTCCCGATACGCCGGTAAACACCACCAGCAGCGCAGAAACCGTCACAATTAGAAATACGGGCAACTCATCGCTCCTGGACCTGGCGGTTTCGAGTAGCGGCGACTTCACCCAATCCAACGATTGCCCAACCACACTTGCCGCCAACCAGAGTTGCACCGTCTCGGTGATGGCATCGCCCACTACTGCAGGCGATGTATCGGGTTCACTCGATATCTCCGCGACCGACGCTGGCCGCACAGTTAGCACTACAGTGGCCCTTAGTGTGAATGCCACGATCGCCGACTTGGTCACATCCGAGACACAGCTCTCCTTTCCTGACGGGACTGTTGATGCATCCAGTCAACCCCAGGTTGTGTCTGTCACGAACCAAGGCAGTGCGCCCCTTACGATCAACTCCATCTCGACCGAGGGTGATTTCAGCCAGACAAACGATTGCGGAACAGAGATCGCTGCTGGCAGCAGCTGTGACATCCAGGTTGTATTCACACCGCAATCCCCTGGAGCGGCATCTGGCGCCTTGAACATCGACACCAGTGACGGTCTATCAAGAATCGTTCTGTCGGGCAGTGCCGATGCCGCACCCAGCACCAATCCGGTTGCCGATCTTCTCAGGCCCTTCAGTGGCGACAACCCGAATATTCTGTCATTGATTGATGTGATCGCCGAAGCCTGTCCCAGCGGCAGGCTCAGCGACCGGCTGCAGGAGGATTGTAATGCGGTCGTCGGTGCGGCGATCGATGGCGACA
>QBVD01000091.1 GCA_003058525.1 gamma proteobacterium symbiont of Ctena orbiculata | reverse complement strand
TGGCCGCGCCGGTAGGGTGTGACAAACTGCGGCGCAATCAATTTAACCTGATGCCCCAGGGCACCTAACTCCCGTGCCCAGTAGTGGGCACCAGCGCAGGCCTCGATACCCACCCGGCATGCCGCTAGATTGGCAAAATAGGGCAATACCTGAGATCGCCTGAGCATGCGCTTTTTGATCAGCTTTCCGCGTTGGTCACAGCAGACCACATGAAACAGATGCTTTGCCAGATCCAAACCGATTGTCGTATTCTTGTTCATGGTCTTCTCCTGCCTCCTTGATAGTTGGAACACTTCTATCATGGCGCATTGTGACGCCGATTCGTGAGGTGGGAGGAGACCATTACATCGGCGCAGGCCGGAATCCAGGGAGGTGGTATCAGAAGCTTGAGACGATGGAATCCGCTATTGAGCGGGAAATAGCCATCAAGAATAGGAAGCTGGCGTGGAAGATAAAAACGATTGAAGCGTTGAGCCCAGGCCGGTGGGATTTGTATCCGGAGCCGATTTGACGAGCAGTATTATTTAATGAAAGAGACGGTCGACAATTGTTTGGAGCATCTGGATTCCGGCCTGCGCCGGAATGACGTGATCATTGGATATTAGCTTGTCCATTACTTAGGCAGCATCAGATAGTTAGAACTGACACTCAAAAAAAGAAATTACTGATGGTTCCAATACTGTTTCGTCTTTCAATGGGTTAGTGGCATTTATCATTCAAGACGACCGACAAATTTTTTTGAAGACCCGTTCTCATAACCGGTTCAGTTCCATCACCCTGCTGATCTTCGGTCGTTCAGAAAGCCGTATATGGAAGGGTATTATCCCCATTCACAAATGCTCAATTCAGAACGAGTCATTCAGTACGATACATGTCATCATTGAGGTAGACTGGCCTTAAGCCGGTGATTTAGCCAATACGCGCCACAAGCGGAACGGTAAAGACGCGAGGGTGATAGATATATCTGCAAGGAGCTGCTCAGATGTTGGATACAAAAAGTAAATTACCACGGTTGTTTACGCAATCCCTGCTGTTTGTACTGTTGATGGCGGGCTTGCAACTGCAGGCGGAGGTCTATAAATGGGTGGATGAGCAGGGTCGTGTGCACTTCAGTGACCGGCCGGTGACGGGGGAGTCCGCAGAGATAAGGATCAGGGAACAGCAGAGTCCTCAGCCAACGGCGGGACAACATGACAGGCAGATGGAGATGCAGCGCATGCTGGATATCTATGCAGAGGAGCGTGCGGAGAAGAAAGAGGCAAAGCAGAAACAACTGGCTGAGCGGAAAAAACGCAAGCAGAACTGCGTGCGTGCCAAAGACCGCTACAATTCCCATCTTCGGGCAACAGGTATCTATAATTTAGGCAATGACGGTGAGCGACGTTATCTGAGCGATCAAGCGCGTGCGCGGCATATGAAACAGCTTAAAGCCGATATCGCTCACTGGTGTAGGTGAGGGGGTCACATATAGGTGATTTCCGCTTCGCTGACTATCCGGTTTCTCCCCCCCTCTTTGGCCTGATAGAGGGCCTGATCAGCACGTTCCAGCAGGGTTTCGGGACTGTCTCCCCGGCGATAGCTGGCAGCGCCCACCGAAACCGTAACCGATGGCAGTTTCTCTTTTGTGCTTCTTTTAATCAGTATCAGCTTCGCAACCGACTGGTGGATCGTTTCAGCGACATTCATTGCATGGCTGATATCCGTTTCCGGCAGAAGCACGGTGAACTCCTCTCCACCATAGCGCGCGGGAAAGTCCACATCCCGCAACTGGTCTCTCATGATCAGTCCGACACGACGGATAACTTCATCCCCGATCACATGACCGAAGTTGTCATTGAACTGTTTGAAATGGTCAATATCAAGCATCAGAATGGAAAAAGGGGTGGATGCGCCGTTGTGCGCCTCGACCAGTTCGAGCATACGTTTGTTGAGCGCACGTCGATTGAACAATCCTGTCAGCGCGTCAGTGGATATCTCATCGCGTAGCTTTTTCACTTCGGATTGCAGTGACAGACTCTGCTCTTCGGCCGACTCAAGGTGATCTTGCAACATGCGATTGTTTTGCATGGCTTGCGCGGTTGCCTGCATCAAGGTTTGTGCTATGCCGCGCAGATCTTCGAGACTGGGATTGGCATCCAAGGCATGGCTCTGATTCTGCAGGGTCTCGCTGAAGAGATCGGTTTGGCTACAGTTGTTTGTCACCCCTTCGAGAACCTTGAATAGCAGATTGTGCAGGTCAGCCATGTGATCGTCCAGCTTGTCGTTTTCAGCCCCCTCGAGGCAGAAACTTTCAAACAAATGAAACAGAAAGTGGCTGTCCAGATGGCCGGTTTTGTTCAGCTGGGCATCGACTATTCGTGTTAATTCGCCATGACGCTGAGTGGCATACTCATAGGCAACATGATAACAAACAGGTGTAATGGGAATGTTGTAACGAATCA
Source organism: gamma proteobacterium symbiont of Ctena orbiculata (assembly GCA_003058525.1). Lineage (GTDB taxonomy): Bacteria > Pseudomonadota > Gammaproteobacteria > Chromatiales > Chromatiaceae > Thiodiazotropha. The sequence goes on along the minus strand of QBVD01000091.1, from coordinate 17,990 downwards.
GCAGTTCCGTTGCCTGGGTATGCCATTCATTGGCCTCATCCGCTGCATCCAATCTGAAGCAGTGTGAGTTGAGCATGGTAATCTGTACCGACTTATTATTGTCCCTGTTTATTTGGTGTGATTATCGTTCCGGATCTATTGGTTTCCTTCGTTTGCGACCGAAGCGACCACATCTTGAGGAATAGTTGGCAGGTACTGTTAACGGATTGGCATTAAAAAAGGGGCTGCTCGCCCCTTGTAAGCTTAAGTGTTGAGAATTTTGTCAGTGCACACTGCCGAAGGAAAGGTCCAATGAGTAGGGTGGCAGTGGAATACCGGCAATCTTACACGCTTGGACTACCGGGCCCCTTGGAAAGAGCGTATAGAGATATCTTTTGCCGCCACGATCCTTGACTTGTGTTGTCATCGCCTTAAGCACCAGTCTGGCGCTGCAGGTGGTGCCATGCTCTTCGCAGTGGTGGCGCAGGAAATGGATCATCTCCCAATGCGCATCAGTTAACTCGATGTTTTCTTCCGAAGCCAGGGCAATCGCCTGCTCTTTGGTCCACTCATCGAAACCTTCCGGTGTGTTGCTGTTCTCGACAGCCATTGGGTTCATTTCGGGCATGGTCGTCTCCAGTGGTGATGGTCGTTCGTTGTAGCTTTTATGCATTTATAGTTTTAGGGGCTCGATTGAGTCCATGCTCTAAAAAGATAGATCAGATTTTCAGAAAGACCAAGAAAAATAGTAGGTCATAGTGCGGCCACTCTGCAGGTTTGTGAAACTGGCGACAAAAGGGTCTGATTTAGCTACTATCTTCAAGCAAAATTTTATATGGATTTTCCGCTGCTTATGTCTAAATCATCCCCATTTGTCCTGGTCGATGGCTCCTCCTACCTGTTTCGCGCCTATCATGCCCTGCCCGACCTCAGTAACTCACATGGTGAACCAACAGGTGCGATTGTCGGCGTACTGAACATGCTGCGTCTGTTGATCAGCGATTTCGATCCTGACTACATGGTGGTCGTATTCGATGCCCCCGGCGGCAGTTTCAGAAATGAGATTTATCCGGAGTATAAGGCCAATCGCCCCCCTATGCCGGACGATCTGCGCGGCCAGATTGAGCCTCTGCATGCGATCATTCGGGCGATGGGCTTGCCGATGCTGGTCGTACCCGGGGTCGAGGCGGACGATGTGATCGGTACCTTGGCGCGACAGGCCACGGAACAGGGCATAGAGACTATGATTTCCACGGGTGACAAGGATATGGCACAGCTGGTGAATGAACGCGTCACGCTGATCAACACCATGTCAGAGACCACCACCGATATGGCGGGGGTGATGGACAAGTTCGGTGTCAGGCCCGACCAGATTATTGACTACCTGGCCCTGGTGGGTGACACGGTCGATAATATACCGGGTGTTCCGAAGTGTGGTCCTAAAACCGCGGCAAAGTGGCTGAATACCTACGGCACCCTGGATAATCTGATCACTCATGCTGATGAGATCAAGGGTAAGATCGGCGAGAATCTGCGCGCCAGTCTGGCTCAACTGCCGCTCTCCCGTAAACTGGCAACCATAAAGCTCGACGTCAGCCTTGAAATGGGCCCAACTGATTACCAGCCGGCTGAGCGGGACAGTGCTGAATTACGGCGTCACTATCAATGGATGGGATCGAACCGCCTGCTGGCAACCCTGGATGACGTGGAAACGGATGAGCAACAGCAGGCAGCGGAACAAACCTCAGTAAACTATGAGACAGTATTGAGTGAGCCGGCGTTGAAAAGATGGATCGCGCAGCTGGAGGCCGATGGCTTGTTCGCCTTCGATACGGAAACCACCAGTCTCGACTATATGCAGGCCGAACTGGTTGGGCTCTCATTTGCGGTATGCCCTGGCGAGGCAGCGTATGTCCCTGTCGGTCACGACTATCCGGGTGCGCCAAAGCAGCTGTCACGTGAGTTGGTGCTTACTCACTTGAAGCCGCTTTTAGAGAATCCAAAGCTGAAAAAGGTCGGTCAAAATCTAAAATACGATATGAGTGTATTGGCCCGGTACGGCGTCGATATGCAAGGTATTGCGTATGACACCATGCTCGAATCCTACGTGCTTGATTCCACGGCTACTCGGCATGACATGGACTCCATGGCCAAGCGCTATCTGCAACATGAGACAATCCACTTTGAGACGATAGCCGGCAAAGGCAAGAAGCAGTTGACCTTTAATCAAATTGATCTGGAGTTAGCCGCCCCATATGCGGCTGAAGATGCGGATATTACCCTTCGCCTGCATGATTATTTCTGGCCGAAATTTGAAAGTGAGCCTTTACTAACATCATTGTTGACGGAACTTGAGGTGGCGTTGATTCCGGTGTTATCAAGGATGGAGCGAACCGGTGTGGCTATCGACAGCAGTATGCTGCGCAAGCAGAGCGACGAATTGGCAAAGAGCATGCACCAACTCGAACAGAAGGCCTATTCCCTTGCCGGCCACAGTTTCAATTTGGGTTCACCGAAGCAGATTGGCGAGGTCTTCTTCAGCGAACTGGAACTCCCGGTGATTGCAAAGACACCCAAGGGGGCACCCTCAACGGCGGAATCGGTGTTGGTCGAATTGGCGGAACGGGGGCATGAGCTGCCGGCTGTGATTCTTGAGCATCGTGGTCTCTCCAAGCTCAAGTCGACCTATACGGACAAACTGCCTGAGATGGTCAATCCGCAGACCGGCCGTGTCCACACCTCATACCATCAGGCGGTGGCTGCAACGGGACGACTCTCCTCCACCGACCCAAATCTGCAGAATATTCCAGTACGCTCAGAGGCGGGCAGGCGCATTCGCCGGGCATTTGTAGCGCAACCGGGCTGGAAGATGCTGGCAGCGGACTACTCCCAGATAGAGTTGAGGATCATGGCCCATCTGTCAGGGGATAAAGGGCTTCTACGGGCATTTTCCGAAGGCAAGGATATCCATCGGGCTACTGCGGCGGAGGTTTTCGACGAGCCGCTGGATCGTGTGACTGCGGAGCAGCGGCGCTCTGCCAAGGCGATCAACTTCGGTTTGATCTACGGCATGTCCGCATTTGGTCTGGCGCGTCAGTTGGGCATTGAGAGAAACGCGGCCCAGGCCTATGTGGATCTCTATTTCAAACGCTACCCCGGAGTGCAGGCATTCATGGATCGGACGCGGGAACTGGCCCATGATCAGGGTTATGTCGAGACCCTTTTCGGCCGCCGGCTTTACCTGCCTGATATCAACGCAAAAAATCATCAACGCAGGACGGCGGCGGAGCGTACGGCGATCAATGCGCCGATGCAGGGGAGTGCGGCTGATATCATCAAACGCGCCATGCTGGCTGTAGACGCTTGGATAGAGGCCAGCACGCCGCCCGCACGACTTCTTATGCAGGTTCATGATGAACTGGTGCTGGAGGTCGAGGAATCCTATGTCATTGAAGCAAAGGACATTATTGCGAATCATATGGAGATGGCGGCCAGTTTGGCAGTGCCCTTGCTGGTGGATGTGGGGGTCGGCGACAACTGGGATCAGGCACATTGAACTTTATATAAAATCACCAGTCTATCTAGCTGTAAGTCGTACGACGAGGGTCGCTTTTCCTCCCTTTGCGACCCATCCTTCCCGGTGACCCCATCCGGGAAGATCCGGCCCCGTCAGTCTTTCCCCTTAGGCTGATGGGGCCTTCTTTTTTTAAAGCTGCCAGTGGTCAGCGGGATGGATGGGTGTTTGGATCTGATTCCAGTTCGAACCATAGGTCCAGCACCCGGTGACACTCGTCAATGCCCTGTTTTTTCAATGCGGAGAAACGTTGGACTGAGATCTCTGGGCGATCACCGAGTTCCTTTTTGACCTTCAGCAAGGTGTTTTTGGCAGCGCCGGACTTGAGTTTGTCGGCCTTGGTCAGGAGGATGTGTGTCGGTAGGCCATGGTAGGTATTCCATTGCAACATCTGCAGATCGAATGCTGTCAGCGGATGACGGATATCCATCAACAAAATCATGCCCCTGAGACATTGCCGTTGTTCGATGTAGTGTGCCAGTGTCTTTTGCCACTCTTTTTTGATCGATTCCGCGACCTTGGCATAGCCATAGCCCGGCAGGTCTACCAGGCGACGGTCGCTGTCCAAAGAGAAGAAATTCAGAAGTTGGGTCCTGCCCGGTGTTTTACTGGTTCGTGCCAGAGATTTCTGTCCGCATAAGGTGTTCAGGGCACTGGATTTTCCGGCATTGGAGCGTCCGGCAAAAGCCACCTCGAAACCGCTGTCTGTCGGGGATTGGGAAAGTCGGGCCGCACTTTTCAGGAAATGGGCCCGGTGATAATAGGGATTCATGGCATTGCTACTAGGGCCTGTTAACACTAATCCAATCGACTCTGCTGGAGCTGTTTTTTTACCCAGCAAGGCAGAATGAGCGAGGTTTAGCCGTGCTAAATGAGCGAATGATAACGCCGCTGGGTGGAAAAACAGCCCCAGGCCCTTCGGGTTGTGCCTGAAAATGCGCCACTCGGCGTTGCTCGTCGCTCATTTGGAATCACCAAACCTCACTCCTCGCGCCTTGATTGGCGCATTTTCAGACACAACAGAGCCGATTGGATTAGTGTTAACAGGCCCTAGGTCTCGAAATGCCATGGTGGCTGTTTGGGTCAGCTGCTCCAGAGTCGCTGGATCCAGGATTTTTTGCTCAACCTGGGTTGAGCGCCTGCCTTGATGAAAAAGCCGCTATACTGCATGTCCTCTTCCATGATGTGCTTGGTCAGCCAGGTCTTGAGAAAGTGCATCAGCTCAAAACCGATCGCGGTCTTGCCGGTGGCTACCTTTTCTTGCAGGTCTGCCACGGACTGGAGCAGCTCTTCATGTATCTCTTTATGGTCTTCATAACCAGGGTAGTTGAGGATTCGCATCAAGCTCTCTTCAACCGCAAAATGGATCCTCGTGTAGTCAGCCAGATCACCCAGGATACTCTTCACTACATCACTGCCATGGCGTTGATGAATGGCTTCATGCATCTTGTTGACGAGCTCGACGAGCATCTTGTGCTGTTCATCGATTTCTTCAATGCCGACACTGAGTGCGTCGGACCATTCTACGAATTTGCTCATAACTGCTTCCCTATGCCTGCGAGTAATGTCTGATTTGACAACAGAAAATCCCGGCATTGTGACAGGGATCACGCAACCGTACAACTTAGTGCGGCAGGATTGTTTTTAACTTTAGTCGGTTTTTTTCCACTCGCCCGACTTTCCCCCGCTCTTTTCCGTCAGCCGAATGTCGCTGATTATCATGCCCCTGTCAACGGCCTTGCACATGTCATAGATAGTCAGGAGGGTGATCTGGGTCGCGCACAAGGCTTCGATTTCGACACCGGTCTGGCCTACGTTTTCCACGTGGGTATGGCAGTGGATTGTATTCTCGCTCTCATCGGGACGAAGGTCGATCTCAACCTTGGTCAGTGAAAGCGGGTGGCATAGGGGAATCAGTTCCGGCGCTCTCTTGGCGGCCATAATGCCGGCGATGCGGGCGACACCGAGCACGTCTCCCTTTTTATGGCTGCCTGCCAGAATCATCCGCAGGGTTTCGGGTTGCATGGTGATACGGCCCTCTGTGATGGCCCTGCGCCTGGTCGATGGCTTGTCCCCGACATTGACCATATGGGCCTCACCGGCGGCATTGAAGTGAGTGAAATCAGTCATGAGTGCTCCTGTCGTTCATAGACAACAGAGTTTGAATTACCAAACGACTCTCCTCGCGCCCCGAAGGAAGTGCCCTTGGGGTGCGCCTTGATTGGCGCTTTTCCGGCTAAACAGAGCCGATCTGAACCAGTGTTGACAGGCCCTATTGTCCAGCGTCAAGCTCGATCTGCTTAGAAACCTCTCGCGATTCAAAGGTCATGTTCTCCAGGTCTGCCATGACATAGGTTGCCGGTGATTTACCGACACCACCAATCGTACCGGGATTGACCAAATGGGTGACACCGCCTTTGATATTCACGAGTCGCTCAATCTTTAATTTATGGCTATGACCACAACAGACCAGGTCCCAGTCACCGGTTGCAGCCATGGCCCTTGCATAGTGGGGATAGTGGACGAGAAAGATATTACGCCCTGCCAATTCGACCGCGGCATCCATGCCGTGGTAGTGAATATTGTTCTCATCCCGGCTTGCAAGCCGCCCCAGGGTATAGAGATCACCGCTATTGTTGCCATGGATGACATGTACCGGCAAGTCAAACTTGTCCAGGCAGTGTAGGGTGCTCGGCGCGACCACATCGCCACAGTGTACAACCGCTTCCGCCTCCTCGGCCTTGGCCGCCTCAACAGCTGCTTCCAGCAAGGGAATATGATCGTGGCTGTCAGAGAGAATGCAGATTTTCATCGCGTGCTACTTCCTCGCTGCGGCACCAGGACATAGGTGAGTATAGTTAGCCATGAACGGTCCTTCATGGCTTAGAAGTTCGGTTTTTCCGGTGCGTCTTTGTACATCTGTACCGAGTTGCTGACCTCCTCTTTGGCGGCCTCGGCACCTTCCCAGCCCTTAACACGTACCCATTTACCCTCATCGAGGTCCTTGTAATGTTCGAAGAAGTGGGCAATGCGTTCCATCAGTTCCTCAGGCATGTCGTCCGCCGATTTGACATGTCTCCAACGACTTGAAACGTCATCCGCCGGCACCGCAACGACCTTGGCGTCATCGCCGGATTCATCGGTCATTTTCAAAACGGCTACCGGGCGGCAGCGGATCACTGAGCCAGGGATCAACGGGAAAGCGGTGGGCACCATCACGTCACAGGGGTCTCCATCGTCAGAAAGCGTGTGTGGGATATACCCGTAGTTGGCCGGATAGTGCATGGCGGTGCGCAGGATACGGTCGACAAACATGGCGCCTGTCTCCTTGTCCACCTCATATTTTACCGGATCGGCGTTGGACGGGATTTCTATAATGACATTGATTTCATCAGGAATATTCTTTCCTGAGGAGACTCGGTCCAGATTCATATTTGAGACCCTTGCGGTTGATCGTAGCTGATTATTTCCGGCAGGCGGGCCGGAATTCGTGTGAGGTGTGAAGATTACGGATAACCTCGTCGGGTGTCTAGCCCAAAGCCAGTGTGAGATTGCTAAATACTCAAACTGATGTCCACAGTGGATTTGTGGAATTATCCGGGTTTCTGCATCTAATCAGGCTGCACCGGCGCTTCCGGGCCCGATGAGTGATAAAGCAATTTTTACGGCAGCCTTGAACGTCAATTACCACAATTCAGGAAAGCCGGATCAACGGTTTTTTGTCCGGGTGTGGCGTTTGTTTTAGTCTGCGGTGATTGGCGCCCATTAACGGTTTGTGAATTTTGTGTCAGTTATCCGTACGAACAGGTATGGGCCGTTACGAAAAAAGGGGAGCCGAAGCTCCCCCTGGTGAATTGACTCTGCGGTCTCGACTAGAGAATAGGTACGATCAGCAGGGCAACGATGTTGATGATCTTGATCAGCGGATTGACCGCAGGACCGGCGGTATCCTTGTAGGGGTCGCCTACAGTGTCGCCGGTGACCGCCGCCTTATGGGCATCCGAACCCTTACCACCGTGGTTGCCGTCTTCGATGTACTTTTTGGCGTTATCCCAGGCGCCGCCACCGGCGGTCATGGAGATGGCGACGAACAGGCCGGTGACGATGGTGCCGATCAACAGGCCGCCCAGCGCCTTGGCGCCGGCGTCACCGCCCATCAGCCACCCGATGCCGAGGGCTACTACGATCGGCATCAATACCGGCAGCAGCGATGGGATGATCATCTCCTTGATGGCCGCTTTGGTCAGCAAGTCCACAGCGCGTCCGTAGTCCGGTTTCTCGCTGTGATCCATGATGCCGGGTTTTTCCCGGAACTGGCGACGCACTTCGTTGACGATGCCGCCGGCGGCTTTGCCAACCGCTTCCATGGCCATGGAACCGAACAGGTAGGGGACAAGGCCGCCAATGAAGAGACCGATCAATACCGCTGGATCGGAAAGTTCAAAGCTGATGGTCTTGCCTGCGTGCTCCAGGGTGCTGGTGAAGTCGGCGAACAGCACCAGGGCGGCCAAACCGGCCGAACCGATGGCATAGCCCTTGGTGACGGCCTTGGTGGTATTGCCCACGGCATCCAAGGGATCGGTGATATTGCGGATCTTTTCATCCAGTTCCGCCATCTCGGCGATACCGCCGGCGTTGTCCGTGATCGGGCCATAGGCATCCAGTGCAACGATGATACCGGTCATGGAGAGCATGGCGGTCGCCGCAATGGCGATGCCGTAGAGTCCCGCCAGGTCGTATGAACCCCAGATTGCGGCACACACCGCAATCACAGGCGCAGCTGTGGACTTCATGGAGATGCCCAGGCCGGCGATGACATTGGTGCCGTCACCTGTGGTGGAGGCTTGGGCAATCTGACGCACTGGCGAGAATTCGGTAGAGGTGTAGTATTCGGTAATCACTACCATCGCAGCGGTCAGAACCAGACCGATCATGGCAGCACCGAACAGCTGCATGGTGTTGAAACCGCCGACTCCGTCCATGATCATGTCAGTGGCGAAGTAGAAGGCGATGGCGGCGAGGAGACCGGCTACGATCAAACCCTTATAAAGAGCGGGCATGACGTTGGTGTCTGTGTCCTTTGCCTTGACAAAGAAGGTACCGACGATAGACGCGATGATGGAGACACCGCCCAATACAAGCGGATAGAGTATCGGTGCTGTACCGGCATCGGCCATCAGCAGACCGCCGAGCAGCATGGTTGCAACCACGGTAACCGCGTAGGTTTCGAACAGATCAGCTGCCATGCCGGCGCAGTCGCCCACGTTATCACCCACGTTATCGGCGATAACCGCGGGGTTGCGGGGGTCATCCTCGGGGATGCCCGCCTCGACCTTGCCTACGATATCGGCGCCCACATCGGCGCCTTTGGTAAAGATACCGCCACCAAGTCGGGCGAAGATGGAGATCAACGAACCGCCAAAGGCCAGGCCGACCAGGGGATGCAGAGGATCCTCGACCCCCATGGCGATGAGAATGGCGTAGTAACCGGCCACACCCAACAGTCCAAGTCCGACAACCAGCAGGCCGGTGATGGCGCCGCCGCGAAAGGCGATCTGCAGAGCCGCGTTGATACCGTTGTCGGCGGCCTGGGCCGTGCGCAGATTGGAGCGAACGGAAATGTGCATGCCGATGTAGCCGGCAAGACCTGAGAAGACGGCGCCAATGGCAAAACCGATCGCGGTCGCGGTTCCGAGGAAGTACCAGAGTATGACGAACAGGATTACGCCTACGATACCGATGGTGGTGTATTGGCGGTTGAGGTAGGCCTTGGCACCTTCCTGTACGGCGCCGGCTATCTCTCGCATCTTCTCGTTGCCTTCAGGCTGTGCAAGTATCCATTTTACGGATAGGAAACCATAGGCAAGCGCGGCAACCGCACAGGCTAGGGCGAAGATTAGTTCTGTGTTCACTTATACATCCTCCAATGAGATAGACGAAATGGGTTCTGGTAACAATTCATTTACACCACCTGTGCCATGACGTGGTCCGGTCAGGCCGGTTTCGATCAGCAGACCATTCTGGCAGGGTTGGGCGCACAAAAAAAGGGGCTTTTAAGCCCCTATTGATTTAGATTAAAGTACAAAGCTATCCAGTTTCCTTGGTACCGCCACACCCTTCATAGTGACATAGTCTGGCATGCCGTTTTCAGTGTAGGGAGGATAAGCCTCGCCCTTGATCAGGGGATAGAGGTACTCCTTGCAGGCGGCCGTGATGCCGAATCCGTCATCAGTGATGAACTCCATCGGCATCATTTTTTCAACATTCGCCACCTCACTCAGAGGGGCTTCGCCAATACTCCATTTGTATGGGCTGGAAGACTCGCGCACCACTGTGGGCATGATGGAGTTTTTACCCTCCAATGCCTTCTCCACTGCCGCCTTGCCCAAGGCATAGGCCTGCTCAACATCTGAGGCCGATGCAAGGTGACGGGCGGCCCGCTGCAGGTAGTCGGCCACAGCCCAGTGGAATTTGTAGCCCAGGGCATCTTTGATCATGTTGGCGACCACGGGGGCGGCGCCGCCCAGCTGGGCGTGGCCGAAAGCGTCGCGGGTACCCTGTTCGGCAAGAAATTTACCATCTGGCCAGTGACAACCCTCAGAGACCACAATCGAGCAGTAACCGTGTTCCTTGACCTTGGCGTCGACCTTGGCGAGGAACTTCTCCTGATTGAACTCCACCTCTGGGAAGAGAATGACAACCGGTATGCCGTTATCCTCAACCAAGCCGCCGGCAGCGGCGATCCAACCGGCGTGGCGGCCCATGACTTCGATCACGAATATCTTGGTCGATGTGGCAGCCATTGAGCGAACATCGTAAGAGGCCTCCAGTGTGGAGACGGCAATATACTTGGCTACCGAACCGAAACCCGGGCAGTTGTCGGTAATCGGCAGGTCGTTGTCAACCGTCTTGGGTACATGAATCGCCTGTACCGGAAACCCCATTTTTTCAGACAGCTGGGAGACTTTATAGCAGGTGTCGGCCGAGTCGCCACCGCCGTTGTAGAAGAAGTAGCCGATATTGTGGGCCTTGAAAATCTCAATCAGGCGTTCGTATTCCCTTTTATTGTCTTCCAGGCTCTTCAGCTTGAAACGGCAAGACCCGAAACCACCGGAAGGCGTGTGTTTGAGAGCAGAGATATCCTCAGCCGATTCGGCGCTGGTATCGATCAGGTCTTCGGTAAGCGCGCCTATGATGCCATTGCGTCCGGCGTAGACATTGGCAATCTTATCGGGGTGTTGGCGGGCGGTTTCGATAACCCCGCAAGCGGAGGCATTGATCACCGCGGTGACCCCGCCCGATTGGGCATAGAAGGCATTTTTTGCAGTCATTTAGTATGATCCCCTTAGTTTATTGATATCTATTAAAAATCCGGGTAGGTATCAATGACCTCTATAGGTCACCTCTCTCTCTTGCCGCATGATCGGCCTGGGCCTGCAGCAGGGAGACGATGCATTCAGTGAGGTCGTCGTATTCGTCGACACCGGTGCCATACTGTTGATAGCCCCGGTAGAAAAACTGGCAGCGGTATTTACGGCTGCCGGTTTTGAAAATAATGAAATTGCAGTCCTCTTGATTCCAATAGATTACCGGACAGCTCGATAGCTCTCGATCGGAGGGCATCAGGCGTATCTCGGCATCCGCGATCTGGGTTTCAACTTTACCTCCGTAACGCTCAGTCAACGTGGTTTCGATGATCCAGTGTTCAGATTCTGTTATATCTGGAATTTCAGGCATGAAGGCCACTCTGCATTAGGTCACTGCATGAGGCAGAGAAGAATAATCTAATTGATCTGTTTAGTACACAAAGTCCGTTGACTTTGCGGGAAATCTTGGATTAGCTTACCCAAGCTCACGGCTGGCGGCTAATGCAAAACTTGGATGGAGCCATGGATTTTCTTAATTGATGCACCCGACAAAGGGATCTGACAATGGAAATATGCATCAAGAGTACCTGTAGCGGCGGTGGCCTGATTAAGCGAAAAAATATCGTAGATGTCTATGAGGCCCAGCTTAAATGGCTGTAATAAAAGGAAAAACAACTTTTTGTTTGTAGCGTTGGAGATATCAGGGGATGCGAATTGTAATACTGGGGGCACCGGGGTCGGGTAAGAGGACACAGACAGACCTGCTGGCAAATAAATACGGCCTATCCCCAGTGATGACGGGCGAGCTGGTGAAGAATGCTGTGCTGAAGCGGACGCCACTGGGTCTCGAAATAAAAGAACTGCAGGATGCCGGCAGGGTGGTAACAGAGGATATAGTCCTGGCACTGCTCCGTGAGCGGTTGCTGAAAAGTGAACTCCAGGATGGTTTCGTACTGGACGGCTTTCCCAGAAATCTCCTGCAGGCGCTGACCCTCGATGAACTGATGATCGAGATCGATCAACCCTTAGACCTGATTCTGCTGATCGATATTGAGACAGACACCCTCATGGAGCGCCTGGTGGGGCGGCGCACCTGCCGCAGTTGCGGACTGCTCTACAACATCTATAGGAACCCTCCGGTTGTTGACGGTGTGTGTGATGTTTGTGGTGGACGCCTGCACCAAAGGTCGGATGACAACGAAGAGACGGTCAGCAGTCGAATTCATGTCTTCGACCATCTGATATCGCCCCTGATCACCCACTATGGGAAGCAGGATAAATTGGTCAAGATCGACGGCAATGGCGAGATCCATCAGGTTTTCCAGCTTATCTGCAAGACGATCGATGAAGGAAGCCGGCAATCCGGTCAGGATGCCTCGATTGAAGCTCAGCCGGTAGCCGAGAAGCGTACAGAGGAGAGCGATAAGAGCCCGGTACTAAAAGAAGCAACTGCCCGATCCGCTGAAGAGACAGTGGCTCCTGTGTCTGTTGCAAGCCGGGAGAAGAAGGACAAGGTTCCTGCTCCGAACAAGGTAGTGAAAAAAAAGGCGACCCGAAAGAAGGCGGAAACGAAACGGGCGGCCAGAAAGCAGACAAGCAAAAAAAAGCCGGCAGCCAGGCAAGCGGTTAAGAAAAAGGCTTCCAAAAAGAAGTCGAGCACACGGACTGCGGCAAAGTCACGCGCGGCTAAAAAGAAATCAAGCACTTATCGGACTGCGCAGAAAAAGCCGGTAAAAAAGCAGCCAAGCAAGAAGAAGCTAAGCAAAAAGAAGACACCGAAATCTGAAGTGGCTGCAAAGAAGAGGGTCGCGACAAAAAAGGCTGCTTCAAGGCCGTCACCCGGGAAAAAGGCAAAAGGCACAACCGGTAGTGCCAAGAAACGCGGCAAGGTATCGGCCAAGTCCGATCGAACAGCTGTACGGCAGCGTGGCAAAGCGGTAAAAAAACGTGCAAAAGCAAAAGCAAAGAAGACGGCCAACAAAAAGGGAGTGGCCAAAAAGAGGACTCCCAAGAACACCGGGTTGAAAAAAGTGACGGCAAAGGTTTCATCCGGCAAAAAAACTGCGGTGAAAAAGACTAAATCCAAGCGTTCCAAGTCCAGGAAAAAGTAGAGACTTGGGTAGTGACTGTAAACAGCTAAGTCATGCTTTCTGTTGCTTGGGAATAATATTCGTTTGTCATAAATACCTAAAAATAGTAAGGTAATTGACATGGATCTGTGACACAGGAATCACGCTTCATGGATAGGCGTAATTACTACTTAGGATTAATCTTCGGCCCTCTTCTGCTTCTCCCGGCATTCTCTACTCAGGCCGCCATGTATAAATGGTACGATGAGCAGGGCAAGTTGAATTACACACAATCCCCTCCTCCTCCTGGAAGCCGACGGGCTACTATCAATAGCGACAGCTTCAGTACGGTGAATATGCACAAGGTGCCGACGATCAAGCGTGCCAATTCAACCAAACGGAGCAGAAAAAAGGAGAGAAGGGTTGTTAAGAAGAGGCGAACTAAACGGACTACGCGTTCTACTTGTCCGCTGCGTTAGCCAGCCACAAGAATATAATGTCCGAATCAGCGTTTTCTGCTCGTTGTTCGCTGCGCTACCCCTTTGACATTGAGGAGCGTTTAAACTCGGTACCCTTGCAGCCGGAACAGGGTGGGATGTGTCCGGTTTTTTTGAAGTGTATCTCCTTGTCACAGCTTGTGCAGACAAGGGTTCCGGGCCCAGTAACCTCGCCTGTGTGATAGAGTGACGATTGGCTGGCCCGTTCGGCGAGTTTCGCCAGCTCCAGCTTGGTTTGATCGGCAACCCCGGTGAACATTTCAAACAAGCGGTTTTCCACCTGCTGCACATCGAAGCGCCACCAGGCGGAGAGCTGCTCACCGGTCTCCAGCAGGTAGTTGGCCGCATCCTTCATGTCACGCTCGATGTAACCAGACACCTTCTCCGCTTCCTCCCGGCTGAGCTCACCCAGTTCGATCAATTTCTCTCTGGCATCTTTCAAGTACTCCTTGATGCCTGGAAGGGTATTCTCCCTGGCGGACTCCGCCGCTTTGTGTACCTCATCCAGCATTTTATCGTAGGCTGAGGCCAAACGATCAAAGGGATCTTGGGGTGTCGAAGGTGACATGGCTGACTCCTTGGATCTGGGTGCCAATTATTGTTGCTCTACAGATAATCATGGATCAAATTTCCACTATCGCCAAGGGTTGGAATTCGTGGTTATTGCCTGATTGCGATGGCATTCAGTCTGCCGTATCGAACCAGCCTTTTATCAGCAGAAAACAGCCACCTGCACCCAACCCCGTTCCCAAAACGGTGGCCAGGGTTATTGGCAGCAATCCGCCACTGCCAAATACCAGCAGCAGAGAGCCGCTTAGCAGCATGGCCCCTCCAGCAATGGTGGTGATGGTATTCCGGTGGTTTTGGCGCAGCTGTTTGTGCAGCATGTCGAGTTCATCTGATTTCCATTTGAGCTCAAGCCGGCCGGATGCCGCATCGTCGATGATCTTATTCAGCTTTTTCGGCAGATCGGGCAGGTGTTCGGCAATTTCAGGCAGGTTCTGTTTAAGTTTGCCGACGAAGGCCCGGCGTCCGATCTGCTCGCTCATCCAGCGTTCAAGAAACGGTTTCGCGGTGGTCCAGAGGTCGAGCTGAGGATAGAGTTGCCTCCCCAGGCCCTCTATGTTGAGCAGGGTCTTCTGCAACAATACCAGTTGCGGCTGAACTTCCATATCAAATCGTCGGGCAGTTTGAAACAGCCTGAGCAAAAAATGGCCAAATGATATTTCACTCAGTGGTTTTTCGAAGATCGGTTCGCTGACCGTGCGTATAGCCGATTCGAACTCCTCGACCCGGGTCACTTCGGGTACCCAGCCCGACTGGATATGGAGTTGAGCCACCCGTTTGTAGTCACGGTTGAAGAAAGCCAACAGATTTTCCGCCAGGTAGCGCTTATCCTCCTCGGTCAGGGTTCCCATGATGCCGAAGTCGACAGCGATATAACGGCCGTTGGGTTCGACAAAGATATTACCGGGGTGCATGTCGGCATGAAAGAAGTTGTACTTGAAGACCTGGGTGAAGAAGATCTCGACACCACGCTCCCCAAGCAATTTCATGCTGATGCCCTGTTGCCGCAATGCATCGATGTCACCCACGGGGGTGCCGCTGATACGCTCCATGACCAATACATTCTGTCGGGTCAGATCCCAATAGACCTCCGGGACATAGAGGACGTCACTGTTGATGAAATTGCGTCTCAATTGGGAGGCATTGGCTGCCTCGCGCATCAGGTCCAATTCGTCGAATATGGTCTTTTCATACTCCTGTACGACCTCCACCGGTCTCAGACGACGACCCTCCTTCCAATATTTTTCAGCCAGCCGGGCGATGGTGTAGAGCAGATCCACATCCCGTCGGATGGTTTTTTCAATCAGTGGCCGTAAAACTTTGACGACCACTTTTTTTCCATCCTTCAACTGGGCTGTATGTACCTGTGCGATGGACGCCGAGGCGAGCGGTTGCTCATCGAAGGCCTCCAACAGCTCGTCGATGGGCCGGCCATAGGCCTTCTCGATTATGGTTCTGGCCTTCTCTCCCGGGAATGGTGGTACCCGGTCCTGCAGCTTGGCCAACTCATTCGCCAGGTCATCGGGCAATAGGTCTCGCCGGGTTGAGAGGATTTGGCCGAACTTGACGAATATGGGTCCGAGATCCTCCAGCGTCCGACGGATACGGACCGGATAGGGCGAGCGATCCTTGCGAAACCAGAACCAGGGAGATAGGTAGATAAGAAATCGAATCGGCCGGAACAGATGGGTGGCGAGGATGACCTCATCCAGGCCGTGGCGCAGCAATACAAGGTTAATGTGGATAAGCCGGATGGCCTGGGAGGGATGTATCACGAGGCCTTATCCTTATCATCCAGATGCTGCTTCAGTCGCTGTACCCGGGCCTCGAGCCGGTCCGCGTCATCGCGCAACCGGTCGATCTCATCGAGAAAGGTAGATATTTCATGTCGAGAAGGAAGCAGGCGCAGCTCTTCCTGGAGGTACTCCTGAAGATTCTGTTCTGTGGTTCTGTTTACTGAGCGTCCCCAACTGATCGCAGATTTCACCAGCTTGCCAATTTCGTGGGCGGCTATATCGCCGGTAACGCGTGAAAGCTGCTCCTCCCAGTCGATATCGAGATCAGCCAAGAGGGAGCCGAATTGCTGTGCAAGTGCGGTATCACCCTCAATCTCCACAGTGCCCTTGAAGAGTTGGTCCGCGCTCTGTCTGGTACCGCGCATACGCATCAGGTCGAAGGGAGAACCGCGCAAACTGCAGTCGGCCTGGCCTTCGAAATCATTCAGGACCTGGATGCCGTTGGGGTCGGGGATGAGATAGAGGGGGGTACCCATACCCAACAGGTCCAACCGGATCACCTTGCCATGCATGGGTGTGAGCCGGGCGGGAGTCTCCGGATCGAGGTGAATGGCCTGATTCAAAAGCGCCTCGAGGGTTGCAGAGAGTGCCGCAGTAATGGTCATGGCAGGTTCTTCCTGCGATCCGGTGTCACTGCGAGGGGGATTGTCTGAGGGCTGGCGGGCAACATCGATCGATAATCCCTAGAGTTTATAGCCCCGATGAATTGCCACAACACCTCCGGTCAGATTGAAATAGTCACAGCGTTCGAAGCCGGCGTGCTCCATCATACCCTTGAGTGTCTCCTGGTCCGGGTGCATGCGGATGGACTCGGCCAGATAGCGGTAGCTCTCCTCGTCATCGGTGACCAGTTTGCCGATTTTCGGCAACAGGGTGAACGAGTAGAGATCGTAGACCTTCTCAAGGGCGCGATGGGTGGGTTTGGAGAACTCCAGCACCAACAGGCGTCCCCCTGGCCTGACGCTGCGGAAGATTGCATTCAGCGCCAACTGTTTATCGGTGACATTGCGCAGACCGAAGCCGATCGTGACGCAATCGAAATGGTTGTCGGGAAAGGGCAGATGCTGGGCATCGGCCTGAACATAATGCAAGTTGCCGACCCGTCCCTGGTCTTCCATGCGCTCTCTACCGACCTGCAGCATCGAGGCATTGATGTCGGAGAAGACCACCAGTCCGTCATCACCCACCAGGCCGCTGAATCTTGCTGAAAGATCTCCAGTGCCGGCAGCCAGATCCAATACCCTATACCCCATGCGCACGCCTGAAAGCTCGATGGTTTGGCGTTTCCACAGACGATGTATTCCGAGAGACATCAAGTCGTTCATCAGGTCATATTTATTGGCAACCGAATCGAAAACCTGGCGAACCCTGCCAGCCTTCTCACCGACAGGAACGTCCTGATAGCCGAAATGTGTGGTCTTCTCATCCTTCATCAATCTATACCTGTCTAAGGGAGCCGTATCCAGGCGGATCTATACCATCGCCAGTGTCTGCCGTCTAAGCCGAGGGCGCTTTGCGCTCATACCCGGCGGTTTTCAGCCGTTGCAGATAATCCTGCCAGTTCCGCTCGTAGTTCAGGCCGAGCTGATAGAGCGTATCCCAGGAGTATATGCCGGTGTTGTGCTCATCATCGAAGTGCAGACAGATGGCATAATTTCCCACAGGATCGATATGGGCAATATTCACCTCTTCTTTACCGACCTGCAAGACCTCTTGCCCGGGTCCATGGCCCTGCACCTCGGCGGAGGGGGAAAATACCCTGAGATACTCCGCGGGATAACTGAATTTACTGCCATTGTCGAAGCTGATTTCCAAAACACGGGACTGCTTGTGCAGATGGATCTCTGTCGGATTGGGATGTGACATGGTTTGCTCTCACTCTTTGTTGACTGCTAGGGCCTGTTAACACTAATCCAATCGGCTCTGTTGTGTCTGAAAATGCGCCAATCAAGGCGCGAGGAGTGAGGTTTGGTGATTCCAAATGAGTGACGAGCAACGCCGAGTGGCGCATTTTCAGGCACAACCCGAAGGGCTGGGGCTGTTTTTCCACCCAGCGGCGTTATCATTCGCTCATTTAGCACGGCTAAACCTCGCTCATTCTGCCTTGCTGGGTAAAAAAACAGCTCCAGCAGAGTCGATTG